>CAVQBE010000028.1:0-17338 GCA_963710675.1 uncultured beta proteobacterium | reverse complement strand
AAATACTTGACTTGTCCATCAATTCTCCTCTTCGTTCTGTTCACTAGTCCGCCTCTTCCTAAACCGCCATCAGCGAAGCAGCCTATTTTTTCTCGTCCCTCGGAGGCGTCGGAGGTTCTCCGCAAAAATTGCGGATATTGGCTTCAAGATAAGCTTCCTGGGGGCACCGCCGTATCGATCCTTTTCCCTAGCGACACAGTCGTCGTATTTCTTCTTGTCGGTTCGATAGTCTGCAGACGGGATCGGGGTGGCGCACGCTGCGAGCAGTGCGACACCTGCAACACCGATTGCCATGCACTGACTCATAACGCGGCGCGGGACCGGACTGGGGCTGTCTGTGCGTGGCACGGAAGCGGCAGGATGCTTATTGGCGATGACGGATTCTTTTTTCATATGTCCTGAGGAATAAAGTGAAGGAAATCAGTAGCGTGCTAGCGTCTCTCGGCGGCGATCCCTAGCGGCGGAGCTCGCACATGCTACGGAGGGCCGGCTGGCGCATCGGCGTAATGTGCTTGGAGCGCTGGTTGCTATGGACAAGGGTTGCATTGACTATTTCTTCCGAGATGAAGCGATGGCCAAGGTAGCGGGTTCGAGAGCGCAAGTACTGATGAAACGCGCAAATTGAAATGAAAGAACAAACATTTCGCGACTCGAACATGGCGTGCGAAGTGATTAGCGGTCGCGGCAGGTGAACCAGCGATGCTGATCACCCCATCAGCTTGGAACGAGGCTGCTAATCGGTTGGAGCTGTCTGGCTTTGTGCTTGACCTCAATCGAGGTGAGCTGCTTACCCCTGAAGATCAACTAGCGGGGTTGCGCAAGCAGGCATTGGACGTGTTGCTCGTGCTGGGTGCGCGCGCCGGTCAAGTCGTCAGCAAGGAGGAGCTGATGAGCCGTGTCTGGCCTGATGTCGTCGTGGGCGAGGGCTCGCTCGTTCAGGCGATTGGAGATATTCGGCGGGTGCTCGGTGACACCGGGCATCGTTTGATCCGCAATGTCGCGCGGCGCGGCTACATGCTGGTACCCGAGGGCCCTTCGACATCGCAGACAGTTGCTGCCGACGCCATGACCGCGTAGCCCTCGCTCCCGAGCACATGACCGCGCTACCCCTCGCTTCCGAGCAGGCCGCCCCAGCTGCAGCGCGAAGTCGGAGTAACTGGCTTGTGGCAGGAGCGATCCTCGCTGTTGTTGGCATCGTCGGCGCGTCGTTCATGTTCAGCCGCTCCGAAGAACGGGTAGAGAACGCACCAGCGGCGTTGAAAGCGCCACTGGCGCGAGACATCCCGCCCGCTTCGCTCGTGCTGTTGCCGTTTGCTGTCGAGGGCGCGTCAGGCAACGATGATTGGTCAGCGGACGCGCTGCTGAATGACCTTACCAATGAGGTCGCACGAATCCCGGGGATTAAGGTGGTGGCGAACGCCACGGCGGTTACCTATAAAGGTAAGGCGGTCGACCCTCGACAGCTTGCGCGTGAACTACGCGTTCGGTATGTGTTGCGCGGCAGTCTGCGGCCGCAGAGCGAAGCCATTCTTCTTAACCTCGAGCTGATCGATGGTGAAACCGGCCTACAGCGATGGGGCGAGCTGTATGTCGTTGAGCGGCCCCGCATTAGCGAAGTGCGCGACGAATTCGTGGTGAGGGTAGGACGTTTCGTGCACATCGAGGTCATCAAGGCCGCGGGTGACTATGTCGCGACGTTGCCACCCGATGAAGTCTCGGCAGACGACTTGACATGCAGGGATTTTCGCTTTTGCACCGCAGCTACAGCGCCAGAATCTGAACGAGGCGCTTCTGCTGTTTGAGCAAGCGGTGATCAAGAATCCGAACTCGGTCCGCGCCTGGGGAGGTGTGTGATTACCAATTACTCAGCGCTTTGAATGGCTGGTTGCCTGATCGAAGCGCAGCGTTGCGTCGCGTTGACGTAGCGAGCGACAACCTTGAGCGTCTCGATCCGAACGGGTACTTCGCCTATCAAGCCAAAGTCTGCCAGGCCTTTGTCCGAAAGGACTGGCCGGCGATGTTGCGAGTGAGCGAAGTATTGGCGGAACGCCACCCCAACCCAGTCGCATTTGCCGGCTAAGCGCATGCGCTGGCGCTAAACGGGCGGCCCGCGGAAGCGGTGGCGCCACTTGAGCTGGCTCTTCGACTGAGTCCGCGCGATGCTTTGCGCGCGGAGTGGCAGTATCGGCTTGCTTTCGCGCACTTCATGCTGAACCAGTACGAGGAAGCGCGTGATTGGGGCCAGATGGCGCAGATTTCAAATCCCAATCTGCCGTGGCCGCCGATCCATGCTGCGGCGCTGGTGCGTTTGGGAAGAAAGCGGAAGGCAAGGGAGTGCTTGACGATTTTCTGCTGCGCCACCCGAAGTACGAAATCAACCAAATCGATCAACGATTGGGCGGCACGGACTCGACGTGTTGTCGAGAGCCGCGACCGCTTGATTTCGAGTTTGCGCGAGATCGGAATGCGTTGATGTCGAGCACGGCCTCCGCCAGTTAAGCCGACCGACCACCCGGAGAATTCAAAAGGCGATTACTCCGCGCCAGAATAAGGTCCTATCTGCGAATAATTTTCTGGCCGCTCGCCCTTATCGCACTTCACGCAATTTAGAAGTGCACCAAGAGCCTTGGCGCGACCCTCGGAAGTCTGGACCCACGCGCGATTTGTCCAGGGCGGATCGTGCCGAACATGCTGGCCATGGCCGCATTCCAGTTCGGCCACCCAGTGTTGCTCTTCGTCCTTATGGAATCCAACAATTCGCTTATCCATGAACGGGAACGTGGGCTGACGGTGCTGCATCAAATGCCGACAACGGACAACTCAAACTTGCCGCCGATGATTCAAATCAAGGAGGTTTTTATGAAGAAGCTCTTAATCGCAATACTGTCTCTATTCATCGTGGCACTGACCACTGCCGCTGCAAGCCGCTGCGAAAACCGAGAAGAGTCTGTATGAACGGCTTGGCGGCGTCTTCGCCATCGCCACGGTCGTTGACCATTTTAGCGACGCAGTGGTGCAGAACCCGATCGTGGGAAAGACTTCGCAGAACCCAGCCCTCAGGGAATGGCACACGAAGAACCTGAACAGGTTGCCGGGCCTCAAGTTCATGCGAACCCTGTGGGTCTGCGAGGTCACGGGCGGGCCCTTCAAATTCTCGCCAACAAAGCCGGGTAAAACTCATTTGGGCCTTGAGAGCGCGCATCGTGACCTCAAGATCTCGCCAGAAGAATTCGACGAGGTGGCGGCCGAGCTGGGGCGCAGCCTTGACTTCGCCAAAGTGCCTGCGCGTGAGAAGGGAGAAGTCCTCGCCGCCTTCGCAGCGCATAAGAACGAGGTAACGGCTGGCTACAAGACGAAGTGATTTGGGCTGGCGCGCGCCGCAAGCGACTACTCACTAGCGCCTGCGTTCAGCGAGCCCGGCCTTCTCTCAGTGGCTCCAAAACGCACAGGCGGTGACGAGCGTTCCTATCCGAAGGTGAAGGACGCCTAGCGAAGCCCGAGACGCGATACGCATTTCCAGCGGACTTTGACTCCTGGTCGAGTAGTAACGGCTTGGTAACGCCCAACTCCGTACATTGCTTTGCATGTAGCTCTCGGTTTCTAGCCCCATGCGTGCATCTCAACTTGATCGGAGACTTCGATGAATATTCCGTCTCGAGCGGCCTTCATTGCGACGGCGATGCTTGTAATGGCTGCCATTGTCACTCCGCAGCACGGCTGGGCGCAGACGCCAGCACAGATGGAGTACGAGCGCCAGCAACGCGAGTACCGGCAGCAGCTGGAGCGCCAGCGCGAGCAGCAGCAACAGCAGCAGCAGCTGATGAATGAGAACGCGCGTCGCCAACAGGAACAGTCAAGCCGGATCAATGCACCCGCGACGCAGAGTCCCAGTTATGCGCCCCCGACACAGGGGTCGTCCGGCGGGACACAAGGGGCGCGCGGTGCCGACCCAACGGGCGCACAGGCGGCGTCGGCTGCGCGCGCAATGTGGGAGAAGCGTCCTGCGCTGCCGCCCGACCGCAATCCGCTGCTGGGTAAGTGGACGCGGCCGGCCTCGACCCGCACCAACTCATCGGATCCGTTCGCTGCTCTCGCTGCAATGGCCAAAGGCGGCCTGTGCGAAGTCCTCTTCGGCGGCGGCGTCTTCGAGTTCCGTCCGGACCGGTTGGTCGGCATGGACGAGCGCACGCGCGAGCAGGAACTTGACCGGGTCGAATACCGCGGTGACGCCAAGCGCGTCGTGGTCCTGCCCAAGACAACATTCAAGTTGATCGAGTTTGACTTCGAAGGCCCGGACCGCATCAACTGGGCCAGCCAGAAGTGTGTGCTGGTCCGGGTCGGCGCCGCGTCGGGCAGCGCTTCCGCAGCCAAGCCAGCGACAGTCGCTACGGCCGCTACGCCGTCGGCGCGTTCCGACTCGGCCACGGGCGGTGTGATTGCCTTCTCGGTCGGCGCGCCCTCGCCAGACAACAACGTCGCCGGCCGCACGCTCTGGGTGTTGAAGCAGGATGCGCAGGTAGCTCTGATCAAGGGGGGCTTGAAATCGACCCCGATATGCCAGCGTGCTGCAGAACTGGATGCGCGCCTGCACCGAGCGGACACCCGACTGCGAAAAGGGCGCGCGGGCGCTGAACGCCTATAGCGTCGGCTACATAAAGACCGATGCCAATGGAAACGCGCAGACACCGCCCTTGCCGGTAGGTCGATATTGGGTGTTAAGCGATGCGAAAGTCGGCAACAAGCGATTGATGTGGCATGAGCTCGTGGATGTGAAGGCGGGCAATCAGTCGCTCACGCTTGACCAACGCAATGCGCTGCCGGTGGAGTAATTGCGGACCCGTGACGCCGATCAAAGCAATGCGCACGCTGCGAGACAACAAATCAAATCCTTGCACTGAGAACAATGCCGAAAAAGGTCGCTCAGACGGATCGACGCGCGTTTGGCTGCCATCGCGCAGCTGGTAACGCAGTGTGGTGTCGAAGATCCGGCCGACCTGGGCTTTGACCCCGAATGCATCGAACGGCTGCCACTGTAGACCCAGAGTGGCACGCCACGAACTTAACCGCACGATCGAGTGCCGCTCAAGGGTGGGATCGCGTACGCGCCAGCGGCCGCCATCGGGAGCAACGGCGACTTCCGATTGCAGTCGGGGTGCCCACTTCCAGCGCCATGATGATTCCGGAAAACCGAGACGCACTTCGTGTGCGGGCGTCGGCTGCAGAAACAGTTCGAATCCCGGATAGAGGCGGAACCGCCCGAAGCGATCATCGGCGCGCAGAGCGATCCACCACGATTCGCCGAGCCGCTGTTCAATTGCGCCCGCGAAGCGCACGTCATCGGCTTCCAGATCGCCCAGGTTTTTAAGCGCGTTCGACGACACCGCCAACGCTGTCGTCAGCTCGTATCGGCGTTGAGCTGTGTCTGCGCGCCAGCCGACTCCGAGCTGGTGCACATGGCCGTTACTATCGGCCGGCACCCCTTGTACCGGCGGGAGGTCCAGCACGCGGTAGTCATGTCCAGCCCCCCCGCGGTTGTTTGCTCCAAACCGCCGTTGCACCACAAAGTTGGATTGCGTCGGCCGGTACGATTCCCCGGCAACAGGTTGATCGCGGTTTTGGTTATAGGTCCATTGCACCGACCACAGCTTGTCATCGGCCGTATCCTGCGGGGTGGCTGCCATCAGGCCCGCGAAACCTACGAGCGCGACGCCCATCATGGTCACAGAATTGCTAGCAGCACGTCACCTGCTGAACTGGACTCCACGGAACTACACATGTCGCGCTGTAGCGTAAACACGGTTGCTAAAATGCTTGACGATTTGCAGTGTAAGGCGAATATTCATGTCACTGCTTGGTCATCACCCGGCAAGTCCGTCCGCCAAAGTAGCGGGCGAGTTAGCAACATGTTGTTAGTTCGCGCACAGATGCAAAGATTGGTAGCAATGGCGCTGGTGGCCGCAACAGTGCCGTGCGCGGCGCAATTGCGACTCGATGTGATGCCCGAAGCCACGTTGCTCGTACCGCAGCAGCAAACGTCGGCGGGCGGCACATCAGTGCAAGGAGGTTCTGAGTCATCGTCGCAGGCGTTCGGCACTGGCTCGTTTTACGGAACGACGGCGAGCCCTTCGACCTGGCTTGGCTCCGCGATCCGGGTGGAAGCACCGCGTGCGACGGCCACGGGCCAGTACACGAAACCCAAGGTTGTCTTCGGCCTGCCTTCCGATTCGATGCGCAGCTTCATGAACTCGGTCGGCTTCACCACTGAAAGATGCATGCTGCCAACGCTGAAAGCGCGCGCGAAGTACGGCGCGGGCGGCGACATCGATGGCGGCACATTTTGGGTTAGCGCACGCTGCACGTTCTATTAGCGTCATCGTCCGCCGTGCTCGCGCCGCAAGCGAGCACGCTCTGAAGCGTCAGGCGGCTTTGCGCTGCAAACTTGCTGCTAGCAAGCCGCAAACGGCATCAGTAACCATCGCTGTAGTGGCTTTGCCGCCGAGGTCGCCGGTATGAAGCGCAGGGTTGGCGGTAACCTGCTCAATGGCTTGCATCACGCGCTTGGCTGCGTCGGACTCACCCAAGTGCTCCAGCAACATCACGACCGACCAGAAAGTACCGACTGGATTCGCTAGACCTTTGCCCATGATGTCGAAGGCCGAGCCGTGAATCGGCTCGAACATCGACGGGTAGCGGCGCTCGGGATCGATGTTGCCCGTGGGAGCGATACCGAGACTACCGGCCAGCGCCGCCGCCAAATCGCTCAGAATGTCGGCGTGCAGATTAGTCGCGACGATCGTGTCGAGTGAAGCGGGGCGGTTAATCATCCGCGCGGTCGACGCATCCACCAGCTCTTTGTCCCAGGTGACATCGGGGAACTCCTTCGAGATCTGAAGCGCGATCTCATCCCACATCACCATCGCGTGGCGCTGCGCATTGCTCTTGGTGATCACAGTGAGCAGCTTGCGTGGCCGACTCTGTGCGAGCTTGAAGGCGAAGCGCATGATGCGTTCGACACCTGCGCGCGTCATCATCGACACGTCGGTGGCAGCCTCGATCGGGTGGCCCTGGTGCACGCGGCCGCCGACACCCGCGTACTCGCCTTCGGAATTTTCACGCACGATGACCCAGTCAAGATCTTCAGTCTTGCAACGCTTCAGCGGGCAGTCGATGCCGGGCAGGATGCGCGTCGGGCGCACATTGGCGTACTGGTCGAAGCCCTGACAGATCTTCAGGCGAAGACCCCATAGCGTGATGTGATCAGGGACGTGCGGGTCGCCGGCGGAGCCAAAAAGGATTGCATCCTTGTCTCGCAACGCGTTCAGGCCATCGTCCGGCATCATCACGCCGTGCTTCCGATAGTAGTCGGCGCCCCAGTCGAAGTTCTCAAACTCGAAGCGGAAGGCCTTGCTCGATGTGGCGAGCGCTTCCATTAGTTTCTGACCGGCAGGAACAACTTCCTTGCCGATTCCGTCTCCGGGGATGGTTGCGATGCGATACGTTTTCATCAGTCGTCACCTTTTAGCCGGAATCAACTGACTTTGCATCGTCGCACGCTCAAGCGCAATAGGGGCTGCGATGAAGTCATCCGTTATTGACGAGCCTTTCGGCGGGATCGGAGTGGTGGCTTTGTGTGGGTGCTCTGCGCAGAGTGAATCACTACCAGCGCCGTAGCATCGCGCCCCACGCTCCAGCCGCGGTGCGGTATGGCGGCGTCGAAATAAATGCTGTCGCCCTTAACCAGCGCCCAGCGCTCGTCGCCGACCTGGAAGATCACTTTTCCGCTCAGTATGAAAACGAACTCCTCGCCTCCGTGATCGAAGAACACATGTCGGTCGATCTTCGAAGGAAAGGTGAAGACGAACGGTTCCATGCGTTTGACGAGCCGATCGTGCGCGAGGCTGACGTAGTCGTAGCCGAAGGCAGTACCGCCGCGCACCACCGGCAGGCGCTCGCTCTTGCGAACGACGCTCGCACCCTCGCCCTGGTTCAGGATGTCGCCGAAGAAGCTACCGATGCCGGTCCCCAGCGCCTGGGCAATGCGCGAAAGAGTGGCGATCGGCGGAAGCTTGCGCGAGTTCTGGATTTTCGAGAGGTAGCTCTTGGTAAGGCCGGTCGCCGCAGCGAGGCGGTCGAGCGTCATGCCGCGCGCAGCGCGCAGCGCTCTGAGGTGCTCCCCGATCGCCGTCCGTCGTTCGCTCGCGCGCGGACCGTTCGCGTCACTGCACGATGACCGGCAGGGCGTCTCGGTTTGCTCGCCATGCGCGCGAGTATTCCATGATGCGCGCCGTCTCGTTCGCGACGTTCTCGCCGAGAAGCCGCGCCAGTAGGTGCAGTGTCGCATCGATGCCGAGTGTGACTCCGCCGCCGGTGACGACCTGACCACAGTCGACAAGACTCGCCGCGCTCCGTCACGTCAATCAGCGGATGGCGCTCGCGCATCATCCGGACGGGCGGCACTTCGGCACCGGCGATCTCGCGTTTGGTCGTCGCCTTGCAGCCATCGAGGATACCGGCGGCGGCGAGGATCATGCCGCCGGTGCATACGCCCGCGACCACACGCCCCACGCGCATAGCGGCGCATGAAGTTGAGAGTGTCTCGGGCTTTCGCATCTGCGCCACCCAGCCCGGACCCCCTGTGACTATCAACGCGTCGGAGGGCGGGCAGTCGGTGATGCTGTGGTCGGCGATCACGCGCAGGCCATTTGCCATCTGACCTCTCCAGCCCGCGGCGCCACGGTGAACATCGAGATTTCGGGCGCGATACGGCGCGCCATCGACAGCACGCCGTAGGTTGCGAGGTCCACGGGCTCTACACCGTCGTAGATGAAAACGGCGAAGCGCATGTTGACTGGATGTTTCCCAATGGGCATACTCGGCCGACGACCGCATTTTCGCTTAACGGCACGACGGAGGTCAACATGGCCGACGCAACTCACCCCCGAGCAGATCGAGCAGTGGCGGGAGAAGACGCTCAAGCTCAACCCCACGCCGAACGGCTCCATCTACGTCAAGCCGCAGGACATGGACTGGAGCGCCGTCGCAGTTTCCGGGAATCCAGATCAAGGTGCTCTACAAGAACGACGAGGCGGGCGAGATGACCTGTCTTCTCAAGTGGCAGCCCGGCGCGCGCTTACCGTTCCATATGCACCCGGAGATCGAGCAGTCGTGGGTGATCGAAGGCTCGTTCTCCGATCACGACGGAATCTGCCGCAAGGGCGAATACGTCTGGCGGCACCCGGGCTCGATGCACGAAACCTACAGCGAGGAAGGCTGCACGATCCTCGCGATTTATCGCAAGCCGAACATCTTCGCGAAGAGCGCCGGATTCGCAACCGGGCGGAAGGTCGGCAGATCAAAGGCATGACACCACGACGCCGGGCGTACTGCGAGGGCGTGAACGCAATGCGGAGCAACCAACGGGAAGGGAACAACGACGAAACGTGACGGCACGGCTGACAGCAGCATTTCCAAGAAACCGACGCGGCGCCGCTTTCTCGCCACCGGCGCCGCAGCCGGCGCGACGGCGCTTGGGTTCCCGATGATCGCGCGCTCGCAAGCGCCGATCACTTTGCGCTTCCAGAGTACGTGGCCGCTCAAGTTCATCTATCACGAGTGCGCAGTCGACTGGTGCAAGAAAGCAGCCGACCTGACCGGGTGGGCGGCTGAAAATCGAAATGCTGCCCGCCGGCGCCGTCGTACCGGGATTGCAGGTCGTCGATGCGGTGAACAAAGGCGTGCTCGACGGCGGGCACGGCATTCCGGCCTTCTGGTTCGGCAAGCACGTCGCCTTCGGCCTCTATGGCGCGGGGCCGGATTTCGGCATGGACGCCAATCAACTGATGGGTTGGGTCGAGTACGGCGGCGGCAAAGAGCTCTTTGCCGAGATCCAACAGGCGGCGCAACTCAACATCGTGAGCTTTCTCGGCGGGCCGGTTCCATGCGAACCCATGGGTTGGTTCAAGAAGGAGATCAAGGGCCCTGCAGATCTAAAAGGGCTCAAGTTCCGCACTTCGGGCCTGGCAGTGGATATGTTCTCCGCGCTGGGGATGTCCGCTGTCCAGATGGCGCCCGCGGACATCGTGCCCGCCCTCGATCGCGGGCTTCTCGACGGCGCGGAGTTCGCGAGCGCCACCGATGACCGCGTCATGGGATTTCCCGACGTGGCGAAGTTCTACCTGCAGCAGAGCTATCACATGGCCAACAATTTTTGCGAAGTCATGTTTAACAAGACCAGGCACGACGCTCTGCCAGAGGAAATCAAGTCGATCCTGAAGTACGTTCCTCACGCAGCGCACTCGGACATGCTGTGGAAGTCGATGCACCGTATGTCGCAAGACTTCATCGACCTGCAAACGAAGGACAAGGTAAAGGTCTACCGGACCCCCAAATCAATCTTGAGCGCGCAGCTCAAAGCCTGGGACGCAGTGATCGAGCGGCACTCCAGCGCAAACCCGCTGTTCACCAAGGTGATTGACTCGCAGAAGGCGTGGGCGAAGCGCGTGATGTTCTGGCACAACAGTGTGCAAGTGAGCCAGACGGACGCCTATGCGCATTACTTTCCGAAGGGACCGCTCGCGTGAAACGCAGCTAGAGCTGTCAGGCGCGTGCCGTCGCGGTAGACATTGGCGAGGCATCCCCCGGCCCAACGCGAGTGGCGGCGAGTGAAGCCAAGGGATTTGACACTCAGTGCTCAGGGCAGGCTTGGCTACGACTTCCGTGCGGAAGTCCCGCTAAAATCGATCCTAGTTCCCGCTGAAATTCACGCTGCGTCAGGGCGCAAGCCGTTGCCGAATGAAACAGGCGAGTGCAGCATAGTGCGACCATGCCGGCACGTCAGACCCTTCGCTTCTGCACGTCACCCGACGGCACTCGCATCGCCATTGCGTCGATCGGCTCGGGTCCGCCGCTGGTGCGCGCCGCGCACTGGTTGAGTCACGTCGAATACGACCTGCAGAGCCCCGTGTGGCGGCCCTGGCTAACGGAACTGTCGCGCGACCATTCATACATCCGATACGACCAGCGCGGCTGCGGATTGTCGGACCGCGAGGTCACGGATCTGTCACTCGACGCATGGGTCAGCGACCTGGAGGCGGTGGTCGACGCGCTTGGCCTGAAGCGATTCCCGTTGTTCGGGATGTCACAAGGCGGTGCGGTGGCGATCACTTATGCGGCACGCCATCCGGAACGGGTGTCGCACTTGGTCTTTTCGGGCGCCTATGCGCGCGGTGGACTGCGCCGAGGAGACAGTGAGGTCGAGCGGCTAGAGGCGCAAACGCTGGTGAACCTGATTCGGGTCGGTTGGGGCGGAAGTCACCCTGGGTTTCGGGAAGTATTTTCGTACCGCTTCCTCCCGCGTGGCACTCCGGAGCAGCAACGGTGGTGGGCCGACCTCGAGCCGGTGACGACGAGCGCCGAGGTTGCAGCGCGCACGCTCGAAGCCTTTCAGCAGATTGACGTCTCAGAATTGGCCGGGCGCCTATCTGTGCCGACTTTGATCCTGCACGCTCGGGGCGATGCCGCGGTGCCATTTAACGAGGGGCGCCTGCTGGCCGCACTGATTCCGGGCGCCCGTTTCGTGCCGCTCGAGAGCGACAACCATGTGCTGCTCGAAACCGAACCAGCCTGGCCGTTGTTTCTTTCCGAGGTCCGCGCGTTTCTTGAGCTCTCGCCGCAGCAGAATGTCGCCGACATTGCCGAACAGAGCTCGCTGACGACGGCAGAGCGTGAAGTGCTGCAGCTGGTTGCCGAAGGGCTCGACAATCGCGCGATCGCAGAGCGCCTGCTGAAGAGTGAGAAGACAGTGCGCAATCAAGTGTCGATTATTTTTGACAAGCTGGGGGTGAGAACGCGCGCCGAAGCCATTGTCAAAGCACGCAACCCACAGGTTCATCTTTAGTAGCCGGGACACATGTCCCGAATATCGGCGATTCCAAACGCAAACGACCGGCGAAGCGGGACAACCGACTCATGCTTCTTTCGTGACGGCAACACACACTTCTGATCTGCAGCGGGCGAAGCAAAACCAGCATCGTCATAGCGCAGCAAACAACTCAGAGGAGGCCGTCCATGTTGGAGTCAGCAGATTCAGCCGTTAACACACAACGCTATGCCAAGTGCATCGAAGTCTCGAAGCGTATTCGCTGGGATATCGACCGCGATCTGATACGCGGCAGGGAATTCGATTTCAGCAAGAAGTTCCTGCCCGACGGACTGTCGAAGGTTGACCAGCTGCCGTTCTTGAGCGCGGATCAAAAGCGCTTTTATTCGCACGTACAGGGCCGTACCTATGCCAACATGTTCGCGCTGGTGGAACGCTTCATTGGTGCCAAGGTCACCGACCTCAGTCGCACTCACGCGCTTGGAGACCAAGTCGCCTTCGAAGCGCTGGTTCGTTTAACCGACGAGGAATTGAAGCACCAGGAGCTTTTTCGGCGCCTGGAACTCAAGGTCGCTCCCGGCATGCCGCCGGGCTATGTGTTCGTTCCAGAGCCGAATCAGGTCGCAAACGCAGTGCTTGCTGCCTCGACGTGGGCCGTGCTCGCATTGACGTGCGACATCGAGCTGTTCTCGCAAGCGCACTACCGCAGCAGCATCGAACCGGACGACGCGCTCGACCCGTTGTGGAAGGACGTGTTCTTGTTCCACTGGCGCGAGGAATCGCAACACGCGATCCTGGACGAACTGGAGTGGCAGCGCGAAGACGCACGCCTCAATGAACAGCAGCGCGACGTCGCTGTCGACGAACTCATTGGACTCGTCGGCGCAGTGGACGGCATCGTTCAGATGCAAGCCAAGGCGGACGCTGCCTACTTTGCACGAACTGCTGGGCGCCATTCAGTGATCGCGAAGTCGAAGCGATCCACCGCACGACACTCGCAGCGTATCGCTGGCAGTACATCACCAGCGGCGTGCAGGACGCGCGCTTCCTTGGGATCCTTATGCCGATGATCACGGCCGATCAGGGCGCTCGTATCAGTGCGGCGCTTGCGCCCATTGTCGGCAGCAGCATGAACTGATGTAGCACCGCTGGTGCTGGGATAGCACCTCAGCACCAGCGTGACGCCCAGCGGACGCCTTACTTCAACTGAGCGCGCAACTCTCCACCCGGGTTCGCTGCGCTATGAACGTTGAAGTACAGGTCGCCTGCCTTGAACGCCTTCAACTGATCCGCGTCGAGTTTCGCTCCGGCGGGCGCTTTGAACGTGTCACCCTCTTTCGTGAACGGCACGATTACCGGCCCGTTCTTGCCCGCCGCGCCCATGTGAATGTGCGCAGCCGTTGCCTGCACGCCCTTGGTCATGACGCTGCCGGACACCGAGCCGTCGTCGGCGATCGAGATTGTGCCTTCGCCGCTGGCCGACGTCGTGACCGGCGGAACTTCGTTCGCCCCGGAAAGCGTGAGCTTCACATCGGCGCCGAACGCCGCACCACCGCCGAAAGTAAATATCGAGACGATCGCGGCAGCAAGCATTGATTTTCTGATTGGTTTCATGAATTTCTCCTGAAAAAAGTCAGTGGAGCGTCCCCACGGGGGCGAAAACCGTGCCCGCAACGGTTCGTCCAATCGCGGAGCGGCACTCTTGCAGTGCCTCAATCGCGGCGGATCCGAAGACCCGCGGGAACGATGCCTTTCTCCAGCAGCTCGAATGCGCCCTGTATCGCCAGCGCGAGCACGGCGACCGGTATCGCACCCGCCAACAGCATCGTCTGATCATTCAGCGCCAGCCCGGTGACGATGCGCTCGCCGAACCCGCCAGCGCCGATGAATGCGGCGATCGTCGCGGTGCCGACATTCACGACGGCCGAGGTCTTGACCCCGGCGAGCAAGGTCGGCATCGCGAGCGGCAGTTCAATCTCCCACAGGATGGCCGCGGGTCGCAGTCCGAGGGACTTCGCCGCTTCAATCATTTCGCGCGGGATCTGCGTCAAGTCCGACCTGGGTATTGCGCACGATCGGCAGCAGCGCGTACAGCGTGAGCGCGATGAACGCCGGCACCATGACCGATGCGTCCGGTCAACGGGATGAGAAATGCCAGCAACGCCAGCGACGGAATCGTCTGGATGATTCCGGTCACGCCGAAGACCACTGGTGCCGTCGGCCGGCGTCGCGCGGCCAGCAGGCCCAACGGGATGCCGATCACACAACTCGCCGCCAGCGCCGCGAACACGAGTCCGACATGCTCGAGCGCAAGCCGCCCAAGGTCGGGCGCAAACAGACGTTGCCAAAGCGTCGGTCGGCACGCGCGGAGTCCGACGCGGACGCCGTGCCTCGAGCCTGCGCCGGCCCCGCGCTCAGCCAGGCGGAGGCGATGGCGGCAAAGTCCTTGCCGTCGAGTTCGGCGGCGGCATTCAGACGCCGCATCGCTGCGTCGTCGAGCTCGCCCTCGAGCTGCGCGAGCGCTGCCCACGCCTTGGGAAACCGCGTCGGCACGTCCGCGCGATACAGCAGCACGGCGTCGTAGCGCGGGAAGAACCCGACGTCGTCCACAAGCACGGTCAATTTGTACTTGTCGAGCTTGGCGTCAGTCGTGTAGATGTCGATCACGTCGACCTGGCCGCCGGCGATTGCCTCATACGCGAGCCCGTGGTCGAGACCCTTGGGTGGTGGGAACTCAATCTGTAAGCGCGCTGCAGATTGGGCCAACCATCGGCGCGGCCGAGGAACTCCTGCGACAGCCCGAGGCGTAGCTCGGGATGCTGTCTGAGGTCCGATATGCGCGCGAGGCCCTTTTCGTCGTGCATCGCTCGAGCGCACCGCAAGCGCGTAGCTGTTGTTGAAGCCCAGCGGCACCGCGACGGCCAGGCCACGCGGCGCCAGACGCGTGTTCAGCTCCGCCAGCGGCGGCACGTCGGGCAGCTTGAGGATCTCGCGTGCGATCGTGCCGGTGTATTCGGGATAGACATCGATGCTGCGGCTTTCGAGTGCATTGAGCAGGATGGCTGTGTTGCCCAGCCCGCGCTGGTGCACGGCCGCCGTCGCACCTGGGCCCTGCGCCGTCTGCGTGATGATCTCGCCGAGGATGTACGACTCGGTGAAGCGCTTCGAACCGACCTGCAACGGACGCCTGAGCCGACGCTATCGCCACCGACGAAGTGCCAAGCAGCAGCGCAAGCAGCTGTTTTCGCTGAAATCATGGTGACTGCGACAACAATTTGCGGCGCGTGAAGCAAGGGAGTTAGCGTGCCACATAGGACTGTTTAAGTGAAACGAGCCACGCATCGCACTGCGCTGCGAGTCCAGGGTGTGCTCGGCCCGCGCTTCGAGGTGATGGAGTTTGAGGCGTCGACCCGCTCGGCTGCCGAGGCTGCGGCAGCGATCGGCTGCACAGTAGGGCAGATCGCGAAGTCGTTGGTGTTCCGAGCGACCATCAGCGATCGACCCGTGATAGTCATCACCTGCGGAACGAACCGCGTGCATGAGTCGATCATCGCAACCCATCTCGGTGAAACGATTGAGCGCGCCAACGCTGACTTTGTTCGCGACCGCACTGGCTTCGCCATCGGAGGCGTACCTCCGATCGGGCACTCCGAACCGGTGATCATCATCATCGATGAAGACTTGCGTAGCTTCGATGAGATTTGGGCTGCGGCCGGGACGCCGAATGCGGTGTTCCGCCTTACCTTTGACGATCTGGTGCAACTAACGAGCGGCACCGTGACAAGAGTTGCGGAGACTAGTCTGTGAATAGTTGCCTAGAGCGCTGATCAGACAAGCCGCGAGCTCACTCGGGCTTGAGTCCCTGCTCTCGCACGACCTGCGTGAATTGCCGGATCTCCTTGGAGACCAGCGCATCGAGCTCCGCGGGAGAACCGCCGATGATCTGGCCCGCCTGACTTTCCATGCGCGCCGCGACCGCCGGATCCTTCAGCGCCGTCAGCGTGGCGCTGTGCAGCTTTGCCACGACGTCCGCCGGTGTTGCGCGCGGCACGAACATTCCGATCCACGTATCCGACTCGTAGCCGGGAAAGCCTGACTCCGCGATCGTCGCTACATCGGGTATCAGCGGCGAGCGCTTGGTGGAAGTCACTGCGATGCCTTTGAGTTTTCCGCTCTTGATGTGCGGCAGGATTCCGCTCAGCGTGCCCAGCACCGCAGGTACCTGGTTGCCCATCACGTCGGACATCGCGGGTCCGGCGCCTTTGTATGGAACATGCACCAGCTCGAGTTTGCCCTGCGACTGCAGCAGCGCGCCGGCGAAGTGGCCGGGCGAACCGATGCCGCCGGTGGCGTACTGAAGGTATCTCGGATCCTTCTTGCCGAGCGCAATCCACTCCTGCAGATTCGACGCAGGTACCGAGGGATGCACTGCCAGCACTTGCGGAAGAGCACCAATCAGCGTCACGCCGCGCAGGTCGCGCTCGGTGTTGAAAGGCAGCGTTGGCACAGCGCCTGGTTGATGCTGTGCGAGGACACCGTGAAAAGGACGTTGTAGCCATCCGGCGCTGATTTCGCGACGTAATCCGTAGCGATGGCGCCGCCCGCTCCCGCCTTGTTCTCGACGATCACGGTCTGGCCCAGCGTCTCTCCCATCTTGGCATTCACCGTGCGTGCGATCGTGTCGGCACCTCCACCGGGCGCGAAAGTGACGATCAGGCGCACCGGCTGCTTGCTTGGGAAATCCTGCGCAAAACGCCATGCGCAAAGACCAGATGCGCACAGCGGCGCGACACGGCGAAACCATCGAGCGATTTTCATCACGGTCTCTCCTCTCTTGTGCCCGCCGCATTTTGACAGCACTAGGTGGACTTGCGTTACAAAACTCCTCGCGAGCGGTCACTACAGTCCGGCCTGGGGTCGAACTAAGCGTCGAGCGTGAATCACCGTGCTCGGGGCGTCGGATCCGAGCTCACGCGGGTGTGTCACTTTTGGGGCGAAAGCTGCCACCCGCGAGCCAATGCTCCCGCCTACTGTTCGCCGCCCTCAAAACAACGAACAGGACCTGACATGAAACAGCCCGCCTTCCCACCCGAGAACCGCCCTCGCAACCGTTACTAAGGCTCGCAATGACGATCGTTATGCCGCTGATTGTTGTCGGGGCGAATGTATTTGGCTTTGCTTCCGGCCGTGCAGACGAACTTCGCAGGCCACGCCGGAGCACACGCGAATCTATGACGATGCTGTGCATGCACTAGGCACACAGCGTTACTCGGCGGCCTACGGGCGCTTTGCCGCGTTGGCGGATGAAGGCCACGCGCCTTCGGCGCTGATGGCGCTGGCGATGGTGAATTTCCTCCTTCCATGTACGGTGCCCGATGGTCGGCCACGCCGGGTCAACTGCAGCGCTGGAGCGCGCTGGTCGCTCGTGTTCACGCGCGCGGCAGTCTGATCGCTGAGCAC
>CAVQBE010000027.1:0-371854 GCA_963710675.1 uncultured beta proteobacterium | reverse complement strand
GGTTGAATCCGCCACCCAAAGCTGTCACGAGAGATCGCCTAGACCAAACGAAACTGGTCGTCCTGAAAGCGGACGTTCAACGTCGGACTTGACCGGCGCATTTGTGCGTCCATGTCGAAGGTTGTTAGGGGGCAGTTCTACTACGCTGCCTTGCACGGCTGCTCCAAGTGCTTGACGAGCAACTCCGCTGCGTCGAGCAACGTAGTAAGGTCCGGAAGCGATGGATATGCGCTGATAGCTTCGCCGACTGCCGGATATTCGAACACTTTGCCCACATAGTATTCCGATGCCTTCGTAATCTCGGCAAGTTGCGCCGTAGACAGCGGCACTGTGCTGAACAACCCTTGGCTTTCCGCAGCGGCCAATATGCTCACCAGATTGTGACCGTATGCGTAGTCGGCCAGCTGGAGCATCGTGGACCCTTGGACCGAGAGAAAAGCCTTCAGCCCGAGTTCGACTGAATGGCAGATGAGAAAGTACCGCGTGGGCTCAAATGGAACAGTTGGCGCGGGCACGGCTTTACCGGCGCGCAGATAGGCCTCCGCATAGACCCACAGGCCTAGTGGCCCCATGCGCCCCACCGACTCCATGATCGAAATGTTTTCGATTTGCGCGTGGCGCTTCGCGGCTGAACGCTTCGGCGATTTGGCGTGGCCATCACTGCGGCCTACTGAACGAAGCGCGGCAACCCGCGGCCCGCGCGAAGCGCTGCCGCGGAGGTGTCCGTGTTGAGCGAGCGGGTAGGCGTCAACGAACACGATGCTGGCCGGTTATGGCCGCTAGTCATCATCCGCAGCACTTCGCTGACTAAAGTTGTCGGGCGCGTTGTCCGGCTCATTTCTCAGTATTCGATGCCTTCGTGCATCTTCCCTAGCCGATTTCAACGCAACGAGAACAATCAAAGCACCGACCAATGGCAGCATCCAAATGATTGCGAATTGACTGCGACATTGCGCTGGGCTGTATAGATGGCACTTCCATACCGCCAATGAGGCCGCTCCATTAAGAACCAGAAGGGCAGCTATTGCTAGCGTCAGCGCTAAGGTCATTTGCGAAGAAAAGGAGATGACCGCTTATGGCCGATTTCAGCCGTCACAGCCTATCTCGCTCCGCTCCGCTCTCCCAACGAGAAGGCTCCGGCTGCCAATTCCCCGGACCAAGCACGGCTTCAGCTAGGTTTGCTACGCCGTAACCGAGGTGTTCAGCAGCGGCCGCATCGCCGGCATCGACCCAATCTGATGCATTGACGAACGCCACGAACTGTTCCCAATCGTCGCGTGAAGCAAGACCAATAAACGTCGTTGCCAACTCGTAGCTAAGGCTATTGCCTTCGTCCGGCCGGCGCCAAGACTTTCCCGACCAGAACTCCTGAATCGTATCCTCGTTCCAGAAGCGTGCGAACTTATCTCGCACCTCCTGCGGTGTATATCGGCTTCGCTCTCGCGGACATAGACGTCGCTCGGTGTTCACCGCTATACCTTCGTTGATCCACAGTGGCAGCGGCAGGTGCGACATCATGCTATGGGTGAGCTCATGTGCAATGACCGGCTCGATTAGCGTCAAGTCATCTGCCACAAACACGAAGTGCCCGTATCCACGATTGATGTACATGCCTCCCGAAAATGACAGCTCTTCGGCGGCCGGTACCTCATTGTCATAGTTGGACGTGTACTCGTAGTAGGTCTCCTGGTCCTTGAAGACGATGATGACGTCCTTGCCATAGCCTTCGTCCACCGCGATGCCTGACAGCACCTTAAGCACACGATTCCGGCTCTTCTCGGCATATTCGAGCGCGAGTTGTTGCTGCCGTTCGGAAAGCGCGCCTAACAGCATGAAGGAGTCAGATTCGGCGATCGCGTATCCGTCACCCAGGCGAGCACTTAGATCAGACAGCCAGGTGAAGGCTGCGGTAGCCCAGAACGCATGCAGCTGCTCGGCACTAGCGTCTGCAGGCTGTTCGAGTTGATCCCAATCAGGTATCGGTAGAGTTGCTTCTGGTCGCCACGGCAATGGTGTTGCCATGGGAGTGCGTACGACTCTGCTTGATGCTCGCTGCTTTCGAAAGAGTCCGAGCACGGTCGCGTCAGGTAAGGGTTGCTAACGTGAACTCAGCCAATGCGCTTGTGCCGGTTCGTAATGGCGACGGTAACGCCTAATGCAAATTAACTACTCCTCATACCGGACGTCAATTCCCTCGGTGTTACCGACGGCTTTGCGTAGCAGCGTCACGAGATCGTGTGAGGCGCCGGCTTCGCCTATTAGATCAATCGTCGTCGGATTGATGAAGTAATCCTTATCAGTGCGGTGCTCTTCTTCAAGTTGGTCGATGAGTGTCTGGACATCCGAGGCGGAGACAACTCCGAGTAGCTCACCCGTTTGTACGTTGTATAGCTTTGGCACGTCAGTCGCTCCTCAAGTTGCAGGGGGCCAACAAGTCGCGGTTGATTGTTGCTTTTTCATGACCACCTTCGTCCGCGAGTCTACTTCTCTGATTTCGTGTCGCGATGTCACGCACCTCATCCGATCGAACGAGGCGAGCGTTCAATAGTGTCCGCTTTTGCGCACATTTGCCAGCGCGAGGCCAAGGTCTGCTACTGGCCGATTCGCGACTTAACGCTAACGCTCATAGGGAGACGTTCCTCCGCGTTGCTCAATAGCGATGGCAGGCAGCCGTTGGCGTACGCCATGAATTGCATTGACAGTGGCGGGCCGAAGGGGGATGCTCATCCTTGCCGAAAGAAGCTCCATCGACCCCTAAAGGCCGCAAATTTCGCCGCGCAGGTCTCCTGCGCTTCACCGGAAGTCTGGAACTCGGCATGAGGCCCGGCAACGCGCGTTGTGCGGGCCTCTTTGATTGCCGCCGCGCCGCTCGCGAGCGCCCAGCTCAGCCGACAGAAATGGATCGCGGATTCTTCTTAAGCGGACAAGTCCGCTTCTATGGAGTTCGACCCCCTTTTAGCGGACATTGGCTTTGCGGCAAGGCCCAGACTCCGAGTGCCCAAGGGTCTAACAGCGCTAACCATTGCCACACACGCCGACGGAAACCTCAGAAGTGACCGTGTGGGACCTAAATCGAAATTTTCGACAGAACCGACTCGTACCGTGCGTTCATTGCACTTAATAGCTCACCAAGCCGGTCATGGAAAGAGTTCTCAACCCAATTCGAATCCTTCACCAAGCATACTTTTACCAGCGTTTGAAGATCCACTAGATCCCGCATCAGAACATGTCCATGGATTATCTCTGATAGAAGCATGGGGTCTTTGAGGAAGTAGTAATCGGAAAAGGACGTGCCGATTAGCTTGAAAACGATCATGTCGTCCGAAACGATGCGCTTATCGTGCACAAAGTCGTTTGCCGCTTTAAGAGGTGGCATTTGCTTCAAGACATCAAGATCTGGAGCGATTTGCTTCTGCCAACGCTCAGTAATTTCATCCCTAAGTAGCTTGCAGACCAATACACGCTTCTCTGCTTCCTCCTCCTCGTCATCCCGTTGCTTGCGGCGAAGTTCATGGACCGATGACCACAATGCCATAAGTGTCCCCAATAGAGCCAATAAAGAAAGCGTGGGGCCCAGACTGCCTCCGACGAAGGCTCCAAATTGAGCCCATCTAGCGTGCTCCGTTGTCACACTCCCGAATATATGGCCGTAGGACCATAGGACCGTAGCAATGAATAGCGCGGCGAGTACCGCGAGCGAAATGAGCAACGCATAAAGGTTCCGAATGATCCAAGGGTCTTGCGTGCGCTTTCGATGAATAGTCATGCTCACTCCTTTTAGCGGAGGCCGCGCTCTAGTCCACTTGTAGCTAGTCGGGGTTCGTGCCCGAATCTCCGCGTGTCTGCTTACAAGCGATTCTCGTCGACCGCGCTTAGGTCGGCAATTGGCCGCAAGCAGCCCTATGCGGTGAACATGCTGATCAAAGTTACGCAATAGCCTTAATTACGAAGGCAAACTTTGACGCTGTTCACGTCTCCTTCACTCCGACTAAGAAACCTCGTCGATCCACGCCATCTGGATCGCTTCCAGAATCTTCTCTCCCGAGCGGTTCGGATCATCCGAAAAACCATCGAGCTCGCATACCCACCGGTGCAGGTCGGTGAACCGCACGGTGCGCGGATCGATGTCCGGGTGCATCTCGGATAAAGCGATTGCGATTTCCAGCGAGTCGATCCATTTCATGACGATTCTTTCTGTTCGATTTCCTTGGCGTGATTGATGCTGTACTTCGGAATCTCGATCGTCAGATCTTCGTTCTGCAAGATCGCCTGGCACGATAGGCGCGACAACGGGGTCAGCCCCCAGGCGCGGTCGAGCAGGTCTTCCTCGTTGTCCTCGGCCGCGGGCAGCGAATTGAAGCCCTTGCGAATGATGCAGTGACAAGTGGTGCACGCCGCGACCTTGCCGCAAGCGTGTTCGATATCGACGTGATGATCGAGCAACGCGTCCGCGACCGAGACACCGGATTTCGCTTCGAACTCTGCACCCTGCGGGCAAATTTCCGCGTGCGGCAGCACGGTGATTTTTGGCATGTTATTTAGCGGCGCGGCCTACGCTCGCGAGATCGTCGATGCGCCGGCCTGCGAGCGCCGCACGAATCGAGCGATCCATCCGGCGCGCGGCGAAGTCGTCGGTCGCCTTGGCCAGCGCTTCGATCGAAGCCTTGATCGCGCCCGGATCATCGCCCTGCGCCCGATCGTTGAGCGCCGCGATCAGCGCGTCCACCTCCGCGCGCTCATCCGAAGCGAGCAGATCGGCGTCGGATGCGAGCGCGGCTTTCGTTGCTTCGATCAACCTTTGCGCATCGACCTGCTGCTCGCGCAGCGCGCGTTTGCGCATATCGTCGTCGGCTGAGCCGAACGATTCCTGCAGCATGCGTGTGATGTCGTCGTCGGCCAGCCCATATGACGGCTTGACGACGATCGACGCCTGCACGCCGCTGTCGACCTCGAGTGCGTTGACGTCGAGCAAGCCATCGGCGTCGACCTGAAAGGTGACGCGGACTCGTGCGGCGCCCGCCGGCATCGGCGGAATGCCGCGCAGTTCGAAGCGCGCCAGCGAGCGGCAGTCGGAGACGAGCTCGCGCTCCCCTTGCACGACGTGAATCGCGATCGCGGTTTGCCCGTCCTTGAAGGTCGTGAACTCCTGCGCACGTGCGACGGGAATCGTCGAATTGCGCTCGATGATCTTTTCGACCAGGCCGCCCATTGTTTCCAGCCCGAGCGATAGCGGGATCACATCGAGCAGCAGCCAATCGTCACCGGCCGCCCGGTTGCCGGCGAGCAAGTTCGCCTGAATCGCCGCGCCCAGCGCGACCACTTTGTCCGGATCGATGTTCGTCAATGGCGCCTGACCGAAGAACTCACCGACCGCGTGTCGCACGTGGGGCATGCGCGTCGCCCCGCCGACCATCACCACGCCGTCGATCTCGCTGATCTTGAGGCCGGCATCACGCAGCGCATTACGGCAGGCAGCGAGTGTCTTCTGCACCAGCGGTTGCGTCATCTGAACGAAGTCGCGGCTGGTCAGCGTCTGGTCGATGACTTCGCCGGTCGACAGCACTGCGTTCACCCGCACTTCGGGCTCGGCGGACATACGCTCCTTCGCCTCGCGCGCCTTGACCATCAACAGCCGCGTGTCCTGCGCGGACAATGGCAGCAGTCTCGAGTGCTCGACCAGCCAGCAGAAAACACGCTGATCGAAGTCATCACCGCCGAGCGCGGAGTCACCGCCGGTCGCGAGCACTTCAAACACGCCCTTGGTCAGCCGAAGAATCGAAATGTCGAACGTTCCGCCGCCAAGGTCGTAGACGGCATACATTCCCTGAGCGCCGTGATCGAGCCCGTACGCGACCGCGGCCGCAGTCGGCTCACTCAACAGGCGCAGCACGTTGAGTCCTGCCAGCCTCGCAGCATCTTTGGTTGCCTGCCGCTGCGCGTCATCGAAGTACGCGGGGACGGTCACGACCGCGCCGATCAGATCGCCACCGAGCGCCTGCTCGGCACGCTTGCGTAGTTTCTTCAGGATCTCCGCGGACACTTCGACCGGGCTTCGCACGCCGGCCACGGTTCGAAGCTGCACCATGCCGGGCGCGTCGACGAAGTCATACGGCATGTTCTCGATGTGTTCGACGTCGTGCATTCCGCGGCCCATCAGGCGCTTTACCGAAACCACCGTGTTGCGCGCGTCGACCGCTTGCTGCTTCTGCGCCGCGTAGCCGACCTCGGTTGTTCCATTTCCCTGAAACTGCACTATGGATGGCAACAGCGAGCGGCCTTCGGCGTCATCGAGTACGACAGGAATGCTGTGACGGACGGTGGCCACCAACGAGTTGGTCGTGCCTAAATCGATTCCGACCGCGAGCCGATGCCGATGCGGATCGGTCGATTGCCCTGGCTCGGCGATCTGCAACAGCGCCATTACGCCGACGCGCGGCTGTCGCGCAATGCTTCTACCGCGGATGCAATCTCGGTTCCGAACTTCTCGATGAACATCAGCTGCCGCACCAGCGAAGCGGCGCGTGCGGGATCGGAATCAATGTCGAGCGCGCAGCCGATTTCCGCGAGCAAACGGTCGCGCGCACCGGCCATGTCGTCGTCCAGCGCCTGCAATGAAGCACGGTCGCGTTTGTCACGCGCATCGTCCAGCGCTTCACGCCACTGCAGCTGCTGCATCAGAAATTCGGCCGGCATCGACGTGTTCGATTCGGCGTCGATCGGAGCGCCGGCGCGCTCGCACAGATATGCAGCGCGTTTCAGCGGCGACTTCAAGGTTCGATAAGCCTCGTTGGCCTGCGTTGCCCATTGCATCGCGACGCGGTTCTCGGCAGCGGTGCCGGCAGCAAAGCGGTCGGGATGAACGTGCCCCTGCACGCTTCGGTACGCGTTATCGAGCGCGGCCAGGTCGAGCGCGAAGCGCGCTGGCAAATCAAACAGTTGGAAGTGATCCGGAGGAAGGAGCATGCCAGCGCGCCGGGACGCGCCCTTGATCAGATGTTGAAGGACTCACCGCAACCGCAGCGGTTCTTTTCCCTCGGGTTATTGAATTTGAAACCTTCGTTCAATCCTTCGCGCGCGAAATCGAGCTCGGTGCCGTCGATGTACGCCAGGCTTTTCGGGTCGACGAAGATCTTCACGCCGTGACTTTCGAACTGTCGATCCTCGGGCTGTGCAACGTCGGCGTATTCGAGCTTGTACGCCATGCCCGAGCATCCGGTCGTACGCACACCAAGCCGCAGCCCGATGCCGCGGCCGCGCTTTGCGAGATACCCCGCGACGTGCTGCGCCGCACGCTCGGTCATCGTGACTCCCAGTGCTGCTGCTTCGCGGTGCTATTGCGCCCGCCCCCCGTGGGGGCGAGCGATGCGCTTGGGGCGGCCCGGCGCTCATCGCTCATGCCGCTTGCTTCTCCACTCGCACTTGCTCTGCCCCGCCGTGCTTGGCGCGGTAATCGTCGATCGCGGCCTTGATCGCATCTTCGGCCAGGATCGAGCAGTGGATCTTGACCGGAGGCAATGCCAGCTCTTCGGCGATCTGCGTGTTGCGAATCGTGCCCGCCTGATCGAGCGTCTTGCCCTTGACCCATTCGGTCACCAGCGACGATGACGCGATCGCCGAACCGCAGCCGTACGTCTTGAACCGCGCGTCTTCGATGACGCCTTGCTCGTTGACACGGATCTGCAGTTTCATCACGTCGCCGCACGCCGGTGCGCCGACCATCCCGGTGCCGACCTGCTCGTCGCCCTTGTCGAATGACCCGACATTGCGGGGATTCTCGTAATGATCAAGAACTTTCGTGCTGTATGCCATTTCGATTACCTCAATGTGCAGCCCATTGGACCGTACTCAAATCGATTCCATCCTTATACATCTCCCACAACGGAGACATCTCGCGCAGCCGCGCCACCTGCCGCGTCACCAGATCGATCGTAAAGTCGATCTCTTCGAGCGTCGTAAAGCGCCCGACCGTAAAGCGGATCGAGCTGTGCGCCAGTTCGTCGCTGCGCCCCAGCGCGCGCAATACATAAGATGGTTCCAGACTGGCCGAAGTACAAGCCGAACCGGACGAAACGGCGACGTCCTTCATCGCCATGATCATGCTTTCGCCTTCGACGAAATTAAAGCTCGCGTTCAGGTTGTGCGCCACGCGCCGTTCCAAGTCACCGTTCAAAAATACCTGTTCGGTTTGCGATATGCCCGCCCACAAACGGTCGCGCAACATGCGGATGCGTTCGTTATCCGTCGCCATTTCCTCACGCGCCAGGCGAAACGCTTCGCCCATGCCGACGATCTGATGCGTCGGTAACGTGCCCGAGCGCAATCCGCGCTCATGTCCGCCGCCGTGCATCTGCGCTTCGAGCCGCACGCGCGGCTTGCGCCTGACAAATAACGCGCCAATGCCCTTCGGCCCGTACGTCTTGTGCGCCGAAAACGACATCAGGTCAACCTTCAACTGTGCGAGATCGACAACGATCTTTCCGGTCGCCTGCGCCGCGTCGACATGAAACACGATGCCGCGCGAGCGCGTGAGCTCGGCGATAGCAGCGATATCTTGGATGACGCCGATCTCGTTGTTGACGTACATCACCGAAACCAAAATCGTGTCCGGCCGCAATGCTGCTTCGAGCTTGGTGAAATCGACCAGGCCGTTTTCCTCGACGTCCAGATACGTCACCTCGAAGCCGTCGCGCTCGAGCTCGCGCATCGTGTCCAAAGTCGCCTTGTGCTCGGTCTTCACCGTGACGAGGTGCTTGCCCTTTTCTTTATGGAAATGAGCGACGCCTTTGAGCGCGAGGTTGATCGACTCGGTTGCACCCGACGTCCAGATCAACTCGCGCGGATCGCAATTGACCAGCGCCGCGACCTGCTCGCGCGCCTGATCGACCGCCTTTTCCGCCGTCCAGCCGAATGAATGGCTGCGTGATGCGGGATTGCCGAAATTCTCGCGCAACCAGGGAATCATCGCGTCGACGACGCGTGGATCGACTGGCGTCGTCGCCGAATAATCGAGATAAATCGGAAGCTGCATTCGCTACCCTTGCGCCCGTTCGTTTGACATCCATCGGTTTCTTCGCGCGCGGCTGCAGACGACTGTCGTGCAGCACCGCCACCGATGTCTGCCTTGCTCTCGCCTTTCTGACTCTGCTGCTCGACCAGATCAGCCAACGTGACCGAATCCAGATAGTCGAGCATTCGCGACGTTCAAATTCGCCCATAAATCGTGCGTCATGCAACGCTGGTCATCGTGGCAATTCTCCTTGCCCCCGCACTGCGTTGCATCCAGCGGCTCATCGACCGCAAAAATGATGTCCGACACCGTCGTCTGATCCATCGGCCGCTCCAGCTGGTAACCGCCGCCAGGCCCGCGTGTGCTCGACGACCAGGCGCGCGCCGCCGCAGCTTGCCGAACAACTGCTCCAAGATAGGAAAGCGAAATCCGCTGCCGCTCGCTAATCCCAGCCAGCGTGACCGGGCCCTCATGCTGCCGCATCGCGACATCGATCATCGCGGTGACGGCAAAACGGCCCTTGGTAGTCAGTCTCATATGCTTCGCTTCTGGCTAAATCCGCTCAAAGTTCGACCTGTGCCGGTAACCTCGAAAATTCCCGATCAAATTGGTCGGAATTGTACGGCGCCCGCGCTTTCGCGGTCAATGCGACACCGGCCGGACCCGGCCCGGCGTCAGCGGACGCTGCAACGCCTGCGCAAGATCGCGCTTCAAGTCCTCCACCGATTCGAGACCGACCGCGATACGGATCAAAGCTTCGTTGATCCCGGCGCGCTCGCGATCGGCTGGCTGCGATCCGACCGTGTGTCGTCGTCGCCGGATGCGTGATCGTCGAACGGGTATCGCCCAGATTGGCGGTGATTGACATCGTGCGCACCGAATCGATCACGCGCCAGGCACGTTCGCGCTGCAGCCGCCGGTCGAGCTCTCGGCCTTGACCTCGAACGCGACGACCGCACCGGCCTGCGACTGTTGTTGCCGCGCCAGCGCCGCCTGCGGGTGCGATTGCAACCCGGGAAAGTACACGCGCGCGACGTTCGGGCCGACGCTCGAGCCATTCGGCCAGCTCCTGAGCCGATGCGCTTTGCGCACGCATCCGTATCGCAAGCGTTTCGAGGCCCTTTGAGCAACACCCAGGCGTTGAACGGCGAGAGGCTCGGTCCGCTACTGCGAAGCACCGGCAACAACTGCTCACGAATGAACGCTTTCGATCCGAGCACCGCGCCACCCAGCACCCGCCCTTGTCCGTCGAGATACTTGGTTGCCGAATGAATCACTACATCGACGCCGAACTCGAGTGGGCGCTGCAGCGCCGGCGTGCAAAAGCAGTTGTCCACGACCGAAAGCGCGCCGATCGCTCGTCCAAAGTGACCAAACTGCGTCAGATCGACCAGCTCCATCAGCGGATTCGATGGCGTTTCGCAATAGAGCAGCCGCGTGTCTGCGCAGTTGCAGCCGCGCGCCAAGCTTCGATATCGGTGGCGTCGACGTAGGTGACCGCGATGCCGAATCGCGAGAGCAAGTTGGAAAACAGCTGAATCGTCGCGCCGAAGACGTTGGCGGCGCAGATCACGTGATCGCCTGCTGCGCAGGGTCGCGAGGCAGGTTGCCATGATCGCCGCCATACCCGAGGCGGTGCGCCAGGCAATCCTCGGCGCCTTCGAGCGACGCCAGGCGCTGCTCGAACATCGTCACCGTCGGATTGGTAAAGCGCGAGTAGACGTTGCCGGCTTCGGCACCCGAAAAACGCGCGGCCGCCTGTGCGGCGTTGTCGAACACGAAGCTCGACGTCAGAAACAGCGCTTCGCTGTGCTCGTTGAATTGCGACCGCTCGGTGCCGGCGCGCACGGCCCGCGTTTCGAAGTCACGCGGCTCGTCGATTTGCTTGGACATAAAAAACCCGCCTCACTGGTTGTTGAATCAGCTCGGCGGGTTCATTGCACCTCGATCGCTTTAGCCGTATTTGTTAAGCGCCCGCAAGCTGATTCAAATCGGCGCGTCAGCGAATGATACCTACATCAGTCGGCTTGGGCCAGGTTCAAATTCAATTGCGAGTACGGATCGCTCTCGGCGATGGCGGCGAGCTCCCGTGCGGCTTCCAGCCGATCCAGATAGTCCGGCGTCACGTCGCCGGTGACGTAGACGCCGTCGAAGCAACTCGCTTCGAAATTGGTCAGATGCGGGCCCAGTTCGGACACCGAGCGCTTCATTGCGTCGATGTCCTGATACACCAGACCATCGGCCTCGATCAAACGCTGGATTTCTTCGTCAGAACGGCCGTGCGCGATCAGCTCGCTGCGCGTCGGCATGTCGATGCCATAGACGTTCGGATAGCGCACCGGCGGCGCCGCCGACGCGAAAATCACCTTGTTGGCACCTGCTTCGCGCGCCATGTTGACGATCTCGCGCGAAGTCGTACCGCGCACGATCGAGTCGTCGACCAGCAAAACGTTCTTGCCCTTGAATTCGGTGGGCAGCGCGCTCAACTTCTGTCGAACGCTCCTCTTGCGCACCGCCTGACCCGGCATGATGAACGTGCGCCCGACGTAACGATTCTTGAAAAAGCCTTCACGAAACTCGAGACCGAGCCTGGCCGATAGCTGCATCGCCGCGGGACGCGAAGTATCGGGAATCGGCATCACGACGTCGATATCCCCGGTGCGAATCTGCTTGCGAATCTTCTCCGCCAGATACTCGCCCATCTTCAGACGCGAGCTGTAGACGCTCACGCCGTTCATCACCGAGTCCGGCCGCGCGAAGTAAACGTATTCGAAGATGCATGGGTTCAGCGTCGGCGTCTCGGCGCACTGCTGCGAATAAAAGTTGCCGTCGATGTCGATGAAGATCGCCTCGCCCGGCGCGACGTCGCGTACGAACTTGAACCCCAGCCCCTCGAGCGCGACCGACTCGCTCGCGACCAGATACTCGGTGCCGGCGTCGGTTTCGTTGACGCCGTAGACCAGCGGACGAATCCCGTACGGGTCGCGAAAAGCAACTATGCCGTGGTCGGCGATATGCGCGACGCACGCGTAGGCGCCGCGCACGCGCCGGTGCAGCGCCGCGACCGAGCGAAAAATCGTCGACGGATCGAGCGTATAGCTGGACGTGCCCTCCTGCAGCTCGTGCGCCAGCACGTTCAACAGAATTTCCGAATCCGAGTTCGTGTTGATGTGGCGGCGATCGATGCGGAACATTTCGCTTTTCAGCTGCTCCGCGTTGGTCAGATTGCCGTTGTGCCCCAGCGTGATGCCAAATGGCGCATTGACGTAAAACGGCTGCGCTTCCTCGATGCTGAACGCCGAGCCCGCAGTGGGATAGCGCACATGAGCAATGCCGACGTTGCCGGTCAGGTTGCGCATGTTTCGCGTGCGGAAGATTTCCCGCACCATGCCACTGCCCTTCCACATCGAAAACGTGCTGCCCGAGCCGGTTGCAATCCCTGCCGCATCCTGGCCACGATGCTGCAACAGCTGAAGCGAGTCGTACAGCAGCTGGTTGACCGGGCCGGTCGCCACGACTCCGACTATGCCGCACATCCAGTGTCTCCTCGCGCTGTCGCGATGCGCATCGTACGCAGGGTTGGCATCGATGCAATAGGCTTTTAAAGAGTTACCAAGTCCGCGCTGATGCCCTGTGCTTTCAAGCGCGTGCGCACGCCGTCGGCCTCATCGCGCGACGCATACGGGCCCAAGCCGCACGCGATAGCGCGCACCCTGCTTGGTATCCACCTTTTCCATATATGGGGCGAGTCCCGACTTTTTCAGCCGCTCGGCAAGATCGCGTGCCGCGGTTTCGCTTGCCGGGGCGGCCGCCTGCACGACAAACCGCGCCGTCTTGTCGCCAGTTCCGCGCCGCTGCCGTCTTGGATTTGCCTTCAAGGAGCGCACGGGCTCGCTGCTCTTCCACCTTCTTCGCTTCAGCCGCTTTCGTGGAGTCTTCAACCTTTTCCTGGATCGGAGCCGATTCCTGCGGCGGAGCGACCGGAACGTTATCCGGCGCCGGAACGGGCGGCAGCGTCAGCCGCGGCGTGAACGGCGTCTTTTCGCTCGGAATGTCGATCGCAATGTTGTCGGAGGTGGGTTTGGGCTCGGGATCGAGCAGCATTGGAACAACGATCGCGGCAGTCAGAAGCAGCGCGGCCGCGCCGATCAACCGTGCGCCGGGCGCGCACGCGCACCGCATCCGCGGGCTCACTTCGCCCAGGCGTTTCGTCGGTCGGGCGGGACGACGCGCGTTTCGATCGGGTATCGGCTGTGGGTTCTTTGCGGCGCCAGAAGGCCATGAATACTCCGTGCGGGACTGGCGCTAGTGCGATGGTGCTGCGTGTGAAGCGATGCTTTGTGCCGTTCCACTCGTCGTCGCCGATTGCGCGCATCACTTCAGCCACAGAGACGAAAGAACCGAACACCAAAATTCTATCATCGGCGCTTTGCGCGTTCGCGCGCTGAAGCAAGCGCGGCGGCAACAGTTTGCGTGCTCGGTGATCGACGCGGCAGGCATCACTGCACTGATCTGCCGCGCGATACTGTCGGCAGGCGCGCCGCGCGCACCCGTCGTCGGCGCCACATACCAATGGTCGATCCTGTCGCCGACTCTCGCGACAACCCCGCCGATGTCCTTGTCATTCAACATTCCGAACACGGCGTGTGTGCGCGGATAAAAGCCCATCATGTCGAGATTCTCCGCAAGCACGGCGGCGGCGTGCGGATTGTGCGCGACGTCAAGAACGATGGCCGGCTTACCAGGCAGCACCTGAAATCGCGCCAGCAGCTGCACTGTCAGAAGGCCCTGACGCACCGCCTGCTGTGACACTGGCAGCGTTGAGCGCGCAGCGCCTCGAGCGCTGCAAGCGCACCCGAGGCATTCAACAGTTGATTGGCGCCGCGCAATGCCGGGTACGGAAGACTCGCGCGCCGCAGGTGACGACCGGCGTACGCCCATTGCTGGCGATCACCCTGATAGTTGAAGTCGCGACCGAAGCGCCACAGGTCTGCGCCGATCGCATGAGCATGGTCGAGTAACGATTGCGGTGGCTCGGGATCGCTGCATATCGCGGGACGTCCCGCTCGATAAATATGCGCCTTTTCCGAACCGATCAGTTCTCGTGTGGCACCCAGATAGTCAACGTGATCGATTGCCACCGACGTCACAATTGAAACGTCGGCATCGACGATGTTGACCGCGTCGAGCCTGCCCCCGAGTCCGACCTCGAGCACGGCGGCATCCAGCTTCGACTGCGAAAACAGCCGCAGAATCGCCAGCGTCGTGAACTCGAAGTAGGTCAGCGTGGTATCGGCGCGCGCCTGCTCGACAGCTTCGAACTGCGCTATCAGCGCGTCATCGTCGGCGTCAATGCCGTTGATTCGGGCACGCTCGTTGAACCGCAACAAGTGGGGCGACGTGTACAGACCGACGCGATAGCCGGCGGCGCGCAGCATCGAATCGAGCATCGCGCACGTCGAGCCCTTGCCGTTAGTACCGCCAACGATGATGGTCGGAACGTCGAGCCGCAAACCGAGACGATCCGCTACACGTCGTACCCGATCTAGCCCCAGGTCGATCGATTTGGCGTGCAGCCGTTCGATGCGCTCAAGCCAGTTAGAAAGACTTTCAGGGGCCCCGGGCGCTCGCGCGTCCGGCAACGGAATTTTTGTCAGACGGATCAGCTCAACGCTTCTATGGGTTGCTTCTGCAACAATGCCAACAGACTTGCGATCTCGTCGCGCATCTGGCGCCGATCGACGATCATGTCGATCGCGCCCTTGGTCAACAAAAACTCGGAGCGCTGAAAGCCTTCGGGCAGGGTTTCACGCACAGTCTGCTCGATCACGCGCGGTCCCGCGAAGCCGATAAGTGCTTTTGGTTCGGCGATCACGACATCGCCCATGAAGGCGAAGCTCGCCGACACGCCACCCATCGTCGGGTCAGCCAGCACACTGATGAACGGCAGCTTCGCGTCGGCAAGGCGCGCGATCATCGCCGTGGTCTTAGCCATTTGCAACAGCGACAACAGGCCTTCCTGCATACGCGCGCCGCCCGTCGACGTGATGCAAATAAATGGCACCTTCTGCTCGATGGCCGTTTGCACACCACGCACGAAACGCTCGCCCACTACCGAGCCCATCGAGCCGCCCATGAAGTCGAATTCAAAACACGCAGTGACGACAGGCAGCGCTCGAATCGAACCGCCGATGACGATCAACGCGTCGGTCTCGCCGGTATCTTCCATTGCCTGCTGTAGACGCTCGGGATATTTACGGCTATCACGAAACTTCAGCGCGTCGACCGGCAGGATCTCCTGGCCTATCTCATAACGGCCCTCAGCATCGAGCAGCGCGTCCAGCCTCGCCCGCGAGCCGATACGCATGTGCTGCGCGCACTTCGGGCAGACAAATAAAGTCTTTTGCAGCTCAGCCGTGTAGAGCACAGCCTCACATCCGGGACACTTGGTCCATAGGCCTTCGGGCACTGTCTTGCGCGCGGCGCCCTCTTCGCGCTTGATGCGCGGCGGCAAAATCTTGTCGATCCAGCTCATCGTTTTCCTTAGGCGGCGCGCACGACCGGCGCATTGTCGATTGCTATCCGAATATCAGCGACGAACTTCTCGGCCGCTTGCACCGCATGCTCAGCCGAAACCGCCTCCATCGCCTCAATGATCCGCGAGCCGATCACGACTGCATCGGCGACTTGAGCCACAGCCTGCGCGCTCTTGGCATCACGAATACCAAAGCCCACCGCGACCGGCAGGCCGGTATGACGGCGAATTAGCGGTAGCCGGGACGCAACTGCACCGACGTCGAGATGACCCGCACCCGTGATTCCTTTCAAGCTGACGTAATACAGGAACCCCGCCGCCTGCGACGCGATCGCCGCTATTCGTGAATCGGTCGTCGTCGGCGTCACCAGAAAAATCGGATCGATGCTGGCGGCTTTCAACTGAGCTGAAGACTCTGCCGCTTCCTCCGGCGGATAGTCGACCACGATCACACCATCGACACCGGCAGTCTGTGCCGCACGCGCAAACTCCGTGCGCCCCATGCGCTCGATTGGATTCGCGTATCCCATCAGAACAATCGGCGTGACCGCATCCGACCGGCGAAACTCGGTGACCATTGCAATCGTATCCTTCAGTCCGACGCCGTTGCGAATTGCACGTTCAGCCGCCCGCTGAATCACTGGGCCGTCGGCCATTGGATCCGAAAACGGCACGCCGACCTCGATAACGTCGGCGCCGGCGCGCGCGAGAGCGTGCAGTAACGGCACCGTTGTCGCACGCGACGGATCGCCGGCGCATATGTACGCAATCAGGCCTTTCGCGGCCGCGACTGCGCAACTCGTTGAATCGAGCCGCGATGCGCGACATCAGAACTTCATGCCCTGGCGATTGGCGACGATATGCAGGTCTTTGTCGCCGCGACCTGACAGATTGACAAGCAGAATCGAATCCTTCGGCAGCGTCGGCGCCAGCTTTGCTGCGTACGCCAGCGCATGGCTCGATTCGAGCGCCGGAATAATCCCTTCGATGCGGCAGCAGTCGTGAAACGCTTGCAGCGCTTCTTCATCGGTGGCGCCGACGTATTCGGCACGGTGCTCGTCCTTCAGCCACGCATGCTCGGGGCCGACACCGGGATAGTCGAGGCCGGCGCTGACCGAGTGCGTCTCCATGATCTGGCCGTCTTCGTTCTGCAGCAGATAGGTCCTGTTACCGTGAAGCACGCCGGGTACACCACGCTGCAGGCTGGCCGCGTGCCGCATGGTTGCAAGCCCTTCGCCTGCGGCCTCGACCCCGATCAGCTTCACATCCTTGTACGCGATGTAGTCGTAAAAAATTCCCATCGCGTTGCTGCCGCCACCAACGCACGCAATTACCGCATCCGGTTGCCTGCCTGCAATCTCCGGCATCTGCACGATGCACTCCTTGCCGACCACCGAATTGAAATCGCGCACCATCATCGGGTACGGATGCGGTCCAGCAACGGTTCCGATGATGTAGAACGTATTCTCGATGTTGGTCACCCAGTCGCGCATCGCTTCGTTCAGCGCATCTTTCAGTGTGCGGCTACCGCTGGAAACTGGCACAACCGTCGCGCCCAACAGCTTCATGCGATAAACGTTGGCGGCCTGACGCTCCATGTCCTCTTCGCCCATGTAAACCACGCACTCCATCGCGTAGCGTGCGGCCACCGTTGCGGCTGCAACGCCGTGCTGCCCTGCTCCGGTTTCCGCGATCACACGAGGCTTGCCCATTCGTTTGGCGAGCAGCGCCTGGCCGACGGTATTGTTGATCTTGTGCGCGCCGGTGTGGTTCAAGTCCTCGCGCTTCAGGTAAATCTGCGCACCGCCGAGCAGCTCGGACCAGCGCCGCGCATGATAAATAGGGCTTGGCCGGCCGACGAAGTGCTTCAGCTCACGCTGCAATTCGGCGACGAACTCAGGATCGTGCTGATACTTCAAGTACGCCGAGCGCAGCTCATCGAGTGCGTGCATCAGCGTCTCTGCGACGAATATTCCGCCGTAGGGGCCAAAGTGCCCGTGCGAGATCCGGTAAGTCGTACGGCTTCATACGCGCTGATCCGCCCGTCGTACCGCTGCAATAAATTCTTCGATCTTCGTCGTGCTTTTTCTGCCGGGCTGCTGCTCGACGCCACTGCTGACATCGACGGCGTACGGGCGCACTTCGGCAATTGCGGCACCAACGTTGTCGACGTTTAACCCACCGGCGAGCACCAGCGGCTTGCCGCGCTGCTTCGGCAGGCGCGACCAGTTGAATGTCTGTCCACTGCCGCCGAAGTCCTCCGTGGGCGCATCGACCAGCAGCGCAGCCGCTGATGCAAATGCATTCTCGAAAAGGCTCAGGTCGGTGTCATCGGTCATTGCAACTGATCGAATGTACGGACGCTGGTAGCGGTGACATGCCGGCTCGTGTTCGTCGCCGTGAAACTGCAGCAGAGCATTCGGCATCATTTCAAGCGCACCCTCGACCAGGTCGGAAGCGGCATTGACGAATAGCAGCACCGGCGTGGCAAACACGCCCACCTCGCGGCCCAGCGTCCGCAGCCGGATCGGTGGGACGTAACGCGGACTCTTCGGGTAGCAAACAAACCCGATCGCGTCAGCCCCGGCGGCGACAGCCGCAGCGACATCAGCCTCGCGCGTCAGCCCGCAAATCTTGATTCGTGTACGCATCAGGGCCTGTTTACCCCGAAAACATGAGCTGCGTTGGGCCGCAATGCGGATGGATGCGCGAAGAGTAGCGCGGCGAATGGTGGTTCCATTCGGCGTGCTGCTCGACAAAGCAGACGCCGCATTTCGGCCCAACCCGAAGGGAAAGACGGATTGCCGGCGCATTGCGTTGTTGCCACTTCGCTTATTGGCATCAGCCAACGGCGCTCACGGCGCCTAGCACTGCACCCGCAATCCATCTTTCGCACTCATGTTTTAGGGGTAAACAGGCCCGTCCAAAATGGCTGAGCCGCCGGAGCCGGCAAGCAGAACACAGGATCGTACTCGACCCTTGCAAGGTACAGGCCGGCTGCGGCGAACGTGGGCGCAGCTACAGTTCTGTCACATGCTTGCAGTACGTCGTTGATCCAACCATGCGGACGCCTTCCGACACCAACGTAGACAAGCGCCCCGACAATGTTTCGCACCATATGGTGAAGGAAGGCATTGGCGCTGATGCTGATGCGTACCAGGCGCCCGGTTCGATCAATGCGCAGGTCGTCAACCTGTCGAACCGGTGTCGCCGCCTGGCACTCGGCAGAGCGAAACGAAGTGAAGTCGTGGCGCCCAACTAAATGCGCCGCCGCGCGCTGCATCGCATTTTCATCCAGGGGCCGAAACACCCAACCTGCGCGCGAATGCGCGAGCGGTGATCGAACCGGCGAATTCACGATCCAGTAATCGTAGCGTCGGCAGCGTGCCCCGTAGCGAGCGTGAAAGTCCTCACTCACGGGCTGCGCCCATTGAACCGCAATCGACGGAGGCAGAAACCGGTTAACCCCACGCACCCAGGCCGTCAGGGGTCGATCCGTATTCGTGTCGAAGTGGATAACCTGGTCCAGTGCATGAACGCCGCTGTCGGTTCGCCCTGCACAAATGGTGGGGATCGCACCGCCCGCGATCTGCGCGAGCGCGTTCTCGACTGCGTCCTGCACGCCCTGCCCACCGGTTTGTGTTTGCCAGCCGGTGAAAGTCGCGCCGTCGTATTCAATACCGAGCGCGATGCGCATCGGAGGAACTGTGGGCCGGCCTGCGCCGGTCCACAGTCTTAGCTTTCGATTTGCTTGATCAGATCAACGGCTGCCTGCCGCTGCTCGCGAGTTCCGTCGCGCATCACTTCGTCGAGCAACTCCCGCGCGCCGTCCTTGACGCCGAGATCGATGTAACCCCGCGCGAGATCGAGCTTGGTGGCCATCTGTTGCGCCAGCGCACTGCCAGGTTCGGTCTCACCGCGCTTCGTCGCAGCGTCGAGACTGACTGCCGACAAGTCGAAATCGATCAGCGGAACGGTGGCCTGATCGGTATTGGCCGTCAATCTCGCGGCCTGCTCATCCGGCAGGCTGCCAACAGCGGATGCCTGCTTGACGCCAATGACCGTCGGGCGCGACAGCGCTTCTTCCATCCCTGCAGACGATGCCACTGGCATGCGCGTCGACTGCGGGACAGGCATGCGAGTGGGCGGTGGAATATTAAGATCGAGGTCCGGAATCGCACCCACACCGGTGGCGGTGGGTGCCATTGGCTGGTACTTTTCCTTCGGCAGCGCAAAGTCCATATCGGACACCGCCGGTGGCTCGGCTCGCTGCGGTGTCGTCGCTGCGAAGACTTCAGATTCGGCGCGCGACGGTTCGTTCAGATCCGGCATCCGCGTTGCGACCTCGAGGTTGCCCATCCGTGTGGGACCCAAATCGAAATCGAGCGAACCGAAGTCGGTCGCTGCACCCGTCATCGGCGCGCCCGCTGCGCCGTTTTTCTGAGCCGGTTCGGAACCCGGCAGCGTCGCTTTGAACTGAGTCGTCGGTGCGGACGTCGTGTTCGGACCTGAGAACTTTGTGTCCGCCGGCATCTTGGTCTCGACCTGCATCTTGCTGTCGCCCATGCGCGTGTCGACGACCATCTGCGTCAACGGCGGCACGTTCGTGTTCGTGTCCCGACTCATTACGGAGCTGCCCGCGCCGGTTAACCCGCCAAGGTCAAGTCCGCCGGTCGCGCCGCCACCTAACGTCGATGGCCGGGTACGCGTATTCGTGTTCGGATCGAGGCGGAAGCCTGTTGTCGGACCGCGAGCGGCGTCGCTGAGACCGACGGCCCCAGCAAACATCGCGTGTGCGGGATCGACGGTTCGACCCAACTTGACCCCACGCTCCCAATCCTCGCCCGTCGCGCCGGTCCGATCGCGCAATTCCTCGGCAACGGCCATGAACGAGGTCTTGTCGCCGCGGCGTGCGTAGATTTCCATCAGCTTGACACGAACCGCATGACGGTCGGGCTGCAGGCGCAGTGCTTCCTTCAGGATGTCTTCAGCCTGTTCTTCGCGTCCGTACGCTATATAAACATCGGCTTCGGCAACCGGATCGACTTCGTTCGAGTCAAGTTGCGACGCCGCCGGAATGAAGCTCGAATTAAATGTGCTGGTTCCGGTATCGACACTCTGCCCGCCAGTGGCGCCAAACATCGAGTTCGCCTGTGCGCCTTCGCCGGTATCTTTGAAGCGATCGGTGCTTTCAGCCCTGCGCTTGCGATACCAGCTCCATCCAAACAGCGCAGCCAGCAACGCGACGATCCCGACCAATCCAAGCAAAGTCGTTGTATTGCTTAGCAAATCCGAGAAGAAGCCGGGCTCCTCACGCTGGGGCGCGGGTGGAGGTGCCGACTTCTTGACTGGCGCCGGCGCTGGAGTAGCAACAGGTGCCGGAGCGGCCGTAACAACCGGCGCTGGCGCGACGGCTGCCGTGGGAGGCGTGAGCTGCGGCGGGCGCCGCTTTGCTGCTATCAATCGGTGTTGGCGTTGTCGGCGGCACGCCCGGTGGCGTTACTGGTGCGACCGGCGCTGGTGCGGGAGTCGTAACGCCCGGCGTGACGGACGGCGGCGTTGGAGCCGGCATCGGCGCCGGGAGGCGCAACAGCAACGGGCGGAGTCGTCACGGCAGCTGGCGGTGAGCCGTTACCGGCGCACCCTTTTCTGCCTGCTTCTGAGCTGCTGCGCCAGCCTTGCTTTGCACCTGAAGCGCCTTCTGAATCGCTTCATTGGTCTTCTTCAACTGCGCGGCACGCTCCTGCTCCTCGCGGACAGCACGTGCCTTCGCAGCAGCCTCGTCAGCCTTCGTTGCAGCCGCGGTCGCGGCTGCTGACTTTTGTTCCGCTCGAGCAATCTTCAGTTGATCGCCCTTCGGCGCAACCGGCGCCGACTTGTCCTGGACCTGCGATGTCACGCGGCCTGAGCCTGCTGCGGCCGGCGGCGCAGTTGCGACCACCGGAGCCGAGCCCGCCGCTTGGGCCAAGCGGCTCTTATATTGAGCAAAATCGGCGCTCTGCGCCACGACTTCCCGACGCGCCTCTGGTTGAGCCAGCGCGGCTACCTCGGATTCGGACGGAATCGTCAGCGTCGCACCCGCTTTCAAACGGTTCATATTCTTCGCAACGAATGCGTCCGGATTGGCGCGCAGCATTGCGACGAGCATCTGATCGAGAGACACCGAAGATGGCTTATTGCGACCCGCGATGGCACCTAGCGTATCGCCTGACTTCACGAGGTACGACCCCTCGCTCGGCGTTGTTGAGCGCGGTGCAGTCGTTGCGGCCGCCGCAGTGGTCGGGGCAGACGGCGCGCGTGTTGACGCTGCCGGCGTTCCTGGCGGAGTGGTCGCCAAGCCCGGCGAGCTGGAAGTCGATGGTGCGGTCGACGGTCTCGTCGCGGGGGCGGTCACCGAAGGCGCTGCTGGCGTGGATGCTGCCGCTACCGGCGGCACCACCGGTGCGTCGGCACGCAGCGACGGCGGATCGAGAAGGACCGTGTATTCGCGAATCACGCGCCCGGTTGCCCAGGTCAACTCCACCATCAGATCAAGGTAGGGTTCGTTGACCGGCGATGCTGAACTGATGCGGACGAAGTAGCCGCCATCGGGCCGCTTGTCGAGCGCAAACCGAAGGTTGGTAAGCGCCGGATTGAAGTCGAGATTAGCCGCTCTGAACGCGGCCAGCGGAGCCATTCTTACCTGCAACGTCGGCAGCTCATCGCGACCGACGGAGGTAACCTCGAGCTCGGCCCGTAATGGCTGCCCCAGCCCCGAAGTAACGTTCAAGCGACCAAGGCCGGCGGCATCAGCCTGCGGGCTGACGACTGCTAGACCAAGCGCAAGTGAAAGCGCGCACCATAAGGGCGCGCGCGGAAATTTATTATGGGATGGCATTCCGCCCCCTGAAGGGATGCAACGTTTTTCGAACATAACATCATGGACTTACCGTCGCAAGCTTAGAAATAGCCGTAACTCACGTCTTTTTGTCAGCACTGCCAATCGCAAATGCGAATAGCAGGGCGGCGCGACGGGCCCTCTACAACTTGTTAAGTAACAGTCGCAGCATCCGGCGCAACGGCTCAGCGGCTCCCCATAACAGTTGATCGCCGACGGTGAAAGCAGACAGATATTCAGGTCCCATCGCAAGTTTGCGCAGGCGTCCGATTGGGATACTCATCGTGCCATTGACCTTCGCAGGCGACAGTTCCCGAATACTGTCGTCCCGGTTATTCGGAATGACGGTGACCCATTCGTTCGCATCGGCGAGAATCTTTTCGATCTCGCTCAACGGTAAGTCGGTGCGTAGCTTGATCGTCAGCGCCTGGCTATGGCAGCGCATCGCGCCAATGCGTACGCACAGGCCTTCGACCACCAGTGATCCCGGCTCGCCCATTGCAGGTCGGCCCAAGATCTTATTGGCTTCGGCACCCGCCTTGCGCTCCTCGCCGCTGATGCCGTCTCCCTGATCAGTGTGAATCCAAGGGATCAGGCTGCCCGCCAGTGCCGCACCGACGCTTCGTATTGGGTATTGATCCGACAGCATCGTCATCGATACGGCGTGATCTATTTCCAGAATCGCCGACGCCGGGTCTGACAGCAAATCGCGCGAGGCAGCATGCAGTCGTCCCATCTGCTCGATCAGCTCGCGCATCTGTGGCGCGCCGGCACCCGATGCAGCCTGGTAGGTCATCGCTGTAACCCACTCGATCAGATCGGCTTTCAGCAGACCATCGAGCGCCAACAGCATCAGCCCGACCGTGCAATTGCTGCCGATGTAGTCCTTGACGCCACGCGCCAGAGCGTCCTTGATCACCGGCAGGTTGACCGGATCGAGAATAATGACGGCGTCGTCGCTCATTCGAAGCGCCGAAGCTGCATCGATCCAATAACCGTTCCATCCCGACGAGCGCAACTTGGGAAAAACTTCGTTCGTGTAGTCGCCCCCCTGCGCGGTGACTATCGTGTCGCACGCTGCCAACGCTTTCAGGTCACTTGCATCCTTCAACGTCGGATCGCCACGCGCAACCTGCGGCGCCGCGCCTCCAGAGTTCGATGTGCTGAAAAACACCGAATCGAACAGTTCAAAATCCTTTTCTGCGCCCATACGCTGCATCAGCACTGAACCCACCATGCCGCGCCAGCCAACAATGCCTACTTTCATCCTTGCCTCAATGCACTAATCACTGCATCTCCCATCGCGCGCGTTCCGACCTTGCGCGTGCCCTCGCTCCATATATCGACCGTTCGCGCGCCCCCTGCCAGCGCGCGCTTGACTGCAGTCTCGATCCGCTCGGCCTGAGCAGGGAGGTTCAGCGAATGTCTCAACATCATCGCCGCGGACAAAATCGTTGCGAGCGGATTTGCGATTCCCTTGCCGGCAATGTCGGGAGCGCTGCCGTGCGACGGCTCGTACAAGCCCTGACCACGATCGTTCAGGGATGCCGAGGGCAACATGCCGATGGATCCGGTCAGCATCGCCGCCTCGTCCGAAAGAATGTCGCCGAACATGTTGCCAGTGACAATCACGTCAAGGCTCTTCGGAGCTTTCACCAGCTGCATCGCGGCGTTATCGACATACATGTGATCGAGGGCAACGTCCGCGTAGTCTGCGTGAACCTGGTCACCACTTCTCTCCACAGCTGGGACGTTGCCAGCACGTTGGCTTTATCAACACTGGTCACTTTGCGCCTGCGCTTGCGCGCGGCGTCGAATGCCGTGTGCGCGATCCGTTCTATTTCTGGCCTGCTGTAGCGCATCGTGTCGAACGCTTCCGGTGCACCGGCAAACGCTCCGTCGGGGGCTGAGCGGAAACCTCTTGGCTGTCCGAAGTAGATATCGCCGGTCAGCTCGCGCACGATCAGCAGATCCAGACCCGAGATGAGCTCAGACTTCAAGCTCGACGCGGCTGTCAACTCGGGATAGCAGATCGCTGGTCGAAAGTTCGCGAATAACTGCAGCTCTTTGCGCAGGCCGAGGATCGCCTGTTCGGGACGCAGCGCACGCTCCAGTGAGTCGTACCTAGGATCGCCAACGGCCCCAAAGAGAACAGCGCATGCGGACTGCGCAAGCTTGAGCGTCGAGTCGGGCAGCGGCTGGCCTTGGCTCTCGTAAGCCGCACCGCCGACGTCGGCAAATTCGAACTCGAACGGTTCATCGAGCGCTTCGAGCACACGGACGGCTTCGGCAACAACTTCCCTGCCGACGCCATCGCCGGGCAACACTGCGATGTTCATCGGAGGGCGCTAGCTCGTCTTCACGAGCCAGGGCTGTTCGGTCAGGCGTTTCTTCTCGAACGCGGCAATCTTGTCTTTGTGGCGCAACGTCAGTTCGATATCGTCGAACCCATTGAGCAGGCAATGCTTGCGGAACGCGGCCACTTCAAATGGATGCTCGGTGCCGTTGGGCTCGATAACTCGCTGACGCGGAAGGTCGACCGTCATCCGGTAGCCGATGTTCACTGCGACGTCGTCGAACAGGCGATCGACAACAGGTTGTGGCAGCACCACCGGAAGCAGACCATTTTTCGTGCAATTGTTGAAAAAGATGTCGGCAAAGCTTGGTGCGATGACCGCGCGAAACCCAAATTGCAGCAATGCCCACGGCGCATGCTCACGTGACGAGCCACAGCCAAAATTCTTCGCAGCCAGCAGAATCGATGCACCCTGATAGCGCGGCTGGTTCAACACGAATTCCGGATTCAGCGGACGCCTACTGTTATCGATGCCGGGTTCGCCGCGATCCAGATACCGCCACTGATCAAACAGGTTGGGACCGAAGCCGGTCTTCCTGATCGATTTCAGGAATTGCTTCGGAATGATGGCGTCGGTATCAACGTTGGCGCGCGGAAGCGGCGCGACCAATCCCGTGTGGATTTCGAACTTCTCCATCGCTTTAGCGCTTCGCTTTTTCCTCGATTTTTGAGCCGAGCTTTTCGACGTCTTTACCAAAACCTTCCATCGTGTTGCAGGCCGACAGCGTAAATAACGCGGCCAGCAAAATCATCAGCGTTTTCATCGCGAGCTCCTCACGTCAACCGACGAACGTCTGCGAAGTGTCCTTCAATCGCCGCCGCCGCTGCCATCGCTGGTGAAACGAGGTGGGTCCGGCCGCCAGTACCCTGCCGGCCCTCGAAATTGCGATTGCTGGTGGACGCGCATCGCTCGCCCGGCTCCAACCGGTCGGCGTTCATCGCCAGGCACATCGAACAGCCGGGCTCGCGCCATTCAAACCCCGCACCGCGAAAAATCTTGTCCAACCCTTCGCGCTCTGCCTGCGCCTTGACCAAGCCCGAGCCAGGCACAACCATCGCCAGCTTCACACTGCTCGCGACCGGCTTGCCAAGTTTCTTGACGACCCACGCAGCTTCGCGCAGATCTTCGATTCGCGAGTTGGTGCACGACCCGATGAACACCTTGTCGAGAAAGATGCCGGTGACAGGCGTCCTCGGCTCCAGCCCCATGTAATCGAGCGCACGCTCGATTCCCTCGCGCTTGACCGGATCGCGCTCGGCTTCAGGATCGGGAACACGCCCATCAATGGTCGTCACCATTTCGGGGGACGTACCCCACGTAACCTGCGGCTTGATTTCTTCGGCGCGCAGTTCGAGAACGCGATCAAATTTAGCGTCGGGATCTGAGCGCAGCGTGCGCCAGGCCGCCGCTGCTTGCTCGAATGTATCGGCTGTAGGTGAAAAGGGACGGCCGCGAACGTAGTCAATGGTTTTCTGGTCAACGGCGACCATGCCCGCGCGGGCACCCGCCTCAATTGCCATGTTGCAAACGGTCATCCGGCCTTCCATCGATAGCGCCTCGATAGCGTCACCTGCGAATTCAATCGCGTATCCGGTGCCACCGGCAGTTCCGATACGTCCGATCACCGATAGAACGATGTCTTTCGCTGTACACCCGACCGGCAGCTTTCCGTCGACCTTCACCAGCATGTTGCCGGCCTTCTTGGTCAATAGTGTCTGCGTCGCCAGCACGTGCTCGACTTCGCTGGTGCCAATGCCGAAGGCAAGAGCGCCAAACGCGCCGTGCGTGCTGGTGTGCGAATCGCCGCATACGACCGTCATGCCGGGCAGCGTGGCGCCCTGCTCCGGCCCCATCACATGCACGATGCCCTGCCGCTTGTCGAGAAACGGAAAGTAAGCCGCGGCACCGAAGTTACGAATGTTCGAATCGAGCGTGACAATCTGCTCCTTCGATATCGGATCGTCGATACCCGCGTAACCCTTCTCCCATCCTGTCGTCGGTGTGTTGTGGTCCGCGGTAGCCACAATCGAACTGATGCGCCAGGGCGCACGTCCCGCCAGCCGCAAGCCCTCGTATGCCTGCGGACTAGTCACTTCATGCACGAGATGGCGATCGACATAAAGGACGGTCGTCCCGTCGTCTTCGACGTGCACGACATGGTCATCCCACAGCTTGTCGTAAAGCGTTCGAGACTGGAGTGCGCGAGCAGCGTTCATACTCGAACGATTATGCCATCCGAGAGCGGAACATCGGCGTGGTCCAGCAGTCAGAACACGCACTCTGGAGGTCAAATGAAACAGAGACTGAACAACGCCAGGACGCTGCAGCGTCGATGCTTTCTTACCGGCGCGGCCGGCACGCTGCTTGTGCCCTTGGCCGTCGCGCAAACCGGGTCGGGTTCGATGCGCGCGAGCCCCACGCAAACCCTCGGACCTTTTTATCCTCGCAACGCCGCGGAACGCCCTGCCGAGACAGACGCTGATCTGCTACGCGTCGAAGGTGATCGCGTGCTGAGCAAAGGGGTACCGATTTATCTGACCGGGCGCGTGCTCGATCGGCGTGGTCAGGCGGTGGCGAACGCCGCCGTGGAAATCTGGCAATGCGACGCGAACGCGGTCTATCACCACCCGGCGGGAGGTGCCGAAGCCGAGCGTGATCCGAACTTCCAGGGGTACGGCGCGGCACGCACCGATGCGGCGGGCTCCTTCCACTTTCGTACGATCAAGCCGATCGCGTATCCGGGGCGCACGTCGCATATTCACGTCCGCGTGCAGGCGCCTGGCGCATCAGCGTTCGCGACACAACTGTATCTGGCCGACGATCCAGGCAACCGCAGAGACTTCTTGTTTTCACGCATGAGCGCCGAGGATCAGGCCGCTCTTACGCTGAAGTTCGAGCCAACAAATTCAGCCACTGCGCCGCACGCACTGGCGCGCGCGACCCAATTGACTGCGCGCACAGAGCTGGTGATCGGCTAACGCTTTGCCGCTTGATAGAGCGGCATCACCTTGTCGACATAAGCCTGCAACTCGCGTAGGCGCGTCGCGCTGCTTGGATGCGTCGATAGAAATTCCGGCGGCCCGCCCCCACCACTCGCCTGTCCCATTTTCTGCCAGAGCGTCAGCGCGGCGCGCGGGTCGTAGCCAGCGCGCGCCATAAGCTCGACGCCGATGACATCAGCCTCCTGCTCGTTCTCGCGACTGTTGGGCAGCACGAAAACCGCCTGGCCAACCGTGCCCGCCAGCTGCGGATCTATTTGCACCCCGGTCAGCACCTGAAGCGCTATCGACCCTATCGTGGATGCCGCTTGCGTGCTCATCTGCCGCGCGATGCGCTCGCGCGCGTGTTCGCGCAGCGCGTGCGCGATCTCGTGGCCCATGACCGCCGCGAGTTCATCATCAGTCACATTCAGCCGCTCGATCAGACCTGTGTAGACAGCCATCTTGCCGCCGGGCATCGCCCAAGCGTTGACGTCTTTCGAAGTCAACACGTTGGCCTCCCATGCCCAGCCAGGTGCGTCCTGCCTGAATACTCGAGTCTGAGGAATCAACCGCTGCGCGATCGTCCGCACGCGCTGCGACCTGCTGCGCGTTGCGGTTCAGCAAACCCTTTTTCTGCGCCTCGGCCATCATTTCGTCGTACTGCTTGTCAGCGGCCGCTTCCACCTCTTTTGCGCTGACGACCGAGCTCACCTGCTGCTTTCGCGTCACGCCAACTGCGCCGGCGTCAGTGGTTTGCACGGTCTCGCAAGCGGCGAGCAAAGTAAGGGCGGCAATTGGTACGGCACGTAGTAGAACGTTCATGCGCAAGCTCCTCGCGGGTCAGTTGTTACCCGGCGTCTCCGCCTGCGCGGCAATCGCCGGTATTTGGTGCAACACATCGCCGTTCTGCGCGCGGTGCAACAACGCATGGTCCATTAACACCAGGGCCAGCATCGCCTCCGCAATCGGCGTCGCCCGGATTCCCACGCAGGGATCGTGCCTACCGTGCGTTTCGACGACAGTCGGCGCGCCCGCGCGCGTGATCGAGCGGCGAGGAAACCGGATGCTGGAGGTTGGCTTCAATGCAATCGACACCTCGATGTCCTGCCCGGTCGAGATCCCACCCAGTACCCCGCCGGCATTGTTGGTCGCGAAGCCGGCCGGCAGCATTTCATCGCCGTGCACTGAACCTTTTTGCAACACGGCGGCGAAACCGGCGCCGATTTCAACCCCCTTGACTGCATTGATTCCCATCATTGCGTGGGCAATGTCGGCGTCGAGCTTGGCGGCCAGCGGTGCCCCAGGCCCACGGGCACGCGGGTAGCCACAACACGCAGCCGTGCACCGACCGAGTCGCCGCTTTTGCGCAGCGTATCCATGTATTCCTCGAGCCGAGTCACCAGTCGCGAATCCGGCGCAAAAAAAGCATTCGTCTCGGCCTCAGCCCAGCTCACGAACGGGATTTGAATTTCGCCGAGCTGCTGCATGCACCCACGAACCTCGGTGCCAAACTTGGCGTTCAGCCACTTTTTCGCAACGGCGCCAGCGGCCACCATCGGTGCCGTCAGCCGCGCGGATGAGCGGCCGCCACCGCGCGGGTCGCGCAGGCCGTACTTGCGCCAATACGTGTAGTCGGCGTGCCCGGGGCGGAACGTGTCGATCAGATCTTCGTAGTCACGTTCCCTTGAGTCCTGGTTGCGGATCAGCAGCGCGATCGGTGTGCCTGTCGTCAGACCTTCATGGACTCCGGACAAAATCTCGACCTGGTCGGCCTCACGCCGCTGGGTGACGTGGCGTGACGTTCCAGGCTTACGGCGGTCAAGATCAGGTTGCAAATCGGATTCGGCCAGCGCCATTCCCGGCGGACAGCCGTCAATGACGCAGCCGATCGCAGGACCGTGGGACTCACCGAAATTGGTAACGCAAAACAGATGGCCGAAGGTGGAAGACATCGCGTCAGATTGTGCACGGTTTCAGATGCAGTTCTACTTTTGCGATACCTCGCAGCGCCTGCACGCGCTGCATCAACAGCTCTGGAGTTGCTATCGACGGGGGTACGGGTTCACCCACGATGAATTCCAGCTTGGAGCGAAATCCGCGCCGCAGCCGGGCGTCAACAGGTAGCGAGAACGCTTCGCCGCCGTAACGAGAGAAAAATGAACCCCATAAACCTCGCAGCGCCATCGGGATCACCGGCACCGGATTGCGCTCGACGATGCGGCGCACCCCCTGCCTGAACGGGTAAAGGTCGCCAGTGTCCGTAATGCGGCCCTCAGGAAAAATACAAACCATCTCGCCTTCTTCCAGCGCGTCCTGGATGCTTTGATGAGCGCGCTGCAGCGTATCCGGATCTCTTTTCGCCGACGCGATCGGAATCGCCTTCAGTTGGTTGAAAAAGGTGCGAAGTATCGGAATCTTGAAAATGTTGTGATCCATCACGAAGCGGATCGGCCGCGGACTTTCGCCCATGATCACCACGGCATCGACGAAGCTAACGTGATTGCAGACCAATACGACCGGACCGACTTCTGGCAGGCGCTCGGTGCCTATCGACCGGATCCGATACAGAGCGTGCACGACCAGCCACGCGACAAATCGCAGCAGGAATTCAGGTACCAGTCGGTAGATGAAGGCTGCGACCGCGGCGTTCATCAGCGCCGCCACCAGAAACAGCTGCGGAATCGTCAAGCCCCTTGCGGACAGCACCGCTGCGGCAAGCGAAGCGACGATGATAAAAAGCGCATTCAGAATGTTATTGGCAGCGACGATCCGCGCAACGTGCGTCTTGGCCGCGCGGCTCTGAATCAATGCGTACAGCGGTACCGAATACAGGCCGGCGAATGCGGATAGCAGCGCAAGATCCGCGATGATTCGCCAGGCGCCATCGCGCAGGAGAAATTCGTTCACCGATTGCAGCGGCAGGCCGGTCGGCAGCATCGACTGCGACGCGAAGTAAAGATCGAGCGCGAACACGGTCATGCCGATCGAACCCAGCGGAACCAGCCCGATTTCCACTTTGTGCCCCGACAAGCGATCGGTCAGCAGAGACCCCGCGCCAATACCGATTGAAAATACAGCGAGTAGCAACGTAACAACCGCTTCGTCGCCGCCCAGCACCTCGCGCGCAAACGGCGCGAGGCTCGTCAGGAAAATTGATCCGAAAAACCATAGCCATGAAATACCCAAAATCGAGTTGAAAACTGTCCGGTCGCGCGACGCGAGTTTTAAGTTCGCAGCTGTTTCCGAAAAAGGATTCCAGTTGATCCGCAGCGATGCGTCCGCCGCCGGCGAGTGCGGAATGACGGCGGCGGCCGCACGGCCCGCAATGGCCAGCAGCACAATCGCCAGCGCCACAACCGCAGCGCCATCCGCTGCAAATCTCTCGATCAGCAGTCCCGCAACGATCGTCCCAAGTAGGATCGCGACGAACGTGGCCATTTCAATCAGGCCATTGCCGCGAGTGAGTTCGCTTGCATCCAGATGCTGAGGCAGATACGAATATTTGACGGGCCCAAACACTGTTGCTTGTAAGCCAATCAGAAACATCGCGACGTAAATAACCGATGGCCATTGCAGCGTCAGTCCGACTGCGGCCAGCGCCATCACAGCTATCTCTGCATCCTTCAGCCGACGGATCAGGCCGGATTTCTCCACTTTGTCTGCGAGTTGCCCGCTGGTTGCGGAGAACAACAAGAACGGCGCGATAAACAGCGCGCCGATCAGAAAGGCTGCGTAACGTGGATCGACACCGCCCCAGGTAGCGGCCGAATACGTCGCCAGTAACGTAAAGGCAAACTTGAATACGTTGTCATTGGCGGCGCCAAGGAACTGAACCCAGAAAAGGGGCGCGAAACGCCGCTCGCGCAGCAACGCCAACGCCGAGCTTGAAATCAAGGCGTAATCGCAGCGCCCAGCGCGTCGCCTGATAGAAAAGCACCTTCAAAGCGCGTGCCCTGACACCAATCGCCCGCGGCACCGATGCGCAATTTGGCGTCCCACAGGTAACGCTCGAGAAGCGGCCGCACCGGCGTTGCATAAGACCATCGATGCGCGGATACGTACGCCGGTCGAAAGCCGAAGTTAAACCGCTCCGCCAGCGCCTGCGCGAGCAGCGCCGCCACGTCGTCGCTCGGCATGTTCAGGTGCGAAACCGCCCATTCCGCAGTGGAGTGCAAAACCCATCGTTCGGTACCCGATTCGTCGAGCTCGCGCGCGACCCACGACAAGGCGGCGTGATCGTTGACAAATGCTCCCGCGAAATCGAAGCCACTGGCAACCTGCAACGTCAGCAACGCTGCCCAGCACGGGCGCCACTCGACCATCCGCAAGTGCTGCACCAGCGTGGCAGGCACGCCCGGAAGCTGTGCAGCTTGCGATGAAGGCATCGCCAGTACTATCGAATCAAAGCCACCGGGCGCCGGAGAGCGCTCCGCCTCGTCGAGCAGCGACCATCGCAATCCGGTCTGCAATATGGAGCCGATTCGCGTATCGAGTCGAACGTCGAGCCCTTCGGACAGATGCTTGGCAATCGCGATCATGCCTTCGGCGCCGGTGTAGCGGGTTGCCGAGGCGGACTTGTCTTCGCTCGACGCCCCTTCGACGGCGATGATGCGACCCTCCAAGCGTTTGGCGACACCCGATTGCAGCCACTGCGCAACGGTGCGCTCGAATGCGTGATTCTGCACGGTGAAGTACTGCGCACCGTGATCGAAATTGCCGAACTCGGTGCGTAGCGTCGCGGCGCGGCCACCCGGACGTCGGCCCTGCTCGAACACAGTGACCTTGGCGCCGCGTGCGGCAAGCATGCGAGCGCAAGATAACCCTGCAATTCCCGCACCGATGACGGCGATACGAAAGCTCTCGGAGAGTCGCCCCGGCTCCGGCTTCGTCAGTGGATCTGTCCCGTGGGGCTCCACTCAGCTGCGAGCTTCTTCGGGCTCGTGATAGTCGCCGATGTATGCCTTCAGCATCTTGTTCTCGAAGCTTTGCTCTTCGAGTACTGCCTTCGCCACGTCGTAAAAAGAAATCACGCCAGCCAAGGTGCGCCCGTCCATCACTGGCAGATAACGTGCGTGCCGCTCGAGCATCAGGCGACGCACTTCCATGATGTCGGTATCGGAAGTCACGGTGAGCGGCGAGGGGTCCATTGCAGCGCGAGTCGGAATGTCGCCGATCGCGCCACTGTTCGAATGCAGCCGATTGATGACCTCGCGGAAAGTCAGCATCCCGGCGAGCTCGCCGAATTGCATCACGACAACTGACCCGATATCGAGCTCAGCCATCAGGTTCACTGCGTCGGCAAGCGGTGCATCCGGCGTAACCGTGTAGAGCGCAGTGCCCTTGACGCGAAGTATGTCAGCGACTTTCATGGGATCTCCTGTCGGGTCCGGCGACGCGAACGATCGTAGCCCCGCCAGCACGAACCAACAAGCGCCTCGACATGCATGCCAATGTCCGGCTGAATCGGCTACCGGGCCAAATGCAGCTTCATGCGATCGACCTCGGCGACGACCGTGGCGCTGACCGACGGCTCCCAGACCGAATGACCGGCGTCGGGCACCACCGTGTATTTCGCTGTTGGCCAGGCGCGTGCAAGTTCGTCCGCGTTGACGATCGGGCAAACCATGTCATAGCGTGCCTGCACGATCGAGGCCGGCAGATGCCGGATTCGGTCGAGATTGTTCAGCAGCTGATTGGGCTCGAGAAAGCACTGGTGCGCGAAATAGTGCGCCTCCATGCGTGCCAGACCAAGCGCTTCATCGGCAAAGTGTCGCACCAGCTCGGGATTAGGCAGCAATGTCGAACATGAACCTTCGTATTCGCTCCAGGCCCGCGCAAACGGCAGGTAGACCCGCGCGTCGCTGTCGAACAGCCGCTTCAAATAACCCTTAAGCAAATCCTTGCGCTCGGCCGGCGGCAGCATGTTGGCAAATCGATGCCAGGCTTCAGGAAAGATCGCGCGCAGCCCGTACAGGAACCAGTCGATCTCGCTCTGGCGACCCAGAAAGATCCCGCGCAAAACGAAACCCGAGCATCGATGCGGATACGCCTGTCCATAGGCCAGCCCAAGCGTGCTGCCCCAGGAGCCGCCAAAGATCAGCCAGCGATCAACTTCAAGGTATTGGCGCAGCTTCTCGATGTCGGCAATCAACTGCGTAGTGTTGTTGCCGAACGCCTCGCCGACAGGTGTCGACGCGCCCGCGCCGCGCTGATCAAAAAGCACGATGCGAAAAAACTCGGGATCGAAAAATCGCCGGTGCTCGGGCGAGCAACCACCACCCGGCCCGCCATGTATGAAAAGCACCGGCGCACCCGCCGGATTGCCTGACGTCTCCCAATACATCGTGTGCACGTCGTCGAGCGCAAGCATGCCCTGGTCATACGGCTCGACGGGCGGGTGAAGAATTGCTCTGGTATCCATGATTTAAGTTTACGCAAGGCCGTTTGAGTAAGTCGCAGCGCGCCAGCGTTTGGCGTAGCGGCGCTGCCTGAGTCGTCGGGCACTAAAGTGCCAACCCTGCGGTACTCGCACCAGCGGCGGGCCTGCAACTCGCTGCGCTCAAACAGGCAGGCCCTCAATGTGCCCCGCTGGCGCTCCGCTCCTCGGGCGACGACTCCGAAGGCAGCGCCGCTACGCCAAACGCTGGCGCGTGAGCACAGTCTCACTTGGTGGGGAAAGAGAAAAAGCCATCTAGTGCGAGGCAGCGCCGCGACAGCAGCGGCTGGCGCAGCTGCGCCGCCTTTGAGTCGTCGCCCGAGGAACGGAGCGCCAGCGGGGGTAGTTAAGGGCCTGCCTGTCTGAGCGCAGCGAGTTGCAGGCCCGCCGCTGGCGCGAGTACCGCAGTGGTTGCCACTTTAGTGGCCGACGACGTAGGCGACGCCGCTGCGCCAGCCGCTGCTGCACACCGACCTCGCGCCACCTTGCGTAAACTCATCGCATGACAGTCCGCTATCCCGGCTTCGACACGCTTGCATTGCATGCAGGCCAGCCGCCGGACCCAACCACGGGTGCGCGCGCTGTGCCGATTTACGCGACGGCGTCTTACGTGTTCGACGACTCCGATCATGCGGCGGCGCTGTTCAACATGGAGCGCGCGGGTCATGTCTACTCGCGCATCTCGAATCCGACGGTCGCTGTTTTCGAAGAACGCATGGCCGCGCTTGAAAAGGGCGTGGGTGCTATCGCGACGGCGAGCGGACAGGCGGCGTTGCACCTCGCAATCGTCACACTGATGGGTGCGGGTTCACATATCGTCGCCAGTCGCGCGCTGTATGGCGGTTCGCATAATTTGCTGGGTTTCACGCTGGCACGATTTGGAATCGACACGACCTTTGTCGACCCGCGCGATCTGGACGCGTGGCGCTCGGCGATTCGACCCAACACGCGTTTGCTGTTCGGCGAAACGCTGGGCAACCCGGGGCTCGATGTGCTCGACATTCCTGCGGTCAGCGTTATTGCGCATGAGAACGGCGTCCCCCTGCTTGTCGACTCGACGTTTACGACGCCGTACCTGATGACGCCGTTCGATCATGGCGCTGATCTGGTCTATCACTCGGCAACCAAATTTATCGGAGGCCATGGCATTGCAATCGGTGGTGTGTTGATCGACGGCGGAACGTTTGACTGGCTTGCCAGTGGAAAATTCTTGACACTGACGCAGCCATACGTCGGGTTTCACGGCATGAACTTCGCAGAGGAAAGCACAGTCGCGCCGTTTTTGTTGCGGGCTCGGCGCGAAGGGCTGCGCGATTTCGGCGCGTGCATGAGCGCGCATACGGCCTTCTTTCTGTTGCAAGGGCTCGAAACGCTGCCACTGCGCGTGCAGCGGCACGTTGACAACGCGCGCAAGGTCGTCGCGTTTCTAACCGAGCACTCGATGATCGAATCGGTGGCCTATCCGGAGTTGCCTTCGCATCCAGACCACGCATTGGCGCAAAGACTGCTGCCGCGCGGGTGCGGTGCTGTATTCAGCTTCAACTTAAAAGGCTCACGCGACTCGGGGCGTGCGTTTGTCGAAGCACTGCGCGTGTTTTCGCATCTTGCCAACGTCGGCGATGCGAAGTCGCTGGTGATTCACCCGGCGTCAACAACTCATTTTCGCGTTCCTGATCATGAGCTGGCAGCCGCCGGTATCACGCAGGGAACGATCAGGCTATCGGTTGGACTGGAAGATTCAACGGACCTGCTGGACGACCTCGATCAGGCACTCAAGCGCGCAGCTAGGACGAAGTAATGGATCTGGTCGAAACACCGCGCCTGTACGCGTACACCGGCGGCAAGGCTTTCGATCCCGCGCTGCCGACGATCGTGTTTCTGCATGGCGGCGAACACGATCACAGCGTTTGGATTCTGCAAAGCCGCTACATGGCGCATCACGGCTACAGCGTGCTGGCGCTGGATCTGCCGGGCCACATGCGCAGCGCAGGGCCGGCATTGACGACGATCGAGTCGATGGCCGAAAAAATCGCGAGCGCTCTGAAAGCATCCGGCGCAGAGCGCCTGCTGCTGGTGGGTCACAGCATGGGTTCGCTGATCGCGCTCGAGTTAGCGCCAGCGCTGGGCGAGAAGGTGTGCGGCGTCGTCCTGGTAGCCACCGCATTTCCGATGCACGTCTCAGACGCGTTGCTCGATGCGACGAAATCCTCGCCGCCGCAGGCGATGGAAATGATCAACGTGTGGTCGCACAGCGCTTCAATCGCAGCGTTCGATCGCAAGCCCTCAAGCCCGGGCCCGGGTTTCTCCAACGTCTGGAGCAATCTGCGGTTAATGCAGCGCGTCGCACAACGCAATGGGGTTGATGTTCTGAACGCCGACTTCGTTGCGTGCAACACCTATCAACACGGCGTAGAAGCCGCCACCGAGTTGATGTGCCCGGCACTGTTCATTCTCGGTGCATCAGACTCGATGACACCCGCGCGCGCCGCGCAGCCGCTGATCAAGGCGTGCAAGGATGCAACCGTCGTCAGTCTGCGCGGGACCGGCCATTCGTTGATGGCAGAAAATCCGGACGGTGTGCGCGAGGCCTTGCAGCGCTTCGCATCGCGCGTGTTCGTGCGCTCCGCAGCCTGACGCAGACGTGCTGTCTGCCGCGATCAACTGGGACACTTACTGGCTTTACCTGCTGACCGAAGCGGCGCTGTCGTTGTCGCCCGGCCCTGCGGTCATGCTGGTCATTGCCTATGGATTGACGCAAGGCGCGCGCCGTTCATTGCTTGCCGCACTCGGCGTGTTGACGGCGAACGCACTCTACTTCGCAGTGTCCGCCACTGCGCTTGGAGCAGTGCTGATCGCGTCGACACCGTTCTTCGTCACAGTCAAGTGGCTGGGCGCGCTTTACCTTGTCTACATTGGACTGTCGGCGTTGCTGGGCCGGCCGTCGCCGATCACCGCTTCAAACTTAGCGTCACGCGACCAGTCTCCCCGCTCAATTTTCGTCTCCGGCTTGACGCTGCAGCTTGCAAATCCGAAGACGCTGATCTTCTTCGTCGCGATCCTGCCGCAGTTTGTCGACCCAAGCCTGCCAGTAGGCGCGCAGATGGTTTGGCTCGCTATCGGGTCGATCGTTCCGGAATTGCTGATCCTAGGGGGGTACGGCTATCTCGCGTCTCGCGCCGCGCATCTGGCGCAGAACCCGCGCTACGCTCAAGTTACCGATCGAATCGCCGGAGCGCTCGTGCTTTGTGCCGCAGCGCTGGTGCTGACGGTCACCCCGTCTTGAGAGCGGCGCGAAGAAGCGCTAGATTGAACGCCATGAGCGAAACCCACGTCACCCCGCGACGGTTTTCCACCTTTCGCGAGTTCTATCCGTTCTATCTGTCTGAGCATCGCGACCGCAACTGCCGGCGCATGCATTTCGTTGGCTCGTCATTGGCACTCGCTTTCGTCGTTGCCGCCATAGTCACGCGCAATCCATGGTGGTTACTCGCCGCGCTCGTCTGTGGCTACGGCTTTGCCTGGGTCGGCCACTTTGTATTTGAGAAAAACAGGCCAGCGTCATTTAAGCAGCCGTTTTATAGCTTCATTGGCGACTGGGTGATGTATGCAAATGTCTGGACCGGCAAGGTTCGGCTCTAGCGTCGCGGCCGTCAACTCTTCTGATCGCCGAGCTCGTCTGCAAGCGAAGCTTTTAACCAGTCGGATTGAAACCATCGTGTGCGCATCGCGCGCATTCCAACCGCATCGGTATTGAGCAGACTATTGGCCGGATCAACCGCGAAATGCTCGAACAGCGGCTTAAGCGTCATTGAATTCTCGTCGCAGATCAGAATCCAGTCGTGGTCGTTGCGACGGCCGGTGCGAGTCACTGTCAGGCGTCTGACATATCCCAATTTCTCGAGCACTTCGAGCAGAGCATCGGTTTCGTCTACCGACATGCGAATCTGGCGTGCAAGCTCCGCCGGCGACACAGCGGGCGACTTCGACTGCTTTGCCTGCAGTAGCGCTTTCAACAACGCCACGGACGTCACGAACTGGTTACCTGCCAGCATTTCGTCCGCGAACCGCGTTGCGCGCAAGCGCGGCAAGGTGGCAGTGATTGCTGCACCAAATAAGATGGCGAACCAGGACAGGTAAATCCAGATCAGAAACAAGGGCAGCGCCGCGAACGCTCCGTAAATCGAACCCGTGGTCCCTCGTGAGACGAACTCTCCGAACGCATGCTTGAAGGTCTCCGCCAGAATGGCCGCGATGAAGCCACCGATCAATGCATCTCGCCAGGCGACCCTCCGGTTCGGAACGTAGACAAAAAGCGCGGCATAGGCGAATCCGCTGAGGATCATCGGCACGTAGTCAAGGCAACCCCGGATCCAGCGCGGCAGGTCCGTAACCGTCTCGCCAGATTGCGCCCACACGTAGGAGCTCGCCGCCAAGCTGGCACCTATCAGCAGTGGACCCAGCGTCAGGATTGCCCAATAGATCAGCACGCGCTGCGTCAGCGGCCTTCGATTCTTGACGCGCCAAATATCATTCATCACGCGATCAAACGTGACCATCATCGCAATCGCGGCCACCGCAAGGAATATCAACCCGACTGCCGTGAGCCGCGTCGCCTTTAGCGCGAACTGATTGATGTAGTCGAGCACCGTGTCCGAAATTTGACCAGGCAGGGCTTTCAGCACGGCGTTTTCGACGGCTCCGCGAAACTCCGCGAACAATGGAAACACGGTGAACAGCGCGAGAGCGACCGCGAACAGCGGCACGATCGTCAGCGTCGTCGTAAACGTCAAGCTGCCGGCAACCTGCGCCATCTTGACGTCGCGGGCACGCCGCTGCGCAAAGATCGCAACATCGTGCGCCCGCTTGAGCCACGAATAACGGTCAAGCCAAGGGGCGAGGTTCAAGCGCATCGTGCAGCGATAATAGCGAGCGCGTCACACCATCTACTAGATATCGACCGCTAACTGCACCGCATCTCGAAGCGTGGACATCCTGGTTCTCTATTACTCGCGCACTGGTTCGACGCGGCTGCTCGCCGAGGCGGTGGCGCAAGGCATCGATCAGGTCGATGGAACGCACGCGCGGTTACGCACCGTTGCGCCGGTGTCGACCGTCGTGGCAACCGCGTCACCTAGCGTGCCGCCGGCAGGTGCGCCCTATGCGGAGCTGCGCGACCTTGACGAATGTGGTGGACTGGCGCTCGGCTCCCCGACCCGCTTCGGCAACATGGCCGCGCCCCTTAAGCATTTCATTGACTCGACATCGGGACAATGGCTTTCCGGTGCCCTGTCCGGCAAGCCCGCCGCTGTCTTTACATCGACGACCTCGATGCACGGCGGACAGGAATCAACATTGCTTTCGATGATGCTGCCACTGCTGCACCAGGGAATGCTGGTGCTCGGAATTCCGTATACCGAGTCCGATCTGATGACGACCACGAGTGGCGGTTCGCCTTATGGCGCGAGTCACGTAGCGCCGCATGGCTCGGCGGTTCGGCTGACCGATGAAGAACGACGCCTCGCCGTCGCACTGGGAAAACGTCTCGCCACAGCCGCGCTACGTTTGGCCGCACGCTGATGTTGCTGAAACGCTTGCGCGATATCGCGGGAAGCACGCATGTGCTAACGGCGCCTGCGGACATCGCGCCGTATCTGACTGACTGGCGCGGTCGCTTTACCGGACGCGCTCAGGCGGTTGTGATTCCGTCGAGCGCCAGCGAAATTGCGGCAATCATCGCGACGTGCTCCGAGTTGCGCGCTCCGGTCGTGCCGCAAGGCGGCAATACCGGGCTTGCTGGCGGCGCGACGCCCGATATCTCGGGAGATGCGATCGTGCTGTCAATGAAGCGGCTGAATCGGGTGCGCGACGTTGATGCGATTAACGGCACGATTACGGTGGAGGCCGGATGCGTGCTGCATGATGTGCAGCAAGCTGCTTGCCACGCCAATCGGCTTTTTCCTCTGTCACTTGCCGCAGAAGGCACCGCAACGATCGGTGGCAACCTGAGCACGAATGCGGGCGGCACGCAGGTGCTGCGGTATGGCAACGCACGCGAGCTCGCGCTTGGGCTCGAGGTCGTACTTCCGTCCGGTGAGCTATGGAATGGACTGCGCGGTTTGCGCAAGGACAACACGGGCTATGACCTGCGTGATCTATTCATCGGTGCAGAAGGCACGCTGGGGGTAATCACGGCGGCATGCCTCAAGACGTTCCCGCTCCCCCGGTCGCAAGTGACGGCGCTTTTTGCGCTCGAGTCCGTGTCGGCAGCGCTGTCCCTGCTGGTGCTGGCCCAGTCCGTGGCCGGCCCGACCCTGACCGCCTTCGAGTTTTTTTCCGCCACATGCCTGCACTTGGTGACGCGGCATTTCGCCGATCAGCGCACACCATTTGACCGCGCACATCCGCAATACGTGCTGCTGCAGCTTAGCGATCACGAAGACGAACAGCACGCGACGGGACTGTTGCAAGCGCTTGCCGAGCAGGCATTGGAAATGGAATTGATCACGGATGCCGTCGTCGCGCAGTCGACCGCGCAAGGACGTTCACTCTGGAAGCTACGCGAATCGATCTCGGAAGCACAGGCTCGCGAAGGCAGGAACATCAAACACGATATATCCGTGCCGATATCATCCGTCGCGCGCTTTATCGAACAAACTGACACCCTGCTCGCTCAACGTTTTCCCGGCATCCGCATGGTGACCTTTGGCCATTTGGGGGACGGTAACCTGCATTACAACGTGATGTCGCCGGCCGGGACAGATGAGAATCTTTTTTTCGAGCAACAGTCCGCAATCTACGAATGCGTGCACGACCAGGTGACCCTCTTCTCGGGCTCGATCTCGGCAGAGCATGGCATTGGGCAGTTGAAGCGTGAGGAAAATATGCGGTACAAGTCCGCCGTCGAAATGAGCCTGATGCGTGCAATCAAGCGGACGCTCGATCCGCTGAACATCATGAATCCGGGCAAGGTCGTTTAATTGACTCAAGACTTGAGTCCCCCCTTCGCGGGAGAATTCCCGCCGTTTTTCCGATCATTGAGCTTTCACGTGTTCGCTACGATCCGAGTCGTTCGAACGCCGCACAGGAGTCCACCGAATGCATCTGAATCTGAAAATTGCAATGGCGAGCGTCGCGCTGGCCGTTGGCACCGTTGCCGGCGCCACCGAGTTATCGCCGGGCGAGCTGCAGACATACGGGCCGCTGAAACAACCGCGGCCGGTGCAAGGTGCTAAGCCGCTTCCCAACCCCGGCCTGGACGCGTTGCGTGGGGATGGCATCTATCTGATCTACGGCGCCCGTGTCGCCAACCTCCGCGCGGCCGATAAGCCAGGTGCCGAGAATCGCTACGCATTGACCGAAACGACGAATGACGCCAAGACCGGCGCAGTTCACAGCAACATCGACGCCGGAAACTTTGTCCTGAACGGCGAGCGCCGACCCGTAGGCCGCCCGAACTTCGCGATTCCTGCGCCAGACGGCACGATCTACATGATCTTCTCCGGGCAGAACCCGTTGCGCGTTGCGGTCACTCTGCAAGCATTCGACGTGGCCGGTCAGCACATTCAGCCGTTTCTGCGCACGCCCGACAACTATTTAAAACAAGAAGCGGCGAAAGTCGGCAGTGCCGTGTTTCCGAAGGGATCCGTTGCCTACATGGTGGTCGCTCGCTTCATCGACGACGTGTTGATGCTGCCTGCGCGTGAATCGTTCACCGGCGCCAGCAGCACCGGACAGTTTGTCGGCAATTTTTCGAAGCAAATCCCCTATTGCCTCGCCTACGAAGACCGCAAAGGAGCGAAGCCCTACGCAATGCTGTTCAAGCCCGGCGCTGCCAAGAAAGGCGGAGTCGAGCTCTTTGCTGCAAAGACCGGCACGCTGTTCTGCGACCGTGACGGTGTCAAACCACTCGACGAAGGCGAATGGGAAGAGCAGACGATCGCTGGCACGCGCGCGGTAGTACTGTCGTTCCCTGCCAACGTCGATCCGCTTGACACCGGTGTCACCAACGTCGAGCGTGAGTCGGCCAAGATTGCCTTTATCGAGCCGAGCAAAGGGACACCGGGCGTACGTCCTGGCAAGTTGTATCAGGCCGGCGCGAAAATTTACGACTACCAGTACCGGTTCAACAAGACCGCCGCCGATGCGGTGCGCAGCGCCCTGGCGATTCCGTAGCCTTGCGGCAAACCCTCGCAGAGGTGCCCTGCCTAGCGGCTCGATAGACTCGTGCGCGATGAAAGTCGCGCACGTTAGCGGATGAAAAAACGACCGGAGATGACGTTGCGATCTAACTTTCTCATTGTCATGTCGTTGGTCGCGGCACCCGTCCTTGGTGACAGCGCCAACGCGCAGCAGATGCAGGTCCAGCGCTGCGAAGCGAAGGACGGCACGGTTACCTATTCCAACCGCGAATGTCCCGCTGGCACAAAGCCGGTGCGCACGGTGAACACGTCACCCCCGATCAGCGTTCCCGATCAGCAGGCGGCGAAGGATCGCGCCAAAAAAGACGCCGCCGAAGTAAAGAAGTTGGAAAAGGACCTGAAGAAGGAAGCAGAGGAAGAAAAGCGCGCCGCGGAAAAGCGCGAGAAAGCCGAAGCAACAATTGTCGACCGGTGCGAGCGCGCGCGCCGTGAGTTGGCCCGCGCTATCGAGGCGCGCAATAAGGTCGACACGCGCGCTGCGACAATCGAGCAGATGCAGAAAGCCAGTCAGGAAGTGAGCAAACGCGAGGAGGCGTTGCCCAAAGCTTGCCCCACCTAAGGCGGGTGCTACCCGTTTTGGGCATCAAGCGGCGGCCGGCAATGACGAGCGTCGGTCTCGTAGCGCTTCAAACGCATAAAGCAATACATCGGCGCCATGACGTTGCAGCGTATCTGCATCGCTGAGAATGCGGCGCCACTGCCGCGCGCCGCGCATGCCCTGAAACAGCCCAAGCATGTGTCGAACGACATGACGCGGCGCGATGCCCGCACCCGTTGTCTGCCGCAGGTATTCAGTCATCTTCAGGACCACGGCCTCTCGGGTCTGCTGCTTTGCAGTGTCACCGAACACCGACCCATCGACTTCGGCTAGCAGAAAGGGATCGTGGTACGCGGCGCGGCCAAGCATCACGCCATCGGTCGTGTTCAGGTGTTCGCACGCCAGGTGCAAGGTGGTGATGCCACCGTTCAAGACAAATTCCGCCGCCGGAAAATCCTGCTTCAGGCGAAGTACGTACGAGTAGTCGAGTGGCGGCACTTCGCGATTTTCCTTCGGACTGAGCCCCCTCAGCCATGCGCTGCGGGCATGCACGATAAACACGCCGCATCCCGCCGTGTGCAACGCACCGACAAAGTCACGCACGAACGCATAGTCATCGCGGCGGTCGATGCCGATGCGATGCTTTACCGTCACGGGAATCGTCACTGCGTCCAGCATCGCTTTCACGCAATCCGCTACCAGCGATGGTTCCGCCATCAGGCACGCGCCGAACGCACCGCGCTGCACGCGCTCCGACGGGCAGCCGCAATTGAGATTGATTTCGTCGTAGCCATGACGCTGTCCAAGTTTCGCAGCGTGCACCAGCTCGTCGCGGCTCACTGCCACCCAACTGCAGTGCCACCGGATGCTCAGCAGGATCGAACGCGAGATGTCGCGTGGCATCGCCATGCAGCAGCGTGCCTGTAGTCAACATCTCCGTGTACAGACGTGCATGTTTGGTGAGTTGGCGATGGAAATACCGACAATGGCGATCGGTCCACTCCATCATCGGCGCCACGCAGAAACGCCACGAGCTCACGCTTCTATTTTCACAGATTGCGATGCTCCGCAACGAGTAATCGCTCCGTCTCAATCCAGGCGCTGCCAGGGTAATACATAGTGCGACGCCTCGTGTTCGCCTCGTAACGCCCGCACCCGATACGTTGCGTGCAGGTTCTGATCGGTGAGTACGTCCGCCGGCGAACCTGCCGCGACGACGCGTCCGCGATCGAGCAGGACGAGACGGTCGCAGAAGCGAGCGGCCAGTGTGATTTCATGCAGCACGACGACGACGGTTTGCCCGGAGTCTGCACGGGCGCGCAGGATTTCCATCACCTGCAACTGGTGATACGGGTCGAGCTCGGCAACCGGTTCATCAGCCAATAACGCCGCACCGTCGACAGCAAGCGCTCGCGCGAGCAACGCACGTGCAAGCTCACCACCCGACAGCGTATCGACGACACGGTCCCTGAGGTGCGACATGTCCGTCTCTGTCAAAGCGGTGGCGATCGCGCTCGCTGCCCGCGCATCGTGCCTTCCCCATGCCATCTGATGCGGCAGTCGCCCGAGCGCGACCAGATGTTCGACGGTAAGGGGCCAGGCCACCGGTCCGCGCTGCGCCAGGTACGCCAGTCGCTGCGAGAGTTGCGGCCGCGATAGTCTGTCCAGCGATTGACCGTCATAATGAACACGGCCGCTTGTGCAGTGACGCAGTCCTGCCAGCACTCGCAGCAAGGTGGATTTGCCTGCACCGTTTGGGCCAACCAGTCCAAGTAATGAGCCCGGCTCCGCGAGCACGCTGACGTTACGCAGCAATGTTGCGTTACCGATCATCACCGTTATGTTGTCGCCGGTAATTTGCATCAGATCGTTTCGCGGCGTAGTCGCAGCACGAGAATCAAGAAAAACGGCGCGCCGATCAACGAAGTGACAACGCCCAGCTTTAGCTCGGGACCGATTGCAATCAGGCGGATCGCAATATCCGCAGATAAAACGAGCACTGCGCCCGCAACAGCGCTGGTCCATAGGAGTCGACTCGGCTGATGTCCGACCAGCGGGCGCAACAAATGCGGCGCTACCAGTCCGACAAACCCGACAGCACCCGTCACCGCGACACCGCTTCCGACAGCCAGCGCAGTACCAAGCACGAGCATGAATCGCAGTCTGCCAAGCTGCACGCCCAGACTTGCCGCGGTATCTTCACCCAGCGTCAGCGCGTCCAGCGCGCGGCCGCTGGTTAACAGCAGTGCCCAACCGGCGATCATCAGCGGTGCGGCGAGCTGCAGATGATTGACGCTGCGATCGGCAAGCGATCCCATCATCCAGAAAACGATTTCCGTCACGGCGAACGGATTTGGCGCGAGATTCAGCGCCAGCGCAGTTGCAGCGGCGGCGAAGCCGTTGATCGCCACCCCCGCGAGAATCAAAGTCAACGTGCTCGCCTCGCGTCCCGCCAGCGCGTACAGCAATACGACGGCGACGATCGCACCTGCGATGCCCGCCAAAGGCAGTGCCAGTGGCGCCGCAAAGGATGCGCCGCTGTAGAAAGCAATGACGGCGCCGAGCGCGGCGCATGACGACACGCCGATGATGCCCGGCTCGGCAAGGGGATTACGCAACAATCCTTGCAACGCTGCGCCGGCCAGACCGAGGCTTGCGCCAACCAGCACTGCGAGCACTGTGCGCGGAAGTCGTAACTCAATCAGGACCAGAGTCGCCAGCGTTGATTCGCCGCGCATCCATTGAGCAATCGCCGACCCGACGTCAAGCGGAGCGCGTCCAACGGCCAGTGAAGCCGCAATTAACAGAAAGAGGATCACTACGAGTGCGGCGATCAGTAACGACGAGGTCGACGCCGTGCCGTACGACTGCGCAGATGCGGTGGCAATCCGCGCGCTCATCACTTTGCGGTGGCCGGTAACTGTCGCGCAGCTTGCTGCAAACGCTGCACGGCATCCACTAGCCGCGGGCCTGGGCAACTCCACCATGCAGACGGCACACTAACCACGCGATTTCCGTGATAACGACTCATCAGCGCAGGATGGCTCAAGACTTCATATGCCATCGCGTGGCCGACGTCACCACCTGTATTGACAATCAACAGATCCGGCTGTGCGAGCAAAAGCCATTCGAGCGGGAGTGCTCCGTAGTTAGCGATACGGCGTTCAACTGCTAGATTGCGCAGTCCGGCACGTCGCAGCAGATCGTTGACCAGCGATCCTTGTCCGATCGTCAGGCCGTTCGGCTGGTAGATCGCGGCGACTGGTTGAGCTCCTATCGACGACACGGTCTCCAGTTTGGCCAGCCGGTCTTTGATCTCTGCAACGAGCTGTGTACCGTTTTCCGGCACGCCGATCGCGATTGCCACTGTCGTGATCTGTGTCAGTGCTTCGTCGATCGTGCGCGGCACGTCGAGCTCCAGCACCGGTATCTGCAGACGGCGTAACAGACGCGACTGCCGTGCGTGTCGTATACGCCCCGGCGATCACGAGATCCGGCGCGAGCGGCACCACATCTTCTGCCAGACCCCGGTTTACCGACACTGTGTGCGCGAGCGCAGCAGACATTCGACAGCGCCGGATCGCGCGCCAGCCACGTCACCGACTTCACAGTATTTGGGGCTGCGAGCCGCAGCACCAGTTCGTCGGCGCACAGGTTCAGCGAAACGACGCGCTGCGGAGCCGCGTTTGTCACGTTGACAAATGCAGCCAACGAGAACATCGCAAGCGTGCACTGAATCCTGACCGTTGCCACGAGCTCGCTACCTAGAAGCGTGCCTGCACGCCTGCGTAATACGCGCGGCCGCTGGGGCGATAGGAAAAAATCTCTTCGTAGTCCTGATCAAGCACATTCTCTACGCGCGCGGTCAAACTCACATTGCGGGTGAGGTTGTATTGGCCAGCCAACCGTACCAGTGTGTAATCGCGCAATGACACGCGCGCGGATGTGAACTGCCGAAAATCGAGATCTTCCTGGCGACCGTTGTAGTCGACCGCCAGCGTAAGCGAGCCAGCAGCAGCGCGCGGCGAATAGGTGATTGCGGCCGAACCGACATGGCGCGGGCGACGCACCTCGATCTGTCCGTCGGGCTGCTTCGAATCGGTGTACGTGTATGCGGCCCAAATGGTTAAATTGGCGCCGGCCGCATACTCCGCATCGACCTCGAATCCGCGCCGCTTGCTCTTGCCACTGAGGTTATCGACGCTCGAGCGGAAAGTGTTGGTGTCAAAGGTACCGCTGATTTCATTCTCGAGATCAGCATTGAAGTACGTGAGTGAAAGCCTTCCTCCTTCGCCGATGGCGAAATCCGCACCCATATCGAATCCGCGCGACTTTTCAGGCACCAACGCCGGATTCGGATCGAAGCTGCCCGGGATGAAGCCGAATAGCTCGAAGAACGTTGGATTTGCAGTGCCGGTTCCGTAGCTCGCGCGCAACTTCACACGCGGACTTAGCGGCTGCGCTGCAGTGATCCGGTACGTCGTCGCGTCGGCAAAAAGCTCGTGCCAATCGCGCCGCAACGAAAGCGTCAGTGAAGTCAACGAAGGTAATCGCACGCGATACTCCGCGGCGATCCCGGTCTTGTCGTTTTCACGCGTCTGGCTCTGTGAGGACGCTGCAGTGGGTCCTTTGCTTTCAAATTGTTGGCGCTCGTGCTCGGCAGCCAGCGTCAATGCCTGAGGAACATCGGCACCGAATCGCCAGGTGCCTTGGTAATCGACGCGCTCGCGCTTTCCCTCAAATCCGTTCGTGAAAATGCCGTCCCCAAATGTGTCTTCCTCCGTCTGCGTATGTGTGAAACCAAGCTGATGCTCGAGCGGCCCCGTTATAAGCAGGCCACGCAACCTCGCATCCAGCTGCTCACCCTCGGTGCGGCGATCGCCATCGATGATCAATCCGAACGTTGGTCCCGGGGGGAAATTGAAGTCCTGTGGATCGAACATGCCGCGGCTGTCGCGATAACGCACTGATGCGTCGAGCGTCGCTGTAGCTGTCGGCACCCAACCTGCGCGTGCGTACCACGTCGTATTGCGATACCCATCATCTTCGGAACCGAACTGCGAAACATTCGTGCCATCTGTTTTCAAACCAGAAGCCGACAACGCATAGTTCAGCGTCGAGCTGCCTCCGCGTACCGCGGCCGACCCGTCGACAGACGAAAACGATCCGCCTTCGAGCGACGCCTCGGCCTGGACGCCCGCCGCGCCGCGTTTCGTGAAGATGCTGATCACTCCGCCGATCGCCTCTGATCCGTACAGCACGCTTTGCGGGCCTCGCAGAATCTCGATGCGATCGATTTGCGCAGCAAGCAGATGCGCAAAATCAACTTCCGATGTAAATGGATCGTTGATCTTGACACCATCGATCAACACGACGGTGTGATTGGCTTCGGCGCCACGAATGCGGACCTGCGTAACGGTGCCGATTGGTCCCTGGCGGCTTACGGCGATTCCTGGCACCGCTCGCAGCGCATCGGAGACCAGGCGAATCTGTCGCTGCTCGAGATCGGCCGCTGTCAGAATGCTGACCGCCGAGCCGGTATCTGCGAGCGTGACTTCGGTGCGGCTTGCGCTGATAACAACCTGCTGCAGGGCAGTCACCGGCGATACTTGCTGTGCGTGCGCACCTGGGACGCAGCACGTGCTGATGCAAACCATCAGCCCGCGGCACGCCGCACCAAAAACAGCTTCGAGATTGTTTTTCATCGCCCACCCGCGTCCAAACGTCCGGCGTGGTGGCTTGAGGAATGCAGCGACGCTGCACACCATCGCCCACCGCGACCGCGTTGCTGAAACCGCTGCACGATGCAGCGGCTCGCCCGGCAGGCCGGTCTCCGGACTCGTCAGCACAGCGCGCGTTGTTCGAACAACTCACGCTGTCGGATCGCACCTTCCCGCATCTGACGATGCAGTGGCGCACTACGCGATCCGTCACTCTGACTTACCGTTGCGGGGGCAGCGCCGGCTTTAGTGTTTCCACTGCACCGGCTTCCCGTTTCACCCGAGGCTTTCGCAGCGGGCACCTGACGCGTCGCGACTATAGCGCCGATCACGGCACCGTTCTTGCTGATTACTCGTTCTTGCTGATTACTCAGAGGTAATGCACTTTTACTTGGGGGAGAAAATATGGCCGAAGCATTGAACACGCAGAAACATCTGTACGACCTACTGAAGGATTTCGACACGGCGATGCTGGTAACTCAATCAGCAGATGGACACATGCATTCGCGACCGATGGCCATCGCCGAGCTGCGCCCCGATGCGGATGCATATTTCGTCACCAGCATCGATTCGCCGAAGGTCGACGAAATCAATGCCAACCCCAGCGTCACCCTAACGTTCCAAAGTTCGAAGCAATACGCGTCACTGAGCGGTCGTGCGACGATTGTTCGCGACCAGGCGCTGATTGATCGCTTGTACAAAGAAAACTGGAAGATTTGGTTTCCGCAAGGCAAGAACGACCCCTCGATTTCGATGCTGAAGTTCAATGCGCAGCATGGCGAGTATTGGGATAACGCCGGCGCGCAGGGGTTGAAATTCGTCTTCGAAGCAGCGAAGGCTTACGTCAAAGGCGAGCGGGCAGAGGAGAACGACCCAAAGCAACACGCGAAGGTCGACCTATAGGTCACGTCGATGCCTGCACCTAAAAAAGCGCCTTGGGAGCGCGCAAGCCCGAAGAAGAAGTCCGATCGGCCGAAACGCCTATCGCCCTCGGCGAAGGCATCGGCTAAGCGTTCTGCGAAGAAAGCGGGACGGCCCTATCCGAATCTTGTCGACAACATGCGGGCCGCCAAGAAGATCACCTAAGTCGCGCGGTGCAAGAACGGCTGCGACGCTTCTTTACGCCGCGATTGTTCGGCGCAGCTTCAGATAGACGGCCGCCGCGATCATTCCAAACACCGGATGTATCAACGTCGGAACCATGCCACTGCGCGATTCCGTCAGCCACGGAAACAGCAGTGGCGCAAAGGCGTAGTAGTTGACCACGTAGATGCCGAAGCCGACGGCAACGCCAATGATCAGTCCGGTTTTCCAGTCAGACTTGCGAATGAAGAATGCGACGATCAAGCCGTAGACCATCGACAGACCAAAATGAACGATCGTGGAAACAACAAAAAGAAGCAGATCGAAGGTTGCGGGTGGTGGCAACACGCCCGAGCCCATCAGGATCGCCGCAGTCTGGCGCATGTTGACCCAGACGTTCTGGCCTTGCGCCCAACCGCTCGCTGCGAGCAGCGACAAATCAACAACACCTGCGATCAAGCCCGCGAGAAGTGCAGCCTTGATATCAACGCCCTGCCAGCGACTGCCACCCGGACTAGTTACGGTCGACATGGCCGCTTTTATACACCCGCGAACGCGGCTGCAGGTCGCGCTCGTTAATTCGAACCCATTCCCCCAACACCGGCGGCTGCTGACGCTGCGGCATACGCCGCAGTACCCTTTGCCGGAATCGTCCAGAAGTAAACGGACCGGCCACCGACCTCGAGCGTCTGTTCAGGTTTCCAATCTCCCATTGCAAACGCGTGCGAAACGATGCGCGTGCCGGGCTTTAACTCACGCAGCATCTTCGGAAGAAGCTTCACGTTCAATGCAGGCAACAGATAGAGCGTTATGACGGTGGCATCAGAGAAGTCGGCTTCAAACAAGTCCTCGTTACGAAACCGTACGCGGTCGCCCACACCTGCTTTGTTTAAATTCTGCTGGGCTTCCGCAATCCGCTCTGGATTGATTTCGATGCCTGTAGCACGCGTCACGTTGTATTTCTCTACTGCGGTAATTGGAATGCGGCCATCACCCGAGCCGAGGTCGTACAACACATCGCCACGTCGCGCATCCGCAACCTTCAGCATCGCATCGACAACCTCGGGTGGGGTCGGGACATAGATGACATCGGGAGACCGAAGCTGCTTCGCAGGCGCCGGTGGGGTCGGCACTGCTTGAGTCGATTGCGCGCAGACGCCTGCCCACGCCGTAATCAGAAACAGGCTCGTTACTAACCGTTGAAGCGCTCTGGCCAATGGCATTCCTTGATTCCTCTCATTTGTTTGATGTGATTCGCACGTTGACTCTACGCTCGATCGCGCAGTTCCGTGACGCCAGAGCGCTCGGCGCAATGATCGCAGCAGAACATACGCCCATCTTTTTCCAGGCCATGGCCGACGATGCGCACTCCGCAATGCTCGCACGCCGGTGCGAGCAGGTGAATGGCGCACTCGAAACTGTCAAAGGTGTAGGTCCGGCCGCTCTTTCTCAGTTCGAACGTTTTGTCGTAGTCATTGCCGCAAGCGTCGCACTTTGCCATTGCATCCTCCACTTAAGCGTTACGGGCACGCGTACGCGCGGCCTTGCGTGCGGCAGCTGAACGTTTCGCCGCGCCCTTTGTCTTCACTGCCTTACGCGCGGCAGCCGATCGTTCGGATGCCGTCTTCTCGGCCGACGCCGCGTGAGCATGCCGAGCGAGCGCCGTCTTCGAGGCTGCCGCCTGACCTTCGTTCTCAAGGGCACGCCGCGCTGCTCGCGATCGCGCCGGCGAAACCTTTCCATCGTGCGATCGCCCTGCCTTGTAGGCGCTTGCTGCACTTCGTCGAGTTCGTTCGGAGGTTGAACCTTTTGCCGGTGGCGGCAGATCGACTCCGGCGCGGCGTGCCTTTGACAGTCCGATGGCGATTGCCTGCTTGGCAGATCGCGCTCCATGTTTGCCTTCGCGAATATGCTCAATCTCTTCGCGCACGAACTCGCCCGCCTGCGTGCTCGGGGCCTTGCCTTCGCGTTTGTCTTTCTTGGCTCGTTCCAGGGTTGCTCTCTCAGGCATGTGACCTCCAGTAAGACGACAGCAACACGTGCGTGGAGCATCCTGCGTTCCCGATCCGCTTCACATAGTCATTCCCGACGCAAAGCGTCTCGCCCGTCGCGATCTGCAATTCGTCGCATCTATGTGTGTTCGCCACCCATAGCTTCTAGTGTTGTCGCTCCACCGGGGAGACTCACGTTTCGACGTGCAGCTCAGGTGCGGGAGGTCAGGCGCGCTTGGGCGCAACCGCTGCTGCCCAACGCAGTCCGTGGATGACGTGACAGCGTAGGGGAGGCGGCTACACCGCCTCTCGCTTGGACGGACGTTGCGCAACGAGCTCGTTCAAGAGGAGTGCGGCGATTACGAGCGCTCCGCCGATCAGAGTATGCCGAGTAATGATTTCGCCGGCCCCTGCCCACGCCAGCAGCGGCCCAAGAACCACCTCAAGCAACGCAAGCAGCGCCACTTCGGTTGCCGACAGGTAACGCGCTGCGATTACGAGCAACGTGCACGGAAGGCCAAGCTGAAAAAAGCCGAGTAACGCGAGCAGCAGCACGTCACGCGGCTGCGCGAAGAGCGGCAGCGCAAACGGCAACACCGCCAACGCTGAGATAGCTCCACCGAGAAACACGGCCGGCACCAGGTCTACGGCTTGGCCGCGCTTCTTCAGAATCACGACATTGATCGCAGACGCGATCGGGGCGCCCAGTGCGATCAGCATGCCAACCACGCTGGCGGTCGACTCGATGCGCAAGCTGCCGGCGAACATCGCGGCAATGCCAGCCATGGCGATCATGATCGCTAGCCACGTGCGCGGCACTATCGGCGTCCGCAATACGATGCGCGCGAGTATCGCGGTCATCAGCGGCGCAACCGCCAGCATGATCAGCGTATTAGCGGTCGAGGTCAGCGTCAGCGCCAGCATGAACGTGACGAACATCGTCGCCCACATGCAACCGGACAGCAGCCCGGCCACTCCGGCACGTCGCAGTGCGCCGCTAAAGTCACGTTGCAGCAGCAGATAACCGCCGACAAAAACCGCGGCGAACAGACTGCGCCAGAACGTAATCTCGAAGCGGCCCTGCGCCTGCAACTCAGGCGACAGATGACGCGTGACGACGCCGGCGGTGCTCCAGAGTGCCGGCGCGATGATCATCAGGATGACCGCGCGGCGGTGCGATGAATTCGGAAGACTGGTCACGGGTTCATCCCCTCCCTCGCGGAGGGAGGGCTAGGGAGGGAGTCGTCAATACTGCGCACGGCGCGCCAACGCGGAGCCGCTACGCGGCTTCGCGCTGTGCGCGCTTGCGCTCATGCTCCTTCAGATGCCTCTTGCGCAGGCGGATGCTGTGCGGGGTTATCTCCACCAGTTCATCGTCCGCAATGAATTCGACTGCGGATTCGAGGGTCAACGCGATCGGCGTCACGAGGTCGATATGCTCGTCCTTGCCCGACGCGCGGACATTGGTCAGTTTCTTTTCACGCACCGGATTGACGACCAGATCGTTCTCGCGCGAATTGATGCCGATGATCATGCCTTCGTACAGCTTGTCTCCCGGGCTAACGAACATGCGCCCACGCTCCTGCAGTTTCCAAAGCGCGTACGCAACTGCTTCCCCATCATCCTGGCTGATCAACACCCCGTTACGGCGCTCGCCGACTTCTCCCTGGCGCACCGGACCGTAGTCGTCGAACACATGGCTCATCAAGCCGGTGCCGCGCGTCAGCGTCATGAATTCGCCCTGGAAGCCGATCAGTCCGCGCGCAGGGATTCGATACTCGAGCCGCACCCGCCCTCTTCCGTCGGGCTGCATATCCTGCAGATCGCCTTTGCGCCGGCCGAGCTCTTCCATGATCGCGCCCTGGTTTTGCTCTTCGACATCGACGCTCAGCATTTCAAATGGCTCGAGCCGCCCGCCGTTGACTTCCTTGAACAGGACACGCGGCCTGTCCCACAGCCATCTCGTAGCCCTCACGCCGCATGTTTTCGAGCAGGATCGTCAGATGCAGTTCACCACGGCCAGCGACTTCGAAGATCTGCTCATCATCGGTTTCGCGCATCCGCATCGCAACGTTCGACTTCAGCTCGCGCTGCAGCCGCTCTCGCAACTGTCGGCTCGTCACATACTTGCCTTCACGCCCGGCCAGCGGAGAAGTGTTCACCTGAAAGTTCATCATCAACGTCGGCTCGTCGACGCGCAGCAAAGGCAACGCGTCGGGAAAATCGACCGGCGTCAATGTGCAGCCGATACCGATATCGTCGATGCCATTGATCAGCACGATGTCGCCCGCGATGGCTTCGTCAACGACCTGCCGCTCGAGGCCCTTGAACGTCAGCACCTGATTGATGCGGCCCTTCGTGGTCGGCGCGTTCTGTGCACCTTCGGGGCCGTGCATCACGAGCACTTCCTGGCCCGCACGCAGGCGTCCTTGGCTGATGCGGCCAATGCCGATCTTGCCTACGTAGCTCGAATAGTCGAGCGAACAGATCTGCAGCTGCAGTGGCTTGTCGGGATCGTCGTCACGCACGCGAACGTGTGCAAGGATGGCGTCGAACAACGGCTTCAGGTTGCCTTCGCGCACGTCGGGCGACGCTCCTGCGTAGCCGTGCAGCGCCGACGCATAGATCACCGGAAAATCGAGCTGCTCTTCGGCCGCACCGAGTTTGTCGAACAGGTCGAACGTGTGATTGACGACCCAGTCTGGCCTCGCACCCGGTCGGTCGATCTTGTTGACGACGACGATCGGCTTCAGCCCCTGCGCCAGCGCCTTGCGCGTCACGAACCGCGTCTGCGGCATCGGGCCCTCGACTGCGTCGACCAGCAGCAGGACGCCGTCGACCATCGACAGCACGCGCTCGACTTCGCCGCCGAAGTCCGCGTGGCCAGGCGTGTCGACGATGTTGATGTGCGTGCCTTCGTAATCGACCGCGCAATTTTTTGCAAGAATTGTGATGCCGCGCTCGCGCTCGAGGTCGTTGCTGTCCATCACGCGCTCGGTCAGCTGCTGATTCTCGCGAAACGTGCCCGACTGCTGCAGCAGCTTGTCGACCAGCGTGGTCTTGCCGTGATCAACGTGCGCGATGATGGCGACGTTGCGAATGGGGCGTTTCATCAGGAGGCTCTCTGTTGTTTCAGTTGTTCGCTCAGTTATTCGTCACTAGTCGTTCCGGCTCGACGACACCCCACTCGCTGATGGTCGCCGTGCCAAGCAATTCATTTCCACCGCCATAGACGCGCACCCGGCGGCCACGCGGCTCGGCATCGAGTGCCAGCCTCTGCCCTTGCCGAAATCGCGCGGCGTGCGCGTCGTCGAGCAGTACGGTCGCCAACGAAGCCAGCAGCTCGTCCTCCGGCAGCAGCTTCGCGAGTCGCAATTCGGGCGCCAGCTTTTCTATCGCCTCAAGCGTCGTCGCGTCGTCAACGCTCAGCCGGCCCGCGCGCGTTCGACGCAACGCGCTCAAGTGCGCTCCGCATCCAAGCGCCCGTCCTATGTCTTCCGCCAGCACTCGCACATACGTGCCCTTGCTGCAATCAACCTCGACCACGAGGTCGTCATCGTGGCGCTCGACCAGCGTCAGTCGATGCACTGAAATCTGCCGCGGCGCCCGCTCCACTTCGTTTCCGGCGCGTGCAAGCTTGTATAGCGGCTGCCCGTCGTGCTTCAGCGCAGAGTGCATCGGCGGAACTTGCGTCAATGGTGCCGACGAAGCGCGACAGCGTCGTATGCAGCTCCTGATCGCGACACATCGACTTCATGCGTTGCGACCACTTCTCCGTCGGCGTCGCCGCTTGTCGTCGTCACGCCGAGCTTGATCGTCGCTCGATACGACTTGTCCGCATTCAGCAGATCCGCCGAGAACTTGGTCGCTTCACCAAACGTCAGCGGCAGCAAGCCCGTCGCCATCGGATCCAGCGTTCCGGTATGCCCCGCCTTCGCCGCGTTCAACATCCGCCGCGCGTTCTGCAGCGCAGCGTTCGAGGTCATGCCACCCGGCTTGTCGAGCAGCAGCACGCCATTTATGCGACTCGTCGCCGCGCCCCCTGCGGGGGCACGCGATGAGCTTGGGCGGCCCGGCCTCATCAATGGTTCGCCCCCGGCCGCTGCGCGCCGCCCCCCGCGGGGGCACGCGATGAGCTTGGGGCGGCCCGGCGCTCATCGCTGGCGCGCTTCGACATACCTATCCCGAGTTCCGTTGGCCTGCTCGATCAAGCGGTCGATCTCAATGCCGCGCGAGACCGACTCGTCGTGCACGAACGTCAGCCGCGGAATCGTATGAATCGTCAGACGCTTGAACAGCAGCGAGTGAAAATAGCCCGCCTTGTTGTTCAGCACCTGTTGCGCGGCTTCCACCGGCGCACCGATCGTCGTGAAATACACCTTCGCGTGCGCGTAATCGGCCGAGACGTCAACGCCCGTCAGTGTCACTAACCCAGCGCGCTGAACTGAGACTTCGCGCTGAATCATCTCCGCCACATCGCGCTGAATCTGATCCGCGATGCGCAGCCCACGGCCGGGTTTGGTTGCTGGTTTCATTGATCACGGTTCGATCGCTTATGAAAGCGTCCGCGCCACTTCCTGCATCTCGAATATCTCGAGCTGATCACGCTCCTTGATGTCGTCGTAGCCCTTCAGGCTCAAGCCGCACTCGAAGCCTGCCTTGACTTCACGCACGTCGTCCTTGAAGCGCTTCAGCGAATCGAGCTCGCCGGTCCAGATCACGACGTTGTCACGCAGCAGACGCGCTTCTGCAGTCCTGCGCACGAGACCATCAAGCACCATGCAACCAGCGACCGCGCCGACCTTCGGCACGCGGAAGATCTGCCGGATCTCGACCAGGCCAAGCACCTGCTCGCGATGCTCCGGCGCCAGCAGGCCCGACAGCGCATTCTTCACCTCATCGACCGCTTCGTAGATGATGTTGTAGTAGCGAACATCGATGCCATTGCCTTCGGCAAGCTTGCGCGCCGACTGATCGGCGCGCACGTTGAAGCCGATGATGACTGCCTTCGAAGCGATCGCGAGGTTGACGTCGCTTTCGGTAATGCCGCCCACTTGCGCCATGCACCACCTGCACCTTCACTTCATCGGTCGACAGCTTGACCAGCGACTGGTTCAGCGCTTCCTGCGAGCCCTGAACGTCGGCCTTGATGATCAGCGGCAACATGCGAACGGCCACGCCCCCTCGACACCTGCCTCGAACATGCCCTCAAGTTTCGCCGCCTGCTGTTTGGCAAGCTTGGTGTCGCGGAACTTGCCCTGACGATAAAGCGCGATCTCGCGCGCCTTGCGCTCGTCACCGAGCACGATCAACTCGTCACCTGCCCCCGGTACGTCCGACAGGCCCTGAATCTCGACCGGAATCGACGGGCCCGCCTCAGTGATCGGCTTGCCGGTTTCATCGAGCATCGCGCGCACGCGACCAAAAGCCGAACCTGCAAGCACGACGTCACCGCGCTTCAATGTTCCACTTTGCACCAGTACGGTGGCCACCGGACCGCGGCCCTTGTCGAGCTGTGACTCGATCACCAATCCTTTCGCAGGACCATTCTTGACCGCCTTCAGTTCGAGCACTTCGGCCTGCAGCAACACGTTCTCAAGCAACGCATCGATACCTTCGCCGGTCTTTGCCGACACCGGAATGAACGGCGATTCACCGCCGTATTCCTCGGGCACGACCTCGTTCGCCACAAGTTCCTGCTTGACGCGATCGGGATTGGCTTCCGGCTTGTCGATCTTGTTCAGCGCGACGACCAGCGGAACGTTCGCCGCCTTCGCATGCGCGATCGCTTCCTTGGTCTGCGGCATCACGCCATCGTCGGCAGCGACCACGAGAATCACGATGTCGGTTGCCTTCGCGCCGCGTGCCCGCATTGCGGTAAACGCTTCGTGGCCCGGCGTATCGAGAAACGTGATGATGCCGCGCGGCGTCTCCACGTGATAAGCACCGATGTGCTGCGTGATTCCACCCGCCTCACCCGCAGCAACCTTGGTGCGTCGGATGTAGTCGAGCAGCGAAGTCTTGCCGTGATCGACGTGACCCATGATCGTGACCACCGGCGGCCGCGGCATCGAGCGGCGCTTCGCTCGGCACCACGACCGATTCCGATTCCGCCAGCAGCGCTTCCGGATCGTCGAGCTTCGCCGCATGAGCCGTGTGTCCCATCTCACCGACCACGATGATCGCGGTGTCCTGGTCGAGCACCTGATTGATCGTCACCATCTGCCCCAGCTTCATCAGCGTCTTGATGACTTCGGAAGCCTTGACCGACATCTTGTGCGCGAGCTCGGCGACCGTGATCGTCTCCGGCATCGCCACGTCGCGCACGACTGCTTCGACCGGCATCGGTGTTGCTGCGGCACCATTGGATTCTTCGTGCCGGTCCTGCTTGCGATTGCCGCGCGGACCGCGCCAGCCGCCAGCGCCGCCCGACGTATCGCCACGCGTCTTCAGTAGCCGCTTTTTCTGCTGCTCTTCCGACCAGCTCGACGCGAGCTTGCCCGACTTGATTTCCTTGACGCCCGGCTTCTTGTCATCCTTCTTCGCGCCCGGCTTGACCTCGGTTTTCGCGGCGGGCTTGTGCAGCGTGCCCACCGGCGCAGCGGCCGCAGCTGCTGGCTCCGGCGGCTTCGCCACCTTCTTCGGCGCGGCCATCATCGACTTGATCGCCGCAACTTCGTCCTCAACCACGCGCTTGGCGCGCTGCTTGCGCATCAGCCGCCTGCTTTGCGACCAGCTCGGCTTCCTTCTGAGCGCGCTCTGCCTTGACCAGCTCTTCGGTCGCCTCGGTCTGGCGTGCCTGCACCGCCTTCAGATGTCTTTCTGTTCCTTCTGCTGCGCATCGTTCAGGTCGCGTTGCGCGCGATCGGCCTTCTCGCGCGCGGCTGCGGTCTGACGCGTGATCAACTCGGCCTGACGGCGAGCTTCTTCCTCTCGCTTCGCCAGTTCGGCTTCGTCGATCATCGGCGCAGCAACCGGTGCAGCTTCCGACGCCGCTCAACTCGGCGCCTCCGGCGCAGCTCCGTCGCGCTTGACGAACACGCGCTTCTTGCGCACCTCAACCTGAATCGTGCGCGCCTTGCCCGATGCGTCGGCCTGCTTGATCTCGGTCGTCTGCTTGCGGGTCAGCGTGATCTTTTTCTTTTCGCCCCCACCGCCGTGTGCCTTGCGCAACGATTCGAGCAGGCGTGACTTGTCGTCCTCGCTCAGCGCGTCGGACTCCGCCTTCTTCAATACCCCGGCCGCGCTCAATTGCTCGAGCAGCAATTGCGGCGGAACGCGAAGCTCCGTCGCAAACTGGGACACTGTTGTACTCGCCATAGACTCTTATCCCTACCTTCCTGCTATTCCTGCACCTGCTCTTGCGTTGCTCCTGCGCCTCTCGGCAAACCAATGCGCGCGCGCAGCCATGATCAGCGTTTTCGCGCGCTCGTCGTCGATGCCGGTCATCTCGGTCAACTCGTCGACCGCAAGTTCGGCCAGATCATCGCGCGTGCGGATCGCGTTCTCTGCCAGCTTCGCCGATAACGCGGAGTCCATATCCGTCAGATCGAGCAGATCCTTTTCGGCCTGCTCGACGTCTTCCTCACGCTTGATTGCTTCGGTCAGCAACGCGTTGCGTGCGCGGGTGCGAAGTTCTTCAACGGTCTCTTCGTCAAACGCATCGATCTCGAGCAGCTCGTTGACCGGCACGTAGGCGATCTCTTCCAGGCTGCCAAAACCTTCGCCGATCAGAATGTTGGCAATCTCCTCGTCGACGTCGAGCTTCTCGACGAATGTCGCGCGAACCGACGACTGCTCGCCTTCCTGCTTCGTCGACGACTCTTCGGCCGTCATGATATTGATCTGCCAACCGGTCAGCTCCGAAGCCAGCCGCACGTTCTGACCGCTGCGACCAATCGCGATTGCCAGATTGTCTTCATCGACGACGACGTCCATCGCGTGCTTGTCTTCGTCGACCAGAATCGAAGAGACGTTGGCCGGCGCCAGCGCACCGATCACGAACTGCGCCGGATCGTCCGACCACAGCACGATATCGACGCGCTCACCGGCAAGCTCGTTGGTCACCGCCTGCACCCGCGAGCCGCGCATGCCGACGCAAGTACCGATCGGATCGATGCGCCGATCGTTGGTCCAGACGGCGATCTTCGCGCGCACTCCCGGATCACGCGCGGCGGACTTGATGACCAGCAGGCCCTGCTCGATCTCCGGCACCTCGAACTCGAACAGCTTCATCAGGAATTCTGGCGAGGTGCGCGACAAAATCACCTGCGGTCCCCGCGCGGTCCGATCAATCTTCTGCACGTACGCACGCATGCGATCGCCGATCCGCAGATTTTCCTTCGGGATCATGTCGCTGCGTGGCAGCCGTGCTTCGACCTTGCCGACTTCGATGATCGCGTCACCCTTGTCCATGCGCTTGATGGCGCCACTGACGATCTGATCGCCGCGCGCGAGAAAGTCATTCAGCGTCTGTTCGCGCTCGGCATCGCGAATCTTCTGCAGGATGACCTGCTTGGTGTCCTGCGCAAAGCGGCGGCCTAGATCCTGCCGCGGCAGTTGCTCCTCGATGTGCTCTTCCAGCTCGATATCGGCAATCTGCTCGCGCGCATCGGAAAGGATGATTTGATGACCAGGCTCCTGCAGGCCCGCTTCATCGGGCACGACCAGCCAACGACGAAATGCGTCGTACTCGCCCGTTTCGCGATCCACCGCCACGCGAATGTCGACATCTTCCTCGGCATACAGCTTCTTCGTCGCCGTTGCCAGTGCGAGCTCCAGCGCGCCGAACACGATGTCCTTCGGCACATTCTTTTCGCGCGCCAGCGCATCGACCAACAACAAAATTTCACGACTCATGGATGTTCGCTCCCAGACTGCCTGCATCACCGATCTTCATCGCGCCTGTGCCCGACGCATTCAAACGAGCTGGCCGAAAATCCAGCTCCGGTACCAATCGCGCCTTGTCGATATCTTTCAGCGCGACTTCAATAACTCCAGCAGCACTACGGGCGGCTGCTCGCGCACGGTGCACTGCGCTGATGGCCCTTCGCAGGTTTTTCGTCTGCGATCAGCTCAAGCTGCAAACGCTCTTCGCCCATGCCACCGATCACCTGCACTACACGGCCATGCAACCGCTTGCGGCCGGCGGCTGCCGCCAGCGGCGCATACAGCTGGATATTTACTTCCTTTCCAGCAAACCGCGAGAAGTCCTCAGCGCTTCTTAGTCGACGATCCAGTCCCGGCGACGAAACCTCCAGTCGCTGATAGTCAACTTGCTCAACCGCAAACAGATGCGACAGCTGACGACTTACGCGCTCGCAGTCTTCCAAGCCGACACCTTGCTCCGCATCCAAACTCACCCGCAACAAACCGGCACCCAACCGCTCGACGTCGACCAACTGGTAGCCCATGCCGACCACGGTGCGCTCCACGGTTCGATACAAATCCGCTGCTACTTCAGCCATCATCGATCAACGCGTCCCCACGCAAGCCAGCCTCAGAACCCGGCCCGGAAATAAAAAATGGGCCGTAAAGCCCATTTCTTAGCCCATTTTTGTTCTTACCAGGCTCGCTGCTGTCCTATCTGTGCCAACGACACGGCCAAAAACAGCAGCCGCGCATTATATGGGGCAGAGCCCCTGTACAACAAGCTGACTGGCTGCCCCGTTCGCAGCAACGCGTTTCAGAAGCTGCGGGGGCGGTTTTCCGCGCTTGAATCGCGCGGGTCGACCGTTATTTGGCAGTCCATGGCCGGCAGCGATGTAGGTCACGCTACTTGTCAGCGGATCCGGCTGGCGCGGTGGCCGGTTCCCCGGTTGCGGCTTACCACGCCCGCGACCGGATCCCGGGTTTTGACCCGCTCCGGGCTGACCGTTTCCCGGACTAAATCCCTGCCCGAAATTCTGCGAAGGCTGCCGTCCCGGCGAACCGAACTGTCCGTCGCGGTTGCCCTGCTTTCTGTTGCCATCACCGCGACCGCCGCGACTACGTCCGCGGCTGCCATCTGACGAACCCTGACGCTGGCGAATCTCATCGATACCGATGCCGAGGTCGTGCACCCACGCCTGCACCCATTCAGGCGCCAGCTCTTGAAACCGGCCGCGCGCCAATGAACGAGGCAGCTGGACGGACCCATAGCGAATGCGAATCAAGCGGCTCACCGTCGATCCAATCGCCTCAAAAATTCGACGCACTTCGCGATTGCGCCCTTCGCTGATTGCAACCCGGTACCAACGATTCGCGCCCTCACCCCCTGCCTCATCGACGCGCGAAAATTTGGCAGGGCCGTCCTGCAATTCAACCCCATTGAGCAACTTCTGACGCTGCTCTTCGGTGACTTCGCCCAACACCCTGACTGCATACTCGCGCTCGACTTCATAGCGAGGATGCATCAACCGATTCGCCAATTCACCCGACGTAGTGAAGATGAGCAGCCCTTCTGAGTTCAAATCGAGTCGACCCACTGCGACCCAGCGTCCACCCGAAACTTTCGGCAGCTTTTCGAAGACAGTCGGCCGCGCGCCGGGATCTTCCTGCGTAACGATTTCTCCGACGGGCTTGTGATAAAGCAGCACGCGCGGTGCGCGCCCGGGGGCCTTGCGCGCCAGCGGCTTGCCGTTTACTCGTACCTGATCGCTTGCCAACACGCGCTGACCGATATGCGCCGGCTCGCCGTTGACCGAAACGCGGCCCGCAATAATCATCTCTTCCATATCGCGACGCGATCCGATACCAGCATCTGCCAATACCTTATGCAGCTTGTCTGACTGCGCCAGCTGCGTCTGCTTGGCCGCCTGCCGGCCGCGTTCCAGAAGCTCTCGCGACAGCGCCGATTCCGCCATCGCGGCGGGATTGATGTCGTCACCGTCGCCCGCGAGCGGCGCTTGCGGCTCGGAAGGAACAGCCGGCGTTGCAGGCACGCCAGCCGGAACACTCGTGCGCTCCGCTCTGGGTCCGCGGTCGCCACGATCGCCGCCGCGGCCACGGCGCCGACGCCCGCGTGGCCGCGGTCCGCGTCCATTGGTAGCGGGAGTCGTCTCGCTGCGGTTTCCATCCACTTCGTCGACTTCTGCCGCAACGTCGGGCTCGGCAATATTGCCGTTGACTACTTCGGTTTCCGGCAGTTCGCCGGACATGTCAGCCGACATAGGCTCTGCGGGAACAGGTTCGTCAGGAGAATTGAGAGTGCTCATCAAGATGGGGAAAGCGAAACGGTTGGGGAAAGAGTCAACTCGGAAGACCGAGACTCGGAGATCGACTGCTGGGAATCCGACAACGGATATGACGCGTCGGTGAGTTGCAACTCGAGCTCGGCGACCGCATCGCCGCCGGCGTCCTGTAACGACGGCAATTCGGAAAGCGAACGCAGACCAAGATCATCCAGAAACTCGGCGGTCGTGCTGAACAAGGCTGGCCTGCCTGGCACCTCGCGATGACCGACGACTTCGATCCAGCCGCGCTCTTCCAGCGTCCTGATCACCGAGCTCGACACCGTGACGCCACGCACATCCTCGATATCGCCCCGCGTGACCGGCTGTCTATAGGCAATGATCGCAAGCGTCTCCAAAACGGCGCGCGAATACTTCGGTGGACGCTCCGGATTCAACCGGTCCAGGTGATGGCGCATTGCGGCTGTACTCTGAAAACGCCATCCAGTTGAAACGGCCACCAGCTCCAGCCCACGCCCCTGCCAGTCGCTGCGCAACTGATCGAGAAGCATGCGCACCGTGTCAGCGTTGAGCTCGTCGTTTAACAGGCGTCGCAGGTCACCGACAGGCAGCGGTTGATCAGCGGTAAGCAGCGCCGCTTCAATAATGACCTTCGCCTCGGAAGTATTCATCTGCTGCCAAAGGAGTTACTTGTCGCATCCAATTGGCTGCAGGCTCGCGACGCACCGAACGGTCGCGGAGCTGCATGCCTAAAGCAAAAAGCTGTTTGAAAATTCGGATTACGTACGCTTCGTGCGGCTGATTAGGTCAGGAAGCCGAGCGCGGAATCGGACGATCCGGCAACGCTGCCGGCCATAAAGCACGCGCATCGCGCAAGCTTGGCCGACTCAATTTGGATTACGAAAAGTTTATCACGCATGACGACTCTTGCAAGATCTAAAGCATTAGGAACACGTGACTTCGAACGTTCGAGCTACCGCGCGCTTGCCTTTGACCTCAACACTGTATACATTAACAGTATCGTCTCAGGAGAGCACCATGAATGCACGATCAGCGACCGTTACTGCCATAGACCCTACTCCGCGTCAAACCGAGATTCTAGAATTCATCCGACAGACCCTGACCGAAAGCGGAGCCCCGCCGACGCGCGACGAAATTTCCCAGGCATTCGGGTTTCGTTCGCTGAATGCAGCGGAACAGCACCTGCAGGCGTTGCAGAAGAAAGGCTTGATCGAGCTGGTTGCTGGCACGTCGCGTGGCATTCGGTTGAAAGACAGTGTGCGCGAGTTGATGCTGGCCGCTCAGGACAGTGGACTGCCAGTCATCGGCAAAGTTGCTGCGGGAAGTCCGATTCTTGCGCAGGAGAACGTGATGACCACCGCAGCGGTCGATCCCGCCACCTTCAAGCCACACGCCGATTATCTGCTTGAAGTCCGCGGGATGAGTATGCGGGACGCGGGCATTCTCGACGGCGACTGGCTAGCCGTGCATCGTCAACCTCAAGCGCGCTCCGGGCAAGTGGTCGTGGCTCGAATAGGGGACGATGTCACGGTCAAGCGCCTGAAACTGCGCGGCGCACGCGCCGAGCTGATCGCAGAGAATCCGGATTACAAGCCCATCCTTGTCGATCTAAAGCGAGAGGCGTTTGCAATCGAAGGCATCGCGGTCGGAGTCATTCGAGCCTCGTTGTAATCATCGGCGGCGGTCGCCGCGCGTTCCCGGGTATCGGTCTTGCACACCGTGCAGTGAAATTGTTCGTGTGGCTCGTTGCGTAGCATGGAATTACTGACGAAGCTCGAGATTTTGGCCGATGCAGCAAAGTACGACGCCTCGTGTGCATCAAGTGGAGCAGCTCGTCGTAGCTCTATTGGTGGCAAGGGTATCGGGTCCACCGAAGGCATGGGAATTTGTCATAGCTACACGCCCGACGGGCGCTGCGTGTCGCTGCTAAAGATTCTGTTGACGAACGCGTGCATCTATGACTGCGCGTATTGCATCAACCGGTTATCGTCAAACGTGCAGAGAGCGCGCTTTAGCGTTGACGAAGTCGTCAAGCTCACACTCGATTTTTACGCGCGCAATTACATCGAAGGCTTGTTTTTAAGCTCCGGAATCGTTAAGAGCCCGGATCACACAATGAGCGAGCTGGTTGAAGTCGCCCGCCGGTTACGCAGCGAGCACGATTTTCGAGGCTACATTCATCTAAAAACAATTCCGGACGCGGCGCCCGAGTTGCTCGCGCAGGCGGGACGTTATGCCGATCGACTGTCGGTCAACGTCGAACTGCCGCAAAATAGAAAGTCTGCAAACCCTGGCTCCTGAAAAAAATGCGCAGACGATCAAGCTCGCGATGGGCCAACTTCGCACCCACATTGAAGAAACGAAAGACGCTCGGCGTGTGCGCGCTCCGCACCTCGCTTGTGAAAAATCCAGCAGCGCCGCCGTTTGTAGCGACCGGCCAGAGCACCCAATTGATCGTAGGTGCCGACGATGCCAATGACCGGCAGATCATTGACCTCGCTGCACATTTGTACGGCTCGTATCAACTGAGCCGCATCTACTATTCGGCATTCAGCCCTATTCCAGCATGCGAGTAGGCGGCTTCCGCTGTCCGCGCCGCCACTGCAACGCGAAAACCGGCTTTATCAGTCCGATTGGCTACTTCGCCACTACGGATTCAGCGTCGATGAGTTGTTGCCTCGCGAGCATCCGCACCTCGCGATGGACATCGATCCAAAACTCGCCTGGGCATTTGCGCATCCGGAATTTTTTCCGATTGACGTCAATCGAGCTTCTCGCGAAGTGCTGCTTCGCGTCCCTGGATTTGGACGCCACACTGTCGATCGCATCATTCGCGCGCGGCGATTCCGTGCGATTCGCATCGACGACTATGAAACGTCTGCGTGTGTCAATAGAGAAAGTGTTGCCGTTCATTGTACTTCCGGACTGTCGCCCCGGAATTGCGCTGTCGTGTCTATGAAATCAGCCGCCGCCCGTGGCCTGTCCAACAAACGACAACTTGAACTGCACGTCTAACCTGCAGCTCGAGCTCGCGAGTCAGATCGATTTTGACGGGTGGCGCCGTCAGGCTCGCTGGCTGGCATCACATGCAATTCCTGCAAGTGATGTGAACTGGCGCATCAATGGCGAAACTTCATTGCTCGAGCGACGCTGTCGACCTTGAAACCGCAGTCGAGTGGAAGCGCTCCGAACAGATGACATCAGAGTGCCCCGAGAGTTTGTTGAGCTTGCCCGCAAGGTCATCCTGCATCGCAGTCCCGATCGCTTTGCAGCACTCTATACGCAGTTCTGCTTCGACTCAGAGCCGAGCCCCAGTTATTGCAGCTCGATGTCGATCCCGGATGTCATGCGGCTTGAGGTGCTCGAACGTCAGGTGCGACACGACGAACATCGTATGCATGCATATGTTCGATTTCGCAAAGTCGACGATCAGAGTGGAGTGCAGTTTGTTGCGTGGTACGAGCCCGAGCACCATATCGTCGAAGCCACTGCTGAATTTTTTCGGCGGCGATTTGCTGGCCAGCGGTGGGCCATTCTTGACGCCCGACCGTTCTGTCTATTGGGACGGTAACCAGTTGACTCTGCGGCGACGGCGTCCACGCGTCGAAACGCACCGGCGGATGATGCATTCGGAAGATTTATGGCGCACGTACTACGCATCAGTTTTCAATCCAGCTCGGGTCAACTTGAAGTTGACGCAAGGACACATGCCAAGAAAGTTCTGGGCGAATTGCCCGAGGCGCAGCTGATCACGCCACTCGCCTACGCTGCGCCGACACGCGCAGGCCAAATGGTTGCTGCCGAGGCGGCAGCGCCGCGAGAAGCCGTGTACGCGGCTGTCCACTCACCTGGCCCTTCGTCCAGCGCAGATTCCGGTGCAGGCGAGCGCCAGCGCAAACTGCTCGATCAATGCCGCAATTGTCCGCTATGGAAATACGCGACGCAAGCGGTCCCAGGTGAAGGGCCGATATCAGCGCGTCTGATGCTCGTCGGTGAGCAGCCAGGCGACCAGGAAGATCTCGCTGGCCGGCCGTTTGTGGGGCCGGCCGGCCAGCTGCTGGACCGCGCGCTGTCGGCCGCCGGGTATCGATCGCGGCGAGGTGTATGTCACCAATGCAGTGAAGCATTTCAAGTACGAATTGCGCGGCAAGCGCCGTCTGCACAAGAAGCCCGCCGAGCTTGAGATTGCAGCGTGTCATCTATGGTACGAGAGCGAGGTCGCGACGATCAAACCTGCCCTGATTGTCGCGATGGGTGCAACCGCAGTGCGCGCGGTGCTGGGACGCCCATTACCGATCCTTGCGAATCGCGGAACGCTTCTTGAGACGCAAACGAGGTTCCGACGTCCGCGCGGGTCCTGGTGACCGTGCATCCTTCATATCTGTTACGCGTGCTTCCGGAAAGCCGCGAGACCGAGTTCGGCAAATTCGTTGAAGACCTGCAGATCGCCGCAAGGTACATCCGCGATCTGCGCGCGTTAAGTCAGCTGGGCCGGTAGCCGCGCGATGGTGAAAGCGCAGATGATCATCGACGAACGTAGCAATGAAGTAATAGCCATGGTCGTAGCCTTCGTGATAGCGGAGCGTTAGCGGTTGGTTCACCTTTCGGCACGCCGCTTCGAACGCCGGCGGATTCAGCTGTTCGCTTAAAAACGGGTCGGCCAGGCCCTGATCTATCAGCAGTCCATCCGGAAACGGCGGTGCGACTTGCCGGCTCATCAGCGCGCTTGCATCGTGCTGCTCCCAGCGATCTGTGTCATCCCCGAAATAGCCACTGAATGCTTTCTTGCCCCACGGTGCCTGCATCGGAGCCGCAATTGGAGCGAACGCTGAAACCGACGCGAAGCGATCGCGATGCCGCAAAGCGAGCGTCAGCGCGCCGTGACCTCCCATCGAATGGCCAAAGACACCAACGCGCGATGAATCGATCGACAACTTGTCGATCACGAGCGGCAATAGCTCGCGCATCAAATAGCTTTCCATGCGCCAATGCTTGGCCCATGGCTCGCGCGTAGCGTCCAGATAGAAACCTGCGCCGACCCCGAAATCCCACGAGTCGCTTTCACCCGGCAATCCCGCGCCGCGCGGGCTGGTATCCGGCACCAGCAACGCAATCCCGAGCTCAGCGGCCAGTCGCTGCGCGCCGGCCTTCATCGTAAAAGTTTCTTCTGTGCACGTCAGACCTGCAAGAAACATAAGCAACGGCAGCGGGACAACGGATGCGCGCGGCGGCACGAACAATGCAAACCGCATTGGCAATCCGATCTCGGCTGACATGTGCCGATAGAAAAACTGACGGCCGCCAAAGCAGCCATGTTCGCTAACGAGCTCGAGCTGCGACACGTCGAAACTCTTGCGCTAGAACTCAACGACGCTTCGAATCGATTCACCTCGCTTCATCAGATCGAAGCCTTCGTTGATTCGTTCCAGGGGCAAATGGTGCGTAATCAGATCGTCGATGTTCAATTTGCCTTCCATGTACCAGTCAACGATGCGCGGGACATCGGTGCGTCCGCGGGCACCGCCGAACGCGCTGCCTTTCCATACGCGCCCTGTCACCAACTGGAACGGACGCGTGCTGATCTCCTGCCCGGCAGCGGCCACGCCGATGATGATGCTCTGCCCCCACCCCTTATGGCAGCACTCAAGCGCCTGTCTCATCGTCGTTACGTTGCCGATGCACTCGAAGCTGTAATCAGCGCCACCGTCGGTCAACTGCACGATGGCGTCGACGACGTTTTCGACTTTTTTCGGATCGATGAAGTGAGTCATGCCGAACTTGCGACCGAGCGCTTCGCGGGCAGGATTGGTATCGATGCCGATGATGCGATCGGCACCCACCATCTTCGCGCCCTGGATGACATTCAAGCCGATGCCGCCAAGTCCAAACACGACGACGTTGGCGCCGGCCTCGACCTTTGCAGTGAAAAGTACCGCGCCGACGCCAGTCGTTACGCCGCAACCGATATAGCAGACCTTATCGAACGGAGCGTCGTCTCGTATCTTCGCGAGTGCGATTGCCGGGACCACCGTGTGGTTGGCAAACGTTGACGTCCCCATGTAATGCAGGATCGGCTTGCCGTCGATCGAAAATCGGGACGTACCGTCCGGCATCAAACCACGTCCCTGCGTCGAACGAATCGCCTGGCACAGGTTGGTCTTGCGCGACAGACAAAACTTGCACTGCCGACATTCAGGTGTGTAAAGCGGAATTACGTGATCGCCCGCCTTCAACGTAGTTACGCCAGCGCCGACTTCAAGAACCACTCCGGCGCCTTCGTGGCCGAGTATCGAAGGAAAGATTCCCTCCGGGTCAGCGCCCGATAACGTGTAGTAATCGGTATGACAAATACCGGTGGCCTTCACCTCGACAAGTACTTCTCCTGCGCGCGGGGGCTCAAGGTCTACCGTTTCGATCGTTAGTGGTTCACCGGCTTTCCACGCAACTGCCGCTCTCGTTTTCATCGATCTCCTTGGTCTTCAACGTTGCAACATACGCACGCGTCATCGGCGCGCCCGGCACCTGCAGCGTGCGGAGGTCAGCGACAGTATCAAGGTCGTGCCAGCACGGGAGGCTAAACAGTTTCAGCCCGGCTTCCGCGGCGCGCTCTCGCGTCTGCTGAGCCACGGCGGCAGTGCTCCAATCAATACGCTCGAACAAACTTGAACACATCGAATTGAGACCCACCAGGTAGTAGCCGCCATCATGGGCGGGCCCAAGCACGACATCCGCGCCACTGCGAAGGGCTTGCAATGCCTGATTGATCAGCTCAGAAGGCAAGTCGGGACTGTCGCTGCCAATCAATACAACGGGACTGTAATCATTAAAAATCGAAGCAAGCGTGTTGACGATCCGCTCGCCCAGCGCTACGCCTCGCTGCGGAATCAGCGCAAATGCAGGGGCTGCATTCTCGAAGTAGCGCCGGGAATCGGAAGTTGGCGGCGCATAGCTCAAAACGTGTGTCACGCCCTGAACCGATGACGCCATTGCAAGCGTGTCAGCCACCGCGCATCGGTAAAGCTCGGCAGCAACATCATCACCGAGTGCTGCGGCAATCCTGGTCTTTACATTCCCGCGTTCGGGCTTCTTGCACATCACTGCCAGACATGGGCGCATCGGGTTACTGCGTCGCCTGCTTCTCGCGCATTAAAAGACCTGTCGTGGATACCCGCAGCTCGATCTCGGCGGGCCGTGATACGGCGACGTAGCTTGCAGAGCCATATTCCGCATCGAGCAGCGGCGACAGAAACGTATAACGCCGGCGCAGATCAAACAGATCGATCGGTTTGTCGCGCGAAAGCGAAAATACAGTGCGTGCCGCCGAACGCTCGTTGTCGATCGAGCGGTAGCGCCCGGCGATCCGATCAAGCTCATATGCAGTGTGCAGCCCGACGATGTTGACAATCGGCTTCCACTTGAGGATCTGCGCATCGACGTAGACCTCATCGCCTGTCAGCTCGAACTTGACTTCCCTCAAGTCCGGATACCGCACCGTGGCGGAGAACTTTTGCGGCCCGGTAGGCTGCACAAGCAAGGTTGCAGCAACGTCTTCGCGAGTCAAGGCAGTGTAGCCATGCGTGCCGATTGCAATCGTTGCTGCAAGCGCGCCGACAGCTATCAACAGCAAGCCAATCAGTGTTCGCGAGGCGAACCTAAGCGGGCGCAGGCGAATCAGCGCACCAATGCCCGATAACAAAAGCAGCGCACCGAGCAATGCAAAAACAATCCCGGCCAAACCGAACGGCGAAGTCCAAAGCTGCGTTAGCGCCATAGGAGGGATTCGGAGCTGGAATGATCCTTGCGTGCAGTGTGGGTCACGGGCACTTGCCGTTTGTCAGATTTGCTGGCAATGCCGGTTAGGTGTGGCAAACTTTCTGCGCAGTACTTTACTTTTACCGGGAGAGAAAAACATGAATTTCATCATCTGGTTAGTTGTCGGCGGTTTGATCGGCTGGGTAGCAAGCATGATTATGCGCACCGATGGGCAGCAGGGCATCTTCCTTAACATCATTGTCGGTATCGTCGGTGCAATGCTCGGCGGCTGGCTGATCTCTCCCCTGGTGGGTGTTCCCACTATCAACCAGGGCTCGTTGAGCGTGGGCGCATTGGTCGTCTCGCTGCTGGGCGCTGTAATTTTGTTGGCGATCGTTAATCTGTTTCGCCGCGGTACCGCGCGCTAAGAGCGTGTAAGGTATCAAGGGCGGGCATATGCCCGCCCTTTTCTATTCTGCAGTGACTTTTTGTTCAGCTTGCGGTCACACGACTGTTTCACGTATTCCGCCTGGCGACAATCGCTTGCGGGACTGCTGCGATCAGTGCGGCACGGTGCATTACATCAATCCGAGACCGGTCGTGGGGACAATACCGACGTGGGATGGTCAGATTCTGTTATGCAAACGCGCGATCGAACCACGCCTTGGCAAATGGACGCTGCCTGCCGGATTCATGGAAACCAATGAGACCACGGCCGACGGTGCGATACGCGAGACGCTGGAAGAGGCAGGTGCTCGAGTCAGATTAGGGCCGCTGTTTTCAATGATCGATGTTCCTCACGTGCAGCAGGTTCACATTTTCTTTCGAGCCGAGCTGCTGGACACACGTTTCGTCGCAGGCACCGAAAGCCTGGAAGTGCGTTTGTATGACGAGAGTGAAGTCCCGTGGGAGGAAATTGCGTTTCGAACGGTATCAACCACGTTGGAGCTTTTCTTTGCGGACCGGGCACGCGGCGAGTTTGGCGTCCATACACGAGCCATAACGGCAGCGCCAGCCGCGCATGTCCTGCGCGCATGATTCCGTGGCTCGCGCCTGGCCAGCCGTTTCCACCAGTCTCGACTGCGCTTCAAACCCCTAACGGACTGCTCGCCGCGAGCGCCGAGCTCACCGCAGATCGTCTGCTGGCCGCGTATCCGCAGGGAATTTTTCCGTGGTATTCGGACGAAGAGCCGGTTCTATGGTGGTCGCCGGATCCGCGCATGGTGCTGTTTACCGATGAGTTCAAGGTTTCTCGCAGCTTCGCCAAAACTTTGCGCAAGGCAGCACACGATGTCTCGGTCGAGCTTCGCTTAGATGCTGACTTCGATGCTGTGATTCAGGCGTGCGCAGAGCCCCGCGGCGATGATGCCGGCACTTGGATCACCGATGGCGTTGTCGATGCCTATATGGAATTGCACCGACGCGGACTGGCGCATTCGGTCGAAACGTGGGTCGATGGCCGGCTGGCTGGAGGCCTTTACGGTGTGGCACTGGGTCGAATGTTCTATGGCGAGTCCATGTTCTCGCGTGCACCGGAGGCATCGAAGATCTCACTTGCGGTACTCGTGCACGTGATGCGAAAAGAGCACGTGCGAGTGATAGACTGCCAACAGAACACGCGGCACCTTGCGTCGCTTGGAGCGCGCGAGATTTCGCGTGCAGAGTTTGCAGGTCACTTGAACGTAGCAGTGCGAGCCGCGCCAATAAACTGGACGGCGTACGCGAAGCAGTCACTGAGTGCTCTACTGATGGACTTCTGAAGCGACTCTGAAAGCGACTTCGATCTCTAGATACTGACGTGGCAAATCTCAAGGAGTTGCCCTTTTCGGCGTTGCAGTTTTACGCAACTGCTCCGTATCCGTGCAGCTATCTCGAGCATCGTCAGGCACGCTCGCAGGTCGCCACACCTGCGCATCTGATCAACGCCGATGTGTATAGCGAGCTGGTCAAGATGGGGTTCCGGCGCAGCGGAATCTTTACCTATCGCCCCTATTGCGACGGCTGTCGCGCGTGCGTACCCGTACGTGTGCCGGTTGCCGAGTTCGAAGCCAATCGTACACAGCGACGCGCATGGCTGCGACATCGCACGCTAACTTCGCGCGTGGCGTCGCTCGCGTTCGATCACGAGCACTACGATCTGTATCTTCGCTATCAATCGACGCGGCATGCGGGCGGAGGAATGGATAACGACAGCCGCGAGCAGTATTCGCAATTTCTCTTGCAGAGCAAGGTCAACACTCGGCTCGTCGAGTTTCGCGACCCGGCGCCCCCTGGCGTTGATGGAGTGGGAACGCTGCGCATGATTTCGATCATTGACGTCTTGAACGACGGGCTGTCGTCGGTTTATACGTTTTTCGACCCGGATGAGCTCGCTACGAGCTACGGCACGTACAACATTCTGTGGCAGATCGAGCAAGCCAAGGCGTTGTCGCTGCCGTATTTGTATCTCGGCTACTGGATTTCGGACAGCCCGAAGATGGCCTACAAGGCCACGTTCCGGCCGGTTGAAATGTTGAAAGGTGGTCGCTGGGAACGGCAGAACGACGCTGCTGCCGTCTAACCAGGACCGCCTCGTAGAATTCGGGCGTGCTTTACAAATTTGCGCGCCCGCTTCTATTTTCGCTTGACGCCGAAGCTGCACACGAACTGACACTAAGGGCGTTGCAACGCGGCCACGATCTCGGCATTGCTGGCTGGGTCGCACCGCGCGTCGCACCGTTGCCGGTCAGCGTGATGGGACTTCGCTTTGCAAATCCGGTGGGGCTGGCTGCTGGCCTCGACAAAACCGCTGCGCATATCGATGCTCTCGGACGACTCGGATTCGGATTCATAGAAGTCGGCACTGTTACGCCGCGGCCGCAGCCCGGCAACCCGAAGCCGCGCATGTTTCGATTGACTCGTTCGCAGGCATTGATCAATCGGATGGGCTTTAACAACGAAGGCGCTGATCGGTTTGTCGGCAATTTGCACCATCAGCAGACGTTTCGGCGTCAAGGCGGCATCGTCGGTCTGAATATCGGAAAGAATGCGGATACTCCCATCGAACACGCATTGGACGACTATCGCATCTGCCTACGACGTGTTTACGATGATGCCGATTACGTTGCAGTTAACGTTTCGTCTCCGAATACCAAAGAGCTGCGCTCGTTGCAGAGCGCAAAGCAGTTGGACGGACTGCTGGCCGGCCTAACCGACGAACGAATGCGTCTTGAAGATCGGCACGGCAAGCGAGTACCTATAGCGGTAAAGATCGCCCCCGACGTCGCCGATTCGTCGATACCCCAGATAGCCGATCAGTTGGTCGAGCATCGGATGGACGCGGTGATTGCAACGAACACGACGATCGAGCGCGGCAATGTAAGAGGCGTCGAGCACGCAGACGAAGCGGGCGGTCTTTCCGGCAGGCCGCTGACAAAGCGCGCGACACAGGTCGTGCATCTGTTGGCAAGTCATCTGCAAGGCACGCTGCCGATCATCGGAGTCGGAGGAATCATGAGCGGATCGGACGCGGTCGAAAAGATTCAGGCGGGCGCGTCGCTAGTGCAGCTTTATACGGGCTTCATTTATTCGGGGCCGAACCTGGTGGCGGAGTGCGTTGAAGCAATCCGTCTGAGCGGATGCGTTGTTTCATCGCCGCTTGGCCCGACGAGCCGACACGTCTAGCGTTGTCGTCCGTCTCGGATGACGTGCGCAGGCGCGTCAAGCACCGGCGTGCATCGCGTCTCGAGGACCTTCATCTGACACTTGCTTTCATCGGCGATATTGCGGCCGACGTTGCATTTGATCTGTCCGCTGCGATCAAGAAATTGCGCTTCAAGCCTTTTGCGTGGCGACCGGACACGCTCGGGTTTTTCAGAGACGCCGGAGTGGTCTGGATAGGCACAGTGGATGAACCCGCCAAGCCGCTGGCCACCCTTTTGGATCGTGTCCGCGCGCTGCTCGACGACAAGGGGGTCGTGTACGACAAGCGCCCTCTCGCTCCTCACATCACACTGCTGCGTGGTGTCGACCGTTTCGTTGCTGAAAAAGTGCCACCGATTCATTGGCGCATCGAGTCGATAGCTCTTTACCGATCGGATCCCGCTCGTCGTGTGTCGAGCTACGTGCGCGTTGACGGTTAGTACGGGTGCTGCACATCTCGAAAGCTTTTCGTATCGTGATATAAAACAAAGCAGATGCCGCGTCGCACCACTCCTTCTCTTCCCTCGGGTGATTTGCAGTTCGAAACTGCAAAGCCGATTGCGACCCGAGAGCCGACCGCGATTCAAGTGATCGAGCGAATGATGACGCTGCTCGATGCACTGTCGGCACACTCGGATCCGGTCAGTCTGAAGCATCTTGCGCGGGCGACCGGACTGCACCCGTCTACCGCCCACCGGATCCTGAATGACCTGGTTGTCGGACGTTATGTCGATCGCGCTGAAACCCCGGGCTCGTATCGACTCGGCATGCGTTTGCTCGAGCTTGGCAACTTGGTCAAAGCTCGCTTGTCAGTGCGCGAGGCGGCATTGGAGCCAATGCGCGAGCTGCACAAACGAACCGGTCAGACCGTGAATCTTTCGGTGCGGCAGGGTGACGAGATCGTCTATGTTGACCGGTCGTACAGCGAGCGCTCGGGTATGCAGGTTGTGCGGGCGATCGGCGGGCGTGCGCCACTGCACCTCACCTCCAGCGGCAAGCTTTTCTTGGCGCTAGACGACCCGCGGTTGATCCGCGCCTATGCAACGCGTACGGGTCTCGCTGGACATACGCGCAACAGTCTGACGGACATCAGCAAGCTCGAGCGGGAATTATCGATGGTGCGCACGCGTGGCTACGCGCGCGACAACGAGGAGCTGGAAGTGGGAGTGCGATGCATTGCTGCCGGCATCCGGGATGATTCGGGTCGAGTAGTCGCCGGATTGTCCGTGTCTGCGCCAGCAGAGCGAATGCAAGACGACTGGATTGCCGAGCTGTTGCAAACGGCGGGCAGGATTTCGGCGGGACTTGGCTTTGTCAACCCACCGAACGACGCAACGCGTGCGTGACGAGGTGCCCGCTCAGGCGCCTTACATCGTCGGGCGCGACGCGTTCGGTGCGGTTGCCGACCTCGATGCTTTCGACAGGGCTGGTGACTCGAGAAAATCTCGAATGCGTTCGGCGTCGCCGAGACGCGAATACTTTCCAACGGAATCGAGCAGTACCATGACAACGCGCTTGCCTTCGATGACTGCCTGCATCACCAGACAACGGCCCGCCGCAGAGATATAGCCGGTCTTTTGCAGGCCGATGTCCCAGTCAGGATTGTCGGTCAGGCGATTGGTGTTTCGATAGTTGACGGTGCGTTTGCCGACTTCCAGTGCAAGCTCGCCGCTAACTGAATACTGACGAATCACATCGTGTTCATACGCGGCCTTGACCAAGCGCACGAGGTCGCTGGCGCTCGAGCGATTATCAGGCGACAAACCGGTGGGGTCGGCAAAATGCGAGTCGTCCATTCCGAGCAGCCGCGCCTTGGCGTTCATCGCTTCGACAAAGCGGGACAACCCTCCCGGATACGTACGGCCAAGCAGTTGAGCGGCGCGATTCTCGGACGACATCAGTGCCAGGTGCAGCGCCGTGCCGCGCGTCATTTCAAACCCCGGCCGCAAATTCGAACGAATCCTGGCTCGCACCATTTCGTCCTGCGATACCTGCAGTTCCTCTGCGAGCGGCAAATTCGCTTCGACGGTCACCAACGCGGTCATCAGTTTGGTCACCGAAGCGATTGGCAGAACCGCGTGCTGGTTCTTCTCGAACAGCACTTCGTTCGTATCCTGGTCAACCACCAATGCCACCGATGACCTCAAATCAAGTGGATCGTCACCGCGATGCAGGCCGGCCAGATGACCTTCAGAGGGTGCCAAGATGCGGGCGATCAGCGGCCGCTTGCGCGTTGACTTGATCGGAGCGCGGCCAGCGGGAATCGTGCCGCGCACCCTGGTCTGCGCCTTGGCCTTGGTGATCGTCGTCGCAGCTGGCTTCTTTGTTGCCGCTGCTTTCGCTTCGTGCATGCCCGTCGATGCGACGAGCATGCAGCCTCCGACGATCAGTGTGACGATAGAACGCAACTCAATTCTCCGCTTCATTGCCTAGGTGGAAGCAGACCACAGTTTGCTGCGGGCCTACAGGACATTAATCGGCGTAAATACCGGCTTTCTTGATGACCGGCCCCCACTTTTCAATCTCGCTTTTCAGATGAGCCGCCAATGCGGCAGGGGTGATTTGCTCAGCGGGATACACGGTTGCCCCCAGCTCTGCCATGCGGGTGCGAAACCCTGGCTCCTTGGCGGCGTCTTGCATCGCGGCAACGAGCTTGTCGATCGCCGCTTTCGGAGTGCCCTTCGGCGCATAGACCGCGTGCCAGATGCCAACCTCAAACCCTTTCAATCCGCCCTCCTGCATCGTCGGCAGATCCGGCAGCGTTGGCACACGCTTGGCGCTCGTGACCGCGTACGCCTTAACCGATCCCGCTTTGATCTGGCCCGTAGTGTTGGTGGTCTGATCGCACAGGAAATCGACCTGCTTGCCGAGGATTGCGTTCATCGCGTCCGCTGTCCCCTTGAACGGCACGGTGGTTACGTCGGCTTCGATTGCACTTTGAAACATCAAGCCGCACAGGTGCGAAGCCGCGCCAAGCCCCGCGTTCGCCAGATTCAATTTGGTTTTATTTGCTTTCACGTAGGCGACAAACTCGCGAAAATCTTTCGCCGGAAAGTCCGAGCGAGCAATCATCGTCATGGGGACATCGACGATCAGACCGACCAGCTCGAAGTCGGTTAGCGGGTTATAGGCAAGCTTGCGATACAGCGCTGGCGCGGTCGACATGCCGATGTGATGCAGTAGCACCGTATATCCGTCAGGCGTCGCATTTTTTACCCGCGTCGCACCGACGGTCCCGCCGGCGCCTCCAACATTTTCCACCACGACACTTTGACCGAGTGACTTGGTCATCGCCTGCCCCAGCGAGCGCGCCACAGTGTCGGTGGGTCCACCCGCGGTGAATGGCACCACGATGGTTACCGGCTTTGCCGGATACCCTTGAGCGGCGGCGAAACCTGCAGCGGCAACCAATGCAATTGCAGCCAGTGGCCGCAGCGTCCTGATCATGTTGGTCTCCTAGTCCCCTGTATCCGAGATACGGTCGCCACTTTTTGTGGCTGTGGTTCATTAGCGCGGCGATTCTAACCGCGCTTTTTTGTCTCAGGGGGCAATAATCGACAAATGCCCATCAGGATTAACGCTTGCCAGTCCGCGACTTAGCGCGAAAAGTTCACGCAAAGTCGTAGCCGCTTAGTCAGTACATGTAATGGCGCGTGAGCGGAACGTCCGACATCCCAGGGCGAGCCTGCCGCGAGCCCAGTAGTTGATAGATCGACATCCACCCTTGTGCGAAGCCATACGCCGAGCCGGCAAGATAGGCCCGCCAGATTCGCAATGTACGGTCGGTGACGACCCGAGCGGCCTCGGAAAGTCGACCGTCAAGACGACGCGACCAGTGTTCCAGCGTCCTCGCGTAGTGCGCGCGCAGCGATTCCACGTCGACGATTTCAAAGCCGGCTCGCGACATTTCACGCGTGGCAACGTGCAAGTGCGGCAGCTCGCCATGCGGAAAGACGTACTTATGAACGAAATCACCTACACCGCTACCGATCGGCCGGCCGTCAAGGTCGGCCGACGTGATGCCGTGATTCAAGAACAGCCCACGATCGCGCAACACACCAGAGACCGAGGAGAAGTACTGGCGCAGGTTGGCGAGTCCGACGTGCTCGAACATTCCGATGCTGGCCACCTTGTCAAAAGCATTGGCGCCAAACCGTTCGTGCAGGTCGCGGTAATCGAGCAACAGCACGTTGGCGCGAGCGCCGAGCTTGTCTGCTGCAATTCGCTCACGCGCGAGGTCATATTGGTTTTGCGACAGCGTGATGCCAACAGCGGCGACTCCGTAGTGGCGGGCGGCGTGCAAAATCAATCCGCCCCAACCGCACCCAACGTCGAGCAGATGCTCGCCGGCGCGAAGCCGGAGCTTGCGGCAGATGTGATCAAGCTTGGCGTGCTGCGCTTCGTCGATCGATTCATTGCCGGTTTTAAAGTAAGCACACGAATACACCATGCGCTCGTCAAGCCACAGGCGATAAAAGTCGTTGCCGACGTCGTAGTGATATCCAATAGCCGTGCGATCCTGGCTCGCCGAGTGCTTTAGCAGCATGCGCGCAACGCGTTGCGCAGCACTCGAGCCGGCGGCATTCGCGATCCGTTCGGCCAAGGGCACGGCTTCAAGGAATTCACCCTCGACATCGATACGGCCCTGCACGTACGCCTCAGCCAGCGACGACAGTGTCGCGTTGGCCAGCTGAGCTAGCATCGAATGGTCGCGAATAAACAGCTTGATACGGGCCGGCAAACCAAAGCCGATGCGCGAGCCGTCTGGAAGTACGACTTCAAGCGCCGCACCGCCTGCGGCAATGATCGACTCCGCAAGCCGTGCCACGCCGCTATGCACGGCGCGCTCGGCGACACCTGTTTCAGAAATCAATCCACGCGCGATCCACATGGTCACTCCTCAGACTCGAAGAATGGGCGGGCGGACAACTCCGCAGTGATAGCTCCCGTAGCCAATGATCGGCGCGCAAGGCGCCCACGTCAACGGGTCAAATCGCTGCCGCGATCGCCTTACCCAGATCGACGGTTCCGGCTGTGCCGCCTATGTCAGGTGTCAACGGGGCATGCTTCGGGCCCGCCGCAAGCGTGGACTCGATCGCTGCCAGCACTGCGGCACCCGCTTGCGGGTGTCCCAACCAGTCGAGCATCATTGACGCGCTCCAGATCTGCCCGATCGGGTTTGCAATCCCCTGGCCGGCAATGTCGGGTGCAGAACCGTGCACCGGCTCGAAGAGCGACGGCGAAGAACGGTCCGGGTTTAAGTTGGCCGATGGAGCAATGCCGATCGTGCCGGTGCAGGCCGGCCCAAGGTCGGACAGGATGTCGCCGAACAGATTGGACCCGACCACGACGTCGAACCAATCCGGGTTGCGAACGAAGTGCGCGGTCAATATGTCGATGTGGAATTTGTCGAACCGCACAGTTGGATACTTCTTCGACATCTGCTCGACTCGCTCATCCCAGTACGGCATCGTGATCGCAATCCCGTTGCTTTTCGTGGCCGACGTTAGGTGTTTCTTCGGCCTCTTGCCCGCGAGGTCAAAGGCGAAGCGCAACACGCGGTCAACCCCGTGCCGCGTCATCACTGTCTCCTGAACAACGAATTCGCGCTCGGTGCCCTCAAACATGCGCCCGCCGATTGACGAGTACTCACCTTCTGTGTTTTCGCGCACGACCACAAAGTCGATCGCCTCCGGCGGCCAGGGCGTCCCGTTCTTATCCACTAAAGGTGAGCGAATTCCCGGCATCAATTTGCAAGGCCGCAAGTTGACGTATTGATCGAACTCGCGTCTAAATTTGATCAGCGAGCCCCACAAAGACACGTGATCGGGGACGGTCGCCGGCCAGCCGCACGCGCCGAAGAAGATCGCGTCTGCACCTTCTAGCCGTGCCTTCCAGTCGTTGGGCATCATGTCGCCGTGCGCGGCGTAATAGTCGCAACTCGCGAAGTCATGGTGCTCAAGCGAGAGATCAATCGAGAAACGCCGCGCTGCGGCGTCCAGCGCGCGCAATCCCTCCGGCACGGTTTCCTTCCCGATGCCGTCCCCCGGGATGACTGCGATCGTGTGCTTCATTCTTTCTCCAACTACTCGTCTATAAAGCGCGTAAACCCCATTACCGGCTCGCGCTCGGTTACCAGCTGGTTCTCGATCTTTGACATATCGGCATAGCCGAGCGACATGCCGCACACGACCATTTCGTTTTCGCCCAAGTTCAGCTCGCGCGCGATAACGCGGTGGAACTGCGTAAATGCGGCCTGCGGACAGGTGTCGAGTCCACGTGCACGCGCCGCCACCATGACGTTCTGCAGAAACATGCCGAAGTCGAGCCAGCTGCCCTGCTCGAGTATGCGATCGATGGTGAAGACAATTCCGACCGGCGCATCAAAAAACACGTAGTTGCGTCCGTGCTGCGCGTGCATTTTGTCTTTGTCTTCACGACCAATGCCCAGCAACCCATACAAATCCCATCCGATCTTGCGTCTGCGCGCCAGATACGGATCAACCCACTTGGTTGGGTAGTACGCATACTCCTCGGTATGTTGCTTGCGCTGATCAGCGTCGTTGTATACCGCCAGAATCGCATCGCTAAGTCTTGTCTTCGCCGCGCCTGTCAGCACGATTGCTTTCCAGGGCTGCGTATTAGTGCCCGAAGGGGCGCGCGATGCGACTCGTAGGATCTCCGCGACCGTCTCGCGTGACACGGGATTCGGAAGAAACGCGCGCACCGATTGTCGCGTTGCGATCGCATGGTCGACGATCGCGGGATCCCCCGCCGGGCTGCGATCGCGACTCGCCATATCGTTCATGGAGCGAGCTCTTGAAGCGCGGCTCGCAGCGGCGCGGGCAGCGGTACCGGCGCCCGGTCGTACGGTCAACGTAGACATGTACGAAGTGACCTTGCGCGCTGGCACTGCCTTCGCCTTCCGCAAAGACAGCGATTTCGTAGCGCACGCTCGACTTTCCAACGTGTCCGACCCTAAGCCCCGCGTCAATGGGCTGCGGAAACGCGAGAGGCGCCAAGTAGCGGCACTGCGTTTCGACCACGAAGCCCATTACTTACCTCGGTGCGGATCGAGCACTCCGGACCGAATCAGAAAATCATTGACCACCGTGTCAAACCAGCTCAGATACACCACATTGTTGACGTGGCCGTAGACGTCGTTGTCCATCCAACGGGTCGTGATGCGATGAAAGTGCCGGTAAAGTTCACGCCCATGCGGCGCCTCACGCTCCTTGATGACGCTCATTGCCAACGACGCTCCGGGTGATCATGCCTACTGATTCCTTTTCGCCAGCACCAGTGCGACGCCTGCCATCGTCACCAGCACGCCAGTCCATGCGACGGGCCCCAGCATTTCGTCAAACATCAACCACGCCATAACCGCCGTCGTCGGCGGCGTCAGGTACATCAAGCTTGTCACTTCGGTTGCACGACCTCGCCTAATCATAACGAGCAATAGCGTAATGGCGACCAGCGACAGCGCGACGATCGACCACGCGAGGGCAAGCCAAAATTCGAGCGTGAAATTGACGACCATCGATTCGGTCGCTACAGCGAAAGGCAACAGCACAACGAACGACGCCGCAAACTGAATCAGGCTACCGGTGCGCAAATCGACGTCCGTGCCGTGCTTCTTCTGATAAAGCGTCCCCGCAGTAATACCGGCCAAGGGCCAAGAAATTAACTGCCAGGGCAAGCGGCTGGACCCCGGCCAGCGTTAATCGGTCCGACAGCACCAACGCAACGCCGACGAAACCAACCACCAAGCCCACCCATTGCAGCCGCGATCGCCCGCTCATTGACCGTGAATGCCAGCAAGGCTGTCAACAGCGGTTGCACGCCGACCAGTAGCGCCGACACTCCGGCCGGCATTCCGAGTGCAATAGCGCACCAGACCCCGCCAAGATAGGTCGCCTGCAGCAGGACCCCCACGATGATGACGTCGCGCCAGCCGCTCGCTCCACGCGGCCATGGGGCTTTGGCGATCACAACGAGCGGAAGCAGGATCGCGACAGCACCGGCGAATCGGTACAGCAGGAACGTCAGCGGCGGCGCATGAGGCGCGGCGTACTTTGCGACGATAAATCCCGTACTCCACAGAAGCACAAAGACCGAGCGGGGCCGCTGACAGCAACGGATGCTCGCCGGCAGCCGGGCGCGGTTCAGCCACAGGTGCCCGCTGCAGGTGCTTTTTCCAGCCATCCGGGCCATTTTAGTGCGATGCATCAAAAGCGCTTGACTTGCGCCGCATAGCCCCTAAAATTCGCTTTGTGCATTGCAGCAATCGCAATCGCGCGAGCCCTTCAGAAGGGCCGAAATTTTTATCCACCATGAGGAGTATTTCAATGTTTGCAACCCCCGCACAATTTACGGAAATCCAAAAAGGTCAGATGGACGCCGCGATCGCGCTGAGCCAGACCTGGTTCGATACCGCCGAGCGTTTCATGGAACTCAACCTCGCGGCCGCTAAGGCCACGCTGGAAGAGTCTGTCCAGCGTACGCAAGCGATGTTGTCGGTCAGAGACGTTCAAGAGCTGCTCGCGCTGTCGGGCGGAATGACGCAGCCGACGCTTGAAAAGGCGGTCAGCTATTCGCGCAACGCGTACAGCATCGCTAATGGCGCCAGCACCGAAGTGTCGCGCATTGTTGAAGCGCAAATCGCCGAGAACAACAAGCAAGTCGCTCAACTGATCGATTTTGCCTCGAAGAACTCGCCGGCCGGCTCCGAGCCTGCGGTGTCGATGCTGAAAAGCGCAGTTGCCGCCGCCAACACCGCCTATGACACGTTCGCCCGTGCGACGCGTCAAGCCGTTGAAATGGCGGAGTCGAACGTGTCTGCCGCCACGGCAGTCACGATGAAAGCCGCTTCAGCAGCCAACGACTCGGTCAAGTCGACGCAAGCGCAAGGCCGCCTAATAGAATTATTCTTATTTGACAGTCACCCAAGGCGCGAGATAAAGCGCGAAGTTGGCAGAAAAACCTGATCAACTTCGCGCTTGCTCAAGCAGTGAAGACGCGTACAAAGACGCTGTAACGGTTGTCTCCTTGGCACCACTGTCTGGGTTAAACGCCCAGACTCTCTGTCTCCTCCTTGGGTGGTGCTTTCCGAGCCCGATCTCACCAGATCGGGCTTTTTTTATGCGCGCGTTCGAACGGCACTAGTCTTCCACCGTCGCCGTTCGTTGCCTTGCGCCGGCGAATCGCTTCGCGCATCGCGTTCACCAATACGTCGGGCGGACATGGCTTCGCCAAACACGGTAAATCGGCGCGCCACCGCCTCCTGCAATTGATTCGTGTAGCCCGTCATCAATACCACTTGAATTTCGGGATGCCGGTTGCGCAGATATTCTGCGAACCCAAGGCCGTCGAGCTCACCGGGCATCGCCATATCGCTGAGCACGATGTCGAACTGCCGGCTCCGCATCGATCATCGTACGCGCCGCATCCCCGCTCGATGCCCATCGCACCGTGCATCCGACTGTCTGCAACAGCGGCTCCGTAGCGACCGCAACCTCTTCGTTGTCCTCCACCAGCAGTATGTTGCAGTTGAGCTGGCGGTCTTCCGGCGTCAGCATTGGCATCGACGACCGACAGGCACCGGGTCCGTCGCCGGCAGAAAAGGCTGACGCGCGTGCCCCGGCCAGGCCCCGAGTCAATGCGCGCGGTACCACCCGCCTGGGCGCATAGCCCATAGACCTGGCTCAGCCCAAGACCGGTGCCCTGCCCGGCAGGCTTCGTCGTGAAAAAAGGTTCGAATACCCGGTCGGTCAAGCTCAGGGTCGATTCCGGTGCCCGTGTCCGCCACCGTCAGCACGACGAACTCGCCGGCGATGTCGATCTCGCCGGCCACCGCGTTGCGCGCGCTGAGTGTCAAGTCGCCCGCCGTCAGGCATCGCGTCCTTTGCATTAACCGCCAGGTTGATCATCGCAAGCTCAAGCTCCGCAGGATCGATGCAGCACCGCCTTGGTCTTTGGCATCGACTTCCACCGACGATTGGATGCGCGGCCCGAGCGTCGGCGCAATCAACGCCAGCAATGCGGGCAGCCGCTCCTGAATCGAGATGACCTCGGGCTGCAGCGGCTGGCGGCGCGCAAATGCCAGCAATTGTCGAGTCAATCGCTCACCCGATGCGACGGCGCGCCCGATTGCCGCGAGTTGCTTGTTGTCGGCCATTTTCGGGTCGAGCGCGGCGAATCAGATGCAAGTTATTGCTGACGATCGTCAGCAGATTGTTGAAGTCGTGCGCAACGCCGCCGGTCAACCTTCCCAGTGCCTCCAGCTTCTGCACGTGATGCAACGCGTTCTCAATGCGAGCTCGTTGTTCCATCTCGCGCTGCAAACTCTGTTGAGCCGCCAGTTCGCGCCGCGTCCGTCGCAACGCGACCCAGACGACATACATCAGTGCCATCGAAATCGGGAAACGTAAACGCCGCGAGCACCGCAAGTTGGCGCTGCCATCCAGCGACGATGGCTGCACGATCGATTCCCGCAATGACATAGATCGGATAACGTTCCAACCGGCGAAAAGCGCTTGATGCGATCCTCCCCATCGAGCGATGACACACCCTCGATGCGTCCTTGCATGTGACCCGCCGCCATCGCCTGGCCAACTCACTGTGGTGATCCAGCCGCGCCCTTTTCGAGCGGCACCGCGGGCCAGCGCGCAATGCACCGCCCCGTCGCTGCGCGCCATCATCACCATCAGCCCGGGCGCGTCCCGCGCCATGCCTCGGTAAAACTCGGAGAAATAGGCGGGATATAGAGAAATGGACACCACCCGGCAAACTTGCCGTCGTGGTCCCAGCGCCGCGACACATCGAAGAACGCCTCGCCTGTGGTGCGCGAAACGAGCGGCTCACTGATGTAGATGCCGGGGCGGCCCGCCTGATGCCAGCGAAAATACTCGCGGTCTGACGCGTCGATCTTCGGTACCGGAAAAAACCGGTTGGATGCGAGTAGCCTGTCCGGTTCGCATCGAGCAACCACATCGACTGCACTTGCTGCAGACCCGAAGCTAACAGCCACCAGCTTCGCGTGCAGCTCCGTTCGCGCGTGACAGCGACTCTTCCGGGTGCATTGTTGCCAGGAAATCGAGCACCGCGCGCGTCATCGACTCGTTGTTCTCCATGATCTTCGAGGCGTGTTCCTGCGCGATGCGCGCCTCGCGATCAACGCGCAATCGCGCATCGTCAAATGCCTGCCCATAAAAGACCCCAGCCGCGACCATGAAAAGCAGCGTCGGCAGGATCGACCGCCATCAGCATCGACACGCGAAGTGAGCGCACCGTGAGCTGGACTGATGCAGTCTCCGCGGCCGCTGCGGTCGCCGCGGCCGCCTCATCGCGGCCCTGACCGCTAAAAAACGCAACTAGGAACGCCGCCGGAAGGAATGCGGCGACCTCTTCCCAGCCAAAATCGGAAACGAGAACCGGCGGCACCCACGGTGCGAACAGCCACAGCACGCACGCGAGCGCGGTTATCGCACCCGTCGTAATACCCGAGAAGAACGCGACGATGGCAACGGCGGGAAATGCGGTGATGAAAGGCAGCCCCGATACCAACCCACGGCGTCAGGAGATTCCGCACGCCCATCGCGATGATGGTCGCGACAATGCACGATCGCCGCTTGCCGTAAGACCAAAGCGCCAGCGGCCCTGCGCCAATACACCAATCGGGCGAACGAGCCGTTTGGCTAAACGATTACTGGCTGACCTCTGCACCGAGAGCCAGCACACCGGCGCGCAGCTCGGTGAACGCACTGTTCGACAATCGGCTCGTCAGCCGCCCCGCACTCCCAGCTCAACGTGCCGGCGCGCGGGTTTGCCGTCTGCCCCGTCGCCGACCGAAGGCAGGCTGAATGAGTGCACCCCGGGGAAACGGAGCTCGACATCTTCCATCAGCGGAGTCAACAGTGACTCCGCGACCTCAAAAACAATCATTGAGCGTTCGACACTCGAATGGCTGTTGAAATACTGACGCGTAGTGAGTGTCGAGCACCCATTCGATCATCGGCCACGCCATCACAGGAAAGCCCGGCAGGAACCAGTGACTTTGAATCGAGAAACCTGGAATGCGATTGAACGGGTTCGGAATGATCGCCGCGCCGGACCGGAAAGTCGCCCATCTTCAAACGCTGCTGATTTTCAGGCGTGCGACATGTCGGCGCTGCCATGACCCTTGCGCGCCATCTCTGCGCAGCGCTCGGATATCAGCGCAGCCGCCTCCGGGTGCAGACGCAGCGGGAGATCGAGCGCGGCGGCGACCGCTTGCCGAGTGTGATCATCGGGAGTGGCGCCGATCCCTCCGCAACTGATGACGATGTCATCGCTCGCAAACGTACGGCAATACAGTGCGATCAGCGCATCGCGATCGTCGCCGATGTAATGTGACCAAGCGAGTTGCAGGCCTCTGGCACCAAGAAGCTCGATGACCTTGGCTCAGATGTTTGTCTGCGCGCTTACCCGGACAAGATCTCGTCGCCGACGATCACCAATCCGAAGCGCACGCACCGTTGTGGCGCCGTCATGCACCACTCCTCGGCGCGCGTAACTCGGACACAAACTTATTTTCATTCGGCGTCACGCGCATCTCCCTCTGTGCTTTAAATTCTAATTGACGCAACCATGGCAAGCAGGGGAGGCATGCAACGTGCAGGCACTTTAGCGGTCCAAACCGCAAGGACGGTAGGCGCTAATGCAGCTTTCCGAACGATGGGCCACATGTTTCTATGTTTTAATCAAACGGCCTACAAGCACCGGCCGTTATTTTCGGAGGTAGACGATGGCATCCGGCGTTAAGTCGATTAGTGTTCTGGCTGCCGCACTGGTGGCCGCCGGCTGCGCATCGCAGAACGTAGCTAGCGACAGTACTGCCCGATCCGGCGGCGACCTCAAAGCGCCGGCAACATCCGCGCAGACACCTGCGGTTGATGTGCAAGTCGTGACTGCGCAATTCGGTGTGTTTGGCGCAGATCCCGCGGGCCGCCGCCTGCTGTACGAAACCGATAAATTCCCCGCTATCCCGGCAGCGCCCTATGGGTGGTACATCCTGTTCAAGACCAGCAAGCCGACCGTCGTCTGGCGCGAGGAATTCGAACTTCCCGAGGCACCTCCGACCTGGGGTCCCGGGGAGGCGATGGGAATTTTCAGCATCTCGCCAGACCGCAAGACCGCGGTGACCGAACGCATCATCCCGACTCGGCTGGGTTTCATCGCCAACGAGTGGCGTTACGCGCCGGGCGATCCGATTGGTGCGCACAAAATGCGTGTCTATATCGACGGGCAACTGGTACGCGAGTTCAGTTTCGATATCGAAAAAGGTCCCGACGATCAGCGTGGAAACCGTCGCGGCCCGAATCGAAGCGATTCAAAGTCGTCGACCTGATCGGCTCGCGCCGAACTGACGCCTACTACCGGTTTGCGCTTTCCCAGAACTTTTGCAGGCGCTTTACGCTGACCGGCATCGGCGTCTTCAGTTCCTGAGCGAAAAGCGAAACCCGCAGTTCCTCGAGCAGCCATCGAAACTCATCGAGCCTTGGGTCGCTGACACCCTTGCGCGCGCTTCGCGTCCGCTGCCACGGCACCACAAGCGCTTGCAGCTCGTTTGTCCTCGCCGTGTCGCGCGCCGGATCGCTTTTTACTTTGTCGATGCGCAACTCGATCGCCTTCAAATAGCGCGGAAACTGCGCAAGCTGCTGCGGTGGCGTGCTCACGATGAACTCGGGCGTAAAGAGCTGCGACAGTTGCTGTTCGACATCCGCCACGAGCCGCGGAAACGCTTTCAAGGCGGGTAACCTGCGTGCAATCGTCGCCGCCTGTTCGACGATTGCTGTCACCAGCCGCGCTAGCTCCTGAGCTATCAGGCTTACCTTGCCGCGTGCCTCGTCTTTGCGCTTGATAAAAGAGTCTCGGTCCGTCGGCAACGGAAGCGCCAGACACGTCCGATCAATCGCAGCCGTCACGATTTGCTCGCGAAGGTCTTCGTAGCTTGGCAACGCCGCCACTAGCCAGGCGACGCCCGAGGCGCGTACCTGCGTCATCTGCAGGTTCGCCAGACTCTTCTCGAGAAACTTCACCTGTTCTTTCAACTGCAGCCGGAACAGTCGGCGCAATCCAACGCGATGCTGCGCATAGGCACGTGCTTGCGTATCGAACACCTCGATCGAACAGTGCGTCACCCGGTCGACAAGCGCCGGGTAGCCAACCAGCGCTTGACCGTCGCGCCGAAGCTCGAGCACGTCGGGTAGCTCGCCAAAGTCCCAGTCGATTATTCGATCGTGCAATTTTTCGGATACTGCATCATCGGCCTGAACGACGCGTTGAAACATCGCGCGCGCCTGTCCGCCGAGCTCCGATTTCAGTTGCGCGAGATTTCGCCCCATTGCGAGTTGTCTGCCGTGCTCGTCGATCACCTTGAAGTTCATCTGCAAATGAGCCGGCAGTGATTCGCGCTTGAAATCAGCGGGCTGACATACGAGACCACGCTCGCTTCGAACATCGGAGATCAGTGTGTCGATCAAGGATTGCTCGGCGTTGGCGCCCGCGCGTTCGGCGAAGGCAGCTGCATAGTCAGGAAGCGGCACCAAGTGACGACGTAGTTTCTGTGGAAGCGACTTCAGCAACAGATGCACTTTTTCCTTCAACATGCCCGGTACCAGCCATTCGCACTGGTCGGGATCAATTTGATTCAAAGCGACCAGTGGGACAGTCATCGTGATGCCGTCGCGTGGGCTGCCGGGCTCGAAGTGATAGTCGAGCGACAATCGCAGCTCCCCGCCGATGCCTTGCAACGCGATCTGCTTCGGAAAGAGATCAGTCGTGACGCCGGCGGCGTGATGTTTCATCACTTCGTCACGCGATAGAAACAGCAGCTGCGGATTGTCTTGCTCGGCGCTGGCGCGCCAGCGTTCGAAGGCCACGGCTGTGTTGATTTCGAGAGGAGTCAACTGCTCGTAGAACCCGAAGATCAGCTCGTCATCGACCAAAACGTCGAGGCGCCGCGTCTTGTGCTCGAGCTCGCGAATCTGTCGTATCAGCCGCAGGTTATGCACAAGAAACGGTGCGCGTGTCTCAAGTTCGCCCTCGACCAGCGCTTCACGGATGAAGATGTTGCGCGCTTCAGCGGCATCGATTGGACCGAACGCGACTCGACGCTGCGCGTAGATCACGAGCCCGTACAGCGTTGCTCGTTCGAACGCTACCGCCTCGCCGCGTTTCTTTTCCCAGTGCGGATCGCTATGGCTCTTCTTGAGCAGATGGGCGCCGATGCGTTCGAGCCAACCCGGTTCTATCGTTGCGACAGTCCGCGCATACAGACGGTTCGTTTCAACGAGTTCGGCAGCGACAATCCATCTCCCTGCTTTTTTCAACAGCGCGGAACCGGGCCAGATAAAGAACTTGATGCCGCGTGCGCCCGCGTACGGCGGCTCGCCCCGCTCGGCATCTGCGATACGAGTGCCGATATTGCCGAGCAGGCCGGCGAGCAGCGCAACGTGAATCTGCTCGAACGTCGCTGCGGAGGCATTGACACGCCAACCGTGCTCACCGGCAATCGTCGCCAACTGCGTATGCACGTCGATCCACTCGCGAACTCGGCGCGGACTAAGGAAGTGGCTCTTCAACTCGTCGGTCAGTTTTCGATTCGACTTCTTATGGTCGATCCTGTCCTGCACAAACGCCCACAACTTGACCAGAGACAAGAAATCACTTTTGTCGTCAGCAAACCTGCGGTGCGCATTGTCGGCAGCATCCTGTGCTTCCAGCGGACGCTCCCGCGGATCCTGCACCGACAGGGCAGCGGCGATCACAAGCAGTTCGCGCAGGCACTGCTGTTCGCGCGCGGCCAGCAGCATGCGTCCTACCCTCGGGTCAAGCGGAAGTTTCGCAATCTCGTGTCCGATCGGCGTGAGCTCATTGCGGACATCGACCGCGTTGAGCTCACTTAGCAACTGATAACCGTCGGCGATCGCACGCCCCGGTGGCGGCTCGACAAAGGGGAACTCGCGCACATCGCCGAGGCCAAGCGATTTCATGCGCAGGATGACTGCCGCCAGCGAAGACCGCTGCACCTCGGGGTCGGTGAAGCGCGCGCGCTTCGCATAATCGTCTTCGCTGTAAAGGCGAATGCAAACGCCGTCGGCCATACGACCGCAACGGCCCGCACGTTGGTTCGCTGCCGCCTGCGAAATCGGCTCGACCTGTAGCTGCTCGACCTTGTTGCGGTACGAGTAACGCTTTACACGCGCTAGCCCGGTGTCGACGACATAACGAACCCCCGGCACCGTCAGCGATGTTTCGGCAACATTGGTGGCCAGCACGATGCGCCGCTTACGCGAGGTCGGCTTGAACACCCTCTCCTGCTCCTCGGCCGACAGGCGTGCATACAGCGGCAGAATATCTGCGCCCGCAGGATGATGCTTGCGCAATGCTTCCGCTGCCTCGCGTATTTCGCGTTCGCCGGGGAGGAACACCAATACGTCGCCGGAACCGATACCCGCGAGTTCGTCGACCGCATCGACGATCGCCTCCATCAACGTGCGGTCGTCTACGTCGTCCGCGCGCTCCGCGTCGACCAAAGGCCGATATCGCAACTCGACTGGATATAGCCGCCCGGAGACCTCGATGATCGGCGCCGGACCGTTTGTGCCGGCAAAGTGCTGCGCGAAACGGCTCGCGTCAATCGTTGCCGACGTGATGATGATCTTTAGATCGGGACGCTTGTTCTCGTGCAGCAACTGCTTCAGGTATCCGAGCAGGAAGTCAATGTTCAACGAGCGCTCATGCGCCTCATCGATGATCAGCGTGTCGTACGCACGCAGAAGCGGATCACCCTGCGTTTCTGCCAGCAGAATGCCGTCGGTCATCAGCTTGATCGACGCACCTGGTTGGGTACGATCGGTGAAACGGACCTTGTAGCCAACGACCCGTCCCGGCTCAGTGCCTAGCTCCACCGCAATCCGTTTTGCGATGCTCGACGCGGCAATGCGACGCGGTTGCGTGTGACCAATCAGCCCATCGCTTCCACGTCCCAGCGCGAGACAGATTTTCGGCAGCTGAGTGGTCTTGCCCGACCCTGTTTCACCGCTGACGATAACGACTTGATTTGAGGCGACGGCGCGCGCGATCTCCTCACGCGCGCCGGATACCGGAAGATCTTCAGGAAAAGTGATAACCGGCAGCGGAGCGCGACGACGAGGCGGCGCTAGCGCATTGTCCAAAAACGGTGGCTGCATCGGTTCGCCGCGCTATCAGCGCGGCGTTCTCATGGGTGACCCTGAAGTCGAAGATCAATGCTTACGTGACTGCGGAAGCCTAGTTGCGCCTTCGGAAAGTATACTTTTGCGAATGAACGATGCCGCCACCGTCGCACCACTTGTCTCAGCTGCGGCGGGCAACGACCATGCGCGGTTTGTCTCGTGGCTGCGCGAAGTGGCACCTTATGTGCACGCGCACCGCGGTCGAACGTTCGTCGTGGGTTTCGCCGGCGGCCTCGTCGAAGCGGGTCATCTGGTGGCCTTGGTGCAGGATCTGTCGCTGCTCAACGCGATGGGGATTCGCCTGCTCGTCGTGCATGGGTCCCGCCCCCAGGTGCAGGCGCAGCTGGCGTTGAAAGGTGTCGAGTCACGCTTCGAGAACGACGTCCGCATCACCGATGCCGCTGCGCTCGAATGCGCGAAGGAGGCATCGGGTGAAATTCGCCTGGACATCGAAGCCGCGTTTTCTCAAGGATTGCCGTCCACGCCGATGGCGCACTCCAAGGTACGCGTGGTGAGTGGCAATTTTGTGACCGCGCGTCCGCTCGGCGTGATCGACGGAATCGATTACCAACACACCGGCGTGGTTCGCAAGGTCGACGCCGATGCATTGCGCTTCACGCTATCCAACGGCGCAATCGTTCTGTTGTCACCGCTCGGATTCTCGCCCACCGGCGAAGCGTTCAATCTGACGATGGAAGACACCGCTTGCGCCGTCGCCACCGCTGTCAAAGCCGACAAGCTGATTTTGCTAACGGAGACCGAGGGCGTACGCGGTTCCGACGGCGAGCTGCGAAGCGAGTTGACGGTGCAGTCGGCCGAAGCCCTGCTCGCGAGCAGCGAAGTCAAGCCGGACGCCGCCTTTAACTTGCGCTACGCGATCAAGGCACTGAAGGGCGGTGTTGCGCGCGCACACATTCTTTCGTACACGCTGGACGGCAGCGTCCTCGCAGAGCTGTTTACGCATGAAGGCGTCGGCACGATGGTCGCCTCAGAGGATCTCGAACAGCTCCGCGATGCCACTGCCGACGACGTCGGCGGCATTATCAAGCTGATCGAGCCGCTGGAAGCTGACGGCACGCTGGTCAAGCGACCGCGCGAGCTGATCGAGCGCGAGATCGATCGCTTCGTCGTGCTCGAGCATGACGGCTTCATTTTCGGGTGCGCGGCGCTCTATCCATTTCCGCGTGAGCAGATGGGCGAGCTCGCGTGTCTGACGGTGCATCCCGGCTATCAGGCGTACGGCGACGGCGAGCGGCTGATGAGGCGTATTGAAGCGCGCGCGAAGGCCGCGGGCATCACCAAGCTATTTGTTCTGACGACGCGAACTGCACACTTCTTTGTCAAGCGTGGCTATCGACCTGCGACGATCGACGAGCTACCGCAGCAACGGCAGAACATGTACAACTGGCAGCGCCGCTCGCAGGTTCTGCTGAAGCAGCTTTAGGAGCTCACATGGCAAGGATGGTTAACTGCGTAAAGCTCGGCCGCGAAGCGGAGGGTCTGGACTTTCCTCCCGTTCCGGGGGACCTTGGCAAGCGGCTATGGGAAAACGTTTCAAAGGAGGCGTGGGCTGGCTGGCTGAAACATCAAACGATGCTGGTCAATGAGAATCGCCTCAACCTCGCCGACACACGCGCTAGAAAGTACCTGCTGACACAGATGGAGAAACATTTCTTCGGCGAAGGCGCTGATGTAGCTCAAGGGTACGTGCCGCCTAGTTGACGCTGCGCTCATTTCGTCGCAACGCCTGCCAGCGTTTGGCGTAGCCTCGTTGGGTGGGGTAAAGAGAAAAAACATCTCGTGCGAGGCACTGTCGCCACAGCAGCGGCTGGTGCAGATGCGCCGCCTTTGAGTCGTCGCCCGAGGAACGGAGCGCCGGCGGGATTGTTAAGGGCCTGCCTGTTTGAGCGCAGCGAGTTGCAGGCCCGCCGCCGGCGTGAGTACCGCAGTGGTTGCCACTTCAGTGGCCGACGACGTAGGCGGCGCGGCTGCGTCAGCCGCTGCTGCACTCCGCACCTAACCACTACTTGTTGATTTTCCCTAACTGATAAAACAACGCGGTATCGAACGGTGCCCACACCGCCGTTCGTATTCCGGCCTCGCTTAACCCCTTACGCACCCAGTCATTGCATGTGAACCAGAATTTGTAGCCGACGCTGGAATCGTAAAACGCGTCGGTCGAAAAATAGCCGGGCAAATTCGTTCGGTGCGGCCGCCCCGCTGCGTCGCGTTCGAACGAGGCGCGGATGAAAGCCACCAGTCGCGCATATTGTTCGGGGCTCACCCTGACCTCGCGAGCCTTGTACGCGCGCGGCGATTCGATGTATTCGACGTGCATTGCCCCGGGACCTAGTCCGCTGAGCGCCATCAGCGCAGTGCTTGGTTTCAAATCAGCCCAGGTTGGCGTGTGCGCAAAAAAGCCGCGATCGCCCCAACCAAACGCCACCCATTCGAGTGGTTCGGCGAGCGAGCGCATGTGCGCCGGCGGATGCTCGACGCTCCAGTCGGTGCTGCCTGCACGCGTCGGCAGGATCAACTCGGCGTGTACACCGTTCGTGCGCAGATAAATCGGCACGCCTTCTGGCGTTTCAGCAAACGACGCATTGACGGGAATCGCACCCAGAGCGATCGCCGCAATGACGTAGGTGGCCGAAATCACGATCAAGACAGCGACGAGCCAACCGACGGCGCGCAAAAGCGCGGATAGCGCAGAGCGCCGACCGTAGCGGTGCCTGAAGCGTCCGCTCCGGGCTGCCATCACCGGCCACGCCGTGCGAGAGGCCGCCGCGATTCAATCACGCCGTTGGCGGTTCCCAACAGCAGAATGTCAGCGCCGCGCGCGGCGAACAGCCCGTTGGTCACCACGCCGACGATGCTGTCGATGCGTTGTTCGGCAGCGCGCGCGTCGTCAATGTGCAGATCATGCACGTCGATGATCACGTTTCCGTTATCCGTCGTGAACCCCGACCGCACCTTCGGTGTTCCATAGCTCGCCAGCTCACGCATCACGTACGCGCGTGCGATCGGAATGACTTCGACGGGCAGAGGAAAGCCGCCGAGCACTTCGACTTTCTTGCTTTCGTCAGCAATGCAGACAAAGGTCTGCGCAACCGCGGCCACGATCTTCTCGCGGGTCAGCGCGCCGCCTCCACCTTTGATCATCGAAAATTCAGCGTCGATCTGATCAGCGCCGTCCACGTAGACCGACAGTGTCTCGATGTCGTTCAGGTCGAACAGTTTGATCCCGTGATGTGCCAGCCGTATCGCGCTGCGCTCGGAGCTCGGCACGGCGCCGGCGATTCGATGCTTTAGTGTTGCAAGCTGATCGATGAAGTAGTCGGCCGTTGAGCCGGTGCCCACGCCGATGATCTCGCCGTCACTGATGAACCGGATCGCCGCTTGCGCGACCGATCGCTTTAACTCGTCCTGCGTCGACATGCTGCACCCGCGGCTGCCACGGGCCGAATGATACGTGCGAGCAGTATTCCGAAGTGTCTAGTGGGCTGCGGGACGTGCACCGGCCGACTGCACGATCCAGAATGCGCGCGGCCGATGCTCGCAATAACTGCGCATTTTCTGATCGGCGAAGCGCACGACGCGCGGGCGCAGCGCCAGGTTCGTTGTCACCAGCTGCGGGGAGTTGTCTTCGCTTTCAACGATGTAGCCGTGACCGAAAGGCTTCATCACAACATTTCCGCTGATGCGAACGTGGCGCGAGCCCACCGTTACGATGCCTCGCTGGTAAGACTGATGAATCAAGCAGCCGATGACGGAGCTTTCGGCTGCATCGCCATTGTCGTGCCAATGAAGCGGATAACGACCGGGCCGATTGAACTGACCCATCCGGCGAAACTCGACACCCGAGAAGCGGCCTATCGCATGGCGCGCAGGATCGGCAGAGGTACCAGCAATCATGCAAAAAGCGCCGATGCTGTTGCGTTCCGAGTCTGCACATCCTTCGATCACTATGTTGCGTGACAGCAGAACGACTTTCCCGATGGAACCTGGCAACACGTGCCGCAGTGGAGCGTGCTTGCCATGGTGCCGATGCCAAACCGGCTTTGCCAGACGAACCGTGAGGCAGTCGGTGCCGACGCTCTCGATCAACCGTTCCTCGAGCAGGCTGTGGTCTGCGCCGGATGCGATTGCAATGTGTTCGCCGGCGCGCCAGTCCACCGGTTGCGCCAGACGCAGCGTGTCGTGGCCTGGCGCAGTGCTGTTGCCGAGCGGGACCCACGACGTACGCGCTTCACCGTGCAAGTCAATCGTCCCTCCGTTTAAAGCAGCAAGAAATTTCGTGCCCAACTGAGGATGTGCGCAGGCGTTGCGGCCCGATGCGTTTGAGCACAGAGTGACATGCAGCTGCTGCTTGAATGGCCGCTCGGCGCTTCCTGCAATCAATGCACCGGCACCTTCAACCAGGATCCACTCGGCGCCAATTGAAATATCGCGGCGCTCGACGATCGCAGTGCCGCAGACAAGCAACGAACCTACATTGATATCCTGATCGATGATCAGCGTGCGGCCGGCTTCAACAGTGACGGCATCACCGGGCGTCGGCAACTTTCCGCCCCAGGTCGCCGGATCTGACCATAGCAACGCACCGCTCGGATATTCATCGGCTGTCGCCGCTTCCGGTGCGGCGCCTGCAGCGAGAAATTCGAGAAAGCCCATCGACCAATGACCGGATTACAAGAAAATTCTGAGGACCTATAGGGTACGACTTGACGAAGACAAATCAATCGCGCGGCACGCATCCAGACGGACGAAGCCCGCTGCTACGCCGCGCTACCTGCGTTGAGGGGGCAGATCGGTGCAGGTGCCATGAGCGACTTCGGCAGCCATTCCAATCGACTCGCCCAGCGTCGGATGTGGATGAATCGTCTTGCCTATGTCGACCACATCGGCCCCCATCTCAATTGCGAGCGCAACCTCACTGATCAGGTCGCCGGCGTGCGTGCCGACAATCCCGCCGCCAATGATGCGATGGGTCGAGTCGTCAAAAATAAGCTTGGTAAACCCCTCATCGCGGCCGTTTGCAATCGCGCGGCCGCTGGCCTGCCACGGGAATTTCCCAACCTTGACCTTGATACCCTGCGCCTTCGCTTCCTCTTCTGTGATTCCGACCCATGCAATTTCAGGATCGGTGTAAGCGACCGACGGAATCACGCGTGCATCAAAATAGCTTTTCTCGCCTGCGGCCGCTTCCGCCGCCACATGTCCTTCATGCACAGCCTTGTGTGCGAGCATTGGATTGCCAACAACGTCGCCGATCGCAAAAATGTGCGGCACATTGGTTCGCATTTGCCGATCGACTTCGATGAAGCCGCGTTCGGTGACGGTCACGCCGGCCTTGTCGGCGGCAATCATCTTTCCGTTGGGTGAACGACCCACGCTAAGCAACACCAGGTCATAGAGTTGCGGATCGGAAGGCGCCTGCTCTCCTTCAAACTTGACAAGAATCCCGTCCGCTTTTGCTTCGACGCCAGCACTGCGTGTCTTCAACATCAATTTTTCAAAGCGCTTGTCGTTGAATTTTTGCCAGACTTTTACGAGATCGCGGTCGGCGCCCGTCATCAGACCATCGAGCATCTCGACAACGTCGATGCGTGCTCCAAGGGCCGAATACACGGTCGCCATTTCGAGCCCGATGATGCCGCCGCCAATTACGAGCATGCGCTTCGGTACTTCCTTGAGTTCGAGCGCGCCGGTGGAATCGACGATGCGCGGATCGTCGGGAACGAACGGGAGTTTTACCGATTGCGAGCCGGCTGCGATGATCGCTTTCGCGAAGCGCACCACTTTTTTCTCGCCGCTGCTCGCGCGTCCATCGCCGGTGGTGATGTCTACCTGCAGCCGGTGTGGCCCCACAAACGTACCGACCCCGCGCACCACGGTCACCTTTCGCGCCTTGGCCATCGTATTGAGACCGCCGGTGAGCTTGCCGACGACCTTTGACTTATGTGCACGAAGCTTGTCGAGGTCGAGAGACGGCTTTCCGAAATCGACGCCAATGTCCGCGAAGTGCGACGCTTCTTCCATCACCGCGGCGATATGCAGCAGCGCTTTCGACGGAATGCAGCCGACATTCAGGCAAACGCCACCGAGCGTTGCATACCGCTCGACCAGAACGGTTTTCTTGCCGAGATCTGCAGACCGGAATGCGGCCGAATATCCACCGGGGCCTGCGCCGAGCACCAACACGTCGCATTCAATGTCAGGCTGATCGCCCTCAGCTACACCTGCCGCAGATGCCGTTGCGGACGAAGCCATTGCCGATGTAGCGGCGGCTGAAGCCGTCGCGACTGGCGCAGAAGCAGCGGGCGCTGCAGCAGCTGAAGACTCCTCTAGCGACAACAGCGCGCTGCCCTTCGACACCTTGTCGCCGAGCTTGACGCGCAACTCCTTGACCACGCCAGCCGCCGACGACGGAATTTCCATCGAAGCCTTGTCGCTTTCCACCGTAATCAACGACTGGTCCTTGGCGACGGTGTCACCGGGCTTGACGAGGACCTCGATCACTTCGACGTCTTTAAAGTCGCCGATGTCGGGGACCAGTACCTCAACAGCGCTCATTGCTCTCCCGGTTGTGGCGCACGATCGACCGCTCCGCGGGTTTGAAAGCTGAATGCACGCAGCGGCAGCGAAGAACTCTTGTCGAACTCCGAGCCGGCCTTGATGCCTATTTCTGCAACGGCACGCGCGTTCTTCGCACGATCGTAAGTCGCGTACATCGCGCCCAACGCAAAGTTACGACCTGAGCCGATACCCCAGAAACGATCGAAACTGAAGACCTCGCGGTATGAATACACGCCGTAGATACCTGAAGGGTTCGCAATCAGTGCGGTGATCTGCGACGACTCGTATGGATCGGAGTCGTCTTCCTTGGGATTCAGAAAAAATCTGTCCTTCAAGATCACGTGCAATCGCTGAAACGTACTGAATACCTGCTCACGGCTGTAAAGCTTGCACTCGTCGGCAAGATGTCGCATCGCTTCGGCCAGTACAACAAAGTGCGCGGTGCTGCCAGCAAGGCCGATATACGAATCACCGATCGAAAAAATCTTTTCGTTAACTTCGTAACCATGCGGCAGGCGTGTCTCGCCGAATGTCACCAGTGCATCGGAAGCAATCGCAATCTCATCGTTTTTCTTCACAACAACAATCGTCGTCATTGCTTCACAACAGCACGCGGCGAAAGTCTGCGAGTACTTGCGCAAGATAGGCATTGAACCGCGCAGCGCCGGCGCCATCGACGACTCGATGATCCCACGACAGCGACAGTGGAAGAATCAGGCGCGGCGCGAACTGCTTGCCGTCCCACACCGGACGCATCTGCGAGCGACATACGCCGAGAATTGCAACTTCGGGCGCATTGATGATCGGCGTGAAATAGGTGCCCCCGATACCACCCAGCGATGAAATTGAAAACGTACCGCCCTGCATGTCCGCTGGGCCGAGCTTGCCATCGCGCGCTTTTGCGGCGAGCGCCCCCGTTTCCTGTGCGATATCAATGACGCCTTTCTTGTCGGCGTCCTTGATGACCGGCACCACCAGGCCGTTTGGCGTGTCGGCCGCAAACCCGATGTGAAAGTAATCCTTCAGGATCACTGCATCGCCGGTGTCGGCATCGATCGAAGAGTTGAATTCCGGAAATTTTTTGAGCGCGGCAACGCAGGCCTTGATCAGGAACGCGAGCATCGTCAGCTTGATGCCGCTCTTCTCATTTTCCTTGTTCAGCTGTACACGAAACGCTTCCAGCTCTGTGATATCGGCGTCGTCATGATTGGTGACGTGCGGAATCGTCACCCAGTTGCGCGTCAGCGCCGGGCCGGAAATCCGGCGGATGCGCGACATCTCAACGCGCTTGATCGGTCCGAATTTGGCGAAGTCGACCTGCGGCCACGCGGGCAGGTGCGAGGCGACGCCTGCCGCCTGAGTCACTGCACCCGTTGTCGGCCTTGCACCCCCCGCCATCACACTCTTCACATGCGAGCGCACGTCCTCTTCTGTGATGCGGCCCTTCGGTCCACTGCCTTGCACCGCCCCGAGCTCTACTCCAAGTTCGCGTGCGAATTTCCGTACCGACGGCGATGCGTGCGGCTTCGAATTCGAGGCGGGCCTGAGATCGAGCGCCTCGGGCCGAGCCCCCATCTCAGTGGCAAATGCGTGTGAGCGTGTTGGCGCCTCTATCGCCTTCGTCTCGGGGGCTGTGGGGGGCGCCGAAGGCGTTGTGGCCGCAGGCGAGGACTGCGCCTTGGGCGCGGCAGTGCCGGTCGCCGTGGTCAGCGTCGCCAATGAAGTCCCTTTTGATACTTTGTCACCGAGCTTGATCTTTAACTCTTTGATCACACCAGCGTGCGAGGACGGAATCTCCATCGACGCTTTATCGCTTTCCACGGTGATCAGCGACTGATCTTTGGCAACGGTATCGCCGGGCTTGACCAGCAGTTCAATGACCTCGACATCCTTGAAGTCGCCAATATCAGGAACGGTGATTTCGATCGCCTCTGACGAGGCGGCGCTAGCCGACGGCGCTGGCGCGGAGGCGGGGGGCGCACTGGCTGCCTGAGGGCTAGCGGCCGGTGCAGCAGCCTTTGCGACCGGCGTTGACTGCGCTTCACTGTCGATCACCAGCAGCGGCGAGTCTTTCGATACCTTGTCGCCCAGTTTTACCATCAGCTGCTTGACAATGCCGGCGGCTGAGGACGGAATTTCCATCGACGCCTTGTCACTTTCCACCGTGATCAGCGATTGGTCCTTAGTAATAGCATCACCAGGCTTGACTAGCAGTTCGATGACCTCGACATCCTTAAAGTCACCGATGTCCGGAACTTTCACTTCGACTTGTTGTGCCATCGCTCGGGCTACGTTGTGACGGGATTGGGCTTGTTCGCATCGATGCCGTACTTCTTGATTGCTTCGGCAACTTTAGACGCTGGCACTGTGCCTTCATCGGCGAGTGCTCGCAGCGCCGCGATGGTGACGTAACGACGGTCAACTTCGAAAAATTCGCGCAGCTTGGCGCGGGTATCCGACCGGCCGAACCCGTCAGTGCCTAACACGCGATAGTCACGTCCACGCGGAACGTAAGCACGGATCTGATCAGCGAACATTCGCATGTAATCACTGGTCGCGACAATCGGCCCTGCACTCTTTTCCAACTCCTGGGTGACGTACGGCTTGCGCGCCTGCTCCTTGCCGCTGAGGTTGGGATGTAGCAGGTTCCAGCGCTCGACATCGATGCCATCCCGGCGCAGCTCGGTGAAGCTGGTGACGCTCCACACATCGCCCGCCACGCCCCAATCCTTTTCCAGCATGTCAGCGGCCGCAATCGCCTCGCGCAAAATTGTGCCGCTTCCCAGCAGTTGCACCCGAGGAATCGATTTTCCTGTGCCGCTTCCCGCCGGCCCTTCGCGCAGCCGGTACATGCCTTTAAGAATTCCGTCTTCCTGCCCTTTCTTCAGCCCGGGCTGCGGATAGTTCTCGTTCATCAGTGTGATGTAGTACCAGACGTTTTCCTGGTTCTCCACCATTCGCTTCAGTCCCTGCTGAATGATGACGGCCACCTCGTGCGCAAAGGTCGGGTCATAGCTGACGCAGTTCGGGATCGTTGCGCTCATCAGGTGCGAATGTCCGTCCTGATGCTGCAGTCCTTCTCCATTCAACGTCGTTCGTCCTGCCGTAGCACCAAGAAGGAATCCGCGCGCCTGCATGTCGCCAGCAGCCCACGCCAAGTCGCCTACTCTCTGGAAGCCGAACATCGAATAGAAGATGTAGAACGGAATCATGATGCGGTTGTTCGTCGAGTACGAAGTCGCGCCCGCAATCCATGAACTCATCGCACCGGCTTCGTTGATTCCTTCCTCGAGAATCTGGCCTTTCTTGTCTTCGCGGTAGTACATCACCTGGTCTTTATCGACCGGCTCGTACAGCTGCCCCTGCGATGAATAGATGCCGAGCTGGCGAAACATTCCCTCCATGCCGAATGTGCGCGCTTCATCGGGAATGATCGGCACAACGCGCGGCCCGACATCCTTGTCGCGCACGAGCTGTGTCAGCGAGCGAACGAACGCCTGCGTCGTCGAAATCTCGCGGCCCTCCGAGGTCGGCTCAAGCACTGCTTGAAATGTGTCGAGTCCTGGCGCTGCGATTTTTTCGTCCGCGTTGCGACGCCGCTGCGGCACGAACCCGCCGAGCGCACGCCGACGCTCGAGCAGATACTTCATCTCGGCTGAATCGGCCGCGGGCTTGTAGAACGGAACCTGGTCCAGCCTGTCGTCGGGAACCGGAATCGCGAACCGATCGCGAAACTCACGGATGGCCGAGTCGTCGAGCTTTTTCAATTGATGCGTCGGGTTCTTGCCTTCACCGACCTTGCCCATGCCATAACCCTTGACGGTCTTCGCCAGAATCACCGTCGGCTGGCCGGTATGTTTACTGGCCGCTGAATACGCCGCGTAAATCTTGTGCGGATCGTGACCACCGCGATTAAGCCGCCAGATGTCATCGTCGCTCATGCGCGAGACCATTTCCAGCAGCTTCGGATCCTTGCCGAAGAAGTTCTTGCGGACAAACGCGCCGTCGTTGGCCTTGTAGTTCTGGTACTCGCCGTCGACCGTGTCTTCCATCACGCGCAATAGCCGGCCTTCATGATCGCGCGCCAGCAGCGGATCCCAGTACGAACCCCAGATGACCTTCAGCACGTTCCATCCGGCGCCGCGAAAAGTGCCTTCGAGCTCCTGAATGATCTTGCCGTTGCCGCGCACCGGACCGTCGAGCCGCTGCAGGTTGCAGTTGACGACGAAAATCAAATTGTCGAGTTTTTCACGCGCGGCAAGTCCGATCGCACCAAGCGACTCGGGTTCGTCCATTTCGCCGTCACCGCAAAAGACCCAGACCTTGCGACCCTCGGTATTAGCAATCCCCCGCGCGTGCAGATACTTCAAGAACCTCGCCTGATAGATCGCCTGAATCGGTCCGAGGCCCATCGATACCGTTGGAAACTGCCAGAACTCCGGCATCAGCTTCGGATGTGGATACGAGGTCACACCCTTGCCATCGACGTCACGCCGGAAATTGACCAGCTGCTCCTCGGTCAAGCGGCCTTCTAAAAAGGCTCGCGCGTAGACGCCTGCCGAACAGTGCCCCTGAAAGTAGATCAGGTCGCCGCCAAAATCCGCGGCCGGCGCCCGCCAGAAGTGATTGAACCCCACCTCCATCAGCGTGCTCGACGACGCATAGCTGGCGATATGCCCTCCGAGCTCGCCCTCGCCGCGGTTCGCGCGCACCACAATCGCCATTGCATTCCATCGGTTGTAAGCCCGGATGCGAGCTTCAATCGACGCGTCGCCCGGCAAATGTTCCTCAAGGTGCGGCGGAATGGTGTTGATGTAGGCGGTGTTCGCCGAATACGGAAGGTGGGTTCCCGAGCGACGCGCCTTATCGATAAGCGCTTCAAGCAGAAAGTGAGCGCGCTCCGGACCCTCACGCTCGATCACCGTTTCGAGCGCGTCGAGCCACTCGTTGGTTTCAAGTGTGTCTGGGTCGTTGGCCGCTTGTTGGAAAAGTGCGGACATACAGTCTCCTATTGTTCTGGCGCGACGATACCAGCCCTTGCTTAGTTTTCAAATAGCGGCATTCGTTTTCGTAATACGAAACGTCTAGAGTTCTGCGGAATGAGCCGCGACCCGCGCAAGTGCTGTCCATAATAGGCTCGGTTCGCGGCGCGTCGCCGCCAGTCAAATGTATTGAACGAGCGCTGATGCGTGCCCGCCCCACTCCGCCGATAGATCCCGTGCTTCTCGCGTTCGATCCATTGGCGCGGGAGAAAGACAGCGGCTTCAATCTCAGCCGCTACGCGCATCTACTCGCCATTCTGGTCCTCGCGGTCTCGATCGCCGGTCTCGCCTATCTGCTGATCAACGAGGATCGCGCGTTGCAGCGCGATGCGCTGACGCGCGACGTCGACACTGTCGCGCAATCGTTGTCACTTCGGCTGCAAACGATGACCGAGGCAACTACCAGCATCGGACTTGAAATTGGCGATGCCAAATACAACCAGGACAGGTTCGCATCGACCGGCCGCGAGTTGATGATGTCCAAGCCGGAGTTGCTGCATCTGGCTTACGTTGACAGCAAGGACCGTGTTCGCTGGTCGGTGCAATCACCCAACCCGCTTGCCGACTGGGCACGTCCGGCGACGTCAGAGATCGGCGCAGAAGTCATACGGTCGGTGATCAAGCAGGCCCGCGAAACGCATTCCACTTCTTTCTCGCCGCCGTACGAAGACGAGTCGCGTCCGAGTCCCGATAACGGCAGCCCATTTACCGATCTGGTCACGCCGGTCTTCAGCGACGACCGTTACGTAGGGGCAGTGCTGGCTCGCGTTTCGCTGCCCGAACTGCTGCGCCAAACGGTCAAGCCCGAGTTGGGCCAACGCTATCGAATCGCGCTGCGCGATGGTGACGGCACGATACTGGCGGCGTCGACCAGCGGAGAGGTGCCGGCCGGCGAGCCGCGCTATGCCGTGCGCGCACCGCTTCTGTCGGACGGCATCATGGTGCAGGCATCGCCGTTCCGGCAGCGCTCACCCGTGCTCGGCAATGCATTGTCCTGGCTCGTCGTCGGGTTGACGCTGATCGTCATGGCCACGCTGGTCGCACTCGCGCGGCGCGACGTCAAGCAGGCGCAGGTTGAAAGAGTGCTGCGCACGGAAACCGCATTTCGCCGTTCGATGGAGGATTCGCTCGCGACCGGCATGGGTGTGATCGATCGCACAGGTGTTCTGAGGCATGTAAATCAGGCGTTCGTCCAGATGACGGGCTGGCCAGTTGAGGAACTCATCGGCAAGGCGCCGCCGTTTCCCTACTGGCCGCACGAACGTCAAGCGGAGTACCAGGCCAAGCTCGCGATCGTTCTGGCAGGCCAGGCACCAGCGAGCGGGTTCGAGCTGAAAGTCCTGCGGCGTGACGGAACGCTGTTTGACGCACGAATGTATTTTTCAGCGTTGCGAACCGATGACGGCGAGCAGCTCGGATGGATGTCGGCGATGGCAGATATCACGGAGCCGAACCGCATCAGTGAACAACTCGCCGCGGCGCATGAGCGATTCACCACAGTGCTTGAGTCGCTGGATGCCGCGGTATCCGTGGTCGCGGACGATCGCGGCGACGAGTTGCTTTTCGCAAACCGCAGCTATCGCGACCTGTACGGCTCGTCGCCGACCGGCCACCGCCGGCTACGCGCGTTGTTATCCCAAAACGCAGTCGCCGGCGAGGCGTTTGACGCGGATGTCTCGCGCTGGTTCGACGTGCGAACACGCGACGTACGCTGGGTGGACGGGCGCGATGTGCGTCTACAGATTGCGACCGATATCACCGAACGCAGAGCCAGCGAAAATATGGTGCGCCAGCAGCAGGAGAAGGTCGAGCTGACATCGCGCCTGATGACGATGGGAGAGATGGCCTCATCGCTTGCACACGAGCTCAATCAACCTTTAACAGCTATCACTAACTACAGCCTGGGGGCGGTAACGCGCATGAAGGATGGAGGCATGTCGCACGACGAGTTGCTGCCAGCTCTGGAGAAAACCGCAGGACAGGCGCAGCGCGCCGGCAATATCATTCGGCGTATTCGGGAGTTTGTGAAACGCTCCGAGCCGCGCCGTCGCCCGACGGAGGTGGCGCGCATTGTCGAAGACGCGATCGGCTTTGCAGACATCGAAGCGGCGAAAAAAGGCATCACGATCCATACGGATGTGCAAGCGGGTCTACCTCCACTCGATGTCGATCCCATCCTGATCGAGCAACTGCTGCTGAACCTATTGAAGAACGCGGTCGACGCGATGGATCAGGCCGCATTACGCAGGATCGATCTTGTGGTTCGCCGCCAGGACGATATGGCCGAATTTTCGGTTATTGATCGCGGATCCGGCCTTTCGGAACTGCAGCGTGCAAATCTGTTCCAACCGTTTTTCAGCACCAAATCCGAAGGGATGGGAATGGGGCTCAATATTTGCCGATCGATCGTTGAGTTTCACCATGGACGTTTGAACGTCGAGCGCAACCCCGAGGGCGGAGCGATCTTCACGTTCACGCTACCGCTGGAACCGAGTGAAGCCAGAGAGGATGTCAAGTGAGCGAACGTCAGGTGAACGAGCGGGCAAGCGAAAGCGTGGAAACGATGGGTGTCGTGTACGTCGTCGATGATGACGACGCAGTGCGAGATTCAGTGCAGTGGCTGCTTGAGGCAAGCCGCTATCGCGTGATTGGTTTCCCAAGTGCCGAAGAGTTTTTGGCGAAGCACGATCCTGCGGCCATCGCGGTTGCGATTTTCGACGTGCGCATGCCCGGAATGAGTGGACTCGAGCTGCAGGAACAATTGATAACCCGCAAGTCCAGATTGCCGATCATTTTTATCACCGGCCACGGCGACGTGCCGATGGCGGTTTCAACAATGAAAAAAGGAGCGGTTGATTTTATTGAGAAGCCGTTCGATCAGGCGGCGCTGAAGGCACTGGTAGAGCGCATGCTAGGCGAAGCACGTGCATACGCCTCGGAGAGCGAAAGGCAGCGGTTGAGCGAAGCATTGCTGGGCAAGCTCACCCCGCGCGAACAACAGGTGCTGGAACGCATCGTCGCAGGACGCCTGAACAAGCAAATCGCCGATGATCTCGGAATCTCGATCAAGACCGTCGAGGCCCACCGCGCCAATATCATGGACAAGATGAATGCCAACACCGTGGCGGATCTGATGCGCACCGTACTGACGGGAGGTGCGCTGCGTCAGTAGTTCGTTGCGCTGCGCCGCAGCCTCGTAAACTCGTCGGTTGCCCGACAACCGAAACAGGAAAGGCTGTGACTGCTCGCATTATCGATGGCAAGGCGCTTGCGGCTGACGTACGCAACGCACTCGTGCCTCGTGTTCAGCAGCTAAGCGCTGCCGGTTTCAAGCCTGGCCTTGCTGTCATCCTGGTGGGAGACGATCCGGCCTCGGCGGTCTACGTGCGCAACAAGGCAGTGGCGTGCGAGCAAATCGGAATTCGCTCAACGATCGACCGGCTTCCATCCGACACACCCGAGATCGCGCTGCTAGCACGCATCGGGCAGTTGAATGCCGATCCCGAAGTGCATGGCATTCTGGTGCAGACCCCGCTGCCAAAGCACCTTGATTCTGCAAAGGTGGTGGAGTCGATCGCTTTCGAGAAAGACGTCGATGGCCTGCACGCGACGAACGCGGGTTTGACGCTGATGGGAACACCCCATTTTCGATCGTGTACGCCCTTTGGCGTCATCAGGATGCTGCAGTCGATCAATGCCAGCATCGAAGGTCGCCACGCAGTCGTACTCGGGCGCTCGAACATGGTGGGCAAGCCGATGGCAATGCTGCTTCTTGCTGCCAATGCGACCGTCACCATTGCGCACAGCAAGACGCGTGACCTTGCTTCGCATACGCGCACAGCAGACATCCTGATCGCGGCGGTGGGTCGACGTAATCTGGTGACGGCGGAGATGGTGAAACCAGGCGCAGTCGTGATCGACGTCGGCACCAACCGCACGCCTGAGGGCAAGCTTGCAGGCGACGTCGATTTCAACAACGTCCGGCAGGTAGCCAGTTGGATCTCGCCGGTCCCCGGCGGCGTCGGACCGATGACGATCGCAATGCTTTTGACCAATACCGTAGAAGCGGCCGAACGCCGCGCCAATTTACCCCGGGTTCAATGAATGGACATCACTGAAAAAATTAGCCCCCCGCCAGAACAGCAACATCAGCAACAACGGGAGGGCAACCCGCTGCTTGATTTCGCTGGCCTGCCACGCTTCGACCAGATACAACCGGACGACGTGTCCCCTGCGATCGACGAGCTGCTCGCCGATGCGCGCGAAGTCGTGTCGCGCATCACCGAAGACGGTTCAAAGGCCACGTGGGATTCGGTAGTCGAGCCATTGAACGAAGCGACCGACCGGCTTGGCCGCGCATGGGGATCGGTGTCGCACATGAACGCCGTGGTCGACACGCCTGCTTTGCGCGAGCAATACAACGTGAATTTGCCCAAACTGACGGAGTTTTGGACCGAGCTTTCGCAAAACGTGGCGCTGTACCAAAAATTCAAGGCGCTGGCAGCTGCGGAAGACTTTGCTCAGTGGCCGGAGGTCCGGCGAAAGGTCGTTCAGAACGAGTTGCGTGACTTTCGTCTCGGTGGCGCCGAGTTGGCCCCGGAACAAAAGACTCGCTTCAAAAAAATTCGTGAACGCGAATCGCAGGTTTCAACCCGCTTTTCCGAAAACGTGCTCGATGCGACCAATGCATTTGCGCTGTATGTCGATGACGCCGGCGCACTGGCCGGTGTGCCGGAGGACGCATTACATATGCTGTCCGAATCAGCGCACGCAGATGGTAGGACGGGCTACAAGATCTCGCTGCAGTATCCCAGCTATTCAGCGATCGTCGATTACGCGCATGACCGCGCGCTGCGCCAACAGATGTACCGCGCCTATTCGACCAAGGCGTCTGAATTCGGCAATCCGGACTGGAACAACGGCCCATTAATGGTCGAGCTGTTAAAGCTGCGCCGTGAGCACGCTCAGCTTCTCGGATATGAAAGCTTCGCAGAAGTGTCTTTGGTGGCGAAAATGGCAGAAAGCCCGACACATGTGCTCGAGTTTCTGCGCGATCTCGCGCGCCGCGCGAAGCCGTATGCGGAGCGCGACATCGGCGAGCTTCGCGAGTTTGCGGCAAAGCATCTCGCCATCAGTGACCTGCAGCCGTGGGACCTGTCGTACGCCAGCGAGAAGCTGCGTGAGCAGCGTTACTCATATTCCGAGCAAGAGTTGAAGCAGTACTTCACCGAGCCGCGCGTACTCGCCGGCTTATTCAAGGTAATCGAAACACTTTTCGCTGTCGCGATCAGGCAGGAGGAAGCACCCGTGTGGCATCCGGATGTGCGCTTCTACCGAATTGAAAATCTGCGCGGGCAGCTGGTGGGGCAGTTTTATCTGGACCTATACGCGCGCGACCATAAGCAAGGGGGCGCCTGGCAGGGCGATGCGCGTAGTCGGCGCGCAAGGCGTACCGCGCTCGCATCCCCTGTGTCGTTCCTGACTTGTAATTTTTCGCGGCCGGCCGGCGGCAAGCCGGCCACGCTTAAGCACGACGAGGTGCTCACGTTGTTTCACGAGTTTGGACATGGTCTGCACCACATGCTAACGCGGGTCGACGAGCCGTCGGTTTCGGGCATTCAAGGCGTCGAGTGGGATGCGGTCGAATTGCCGTCGCAGTTTATGGAGAACTTTGCCTGGGAATGGGAAGTTCTGCAGATGCTGACAGGACACGTTGACACCGGCGACAAGTTACCGCGCCAGTTATTCGAAAGGATGCTGGCCGCGAAGAACTTTCAGAGCGGGATGTTTACGCTGCGCCAGCTCGAATTTGCGCTGTTCGACATGCTGCTGCATTCGGACGCCGAATATCCCGACGAAGCGCATGTGATGAAGCTGCTGGCGGATGTGCGCCGTGAGGTTTCAGTGCTTGTTCCCCCCGAATACAACCGTTTTCCGCACTCTTTCTCGCACATCTTCGCGGGCGGTTACGCCGCAGGCTATTACAGCTACAAATGGGCCGAGGTTTTGTCGGCCGACGCATATTCGGCCTTCGAAGAGAACGAGGATGGCAGCGTGCTTAACCCTGCGATCGGCAGCCGATTTCTCGACGAGGTATTGGCAGTCGGGGGCAGCCGTCCGGCGATGCAGTCGTTCGTCGCGTTTCGCGGTCGCAAGCCCTCGATCGATGCACTGTTAAGACATAGCGGAATGGTGAGCTAGAACGATGAATGTTGATGTTTCCCGCCTGGTTCTGGCTACCCTGCTGGCAGTCGCACTGCCGGCGGCGGCGCAGTATCGCTGGACGGACCCTGATGGTCGCGTCAACTATGGCGATGCGCCGCCAGCGGAGGCGAAAAACCTGTCGCGAATAGATGGCCGCAGCCGCTCGGAGAGCGCCGATCCTACGGGTGGCATTCCGTTCGAGTTGCGCAGGGCGATGCAAAACCTTCCGATCACGCTCTATACGGCACCGGATTGTGGGCCATGCGAGTCGGCGCGCGCCTGGTTGCGCCGGCGCGGAACCCCGTATCAGGAAATCGTCGTGGACACCGAGGTCGATGCCGAAGAGTTCAAGCGTCGCGTCGGAACCACTTCGGTACCTGTCATGACACTGGGTCGCACGCCGCATTTGGGATTCAACGAAGGCACATGGTCGGTCGCGCTGAGTGCCGCGGGCTACCCGGCTCAGATCGTGTTACCGCCCACGTATCGCCCCGAGCCACCGAAACCGATCCTGCCACGCGATCCGCCGGAGCGGCCTGCCCCGAATTCGAACTCGCCGGCGCCTAAGAGCTAACAGCACGGAGTAATGAATGAAATTGTCGACCTTGTTGTCCAGATTCATCGCTGTGGGAATCGTGGCGCTGATGCAGTCGTCGGTGATGGCCCAGGCACTGGCTGACCCCGACAAAGAGCGCAAGTTTCTTTATCGCTGGACCGATACCCGCGGCCAGGTCAATTACGGTGACCGGCCGCCGCCCGACGCGCTGAATCTTCTGCGGATTGATCTGCGGCAGATTGGGGAACAGGTCCAATCGCTGTTGCCTTATCAAGTTCGGCGCGCGCAGTCGATGTATCCAGTGATGCTCTTTACCGCGGGCAAATGCCCGCCGTGTGTTACAGCACGAGAGTTCCTGGTTAAGCGAGGCATACCATTCGCTGAGCGCACAATTGAAACCGGTGATGACTCCATCGAGCTCAAGCGGCTAACTCAGGCAGAGGGAGTGCCAGTGGCGACCGTCGGAACCGCATCGCTGATCGGTTTCGATCCTGACGAGTGGAACATCACGCTCGATGCGTCCGGATATCCGAAGACATCACAGCTGACTTCCGCTTTTAGACAAGAGCCGGCGCGGCCGCTCACGCAGAAAGAGAAAGCGCCGGCGGCGGTCGCTAAGCAGTAGCAGTTAGCGTTGCGCTTGCCGTTGCACGTTGCTTGCATAGCGGCACGTGGTCAACCGCTGTCGTCAAACGGTCAATTGTCTTCGTCCCGCGCCAGTTCCTGGCGCCTGCGATACGGCGCAATCACCTGCTTGTCCAACCAATACGAGAACTTGTGCGCGACGGTATCCGTACGCCGATCGAGCCACGCCTTGATTCCGATCTCGGAGAACGCCATCAGACGCAGGCCAGGTGGTCGCGCGAGTCCATCGCGTCCCGCAATCTCGCGAACACGTGCGACGTTGCGTTGACGTCCTTTAAGCCCTAGAGCGTCGAAGACGTCGTCAGCGGCAATCCATATCGAATCGCCCTGCATAAGAATTCGTATCTGTCGTCCATCGAACTCGTAGTAAGCGCCGTTCGATTCGGCCCATCCGCTGTCGTACTGCCAGCGCCACAACGCCCGTAAGAAGCGATACATCGGCCACAGCGCCCACATTCCCCAAAACGGGGCCACGAGCACCAGACTCAAAACACCAGTACCCGCCCTGACGTCGGTAAGAAGCAGTGCGCCACCGATAACGCCCCAGGCGATCCACAGCATCCAGCCCCAGCGCACAACCCGATCGTCGGGATCCTGCTCGAGCCACGAAGCGGCGCGCGCCATGAGCAATCCAGTTGCTCGATCAGACGCGGCGGCGTTGTTCTTCCTCCATCAATTCCTTCAACCGACGCTGTTCCCAGTCGCGGCCGAGCAGGCCAATCATGCCAAACGTAGCAAGCGCATGAATCGTGAGGCCGATGCCCCATCCAATGGCAGGCCACACGAACCACCATCGGCCGTGACCGGTTAGCGCGTTAATGACGAACAGCGCGCTGATCACGATGACATAGGTCGCCAGATGAATGTAAAAGGCCTTTTCTGCGACGAGGCGACGGCGTGCACGCTGCTCTACGCCCACAGCGTTATTCGATTCGCTTGGTCGTGCGTCGTCCGTGCTCATCGCTACCCTCTGCTGATGCAATTATGACCAGCTGACTATAAATGCCGGGCAGGCTGGTGCGTCAGTGCAGGTGCCCCGCGGCGCCGGGCTTTGAACCGACGCTCGAACGCGTCAAGATAGCTGTAGATCACAGGAACCACGACCAGCGTCAGCAATGTTGACGTGATGACACCACCGATGATGGCGCGACCCATCGGTGCCTGCTGCTCGGAACCCTCGCCCAGCCCCATCGCCAAGGGCAGCATTCCAAAGATCATCGCCGCGGTGGTCATCAATATCGGGCGCAGCCGGACCTGACCTGCGGCAAGCAAAGCTTCGTTGCGCGACAGTCCTTCACGCTGACCCTTGTTTGCAAAGTCCACCAGCAAAATTGCATTCTTTGTGACCAGCCCCATCAAGAACACGATACCGATCATCGAGAAAATATTCAGCGTCGTATTGGTAATCAGCAGCGCAAGCATTACGCCGACGATCGACAGCGGAAGTGACGCCATGATTGCAATCGGCTGCAGGAAGCTGCCGAACTGGGACGCCAGCACGATGTAGATAAAGATCACCGCGAGTGCAAGTGCACCGAAGATCGCGGCGTTGACTTCTTCCTGCTCACGAATCTGCCCCCCGACATCAAACCGCAACCCTGGCGGCAGCTCGTAAGCCTTGACCATTGCCTGTACTTCCTTGCCCGCGTCGCCCGAAGGGCGTCCCTGGACGTTGGCCCACAGCGCAATCCTGCGTTGCAAATCCTGACGCCGGATGTTCTCAGGATTGAAAGTGCGCTCGATCGTCGCAATAGCGCGCAGCGGAATGACCTCGGGCGTGCCGTCTGCCATCAAACGGGTGGTGGCGATATTCATTCCCGAAATATCGTCGATCACCGTGCGGCTGGCGCGCGGAATCTGCGTGATCACTTCGTAGTTCTGCCCATCGGGCGCAAGCCAGTAACCGGAGTTCTCACCGCCGATCAGCGCGCGCAGCGTCGTGCCGAGTTGGGCATAGGTGACGCCGTATTCCGAAGCGAGTTCGGGTTTCAACCGCACAGACAGCGCAGGAGTTCCTTCCTTGTGCGATACCTCGATATCTGTGATGCCACGAATCGAAGCGATCTTCTGTCGCAAGTCGGCGATGACGCGCTGCATCTCGGCGTCGTTATTGCCCAGCAGCGCGACGTAGATCGGGCCGCCCCAGCCGACTTTCATTTCGATACCTGGAATCGCAGCCAACCTTTGCCGGATCGCCTCCTCCAGCTTTTTCTGCGAGCGATTGCGCTCGGATCGCGGCACGAGTTTGAGATTCAGCCGTCCGGTGTTCTTCGCGCCCTCGGTGCCGATGCCGGCATCGATCGCATCGATCTCCTTGAATTCGCGCAACGCCTGCTCGACACGCTTTACGCGCTCGTCGGCGTACTCGAGGCTGGAGCCGACCGGCATCGTCAATCGCACGCTGGTAAAGCTCTGGTCGCTTTCCGGCATCATCTCGGTGCCCACAACCCCGGCGATTGGAATCGCGAGCGCAAAACTCAGCGCCGCAATCCACAGTGTGATTCCGCGCGGGCTGATCGTCGCAAAGCGCGGTTTCAGTTGGTGGGCGTCGAGCGTACGCAGCGCGCGCCAGACTCCAAACGACGGCACACCGACAGGAACATTGACCTTCTGCACTGTGGTGCCAAGCGTCCATTGGCGCGGCGACAGCACCCAGCCGAGCAGGCGGCCATAGATCGCATGGACGCGCTCCATGAATCGATCGAATCCGCGCAGCACCGGGCCGACGAAGCGCGCATCGTGCATGCCGCGCGGCGGATCCCTCCAAACGGCAGACAACATCGGGTCCAGCGTGAAGCTGACGAACATCGACACCAGCACCGCCACCGCAACGGTGATGCCGAACGGATAAAAAAACTTCCCGACGATGCCGCCCATGAACGCGATCGGCACGAACACCGCCACGATCGAGAACGTCGTCGCGAGAACCGCAAGTCCAATTTCGTCGGTGCCTTCGCGTGCAGCGGTGTAGTGGTCCTTGCCCATGTGAATATGGCGCACGATGTTTTCGCGCACGACGATTGCGTCGTCGATCAACAGACCGATGCACAGGCTCAACGCCATCATCGTCATGTAGTTCAGCGTGAAACCGAACACCCTGAGCGAGATGAATGTGGCAATCACTGCGATAGGCAACGTCAGCCCGGTAATCACGGTGCTGCGCCAACTGCCGAGAAACAGGAACACGATCAGCACCGTCAGCAGCGCGCCTTCGATGATCGTCACTTTGACATTGTTGACGGCATTTTTGACGAAGTCTGAACTCGAGCGCAGCAGCTTCAGCTCGGTACCCGCCGGCAACAGCTTTCGAATATCTTCGGCGGCGATCTTCAGGTTGTCGCCTACCTGCACGATGTTGGCGTCCTGAGCCTTGAAGATGTAGAAGCTGACCGCCGGTACGCCGTTGATGCGTGCGATCGAGTTGCGTTCGCGCTCGGTGTCGAACACTTCGGCGACCTGCGACAGCAGGATCGGTGCGCCATTCTTACGTGCGACGATGATCTTGCCAAAATTGGCGGGCACTTCGATGCGGCCGTCGACACGAACGATCGCTTCGACCGTGTTGTTGCTGATCGTGCCGACAGGAACGCTGACATTCGCGTTACGCAGCGCAGTCACGACCTGGTCCACGGTCAGACCGAACGCTGTGAGGCGACCGGGATCGACTCGCACCTGAATCTCGCGCGTTACGGTGCCGCCGAGCGCGACCCTGCCGACGCCGCTGACACGCTCAAAGCCTTTTTGCACGACCTGCTCGCCGAGCGTCGTCAACTGACGCTGCGACAACTCTTTGCCTAGCAGCGCATAAAAAGCGACCGGCTCGTCGTTTTCGTCGCCGCCGCGTTGCACGACCGGGTCTTTGACGTCGCGCGGAAAGCCTGCGCGAATCTGCGCAATCTTGTCGCGCACTTCCTGCGTCACACGGTCGGTGTCGACGTCAAGGCGAAATTCGATCCATGTAAACGACATACCTTCATACGATGCCGACAAGATCCGCTTGACGCCGGCCACGGTGTTGACCGCGTTTTCGATCGGCTTTGCCAGATCGTTTTCCACCTGCTCGGGCGATGCACCCGGGTAGCGCACCTGAATCGACACCATCGGTGGACGCACATCGGGCATCGCTTCGACACCCAGTTTGACGTATGAGAAAAGCCCGAGCACGGTCAAGCGCCACCATCACCATCGTCGCGAAAACGGGATGATTGATCGAGACGCGAGTCATCCACATATCTGGCTCGCTCTAGTTTCGTGCCGGAGCGCGAGCGCTCCTTATCTGCGATTCTCGAATCAGGCACCTGGCTGATGACCTTGGCAGCCAGTCCGTCCTTCAAGTTGTCGAACTTCGTCGCGAGCACCACCTCTCCGGGGGCCAACCCGGAAGTCACTTCGACCAACTGTGCCCGCTCGTCGCGCTTGCCGATCACAACGTTCCTGCGCGCAAGCTTCTCATCAGACACGATCCACACGAAAGTCTGCGCGGCCTCGGTGCGCACCGCTGACAGCGGCAACGCGAGGACCTCGACCTCGGGTGCCACCGTAAGCAATACGCGCGCAAACATGCCGGCCTTCAGCAGCGAGTCCTCATTCGACAGCGATACATAAACGTTGATCGTGCGCGTACCCGGCTCAGCGCTCGGATTTATGCGCTCGACGCGCCCTTCGAAGTTGCGACCGTCGATGCCTTCGACGCCGACTTGGGTCGGCATCCCCTTGCGAATCTGCGTAACGTCGGAGATCGGCACCTGCGCCTGCACCTCCAGCTGTGTCAGATCGACGATCGACAACAGCGGAGCGTCGAAGCTAACTTTTTCGCCCGGCTGTACATGGCGCTTGGACACCGTGCCCGAGATCGGTGCTCGCACGACGGCATCGGCCATCGACAGCTGCGTCAGCTCCAGTTGCGCCTGGGCCGTTGCGACCGCTGCAAGCTGCACCTGATGGGCGCTGTCCGCGGTATCGAATGCATTCTGAGAAATGAAATTCTGCTTGACGAGCTGCGCGTTGGCCTGACGTGTTCGATCAGCCATCGCCAATTGCGCACGCGATGATTCGAGCGTCGCTTTGCGCTCGGCCATCTGAGCGCGCAACTGTGCTGTGTCGAATTCGGCAATCTGCTTGGCCAGCTGTTACCCGGTCGCCTTCACGCACGAGCACGCGCTTGACTTCGGCCGAAAGCTTCGCACGCACCGTCGCCTGCGAAACTGCCTGAACCGACCCGGGAACTGCCAGTTCAACCGACAAACGCTTCGGCTGCAGCGAAACGACGTCGCGCTGCGAAAATTCAAGCGGAGGCCGGTCGCCCTTCTTCGCTGCGTTGGCGTCGCGCTCTCTTTGACGAAATCGCAATCGCGGCACCCGCCACGACAACGGCAGCCAACGCTGCGGTCAATATCCACCCTGTGCGCTTACGCATCCAAACAATCCCCCTGGGACGTACGGCTCTCGGCCAACCATCCGTAATGGGGCGCGATTATCCTCGACGGAGTGGCGGCGTCGCGGTTGCTGCGACGAACTGCGGCAAGGTGCGACGAAATGCAGGGACTGCAGGTCGGGCGCGTTGTTTCCTGTGGGCTTCCTACTCTTCGAGCCCGAGATCCTGAATTTTGCGGGTGATGGTGTTGCGCCCGAGACCAAGGCGCGTGGCGGCATCGATACGTCGCCCATGAGTGTGTTTTAGGGCAGTGCGAATTACAGTGGCTTCGAATTCACGAGCCAGCGCATCCATCACGTCGGGCGTGCCGGCTTTCAGTCGGCGCTCAACCTCTGCAGTTAACTGGGTAAGCCAGTCCTGGTCGGACCACATTGGGGACGGTGCCACCGCCGGCGGTGGAGCACCGTTGACCGCCGCTGGAATATTGACTGACCCGGGCGCAGCAAGCGATGCGGTCTCGTGACGAACGTCGAGAGGCAGATCTTCGACTTTGACGACTTGCGCCGGCGCGAGCACGGTCAGCCAATGACAGAGATTTTCGAGTTGCCGGACGTTGCCCGGAAACGGTAGTTGACTGATGAATGCCAGTGCGTCGTCAGACAACCGTTTGGTTTCAACAGCAAGCTCCGCTGCGCTTTTCGCCAAAAAGTGGCGAGCGAGCAATGCAATGTCTTCGCGCCGCTCACGCAGCGACGGCAGACGTAGCTTGATCACGTTCAAGCGGTGATACAGGTCTTCGCGGAACGAGCCTTGCCGAACGCGCTCTTCAAGGTTCTGGTGCGTGGCAGCGATCACGCGCGCGTCGGCCTTGATCGGCTGATGCCCACCGACGCGGTAATACGTTCCGTCCGACAACACGCGCAACAACCGCGTCTGCAATTCGGACGGCATGTCGCCAATCTCATCGAGAAACAGCGTTCCGCCCTCGGCCTGCTCGAAGCGGCCTCGTCGCATTGCCTGTGCACCCGTAAACGCGCCGCGCTCGTGTCCGAACAGTTCGCTCTCCAGCAGATCGCGAGGGATCGCAGCCATGTTGAGCGCGATAAACGGCATCTGGGCGCGCGGGCTGTGCTTGTGCAGAGCACGCGCGACGACTTCCTTGCCGCTGCCCGACTCGCCAGTCAGCAGCACCGTCACATTCGACTGCGACAGCCGGCCAATCGCACGAAACACTTCCTGCATCGACGGTGCCTGTCCGAGAATTTCCGGAACGTCCGACAGCGATTCGTCGGCTTGAGACTCGCGCACGCTCTCGTCGACGGCGCGGCGAATCAGCTCGACAGCCCGATCGACGTCGAACGGCTTCGGCAGATATTCGAACGCGCCGCCTTGAAACGATGAGACCGCGCTGTCGAGGTCCGAGAACGCCGTCATGATGATCACGGGAAGCCCGGGGTGCTTGCGCTTGACGGCGCGCAGCAGTTCGGTCCCGTTGATTCCCGGCATCCGAATGTCGGACACCAACACTTGCGGCGTGTCGTGCTCGAGCTCGGACAACACTTCCTGTCCGCCACCGAACGCCTTGCATGGAATGTTTTCGCGCGCGAGTGCCTTCTCCAGCACCCAGCGGATCGAACGGTCGTCGTCGACGATCCAGACAGGCTTCATGCCAGTGGAATCAAAATGCGGAAGTTGGTCCGACCTGGACGGCTGTCGGCTTCAATCATTCCGTCGTGCTGCTGGATGAAATTCTGCGCCAGCGTCAGTCCCAGACCGTTGCCACCATCGCGACCCGACACCAGCGGAAAGAAAATTCGGTCCTTTAACGGCTCTGGAATACCGGGCCCGTTGTCGATCACGCGCAGATCGAGTGCCAGCCGATGCCTTGCGCGTGCAATAGTGACTTGCCGGGCGACGCGTGTCCGCAGCACTATCTCAGCGTCGCCGGCGGTGATTCTGGTTTCAAGTGCCTGCGCAGCGTTGCGCACAACATTGAGCAGCGCCTGAATCAGCTGCTCCTTATCGCCGCGAAATTCCGGCGCACTTGCGTCGTAATCCCGCGTGATCGTCAGTCCGCGCGGAAACTCGGACACCATGATCAGCCGCACCCGCTCGCATACTTCGTGAATGTTCATCTCCGACACGACGCGCGGAGCACGATGCGGCATCAGCAGGCGATCGACGAGTGCGTGCAGGCGATCGGCTTCGGCAATGATGACGCGCGTGTACTCGCGCTGCTCGTTGCTCGCGAGCTCTGCTTCAAGCAGCTGCGCCGCTCCACGCACACCACCCAACGGATTCTTGATCTCGTGCGCGAGGTTGCGCAACAGCTCGCGATTCGCCTCGGTCAGGCCGATCTGACGTTCCTCACGGTCGACCTTCAACTGTTGTTCGATCTCGGTGACTTCGAGAACCAGCGGGATGTTTGCGACAAACTGGACAGCCGCGACCACCCGTACCGGAAGCGGCTCACGTCCGACGCGCCGCAGTTCCATGATCTGCTTGCGTTGGCCAAATGCATTGGCCTGCGCGTCGGTCACCAGTTGCCGCATTTCGGCGTCGTCGCCAAGCACACGGCCGGCAAGCTGGCCAATCAGCGTCTTGCGCGACGTGTCGAACAGCAGCTCTGCTGACTGATTGACGTGCGCGATTCGACCGCTACTGTCAACCAGCAGCACCGCGGTGGACAGCAGGTCGAGGCCGTCGTATGGCGGCTGGGTAAGCGCGAACAGCTCGACTGCGCTCATGCGCAGTCCCGTGCACCGCGGGTAAAGCGAAAAAGAAGCTTACTGAGTTTTGAGCAGCGACATCTCGCGCGCGAGTGCGCGCACGTTGTTTTCGGTGCGCGCGATGTCTTCCTGCAGCCGCTGCGTCCGCTCCTTGTAAAGCGCAAAGTTGCGCTCATCACCGCGCCGCTCGGGCTCGCCGTTGTTGAACTCCGACTTGAGCTTGGCGAGACGCTCTTCCTCGCCTCTCAATTCGTCTTCCAAAATACGGCGCCGATCTTGATCGCGAGTGCGTTGAGTATCGCCATCCACACGCGGGAAACTGGCCGGCGACACCGAGGCACGTTGCTCGACCGCAGGCTGCACGCCGTTTCTGGATTGCGGCACACGCGATGCCGGCAGTGTCAATATCGGCTGCACGTCCATCCGCTTGCAGGTCTTGACGTTGCCTGTGTTGGTGAACTGCTTCTCCCCGTTTTCGCCTACGCAGACAAAGATGTCGGACGATTGTGCCAATGCGCCGGTCGATACCAAGGCGCCGGAAATGAAACCAAGTACTGAGGCAAGACGCGTCACTGGGCGATTCCCCGAGAGGCGAGAGGCGCGCAGTGTATGACAGGACTCCGCCTTTGGATCCGCTGAGTAAGCCGTCTTGTCGGTCCAGTTCCCGCATTCGTGGGAGGGCGCTTTGTTGCTGCAACTGCGCCCCGGTTCCTTTACGTCGTCCCTGGACTACGAGCTGTAATACATGTCGAATTCAAGCGGGTGAGTCGTCATCCGGAAGCGCGTCACCTCATCCATTTTGAGGGCGATGTAAGCGTCAATCAGGTCGTTGCTGAAAACGCCGCCGCGCGTCAGAAACTCGCGGTCGTTGTCCAGGTATTCAAGCGCCTGTTCGAGAGATGAACACACCGTAGGAATCTTCGCGTCTTCTTCCGGGGGCAAGTCGTACAGGTTCTTATCGGCCGGCTCTCCCGGATGGATCTTGTTCTGAACGCCGTCAAGCCCGGCCATCATCATCGCGGCAAACGCCATATAAGCATTCGCGGTCGGATCGGGAAAGCGCACCTCGATCCGACGGCCTTTTGGATTGGAAACATAGGGGATGCGTATCGACGCCGACCGGTTACGCGCTGAATAAGCAAGCTTCACCGGCGCCTCGAATCCAGGCACGAGCCGCTTGTATGAATTGGTGCCGGGGTTGGTAATCGCGTTTAACGCGCGCGCATGCTTGATGATGCCGCCGATGTAGTACAGCGCAAAGTCCGAGAGGCCCGCGTAACCGTTGCCGGCAAAAAGATTGGTGCCACCGTTCCAGATCGACTGGTGCACGTGCATTCCCGAGCCGTTGTCGCCGACGACGGGCTTGGGCATGAATGTCGCTGTCTTGCCATAGCTGGCGGCGACGTTCCACACCGTGTACTTGAGAATCTGCAGCCAGTCAGCGCGTTTTGTCAGCGTGGTGAACTTGGTGCCGATTTCACATTGGCCCGGCGCAGCAACTTCATGATGATGCACTTCGACTTCAACGCCCTGCTGCTCGAGCAAAAGACACATCTCAGAGCGGATGTCCTGCAGTGAATCGGTGGGTGGTACCGGGAAGTAGCCGCCCTTTAGCGCCGGCCGATGCGCAAGGTTGCCGGCTTCATAGTCGATGCCTGTCGACCAGGGCGCTTCTTCCGACTTGATGCGAACCATCGAGCCCGACATATCGACGCTCCATGTGACCGCATCGAAAATGAAAAACTCAGGCTCGGGTCCAAAGTACGCAACATCGCCCACGCCCGTCGATTTCAAATAGGCCTCAGCGCGCTTGGCGAGCGACCGTGGATCTCTGTCGTAGCCCTTGCCCGTTGAAGGCTCGATCACATCGCAAGTCAGAATCAACGTGTTCTCTTCGCGAAACGGATCCATGCGCGCGGTGTCGGGATCGGGCATCAGCAACATGTCCGACGCTTCAATTCCTTTCCAGCCAGCGATTGACGAACCGTCAAAGGCGTGCCCAAGCTCAAACTTGTCGTCCTCGAAGGCTTTCGTAGGAACCGAAACGTGCTGCTCCTTGCCCTTCGTGTCGGTAAAACGTAGGTCGACGAACAACACTTCGTTGTCCTTTATTGTTTTCATTACGTCTTTGGCCGTCGCCATGCGAGTTCTCCTAGCCTGTTAACAAAAATGGTGTGCCGCAGCGCAAACGCATTAAATGTGCCAAAAGCGGTGCCGAGAGATACTTGACTGCACTAGCCGTTGTGCGTCAAGCGGTTAGCGCGACCTGTTCGAGTCGACAACAGTTAAAAGCCGGATACGCTGCGCCCCAAAATAGTGCAGTATGCACTGAAGAGGGGTTATGAGGCACGGACTCAGTGCATCTAAGACTTCAGAAACATCGCCTGCAGGTCGGAGAGAAAGCGCAGCCCACGCGGTGAAGGCCCAAGCCTTTGGTGATCTCGCACCAGTAAACCCCGGCGCTCGGCCTCGTCGAGCTCCGACTCAATCGAGTTGAGCGGTACGCCGGTTCTCTCAGAGAACGAGTTCGCTAGGCACTCCGTCGGTCAGGCGCAGCGCATTCAGCATGAATTCGAACGGCAGTTCGTCGCGTGCGATTTCCTGGCTTTCCGCGACGAACTCGCCTGCCGCTGCCCGCTCCATGTAAGACGCCGGTTGACGAAACCGAACCTGTCGAACGATTCGATGCGGAAAGGAGATCTTGCTGTGGGCACCAGCGCCAACGCCAAGGTAGTCGCCGTAAGTCCAGTAATTGAGGTTATGTTGGCACTCACGCGTCGGTGCCGCATAGGCTGATACTTCGTAACGATGCAGCCCCGCTTCTGCGGTCCTTTCCTCCAGCCAATCCTGCATCGCTGCCGCGGTGTCCTCATCGGGCAGCGTCGGCGGGAATTTTGCAAACACCGTGTTCGGCTCGAGTGTCAGTTGATACAGCGACAGATGTGGTGGACGCGCCGCCAGCGCTCTTTCTACATCAGCCTGAAGTTCAAGCAGCGACTGGCCAGGAAGCGCGTACATCAGATCCAGGTTGAAGTTGTCGAAGTGACGCTGCGCGACTTCAATCGCGGCAAGTGCCTGGGCACGATCGTGAATTCGCCCGAGTGCTGCAAGCTTCTTGTCATCGAACGACTGAATGCCGATCGACAGTCGATTGACCCCCGACGCCCGGTACGAAGCAAAGCGCTCGGCTTCGACAGTTCCGGGATTGGCTTCCAGCGTGATTTCGCAGTCCAGCGCAAGCGGCAGCAACGCACGAATATCTGATAGCAGACGGTCGAGTCCCTGGGCACTCATCAGACTGGGTGTGCCGCCGCCGAAGAAGATGCTGACGATGCGTCGCCCCCAGATAAGCGGTAGCGCCGCCTCGATGTCTGCGCGCACTGCATCCAGATATTGCATCCTCCGGCGCACTCTGCGGGTTCACCTCGTGCGAATTGAAATCGCAATACGGGCACTTGCGGACACACCATGGGTAATGAACGTAGAGCGCGAGCGGCGGCAGAGCGTGCAGGTTAATAGTGCCGGGCCGCAAATACGCGGCAACATCGACACTTGCGGCGGAGCGCCGTTGCTGCTTGATCTCGATCGTCGCGTTCATCACTTCCAATCGGCCAAGCGAGCGGCGAGCGTGCGCAACGCAGCTCCGCGATGGCTGATTTGGTTTTTTTGTTCAGGCTCAAGCTCGGCTGCAGTCAACCCGAGGCTTGCGACGTAGAACAACGGGTCATAACCGAATCCGCCGCAGCCACGCGGCGCTTCAGCGATTTCTCCGTGCCATCGCGCATCGACAATGATCGGCTCCGCATCTTCGGCCGAGCGCATGGCGACCAGCACACAGATGTAGTGCGCGCGGCGATTGTTGACGCCGTCCAGACGCCGGAGCAATTCCGCGTTATTGGTCTGATCGCTCGCGTCCTCGCCCGCAAAGCGCGCCGACAGCACGCCCGGCGCGCCGTTCAGCGACTCGACGCACAGCCCCGAGTCGTCGGCGAGCGCGGGCAACCCCGTACGCGCGGCAGCGTGGCGCGCCTTGGCAAGCGCGTTCTCGACAAACGTCAAATGAGGTTCCGCAGTGAGGTCGACTCCATGAACCCGCTGCGGAACGACGTCCCAGGATGACCCTTCCAGCATCATCGACATTTCACGCAGCTTCGCCGCGTTGGCGGACGCGAGGATCAGCCGCCGCCTCACAATTCGAGCGCGTGCTTCTGCGCCGCCACCAGCGAACGAATGCCGCCGCTGGCGAGTTGCAGCATCGACTCCATCTGTTTCGCCGAAAACGGTGCGCCTTCCGCGGTTCCCTGCACTTCGACGAAGCCGCCCTTGCCGGTCATCACCACGTTCATGTCCGTATCGCAGCTGGAGTCCTCGACGTAATCGAGATCGAGCACCGGCATACCGCCATGCAAACCCACCGAGACCGCTGCCACGAAGTCCGAAACGGGCACGTTGTCGATCATTCCGCGCGCACGCAGCCAGCGGCAGGCGTCGTAGGCAGCGACAAACCCGCCGGTGATCGCCGCAGTGCGCGTCCCACCGTCCGCCTGAATGACATCACAATCGACGTGCAGCGAGCGTTCGCCCAACGCTGCGAGATCGAACACCGCCCGCAGGCTGCGTCCAATCAAGCGTTGAATCTCTTGCGTGCGACCGCCCTGCTTGCCGCGGGCTGCCTCCCGGTCCGAACGGGTATGCGTCGCGCGCGGCAGCATTCCGTACTCGGCTGTTACCCAGCCCTCACCCTTGCCCTTCAAGAAGGCGGGAACGCGCTCCTCGACGCTCGCGGTGCAGATAACGCGCGTGTCGCCGAATTCAACGAGCACCGAGCCTTCTGCATGCTTGGTGAAATTGCGCAGCAAGCGCACCGGACGCAACTCGTCGGCGCGTCGGCCGCTGGGGCGTGAAATCGATGTCCATTGCCTGTTGCGTGCGGCGGCAGCCGCACGCGTCCTCCTGAAACTCGTTACTTTGTAACGATCTTACCGCTGCGCTGAATCGCCTTCTGGATTTCGGCCACAGCGTCGTCGATTTGCTCTTCCGACAAGCTCTTCGTCGACGCCGGGTTCGCCGACTCTTGGCATTTGAATTGTCGAAGCGACGGTACCCTCGGGAATCAGCAAGGTCGACACGGGCGCTTCGCTCGGCGGCACCATTTCCATCGACTCAGTGCCGGCCCATGTCATCGCGACGCCGGTGCAGTTATCCGACTCGGGGCCACCCAGCTCAAGAGCGAGCTCCATCAGCTCCGGCACGGCGCGCATCACTGTCTTTCCCGAAAATGCTTCCGCAACCTGCCGGTCGTTCAACGTGCCCCACAAGCCATCGGAACAGAGCAGCAGCGTGTCGCCATTACGCAAGGCGACCGGCCGGCTGACCTCGACTGTCGGCGCGACGTAAGCGCCGATGCAGTTGAAGATGCGATTGCGCTCCGGATGATCCTTCGCATCTTCGGGGCGAATCAGCCCTGATTGCACAAGGTGATGCACGCGCGAATGATCGATTGTTCGGTCCAGAATTCGGCCGCCGCGAATCATGTACAGCCGCGAGTCGCCGACGTGCGCCCAGATGGCCACACCCTGCTGGATGATGCAGGCGACCAGCGTCGTGCGCGGCGCTTCGGGCAGGCTGTGCTCGGCCCGATATCGATGCAGTTCGCGATGCGCAGCCAACACCGAATCCTCAAGAAACCGCACCGGATCGGCCAACAGTGGCTTCGCATCACGCTGATAAATCGACGCCAGTGTTTGCAGAGTCAGCTGTGACGCCACCTCTCCGCGCGCGTGGCCACCCATGCCATCGGCCACCAGCATCAGCAGCGAGTCGCGCGTGTACAGGTAGCCCATGCGGTCCTGATTGATCCGCCGGCCGCCTTTCTTGCTTTCCTGGTAAACGGAAAAACGCATGGATTTCGGTCAAACCAGCACGCTCAGTGAATTCAACGAGGCGCAGTTTCTCGCTTTTTTCAGGAGTTGCCTCAAAAAATCGTGCGGCTTTGCCAGCGATTTTTTGAAACTAATCGCACAAAAGTAGGGGTGCACTTTTGTGCGCCGCCTTAGAACCAAGTGATGTTGTGATCTTTCATGAAGCGCGAAAATCGCTCCTGCAGGTTGCGCCAGCGCGCGCCGGTGCGTTCCACCATTGAGAACTCTGGGCGCTCCGGGACGTTCTGCAGCAACTCTTTTTGCACGGCAAATACCGTTTGCGGCCGTTCTAATGAATTAAGGCGTAAACAACGCTCAACCATCGAGATCAACTGATTCGAATACAAGCCGCGAAACGATCGCAACGCCGTCGGCATCTTGTCTTCCTTCAGCCGATGGTCCGATTCCTGCGGCGGCATACCAGACATGCAGGCGTAAACGCAGGATCCAATCGAGTACACGTCGGTCCACGGGCCCAGCTCCGCATCGCGCTTGTAAAGCTCCGGTGCGGCGAAGCCCGGCGTATACATCGGGTATGTCTTGCTGATGTCCCGCTGCAGCGTCTGCCGCGCAGCACCGAAATCGAGCAGGATCGGCGTGCCGTCCATGCGCAGATAAATGTTGGCGGGCTTGACGTCCAGGTGCAGCAAACGGTTCGAATGCACCTCGCGCAGGCCGTTCATCACCTGAGCAAACACGCGGCGAATGAAGCGCTCGGATAAAACGTCTTTCTGATCCTTGTTCCGATTGCGCAACACGTGTTCCTGCAGCGAACGGCCCGATTCGTAGTGCATCACCATGTACACCGTTTCGTTTGCGCGAAAGAAATTGATAACGCGCACGATGTTCGGGTGATAAATCGACGCCAGCGCGCGGCCTTCCTCGAAGAAGCACTTCAGGCCGATGCGGTAAGTGTTCAGATTCTCGGGCGCGATATAGGGCGACAGCTCTCCAGGCTTGCGCTGTGCGAGCGCAGCAGGCATGTATTCCTTGATCGCCACCGAGTTGCCCTGCTCATCGGTCGCCAGATAGACGATCGAAAATCCGCCCGAAGATATCTTCTTTACAATGCGATACCCGCCGACTTCGAGGCTTTCAGGCAAAGATGAGTTGGTTTGCGCGGGCATGATGTCGAGTTTCGAGAACCGCGGCGATTCTAGCCAATAGGACCCGGTTGGCCGTAACAACAATAGGGTGCGTTTTCGCCTGTTTTCGTCTTAAATCTTCTTCCTACCTGTCATTTGCCCTGATACCTTGCTCGAGATGACATCGCATTGTTCGGTCTTGCCGGCTGGATAGTCGTTGACTTCAGACATGAAGTATGTCGCCAGCATGACCGGCTTCGCGAGTGCTGCGCGTCCCACTGCGCTAGGCCGTCTGACCCTCGAGCTACGCTCTGTCAATTCGCGCTTTCTCGATCTGTCGCTGAAGATGCCCGATGATTTGCGCAGCACCGAAGCCGCCGTGCGCGAAGCAATCACAGCGCAGATTGCGCGCGGGAAAGTCGAGTGCCGGCTATCCGTCGCTCGCGGTGCCGGCGAGAACGAGCCTCAGTTGAACGCCGCGGCTCTGCAGCAGCTTGCCGGCTCTGGCTGCGCAGGTCGCACGGAACCTGCCGGCCGCCACGCCCATTAGTACCGCTGATGTGCTTAACTGGCCGGGCGTCGTTGAGACTCCGGGCGCAGAGCCTGACATTCTGCGAAATCAGGTGTTGTCGGCATTGGCTGAAGCGCTGGCCTCGCTTGCAGAGTCAAGGCAGACGCGAAGGCGCAGCGCTCGCCAGCGCAATGCTGGCGCAGTGCGAGCAGATAGACCTTGTCGCCGCCCAAATCAGTGCGCGCGCACCCGACTTGATTGCGTCGGTGGAGCGCAAATTAACCGAGCGGCTCGAAAAGGCATTGGGCCCGCCGCTCGCGTCAGGTTCCAGCTGACGCGTGACGAAGTCTTTGAGCGCATTCGTCAGGAAGTTACGTTGTACGCGCTGAAAATGGACGTCGATGAAGAAATCAAGCGCCTGACGACGCACGTGGTCGAGGTGCGACGTGTGCTTGCGGCCGGAGGTGCAGTCGGCCGGCGTCTGGACTTCCTGATGCAGGAACTGAATCGCGAAGCCAACACGCTGGGCTCCAAAGCCGCCGCGATCGAGATGACCAACGCCTCGGTCGACTTGAAAATCCTGATCGAACAGATGCGCGAACAGATTCAGAACCTCGAGTGATGCAGACGACGCCGGATGGCCGCTCCGCGGGGAATCTCTTCATGGTGGTTGCGCCATCTGGTGCGGGAAAATCAACCCTGGTCAATGCGCTGCTTGCGCGCGACGCGAACATCCAGCTGTCCGTGTCGTACACGACACGCGCGCCACGGCCCGGCGAGAAAAGCGGACGCGAGTATCACTTCGTTGCACTCGACGAGTTCGAGCGCCGCCGCACGGACAACGAGTTCGTCGAAAGCGCCGAGGTACACGGCAACTATTACGCGACATCGCGTGTGTGGATAGAGGAACGCGTGCGCGCGGGGATCGACGTCTTGCTTGAAATCGACTGGCAAGGCGCACGTCAGGTCAAGGCTCAGTTCGCGCACGCGATCGGAATCTTCATCCTTCCGCCATCGATCGAAGCGCTCGAAGCGCGACTTAAAAAACGAGGACAAGACGCGCCGACCGTGATCGCGCGCCGGCTGGCTGCCGCTCGCAGCGAAATTCAGCACGCACCCGAGTTCGAATTCATCGTCATCAACGAGGATTTTGAGGTGGCGCTGTCGCAGCTGGTGGCGATCGTTACCGCCGCGCGACTGCGATACAGCACGCAGATGCTCCGCCATCGGGCGTTATTTACGCAATTAGGCATCGGATAACACCGTTCTGATGCCACGGGCGTGCTGGGCTCGGCTAAAATGTGGCCACATCCGACGAAGGTACCGCCATGGCCCGCATCACAGTTGAAGATTGCCTTAAGCACATCCCGAACCGTTTTCAGCTGGCACTCGCCGCCGCCTATCGCGCGCGTCAGCTCGCTCAAGGCCATACGCCGAAGATCGATACCCGCGACAAGCCACCCGTGGCCGCGTTGCGTGAAATTGCCCAAGCCAAGGTCGGCATCGAGATGCTGCGCAAGGTTCCCACCTGAGAACGCGCTGAGTTTCATCAGCTCCTGAACCCACGTGACCGGTGCGCGGGCTGATGGAATCGCAAGATCCCCCGGTCGCATCCAACGTAACTGAGCCAGCAGCACCGGGCTTCGCGCGACGCGCTGCGCAGGCGTTCAAGAAGGCCGTCTGGCGCTCCGAGCCTGACGCTGAACCCACCAGTGCAGTGGCGACCGTCGCGACGCTGACCGATCGCGTCAAGAAGTATCTACCGTCAGGCGACGTTCAAAAGATCAAGGAAGCGTTCCGGTTTTCCGATGAAGCGCACCTTGGCCAGTTCCGACGCAGTGGCGCGCCCTACATCACACATCCACTAGCGGTCGCCGAGATCCTGACCGAATGGCGCCTCGACAGCGCTGCCATTCAGGCCGCTCTGCTGCACGATGTCATCGAAGATTGCGGTATCGAACCGCCGCAACTGATCGAGCGCTTTGGCTCAACTGTTGCTGATCTGGTCGACGGCGTATCCAAGCTGGACCGACTGCAATTCTCATCGACCGAGCAGGCGCAGGCCGAGAACTTTCGGAAGATGCTGTTGGCCATGGCGCGCGACGTTCGCGTGATGCTGATCAAGCTTGCCGATCGATTGCACAACATGCGCACGCTTGAATCGGTCGACACCGAGCGACGCCGTCGCATTGCACGCGAAACACTTGAAATCTATGCACCGATTGCGCATCGATTAGGGCTGAACACGCTATTTCGGGAACTTGAAGAGCTGAGTTTCGAGCACTTGTACCCTCTTCGGTATCAGGTGCTCAACAAAGCGGTACTGGCGGCTCGCGGTAACCGACGTGAGGTCCTTGGCAAGATGATGGTCGCAGTGCGCAAGTCCCTCTCGGATGCAAAGCTGAAGGCGGAAGTGCAGGGACGTGAGAAAACCGTGTACGGCATTTACCGCAAGATGGCGGACAAGCGCCTGACGTTTTCGCAGGTGCTGGACATCTACGGCTTTCGCATCGTTGTCGAAACGCCGGCGCAGTGTTATCTCGCACTCGGCACACTGCACAGCCTTTACAAGCCGGTTCCGGGCAAGTTCAAGGATTACATCGCGATTCCTAAAGTCAACGGTTATCAGTCGTTGCACACAACGTTGATCGGACCCTACGGAACACCGGTCGAGTTCCAGATTCGGACCAAGGACATGCACCATGTCGCGGAAACAGGCGTCGCCGCGCACTGGCTTTACAAAGACGACGACTCGGATCTGTCAGAGCTGCAATCGCGCACGCACCAATGGCTGCAATCACTGCTCGAGATTCAGCGGCAAACCGGAGATTCAAGCGAGTTTCTGGAACACATCAAAGTCGATCTGTTCCCCGACAAGGTCTACATCTTCACTCCGAAGGGGCGCATCGTCGCGCTGCCACGAGACGCCACACCGGTCGATTTCGCCTACAGCATTCATACGGATGTGGGCAACAAGACGGTTGCCGCGCGCATCAACAACGAGATTCAGCCGCTGCGCACGCAGCTGAAAAATGGGGACATGGTCGAAATCATTACGGGCGCTGAGGCCAAGCCCAACCCCGCATGGGTGTCGTTTGTCCGAACTGGAAAAGCACGGTCGGAGATCCGGCATTTTCTGCGCACGATGAAGTTCGACGAATCGGTCGAGCTGGGGGAACGTTTGCTTGCGCAGGCGGCGCAGCAGTTCAGCCTGTCACTCGCGGACGTCACCGACGAACACTGGAGCAAGGTCGTCAAGCAATCCGACAGCAAATCGCGCGAAGACCTTTGGGCCGACATTGGACTTGGCCGCAAACTACCCGCAGTCGTTGCACGCCAGCTTGCACTCGAGTTAGCAGAGGGTGACGAGTCGCAAACCCACGGGCCCGTAGCACAGGCAAGTCAGGTTCCAGTGGTGGTCCGTGGAACTGAAGGCATGGCGGTGCAGATGGCCACGTGCTGTCATCCGATTCCCGACGATCCGATCGTCGGGCACATCCGCAAAGGTCAGGGCCTGGCCGTTCATCAGGCCGAATGTCTGCACGCGCAGCGCGCGCGCCGCGCGGACCCCGATCGCTGGATCGAGCTTCAATGGGCGAAAGATCCAGCCAGCAACTTCACGGTGGGCGTTGACGTCAGCGCGTTGAACGAGCGCGGCGTGCTCGGGCGAATCGCAGTGGCTATCGCCGAGGCCGAATCGAACATTTTGAACGTGCACCTGGAAGACGAAGACGCGAAACTCGCCCTGATTCACTTCAAGATTCAGGTACACGACCGCGCGCATCTCGCGCGCGTAATACGCGCGCTACGTCGCGTCAAAAACGTACAGCAGATTGTGCGGCCGCGAGGAGGGGTTGGGATGACGGCGCGGCCACACGCTCACGACCTCGCATAGCTCACATCAAGAATTTCAAGCGTTTCGGTCCCAGCCGGGGTTCGCAGGGTGACCTTGTCACCGACATATGCCTTCAGCACGGCTGAGGCGATAGGTGAAATCCAGCTGACGTAACCCTCCGCGGGATTGACTTCATCGATGCCCACGATTGTCACTGTGTTCTCAGTACCGTCTTCGGTCGCATAGCGCACAGTCGCGCCAAAAAAAGCCTGATCAGTCGCCTCGCGCGTGGCAGAGTCGACGACCTCTGCGACATCGAGGCGCTTGGTTAGAAACCGAATGCGCCGGTCGATCTCACGCAGCCGCTTTTTTCCGTAGATGTAGTCGCCGTTTTCCGATCGATCGCCATTCGATGCTGCCCACGAAACCGTCCGCACAACTTCCGGCCGTTCGGCATTTAACAGATGAACCAGCTCCTGTTTGAGCCGGGTGTACCCACTGGGAGTTATGTAGTTACGTACACCCGCAATCTGCGGAAGCTCAAGCTCTTCGTCGTCATCGTCGTCGGGCTCCTTGACGAATGCTTTACTCATAATGCAGAAGCTTCAGCCCGACCGAGCGGGTTGTACGACAGGCGCAAATACGAGGCTCTACTTCCGGCCGCTCTTGGTGGTTTCGATGTCCTCTGGCCGATCAAGTAGCGGATCTTCATCTTTGGCCCGCTGTCTGCCCGCTTGCTCGGCATGTTCCATCTGCTGCTCTTCGCCAGCACTTTGCGGCTCCGCATCACGTGCAGCCTCAGCAACATCCTCGCCTTTCACATATTCTCGCGTTGCTTCGTTATAGCGCCGGGCCGCTTTATAGTCGCCTTCGCCTTGCACGTCGCTTTTGGTTTTTGATTGCTTGTCTGCCATCGCATTCTCCGAAGTAAAGCGACGCGGCCTAGCAGCCGCGTCGTTCAGCAAGTGTTCCTACTATTTCTTCGCAGGCGGAGTCGTATTGTTAGGCATCGGTGTCGCGGAAGGCGCAGTTCCCGGCGGCTGCGTGCCCGGTACCACGCCTGGGGCGGCGCTCGGACTAGAAGTCAGATTGTTGTCGACGCGTGTCACGCCTTGTACGCCCTTGGCAACTTCAACCGCGCGAGTCACATGCGCCGGGTTGTCAACGGTGCCCGTCAGCTTCACCACGCCCGCATTCGAGTCGACGTTTATCTGAGTACCTTTAACCATATCGTCGGCAAGTAGCGCAGCTTTCACCTTGGTGGTCAGCGCCGCATTGTCGACAACATTGGCAGCCGTATTGGTTGCCTGCTTGGCTTCAGTACGAACTTCTTGACGCTCTGATCGATTGCATGCGCCCAGGATCAAAACCGCAGCGCTGGTCAAAACCAACGCTCGCAATGTATGACGTGCAGTTGTCTGCATATTGTGGCTCCTCGTTTAATAAAGTTAGTCTGAGCCCCGATTGCATGACTGTGGGCCCCGTGCCTCGCGCTAATCCAGCTTTGCGTACGCAGGGATTGCGTTGCAAGCTACGTGCCCGCAGCTTCGTAAGAGGCCGCGGTCAATCACGCGCTAGGCGGCGCGGCGCTCCTTGACAGGCGACGATGGCGGCGCACCTTCAGCGCCGTATTCCTTGAGCCGGTTGTAAAGCGTCTTCAAGCTGACACCGAGAGCCGCTGCTGTGCGCTCCTTGTGACCCTCAAAATGTTCAAGCGTGGCGAAGATCAACGCGCGCTCGGCCTCTGCCAACGTGGTGCCCACCCGTACCGACAAGATCGATGGCTCGCTCGTTCCGTTAGGTCGCGGCGTCTGCAGTTCCAGCCACTCATCGCTGATAACCGAGTTGGTTGCCATTACATAAGCGCGCTGCACGACGTTGCGTAGCTCGCGAACATTACCCGGCCAGTCGTGTTCGTTCAGGCGCTCGTAGGCACCCTTGCTGAACCGCTTCTCCTTGCCCTCTTCCTTGCAGATTTCCGCAAGAAAGTGATCGGCCAGCAGGCTTATATCTTCGCGGCGCTCGCGCAGAGGTGGCAGGCGAATCGGAAACACATTCAGTCGATAAAGCAGGTCTTCGCGCAACTTTCCCTCTGTGACAGCGCGCTCCGGCACTCGATTAGTAGCTCCCAACACTCGCACATCAGCGCGCTGCGTTTCGGTTGACCCAACGCGATTGAACGTTCCAGTTTCCAGGACCCTCAGCAGCTTGACTTGCAGGTCTGCCGGCATTTCTGTGACTTCATCAAGAAACAACGTGCCGCCATGGGCGCGTTCGAAGAAGCCAAGATGTTGCCGATTGGCGCCGGTAAAGCTTCCCTTTTCATGGCCGAAAATCTCGCTTTCCATCAGATGCGGCGAAATTGCGCCGCAGTTGATCGCGAGAAACGGGCGGCTTCGTCGGCGGCTGAGCGAATGAATTGTGTGCGCCACCAATTCCTTGCCGGTTCCGCTTTCGCCCTGTATCAACACCGTCACAGCAGTCGCGGCGACTCGCGACACCTGCTCGTACACACGTTTCATCGAGGGTGATCCACCCCACATATCCCCAAAGCGTCCGCTGCGGTCGAGCTCCGTCTGCAACCCCGAGATCTCTGCCTGCAGCTCGCCCGGGCGCATCACTCGCTCCAGAATTCCTTGGACCTGGCTGGGGCTTACGGGCTTGATCAAATAGTCTGCAGCACCCAGGCGCAACGCCTCGATCGATGTTTCCAGGCTCGCATGGCCGGTGATCAGTACGACTTCGGTATCAGCCAGCGCCGCCTTGTCATTGAACAGCTCGATCCCTTTTCCATCCGGCAATACAAGGTCGAGGAAAATGACATCCGGTACGTTCGTCGCCAACTGGCGGCGAGCGTCCCTCATCGTTCGTGCGGTGGCGGCCGTGAACCCCTGGCTGGCAACAAGCTCCGCCAGCATTTCTGCTGTGTCGGCATCGTCATCGACGATTAGCGCGTGACTCATTACTGCCTTTCCCCTGTGCCCGGGTCTTCCCCTGTGCAGACCGCAACGATACCCGAGTTGGCTTACCAGCCGCCATGCGTAACATGGCTGAGACGCATAAAGAGCGCTGAGACGTCAACGGCCACCCAGGCCGCACGAAGACGTACAAAATGGCTGAGTTTTAAAAACGGATGACGGCAGCTGCGTCAGCCGTAAAGAGGCCCTGCCGCGGCAGGGCCATTAGGCCAAATCTATACGACGTGACGACCGGCTTCGACGACGGTGAGAAAAAAGTTATGGCTGCCAAACGCGTGCGCCAGATCGGCCGCGTAAGCTGCCGCAGCGGGCAAAGAACTCAAAACCGCACCCGCAATAAGTCGCCCCTGATAGCCAACCACCCAGCATCCCTTGCCCAGTTTGGCCAGCAGAAACTCGTTGCTATTCGACTTCGCGGCGGGCAGTTTCTTAACTCGCGTTTTGTTCGATGTGTTCATTGCGCTCCCTCATGCTTAAACGAATGGCGCGATTTGAGTAAGCAACGTCCATGCCAGTAATGCGTGTCAGCTGCGGAAGACCAAGCTGGCAGAACTACTAGGCATAACCTTTGCTTCTGAAGATCGTTGCGGTTCGCGTGCTGGTCTCGCGTTCCGTTAGTTCAGGTTTATAACGGGCGCACTAACCAACCAACTCGAGGTAACAAATGATTAACTTCATCGTGTGGCTGATCGTGGGCGGCGTCGTGGGCTGGCTGGCCAGTCTCATCATGCGTACCGACGCGCAACAAGGCATCTTTTTGAACATCATAGTGGGCATCGTTGGCGCAGCACTCGGCGGATGGTTGATATCGCCTCTGCTCGGCATGCCTTCCATTAACCAGGACGCCTTCAGTTTCGGCGCACTCGTTGTGTCATTGATTGGCGCAGTGATCCTGCTCGCAATAGTCAACCTGTTTCGGCGCGGTTCTGTTCGCTAACAGGATCGCTCAGGCCGGCCGTCCGGGTCGGCCTGACTTAGAACCAACTAAGAACCAAAAGTACTGAAATATCACTAGGAGCGCAGATGGAAACAACGACCTCGAACACTGGCAACTTTGGCACGATAGGAACTACGGGCAAAGCGAATCAAGCTGCAGACCGTGCGCACAGCACCGTTGACCGCGTTGCGCAGGGCGCACACGAAACGGTGGATCGTTTGGCTGCAAAGGCCGCACCGCTGCTCGATCGCGCGAAATCCACGGCGGCCGATGCGCAGGACACGTTGTACGCAAAGTATGACGACTTCATGGCGATGGAAGAAGAGTGGGCCGAGTCGGCGCGCGATCAAATCCGGGCTCATCCACTGGCCGTAGTGGGAATCGCCTTGGTGGCGGGATTGCTGATCGGCCGCTTGTCTCGCTAGTCGTAGTCACTCAGGCTCAATTCTGTGGATATCGCGCGAGATTCGGCGGGGCAAGGCGGCGCCGTCCCGCCAATCGCGGCGGGGTCAGGGAGTCGTTCCCGTCCCGATCGGGTGTCACCTGCAGAGCCGGGCTTTACTGCCGGCTCGCGCACTTTCAATGCGAGAGCGAGGCGCCGTTCGGAATCGCCGCCGACGCGTCCCAGCATCTCGCAGTTCGTCAACGAAGTGCGAGCGGCTTTCGCCGCTCGTTTTCATCTGTTCGAACTCGAGGCAAAGCGCGCGGCGTGGGCTGCGGCGTACATGCTTGCGTTTGCAACGGCAGCGGCGCTGCTCGGCGTGACGGGCTGGCTGATCTTGATCGGGGCATTGATCTATGGCGCGGTGGCCGCCGGCGTCCCATGGATCGTCGCAGCTGTTGTGGCAATCGCCTTACACGCAGTCGGCGCTTTCCTGCTGGTGCGAGCAATACGAACGATGGTCGACAACCTGACATTCGCGGCGACACGTCGCAGTTTCGAGAAAGCAGATTCGGCAGAGGCACCCGATGGCCGTCGCGCTTGACACGCTAAGAACTGACATCGAAGCGGCCGAGAAAGCCGTTCGTGCTGCAGATCAACGCGCGGCGAACACAGGCCGGGCGCTGCGCGCACACTGGCGCTCGAAAGGTCCGACCATCATGGGTGCGGCGGGCGCAGCGCTGCTGCTCAGACAGGTACTGCGTGCACGACGCAAGGTGCCGCGCGATCGACTGCGAGGCCAAGGCATTGGCGGATGGTTCCGTGCCTATGGCCCTTACATCTCAGCGCTAGGGCCACAGGCGGTAACTGCAGCGAGTGCGCTGGTTGCCGCGATCATGGCAAAGAATGCGAAAAAGGCATTGGCGAGCGCGGCGCATGTCGATCTGGATCGTTTTGTTGGAAGCTGGTTTGAGATTGCGCGTCTGCCCGATCGCCAGGACAAGGATTGTCTGTCGGACGCGCGCGTGACTTATGCGCGAACCGATAATGGCCTTCGCCTGCTCAGCTTATGCCGTCGTGATAATGGATCGATCAAACGATCGACCGGACGCGCGAAGCTTGCCGATGACGCCACGCAGGCGCGGTTCAAGATTTCTTACTCTCACTCGGCGCTTGATGCGTTGCCGTTCGTATGGTCTGACTACACGATCATCGATGTAGCCGACGACTACAGCACAGCGATCGTCGGCGCCGCTGACCGGAAGCACCTCTGGTTCCTGGCCCGCCAGCCAACCGTCGCGGATGCAGCAAATCAAGACTTTATGAACAAGGCACGCGCGCAAGGGTTTGACACCAGCGCACTTGTCTACACGCGGCACACATCGCCGTCGGCCGCAGAAATTTAAAACATACTTTGAAGGAGGTTGTTCATGTCATTACTCGTCCGCGCCGCACTTTTAGGAGGACTTGCCTACGTGGTTTCGCGTGCAGTTCGCAACAGTCAGCAATCGCTCGAATCTTCACGGTCGGAACCAGCGCGTATTTCGCGCAACGACGGCGATGAATATGAGTCGGAGTTGCAGTCGCCGCAAGTTCAGCCGTCGACAAGCAGCGTCTAAAAAAAGTGGGGACCGAGGTCCCCACTTTTACTTTAGCTACTAACGGCCTTTAGTACGTGCGCCGCCCATCGTGTCACGATCGGAACCAGTCGGCGACTGCGTACCTGCTGACCGAGTGTTCTGCTCAGCCGTCTTGGATGAACTGTCAGTGCCGTACTGTGCGTCCAATGCGCCGCGGCGCAAGCGTTCGCTTGCTTGATTCGACTGATCGTCTTCGCTCATCTCGGGAGATTCGTTGCCTGTCGTACGGGCCCCTTGCTGATTGGCCGTCTGGCCGCGCTGTGAGCCGACCGGCTTCTCGCTGTTGCGCGATGAAGACTCGCGGTTACCGCCCTGGTCGGATTGACGCGCACCCGGCTGTCCCTGCGATTTTTGAAAATTGCCTGATTGCCCCGGTGGGTTCTGGCCGCCTTGCTGATCAGGATTCTTTCCACGCCGTGCGTTCGCTTGCTGCTGCTCGTTTTGCTGTGGTTGTTGATTCTGCTTCGTCATCTTCTGCTCCTTATGATGGTGGACGTCGCCCCGTCGTGCGTGGGCGGTCAGGTATGCCCAAACTTGTGCCGCAAGGCTCATGCCCATGTCCTTGCAGACCGTAACGGCTATGCGCCTCTCGGACGATGCTGGATCGAGCCAAAATGCCCTTTATGCAACTACGCTCCGGATAGACCTACGCACCAACACATGATTACCGGCGTCTCCGCCGCCACAGTTGACCGACGATGTGGCACGCATTGGCTGGCGCGGCTCGACCCGGAGGGCCGAACTGCGCTGATGGCAGCATTGCTTAGTCGGTTCAATCACGATTTGCGCACGCCACTGAACACGATTCTCGGCTGGACCCATTTGCTGCAGAAAGGCGGACTGGATAGCGGCCGCGAAAAACATGTTGCTGACGTAATCGCGCGTAATTCGCGCGAAGAAACGCAGCTACTTGAAGATTTTGTTGACGATGGTCGCGCGATTCTTGGCGCATTGCAGCTGCAAGTGGTTGTCTTAAGGATGGACGAAGTCGTCACGGACGCCACCAGCCGGTTGGCAAGCCTGCTTTCTTTACACAGCGTATCTCTTCAGCCTAAGTTCGATGCGGCCCGCGTAGAGGTTAGTGGCGACGTCGCCCGCCTAACGCGGCTGGCGTATCGGTTGCTCGTCGTTGTTACGCGGCGTGCCCGCGAGTCAACCTTGATTGAAGTGGAAACTGACCTGGACAACGGACAGTACGTCCTTGCCGTATCGGGCACGGCACACGAGCCAGATTGGTCAGAAGCTGCATTGCTCGATTTGCGAATCAGCACGCTAGTCGCCGCTTTGCATAAAGGCGAGTTGCGGGTGGAAGCGGATGCGTCCCGACCCTGTATCACGCTTCGGTTGCCTGCTGTGTGAACAGGTTTTCGCCAAGAATTAGTAGTCGATAGCCAGCCTGGTGCCACGTATCAACAGCAGGTTGCCAAAGCACGATCTATGCTTCGGTCAACTGCCCTATGAGCGACGCTAAACCCACCTATCGCATCGAGCACGACACTTTTGGCGACATCGAAGTGGCGAGCGACAAGCTGTGGGGAGCGCAGACCCAGCGCGCACTTCATCACTTCGCGATCTCCAGCGAGCAGATGCCGCCGGAGTTAATTTGGTCGCTGGCGCTGGTCAAGCGTGCAGCGGCCCTGGTCAACTCCGAGCTCGGTGTCATTGATTCGACTCACGCAGCGGCCATCGCCGCTGCAGCGGGCGAGGTATTGGCCGGAGAGCATGGCGATCAATTTCCATTGTCGCTGTGGCAAAGCGGCTCCGGCACGCAGACGAATATGAACGTCAACGAAGTACTCGCGAACCGAGCTTCGGAGCTTCTTGGCTATCGACGCGGTGTCGAGAGGGCCGTGCACCCGAACGATGAAGTCAATCGTGGCCAGTCGACCAACGATGTATTTCCAACTGCGATCAACGTCGCTGTCGCCAAGGCCCTCACCGAAAGACTGCTGCCCGCACTTGAAGTACTGCGAAAGTCGCTGTCTCGAAAGGCCGAAGAGTTCGGGCGCTTCGTCAAGATTGGCCGCACTCACCTGCAGGACGCGACGCCACTCACTCTTGGCCAGGAATTCTCAGGCTATGCAGCGCAGCTCGAGTTTGCCGAAGGCGCTGTCAAGCAAGGCATCGAGAGCTTGTTGCCGCTGGCGATCGGCGGCACGGCGGTAGGTACCGGAATGGCTACTCATCGGGATTTCGGAAGCCTGGTGGCCGCGCACATCGCAGCCGCGACCGGATTGCCGTTCGTCTCTGCGCCGAACAAATTTGCTGCACTGGCGGCAAGCGATGCACTGGTGTACACGCACGGTTCGTTGAAGACGCTGGCTGCGGCTCTGCTTAAGATCGCCAATGACATTCGGCTGCTGGCAAGCGGCCCGCGCTCCGGCATTGGTGAAATTGCATTGCCGGAAAACGAACCCGGCAGCTCGATCATGCCCGGGAAAGTCAACCCGACTCAGAGCGAAGCGCTGATCATGGTCTGCATGCAGGTGTTCGGGAATGACGTCACGATCAATGTCGCAGGATCTGCGGGCAATTTTGAACTCAATGTGTGTCGCCCGGTGCTGGCGCACAACGCCCTGTCGAGCATCAGACTGCTGACGGACTCGATTACAAGCTTCGACCGGCATTGCGTTACCGGCATCGTTGCACGGCCCGAGCGCATCCTTGAGCTGGTCGATCAATCGTTGATGCTGGTGACAGCGCTAGCGCCACATATCGGCTATGACAAAGCGGCGAAGATAGCCCAGTACGCGCATCGCGAAGGTACGACGCTTCGCGCCGCCGCTAAGGCGCTCGGACACGTCTCCGCTGAAGATTTCGACAGATGGGTAAAGCCGGAGTCGATGACCGGCCCTACCCCATAAAAAACTATTTCTTGTCGGTTGTCTGAGCGCCGCTGCCCTGTGCGGCGCCAGTACCAGCGCCGCTGTCGGTGCCTGTACCCGGCTTGCCGCTCGAGGCGACCGTGCCCGCTTCGCCACCAATCATTCCGGTGCTCGTACCTTTCTTGGTGACGTCTTCACCCGTTCCCGGCGCGACGACCGGCGCCGAGCTTGTAGGACTTGGCGCTGTGCGGTGGCGGGCGCGGTGGGCGCAGGAGTCGGTACCGTGCTGGTCTCGACCTTCCTGTCACTGCAACCCACCGACATCAAGGCGGCCGACGCGGCCAGCAACGACAACAGAGCACTTCGCATCATCTTTTCATTCCTTTTCATTGTTGTTTCCTCCCTAGCTGCGAGACTCTACCGCGCCAGTGGCGTGCTGTCGCGAAAGACGTGAGGCGGCGCCGCCCTAAGCTGTCGTTTTGTAACTATCGCGAAGCGCCTTGATCTGGTCGTGATTGCGACGCGCACCTTCATATTGACGGCGGACAACTTGCTCCACATCGGGTGGCAAATCTTCTTCGAGCGCTTTGCGATAACGGTTTATCGCAATATCTTCTCCGCGCTCGCATTCGTTCAACATGGCCTGGTCATCATCGAGGGCAACCGCGCCACGTGCAGCGACCCATCCGCGGTGCATCGCGCCTGAAACGCTGCCGCTTGTATCCGGCTTGCCGCCGAAGCGAGTCACAAGGCTTTGCAGCTCCTCAGCTGCCGAACGACAATCCGTTGCTCTCTGGGCGAAAACGCTTTTCAGATTTGGTGACTTGGCATGCTCGGCACAGGTACGAAACCCGTATTCACCGTCCTTGCAGTTCTCGATCAAGTCATTCAATGTTTCGACGACGTCGTCGCGCTCCATAGTGGCTCCCTTTGGTTTAATCGGCTTTAGAACAGATCATTCGGCAGTTTTCGTGCCTACGCGCGCCAAATCGGCATTGGTTTTGCTTTAATCGACATGAAGGCAGCCGGAGGCGCAAGGGTGGAACAATTTTCGAGACGGGTGGGTTCCGATGGGGAGGCGCCGCAGCCGCATCTGGTGGACATCACCATGTTCTGGAGTCCGCGCAGCGGAGGCGTCGCTCGGTATCTGCGCAGCAAACGCAACTGGCTTCAAGCGCATTCGACTTGGCGCCACACGATCATGGCGCCCGGCCCATCGACATCCGAAACCGAGCACATCTCGGCAATACCGCTACCGCTGTCGGGCGGCTATCGCTTTCCACTTCGACGTGCTGCGACGGCCAAGGCGATTGTCCGCCAGCGGCCCGATTTGATTGAGGCAGGCGACCCGTACCGCTGTGCCTGGTCGGCACTCGACGCTGCGCAACAGCTGGGAGTTCCGGCGGTGGCGTTTTATCACTCGAACATCGAGGCGCTCGCGCAGCGCTGGATGCCACGAGCTTCGCACGTTCTTGTTCGGCAATACTTACGTCATCTCTACCGCCGTTTTGACGCAGTATTCGCGCCCAGCCAGTGGGCCGCCGACGCATTGCGACGGCTCGGTTTGGACAACGTGGTGCTCCAGTCTCACGGCGTCGACTGCAGCGTCTTCCATCCTCGATTGCACGATCCGCAGTGGCGGCGGGAACTTGGCTACGCACCTTCCGACATCGTGCTCTTGTATGCCGGCCGCTTTGCTCCCGAAAAAAATCTCGATCGGCTTGCAGCCGCTGTCGATCAGCTCGGACCTCCGTATCAATTGGTCTTAATCGGGGACGGTCCGTCTTGTCCCCGCGGCTCGCGGCTGCGCTTGCTTGCCTATCAGTCCGAACCTGCGGTGCTGGCTCGAGCGTTGGCCAGTGCAGATATTTTCGTTCATGCGGGCGACCAGGAAACATTCGGGCTGGCGGCACTCGAGGCGCTTGCCTGCGGTACGCCGGTTATTGCACGTGCCTGCGGCGGTCTTACTGATTTGATCGATGGGGGCGCGGTAATCGGGGTCGAGCCCGATGATGCGGCCTCGTTCGCAGAGGCCATCTCTTCGACAGCGCCGATGGCAGCCGCATTGCGCTCTGAGGCGCGCCGGCGCGCGCTGGAATTCGATGCGAATCGCACATTTGCGCGGCTCCTGAATCGTTACACGACGCTGTGTTTGACGACGCATCCTCGCGATGCAGAATCCACCGAGCGCTATGCAGCCTGATCGCACCTTTCGCGTTGCCGAGCCGCGGCGCTGGCTTTGCGTGTCGCTGCACGATGTAGCGCCGGCGACCTGGGCAGCGTGTCAAAGAGTGCTCGATGCTGTCCGCGAGGTCGCAGAGATCCCGTTGACATTGCTCGTAGTCCCCGCGTACCACGGCCAGTGCTCAGCGCAGCCGGAGTTTGAGCAGGCGATCGATGCTCAGCTCGCCGCCGGGCACGAGTTGGCGCTGCATGGTTATTTCCACCTCGACGCGCAGGTGCCCAGTGATTTGATCGATTGGGTCCGTCGGCGCATTTACACGAATGGTGAAGGCGAATTTTGCGGTCTGTCTGAAGAAGAAGCGCGCGAGCGATTGACGCTGGGCGCACGCTGGTTTGCGGCAAAGGGATGGCCGTTATCGGGTTTCGTTGCACCGGCTTGGCTGCTCGGCAACGGCGCCTGGAAGGCACTGCGCACGCGCCGTGATCTGCTGTACACGAGCACGCTGACAAAACTGGTTGCATTGCCCGAGGCCCATGCGATTTCCGCCCCGTGCCTGACCTACAGCGTCCGCAGCGCATGGCGCAGGCCGACGTCGATCATTTGGAATACAGTTTTATCGCGCGTCACCGAGAGCGCACCGGTTTTGCGCCTTGGACTACACCCGCACGACGCTGAGTCGCGTTCCGTTCGACGCTCATGGCAGCGTTTGCTTGAGCGCGCACTGACCCATCGCACGGCTGTCACCAAGGCGGAGTTCGTGCGGCAGTGGCGTAGTCAATCGATCAGCCACGGCAAGCCACGCCCACTGCGGTCGTTTTCAGAATCACTTTCGTAATCGTATTCATTCGTCGGCGAACACCATGAAGACTTTGACCTCAACCCTGTTTGGCACAGCGATCCTTCTGACTTCATTTGCATCTTCTGCCGCAATTACGGAAGGCCGTACCGCCAACGACCGCAGTTACATCAGCGGCGGGATCGGACTCGAAGAGTCCGAACGATTAAAGCTGATGGCGGAGAAGTATTCACTGCAGCTGATCGTATCGTCACGTACGGGGGCCTACCTGGCGGACACACGCGTGACCATTACGGGGACCGGCGGCCAAAAGCTCCTGGACTTACCGCTCGACGCGCCGTGGCTGCTGGTTGATCTGGCACCGGGAAACTACAAGCTTGTCGTCGCCCACGCCGGGCAAACGCAGGAGCGCAACGTGACCCTTACTTCCAGTAAACGCGAGCAGCTGGTGGTCCAATTCGACGTTCCCGCCGATACTGCAAAAAATCCACAACCCGCAAAGTAGGGTGCCGGCACAACACTTGCTCACTATTCTGACCAACCAATCGTCGTTGACAGTTGGTTGTATGGCCCGCGTCCCTCCCCTCCCCTTCCCCGAGACGCCGGGTCTTTTTCTAAACCCCGCGTCCTTCGCGGGGTTTTTTTTGCCGCAGAATGAATCACAGTTAAATTGCAATAATTCGCAATCGGAGGCATCAACAATGGCGACGATCATCGCAGCACGAGTAGAAACGCAGCAGCGCGCCGATGAACTGATGGCGCAGTTGGCGTCGCGGGGTATTGCCGCCGACGATATGCAAGCGTTCTATGTCAACCCGCCCGGCCAACACGGGACATACCCAATCGGCGGAGACATGAATGCCGACACTGGCACAGAAGAATCCAACATGGGACAGGCATCGGGCGTTGCCGCCGGAGCGGCGGCAGGACTGGCCGCAGGCGCGATCGCAGGCGCTGCGATACCGCCGCTGGCGCCTATCATCGCCGTCGCGATGGCAGGCGTAGGAGCGCACGTTGGCGGCATGGCCGGCGCTCTTGCGTCAACGCGTACCGCTGACGAGGAAAAACAGGAAACGGAAACAAGCACCCCTGATTCCGATGCCGTAAATATGCGTCGGGGTGGTATGACGCTCGCGGTGCGTGTGGATCCGCAAAACGAAGGGACCGTAATCGACCTGCTAGCGGCGGCGGCGGTAGAAGATCTGGAGCGCGCACACGGCGAATGGCGCGATGGTGAGTGGGTCGATTTCGACCCACTGGATCCGCCGAACAAGATCGACGCTGCCAGTCGTCATCGGGTTGGAATTCAGTAAAGCAGGACGACGCCAAATCCAACAGCGGCGCCGATCACGGCGCCGGCTGCCACGTCGCTCGGATAGTGCAATCCGAGCGCGACACGCGAGACTGCGATCAGCAGCACCATTGGAATCAGCGACACGCCGATCAGCGGGAAATGCCAGGCAAATACAACGGCAAACGCGACTGCATGCAACGTGTGACCTGACGGAAAACTGAACTTATCGAGCGCACGAACGCAGGCCCGGATGTCCGGGCAGGCTACGAAAGGACGCGGACGTCCTATCGAGTGCTTAAGCCAAAAGTACAACGGTAAATTGAGTAGGCCGGCCAGACACATCTGCGCTGCGACGTCGCGGCCATTGGTGCCACCCATCAGGGCCAGGGCTGCGATCAACACATACCAAAACAGTCCATCGCCCAGCTTGCTGACAATGACTAGCGCTTTGACCGGTGTCTGATAGCGCGCAACGCGATGGACCCACTGGGCCCAATGCAGGTCACGCTCGACCCACACATCGCGCCGTGCGTTACGCAGGGCACGATTCAGCAAGAGGTGCTTGGATTGCATGCGCTGCATCCGATAGACAAGATTCGAATCGATCGATCACCGAGTTCCAGTTAGCCGCAATTGCGGCGCGGCGTGCGCCGGCGCGCATCATTGCAAGCTGTCGAAATTGATGTGCAACGGCACACGCGCCAGCAACAAACCCCTGGTCGTCGCCGGGCTCTATCAGAATTCCACTGGTGCAATCATCGATGTGCACCGCTGCTGCGCCGGAGCGAAACGCGACGACCAGCAATCCTGATGCAAGCGCTTCGAGTGTGACATTGCCAAACGTCTCAGTCAGACTCGGAAACAGAAAAGCGTCGGCTGATGCGTAGTACTGCGCAAGCCTCGCGCCGCGTTGTGGGCCGGCGAAAATCGCATCAGGATGTGCACGCGCGAGCTTCTCATGCAGCGGACCATCGCCCACCACCACGAACCGAACGCCGGGCAGACGCGCGCGTGCCGCCTCGAAGGCACGAAAGGCAAGCGGCACGTTCTTTTCAGACGCAAGTCGCCCTACGTAAAGCAGTACCGGATCGCTCTCGCCCGCACCCCAGGTTGCTCGGAGCTCGGCACTGGCGTGCGAAGGCGAAAAGGTTTCGGTGTCGACTCCCCGGCCTACAACTTCGATGCGCCGGTAGCCTTGCTTGGTCAATGCGTCGCGCACTGCTGGCGTCGGGACAAATGTCCTATCAGTAGCGTTATGAAAGTGCTTTAGATAGCCGCCAACAATGCCTTTTAGCCAGCCAAAGCCGTAGTGTTCGCTATACAGATCAAAATTCGTTCGGAAGTCAGACGTTACTGGTGTGCCGTTCGCGCGCGCCGCTCGAATCGCTGCCCACCCCAGCGGGCCTTCGGTGGCGACGTGCACTAATTCAGGACGCGAGGCTTGCCACCGCTTTGACAGTCGAGAAACAATCGGTAATCCAACGCGAAGGTCGCGATACATCGGAATCGGTATCCCCGGGGATCGGAATTCGCCCGGTGTGTCGAGCTGAGCCTCCTGCGATTGCCTGGGCCGCACAAGGTCGATTACATGACCGCGCGCGCGTAAACCGCCGACAAAACGCTCGGCGGTCAAAGCAACGCCGTTAATCTCGGGCGGGAAAGTTTCGGTAACGTAGGCAAGGCGCACGGCTACGACCAGCAAGCAACATCAATGCCTGCACAATCGTGCGGCGCTCAACCCGATCGCGCCGCTGTGACTAGTTCGGTCTATCGGTAAGGCTGCGGCGAACCAGAACCCGAAGACGGCGCGTAATCGGGTCGCTTCGACGATCCACCGGAATACGATCGGGATGGTCGGCGGGCTCGCGGCTTAACTTATCCGTTCGTGGTACCAACGAAAAAGGCAGGGCTGGTGGGATTTGACTCATTGGTGTCTCTCGTCAATCGTCCAACTGGCGTAGCAACTCGTATGCCTGAGTCGCCTATCGCGTTAAACACTCCTCGCAGACGAATTCTACGCCTCAGATGTATCCAAGAGATAACAGCAGTCCTCGGCTCCCCACCTCTCGCGCTTTAGGCGCGCCTGAGGAATGGCTTGCGGGCACTGGGGGAGCGTGGCTGCGGGCTGCCGGACGCCTGCGTCGTATCGACTGCCGTTGCACGCCGGCGGCGCCGCCGCAACCCAATGCCCAGCAGGGCACGCATTGTCGGCAGCTCAGGTCTGCCACGATCCAGATAAACGCACCAGAGGCGCAGGCTCTTTGAGCGGCGCGCAGCACTTCTAATAATGACAAGCAACGGCACCGCCAAGAAGGCACCTGCTACGCCCCACATCCAGGCACACACCATCACCGCGAGAAACACGAACAGAGGACTCATCTCGAGCCGGCGGCCAACGATCCAGGGCGCTATAAAGTTGCTCTCAATGATATTGATCGCAGCGTAGGCGGCGGCCGGCGCAATGATTTCGCCAAACGTGGTGTAAGTGATGGTGCCTGCGAGCAACAGCAACACTACGAAAACTAGCGGCCCAAGATAGGGAATGAAACCAAGGACTGCAATGATTACGCCCCAGAGAATGGGACTTGGGAAGCCAATCGCCGTCAGCGCGACAGCAGTCGCAATACCGACGCCTGCATTGATCATCGCCTGCGTCCCGAGGTAGCGCGCAATGTCGCGTTGGGCGGCACGAAACCCGCCCAGAACGGCGACACGCACGCGACGTTTCGGAATTGCCTCGACCGTTCGTGCCATCAGCCAGCGCTCGGATGCGAGGAAGAAGAACAACAAAATAATCGTCGCAACAGCCGATACCGTGACCCAGCTTGCCTGCTTTATTAAGGATCCTGTCAGCGCGATCCCTTCGATGGCGATCTTGTCCTTCAACGGATCGGGCGCCGGTGCAGCGGCGGCCGGGACGATCTCAGCGGCGGCACGCCCTTTCGCCGTTATCGTGGGCCTCAGAGCGATTTCCGGCGGCGCCATGAACGGAACCGATCGTCGCAATCTCTCGTAGGAGTCGATCAATTGTTGAACTGAAGTGGGTGCGCGGGCGATCCATTCGCTGGCAGGCGCAACCAACCGGCTTCCCAGCAACGCAAGAGTCAACAACAGGCCGATTACGACGACGGCAGCTGCGAGCGCGTCATTGAAGCCCCTTTGTCGCAACCTGCGCGCAACGGGCGCTAGCAAGAACGTCAGGATGATTGCGATCGCCACCGGCAAAACTATTTCTCGCGCACCCTTCAATAGAAAGATAAGCGCGACGAACGCAACGACCTTGAGCGCAAGCGGCGCACGGGGCCGGTCGGTCAATACGCCGGGCGATACTGCCATCGGTTAAAAAATGTAAGAGTCGAAACCGTGCGGAGATAGTAATGCACACCCTCACGGATGCGCCCTGACGGCTTCAAGCCGTTTGGGCATCCCTGGCGTCAGAGCCCTCTCGCTGCGAATAGCTTTCGAGCCGGTTGTACAGAGTTTTCAAGCTAATTCCGAGAATTGCCGCTGCGCGCTTCTTGACGTTGCCGCAGCGTGCAAGCGTCGCCATCGTCACCCGTTCTTCGATCTCATCGAGCGGCGTCCCGATTTTTACCGTGATCTCATCGTGATCGTCTGCGCCAGTGTCCGATGCCTGGCTCTGCGTGTAGTCATCAATCACCGCATCGGCCAACAAATACGCTCGTTGGACGTAGTTCTTAAGTTCGCGCACGTTGCCCGGCCAGGAATGGGCATACAGCGACGCGGTTGCCGATGGCGCAAAGCGTTTCGCTGAATTTTCTGTCGCATTAAGCTCATCCAAGAAGTGTTGAGCCAGCATCTCGAGATCGCCGCCGCGCTCGCGCAGCGGCGGTAAATGAACCGGAAACACGTTGAGGCGGTGATACAGATCTTCTCGAAATTTGCCGTCGGAAACCGCTTTGCCTGGCTGCTTGTTGCTGGCCGCGATAATGCGAACGTCGGTCGCAACGGGGTGCGACGTGCCGACTTTGACAAATGTTCCGGTCTCGAGCACCCGCAGTAGCTTCACCTGCAGCGCAAGTGACATCTCGGTAATTTCATCGAGCAGCAGACTTCCACCCCTGGCGCGCTCAAAAAATCCCTTTTGGTCACGACCGTTGCTGGCGAACCCACCTTCTTCATGACCGAACAATTCGCTATCAATCAGCTCTGGAGATATAGCTCCACAGTTGATGGCGAGGAACGGCGCTCGCTTGCGTTTGGACAAGTCGTGAATGGTGCGCGCAGCCAGCTCCTTGCCAGTGCCGCTTTCGCCGATCAATAAAACGGTCGCCGACGTGGGCGCCACGCGCGCGATCTTGTCGTACAACGCCTGCATCGGTGGTGACGATCCAAATAGGTGACCGAAACGACCGACCTTGCGCAGTTCATCTCGTAGCTCGCCAATCTCATGCTTTAAGTCCACCGTGCGTGGCTGTCGGCGCAGAATATTGGTCAGGCGATCGATGTCGATCGGCTTGGTCAAATAATCGGTAGCGCCCGCCCGCAGTGCCTCGACGGCAGTACCGACGGACGCGTGACCGGTCACGACCACGACTTCGGTTTCGGCGGCACGGTCCAGATCATTGATCAATGCCATGCCATTGCCATCCGGCAATTCCAAGTCAGTCAGTAGGACATCCGGAATTTGGCGCGCCAGTTGGGAGCGCGCAGCACGCAACGAATCGGCCGCCGCTACGGTAAAACCCTCCGCGCGTGCAACCTGCGACAACAACTCGCGGCTGTCGGTATCGTCGTCGACGATCAGCGCATGGGGCACGGTGACCTACTTTAGCAACTGCTTCCCGGCAAAACGGAAAGAAAAAACCAGCCAGCTAAAGATCTAGTGGCTGGTCTGGCCGCAATCTAGCTTGCGGGCTTAACAGCAATAGCGTTTTGAACCTGCTTCACACCAGGTACCGCGGCCGCAATCTCGGCGGCACGCACTCGCTCCGCCTCGCTCACTGCGAAGCCCGACAGCTGCACAACGCCCTTCAGCGTTTCGACACCGATGCGATTGGCGGCGACAATTTTGTCTTCGACAAAACGTGACTTGACGCGCGTGGTAATAGTTGAGTCGTCAACCACGTCACCCATCGACCTTTGTCCAGTGGCTACTGAACAACCGGCGCTGTAGACGGCTGTGATCGCTACTATGGCGGCTACTAGTAAGTTTTTCATCGCATGTCCTTTGTTTGAAAAAAAAGCGTGGTTAATCGTCCACGAGGAAGGTGTTGCAACATACGTGCCCGGAAACCACCCCACACGTGAACGAATCCGCCGCCCAATCGAATGCAGATGCACAAAACATCAATTTCACGCCGGCACGCCGACTGCTGAGGGCAAGAAGTCGGTGAATTAACGAGGTGTGTGGATGGCGATTCGAGGCGATCGATTGCGCTGGCCGCCGCGACCGGGGAAGAGATGGGGCGCAGCGTCATCGGCGCGTCGTCTCGCGTCCACGAACGAGCTACCCAGCAATATCGGGCAGCAGCCGCCAAAGTCGACCAATGGCAGCACGCAATCCGACAGCTCAGCAAAGTTTTCATCGCACGAGTCAACCCATCCCGCGTGCGATGTAGAAACTGCCCATCAAGTCGACGATAAGCTGACTCGAGACGATTAGGCGTCGCGTTGCGGGCAAGGGACGGCACGTCCCTTGCTTAAAGACCGCTTATGGCTACTTTCGCATCGCTGGTCCGCAGGGTGCCACCCTTGAGTGTTCAAATCTGCCAGCGGTTTACTCTCGATGTGTTGACCGCTGACGGCATACGCGTTTTTCCGTCGTGCTGCGCGTCTTCAGAGTTTGAAGCTGGTTAAACATGAGCGCGCCCGTTCTTCGGCACGAGCAACGACAACATCAGACGCTAACGCCGCGATTGCAGCAGGCTGTGCGCCTTCTTCAGCTGTCGTCACTGGACTTCGCTCAGGAAGTCAATCAGGCGATGGGCAACAACCCATTTTTAGAGCTCGATGAAGCACCGGACGGTGAAGCCGCAGTAGCGACTGTTGCCGGCAGCGAGTCTTCTGCACAAAGTGACGTCTCGCCGGTGCCTGTCAGCGCCGAGGCGAACACGGATGCGCAGCCAGACCAGAGTTGGGAGGGCGAAGGGTGGTCTCAGTATGGAGCCGCACGCCGCACCAACGGCGGGGATCACGACTTTGATTTTTCGGATATCACTGCGGCCGATCAGTCGCTGCGCGACCATTTGCTCGCCCAGTCAAAGTGGCTTGCGTTATCCGAGCGCGACCGCACGCTAATGGCGACTATCGTTGACGCTCTCGACGACGATGGCTTTCTGCGAATGGAACTGCAGGAGCTGAAGGCACTGTCCGGCCTCGAGCCCCCTCCTGACGATGACGAAATGGCGATCGCGCTCAAGCTCGTGCAATCGCTCGAGCCGGCAGGCGTTGGAGCGCGCGACTTGCGCGAATGCCTGCTTCTACAGCTGCGCGAAGACGATGATCCGGCCAGTGCGTCAACGCACGAGCTTGCCAAGCGGATTGTCAACGAACACCTGGACCGACTCGCGATGCGCGACATTGCAGGATTGGCGCGCACGTTAGGTGTTGCACAGCACGCGGTTTCGCAAGCGGGGGACCTGATTCGTCGCTTGCAGCCGCGGCCAGGCTGGCGCTTCGGCGCAGCCAATACGCGATTCGTCGCCCCTGATGTAGTGGTGCGGAAGATTCGAGACGAATGGACAGTGACGCTTAATCCATCGGTCGTGCCCAAGGTGCGGCTGAATCGGATGTATGCAGATCTCTTCCAAAATCATCGTGACGCTCGTCATTCGGATCTGGCAGCACAACTGCAAGAAGCGCGGTGGACAGTACGTAATGTCGAGCAGCGGTTTGCCACGATCCTGCGCGTCGCGCAGGCTATCGTCCGACGTCAGCGTTATTTTCTCGATTACGGCGAGCTCGCGATGAAACCCCTGGGTCTGCGCGAGATTGCCGATGAGCTTGGACTGCATGAGTCGACCGTGTCGCGCGTTACAAATAACAAATACATGGCGACGCCGCTCGGCGTTTTCGAGCTGAAATACTTTTTTTCGCGCGCGCTCGCGACTACCAGCGGTGGGACGTGTTCTGCAACGGCGATCCGCGGTGCGATCAAGGACATGATTCACGAGGAAAACCCGAAGGAACCGCTGTCCGACGCACAGATTGCGCGTTTGCTCGGGCGACAAGGCCTGCAAGTCGCACGTCGCACGGTGACGAAATATCGTCAGATGATGCGCGTGCCGGCTTACGAGATGCGCCGCCGTCAAGCGGAGGGATAGCAGCGCGTGGTGCTGCCTGTTCCAGACAAAACGGAGTTACCGGTTGTGCCGCCTCACGTTGTACCTGACGTGGAGCCACCCATTAAAGAGCCTCCGAAAGATGACCCTGATAAGGGCATACCGATGGATGAGCCCGACGTTCCCGCACCTGAGTTACCGCCAGTGAGCGAGCCGGAAAAGCCAGTCGAAGATCCAAGCCCGCAACCGCCGCCAGTGGACGATCCAGCGTCCGATCCGCCGGTTACTGATCCACCGCGGTGATTAGGGCTAGTTGGTGACTTAGGTGCTCGGGTAGCTGACGGGATTCAAACGAGTTCACCTCGATTAGTCAAGCATGAAGCGGGACAGCCGTAACCATTGCCGCTGGGCTAGACCGACCGTACGACGTACGCCGCTCAGGATGAGACTGCGACCTTACGCCCGGCGACGTACCACCCGCGAGTCGAGTTAGCCACGCGGACGACCAGCAGCATTACGGGCACTTCGATCAGTACGCCGACGACCGTAGCGAGCGCGGCACCTGACTCGAAGCCAAAAAGGCTAATCGCGGTGGCAACCGCGAGCTCGAAGAAGTTGCTCGCGCCGATCAGCGCCGACGGACAGGCAATTGCGTGCTGCTCGCCCAAGAAGCGATTGAGTCCATACGCCAGCGCTGAATTGAACAGCACTTGGATCAGGATGGGCACGGCAAGAATCGCAATGACGAGGGGCTGTTTGATGATCGCTTCGCCTTGGAACGCGAACAGCAGCACGAGCGTGGCGAGCAGCGCAGTGGTCGACCACGGCCCGATCCGCGCCATCACTGCATCGAAGGTCGCTTGACGCGTGTGAGCAAGGCGTGGCGCAGCGCTTGCGCGATGGCGACCGGAATCACGATGTAGAGCACTACCGACGTGAGCAGCGTGGCCCACGGAACTGTGATGCTCGAGATGCCGAGCAACAGCGCGACAATGGGCGCGAAAGCGAACACCATGATCGTGTCGTTCAACGCCACCTGTGAGAGTGTGAATAATGGGTCGCCGTTGCAGAGCCGGCTCCAGACAAAGACCATGGCGGTGCATGGCGCCGCCGCAAGCAGGATGAGCCCCGCGATATAGCTGTCGATCTGCGCTGCGGGCAGCAGCGGCGCGAAGATGCCGCGGATCAACAGCCAGGCGAGGAACGCCATCGAGAACGGCTTCACCAACCAGTTCACGATCAGCGTCACACCGATGCCCCGCCCGTGCCGGCGCACCTCGTGCAGGGCGCCGAAGTCGACCCTCATCAGCATCGGGATGATCATCACCCAGATCAGCACACCAACCGGCAGGTTGACGCGCGCAAACTCCATTCGGCCGATGGTTCGGAAGATGTCCGGAAACACCTGGCCCAATGCAATGCCCGTCACGATGCACAGGAACACCCAGATGGTGAGATAGCGTTCGAAAACGCTCATCGACGCGCCGAGTCTCGCCAGAGGCAGGCTGACCATGTTCAGGCAACTTTGCCGATCGAGTCGAGTTGCTCCTTCAGCGGCAGCCGGTCGAGCTTCTCGAGCGGCAGACTGAGGAAAAGGTCAATCCGTCGCTGAAGCGTAGTAAACGCGCGCAGGAATGCTTTGCGCTTCGTCTCATTACCGCCTTCAGCCGCCGCTGGATCTTCAACCCCCCAATGCGCCGTCACCGGTTGACCAGGCCAGATAGGACAAACTTCGCCAGCCGCGTCATCGCAAACGGTAATGATGAAGTCGAGCTTTGGCGCGCCAGCCTGCGCGAACTCGTCCCAACTCTTGCTGCGTAAACCGTCAATCGGCAGACGGTTTTCACCCAGCAATTGAAGCGTCATGGGATTGACCCGACCTGCCGGATGACTCCCGGCGCTATGAGCGACGAAGTGGCCCTGCCGTTTGGCGCGCTCGTTGAGCAACACTTCGCCCATGATCGAGCGCGCCGAATTCCCGGTGCACAAGAAAAGCACGTGCTTCGGTGGTTGGTTCATTAATCTCTACGCGCAGCACGCAGAGGCCGTTTTTTCGGTTTTGATCGATTGCGAGGTAGTGGTCGGGTCACAACAAGCGGTTTCACCCTTCGTGCCACATTTGGCTTGCGAAGCGGAGTCGTCGCCACCGAAGAATTCGACCTGTTGAAGTGTGTGATAGGTCTCCCATGCCACGCCCTGCGGATCGGTGTACCAGTATTTATTCGACCGCGCGTAACAGCATGTGCCTCGCTCAGCGGCCGCGGATAAGTCAGCCGACTCAGCCTGCGCTTTCAGGGCCTCCAATTCATCATCGGAGTCGACTTGCAGTCCCAGATGATTGACGCCGATCTGCTCCCCGCGCTGCGAAATCGCGAAGTTGATGCGCGGATCGTCCACCATCCACTTCGCATAGTCGGTTTTGCTGACTGTCGGCTCGGCACCGAATAACGCCGAATAAAAACGAATACTGGATTGCAGATCCTTGACCGCTACGTGTACGTGAAAGCGTTTCATGCTTTTACCTTCCTTTGAATTGGTCGAGTAGTAGATGACGAAGGAGTACATGCCGCTGACGCAGGCGCGCATGCCGCGCCATCTGCCGCACAGCAGTTCTCGGACAAGAATCCGAGCAGTCGATTCATCGCCGCGAAGTTGGCGGTGTAGAAGATGAATCGCCCGTCCTGCCGCGAAGTGATCAACTTCGCATGCGTGAGCTCCTTCAAGTGAAACGACAAGGTCGCGGGCGAAACGCGCAGTTGCTCGGCAATCTCGCCCGCTGCCAGTCCGCTCGTACCTTGCTGAACCAGTAAGCGAAATATGTCCAGGCGGGTTTCTTGCGAGAGTGCCGAGAGTGCGCGAACCGCTTCAGTCGTTTTCATATTTCGAATATTATCGAAATAATTGCGGCTGTCAAGCGGCGTTGCGTCCACGTATGGAAAACGATCCCCTATGGCGATAGAGGCCGCTAAGAGAGCTTTGAAGCTTGGGTGGGTCTAACGAGTAGAGCTAGTGACCCAGGAGCGGGTCTTGCACGCACATCGTGCACCTACACCCCTTGGAGAACCGCGTAAACACTGGGCTCACATGGATGGGGTGGCTGACGGGATTCGAACCCGCAACAACTGGAATCACAATCCAGGACTCTACCGTTGAGCTACAGCCACCACGTTTCGCAACCGCATCAACCTGGCCTGCCCGACAGGACTCGAACCTGTGACCCCCAGCTTAGAAGGCTGGTGCTCTATCCAGCTGAGCTACGGGCAGATCCTGTACTGACATGCTAAGCAGATATTGGTCGGGGTGGAGAGATTCGAACTCCCGACATCCTGCTCCCAAAGCAGGCGCGCTACCAGGCTGCGCTACACCCCGAGGGCGCGAAATGATAACACCGCCTTTGTATGCAATCGCTACGCAGCGGCTGTTATCTCGTCGCCTTGCCTGACCAGCCTTTCAATCGGAAGTACAGCGGAAAACGTGCTGCCGCGACCTACTTCAGATTGCACGTCGAGATGCCCGCCATGCCGCAGCAGTACATGCTTGACGATCGCGAGCCCTAGTCCTGTACCTCCGGTTTCCCTCGATCTGCTTTTGTCAACACGATAGAAGCGCTCCGTCAGACGTGGGATGTGATCAGGTGCGACACCGAGGCCGGTATCGGTGACTTCGAAGCGGCCGCCGGCAGCATCCTCGCGCCACGCCAAGAGAGATCGTGCCTCCGTTCGGGGTGTAGCGCACCGCGTTCGAGACGATGTTGCCAAACGCACTGCGAAGCTCCTCGCGACTGCCACGCACGAATGCCGGCGTCAAATCGACATCGATCTGATGTCGACCCAAGGATAGAGCGCGCGCCTCATCGGCGACCTCGCGCACCAATTGACGTACGTCAACGACCTCGTCGGATACAGGCGTTTCACGCGATTCGAGCCGCGACAAGGTCAGCAGGTCCTCGACCAGGCGGTGCATTCGCTGCGCCTGCTCGTGCATCAACTGCAAATGATGCTGGCGCGTACTACCGTTCTCTGCCTGCGCATCGATCAACGTTTCAAGAAACCCATTGACCACTGTCAACGGCGTCCGCAGCTCGTGCGACACGTTGGCAATGAAGTCGCGCCGCACCGCATCAACGCGCTCGCGTTGCGTAATGTCTCGTGTAATCAAAATTAAGCGTGCAACCTCGAATTCGACGACGCGCACTTCGAGCGCAAGGCCGGGGCGTGACATCGGTTGAAATATCAGTGCCTGGTCGAACCGCGCCGAGGTCATGTAACCGACGAATTCCGGATCGCGCACCAGATTCGTGACTCGCAATCCCTGGTCGGCGCGCAATGAAATGCCCAGGTGCTGCTCAGCGACCGGGTTGCACCAATCGATCTGCAATGTCGCGTCGATCAGCACGATGCCCTCGGGAAGCGCACTGATGGTGCGTCTGAAGCGCTCCTCGTTTTCCAGCAGGCGATGTTCGTTCTGTTCGGTCGAGCGGCGTGTGCGATACAGGCGCGCAAAGACATCGGTCCAAATGCCCCATCCGTCGGGAACATCTTCGAGTCGAGGCTGCTCGAGCCATGCCGCGAGCAGGGCTGCGTAGCGCAGATGAATCAACAGCAACGCGGCGAGGCCGATCACGGCTATCCACAGCCCCGCTTGGATGCCCAAGGCAAAACCGACAATCGTCGCGAAAACTGCGAGTCCGGCCAATCGCAGCATCGCCGGAGCGAGAAGTGCCAGTCCGCTACGCGGCCCGTCGAGCATGGATGCTAAGGCTCCGCTCGCGTTGACAGTCGATACCCGATGCCACGCACGGTTTGAATCAGATGTTGCGCGTTGACCGGCGCAAGTACCTTGCGGAGACGCAGCACATGAACGTCGACAGTGCGCTCCTCGATAAAGACATGGTCGCCCCAGACGCTATCGAGCAACTGGGTTCGTGAGAACACCCGGCCCGGATAGCCGATCAAGAATTTGAGTAGCTTGAACTCAGCCAACCCCATCTTATCAGGCGCGCCGTTCACCAAGATCTCATGGCGCGACGGATCTACTCGCAACGGGCCATATTCCAGTGTCTCGCCACTATGCTGAGGCGCACGACGTCTGAACACTGCGCGCATACGCGACAACAACTCTCGCGGCGAGAACGGCTTGACGACATAGTCGTCCGCACCCGTATCGAGCCCGATCACCTTGTCGGCCTCGCTCCCTTGGCGGTTAGCATGATCACCGGCATGACCTTGGTCCGATCGTGCGCGCGCAGATCTTTCAGCAGCTCAATGCCCGGCTTGTCCGGCAGCATCCAGTCGAGCAGCACCATGTCGGGCAACTCGTGGTCGATTGCCTCACGGCCCGCGCTCACGGAATCGGCACGGCGCACGGTGTATCCCTGCGTCGCTACATGTGTAGGCGACCAGCTCCTGGATCGCGGGCTCGTCTTCGATCACCAGTATCGAGGCGGACGTCATAGTCGCCTGCTCGCGCTTCCCGTCGTCCCACAAGAAGGGGCACATACGCGAGTTAGAACGACCCAGCGGCTTCATGCGCGCGCGACCGCGCGTTCGACGTCCTCCAGCGACCGATGGCGCGCATCCCAGCCTTGCGAGATGAAGATAACGTGCTCAGCAACGTTCTTTGCGTGATCGCCGATGCGCTCGATCGCCTTGGCGACCCATACGCAGTCGAGCGACGCAGAAATCGTGCGCGGATCTTCCATCATGAATGTGATCAGTTGCCGCAACACCGCGCGAAACCGATCGTCGATGCCCAGGTCATCCTTGATAATCGACGCCGCTGCAACTGCATCCATCCGCGCGAACGCGTCGAGCGCCCGCCGCAACATCGACGCCACTGCCTCACCCGAGTACTTGATGTCCGGAATACGGTTTAGCCGCGCTTGATCGCCTTTCTCGTGCAGCCATTTGACGGCGCGCGCAATCTTGCTCGCCTCGTCGCCGATCCGCTCCAGATCGGTAATCACCTTGGCGACACCAGTAATCATGCGCAGATCGCCGGCCGTTGGCTGGCGCCGGGCGATCACGTAGTTGACCATCTGGTCGACGTCCATTTCCAGTTCGTTGACGCGCTGGTCGGCGTCGATCGCCTGCTGCGCAAGTTCCTGGTCCGCCATCTCAAACGCATTGAGGGCCGTGCGCACTTGCGACTCGACCAATCCGCCCATCTGCAGCACGCGCGAGCGTATTGCTTCGAGCTCTTCGTCGTATTTCTTTATTGAATGATCGCCGGTCAGCATTGCTGTTCCTTGTTGCGACAAATGGGGCATTGTTAGCCAAAGCGGCCGGTAATGTAATCCTCTGTTTCCTTGCGAGCCGGCTTGATGAAGATCTGATCCGTCTCGCCAAACTCGACCAAGTCGCCCAGGTACATGTATCCGGTGTAGTCCGACACCCGTGCGGCCTGCTGCAAATTGTGCGTCACGATCGCCACCGTGTAGTCCTTTTTCAACTCGTCGATCAATTCCTCGATCTTCGCGGTTGAAATCGGATCAAGCGCTGAGCAGGGCTCGTCGAGCAAAATAATCTCGGGCTTGACCGCAATGCCGCGGGCAATGCACAGCCGCTGCTGCTGCCCGCCCGACAAACTCGTGCCCGACTGTGCCAGCTTGTCCTTGACCTCGGTCCACAAGGGCCGCCTTGCGCAACGCCCATTCGACCCGCTCGTCCATCGCAGAGCGTGACAGCTTTTCAAACAGTTTTACGCCGAAAGCGATGTTGTCGTAGATCGACATTGGAAATGGCGTCGGTTTCTGAAAGATCATGCCGATCTTGGCGCGAATCAACGCCACATCTTCTCTTGACGTCAGAATGTTTTCGCCGTCGACGCTGACCTCACCTTCTGCGCGCTGCTCCGGATACAGCTCGTACATCCGGTTGAATACGCGCAACAGCGTCGATTTGCCGCAACCCGACGGACCGATGAAAGCAGTGACCTTTTTTTCCGCAATCTGCAAGTTGATATTTTTCAGCGCCTGGAACTTGCCGTAGTAAAAGTTCAGATCGCGAACGTCCATCTTGATGCGCTCGTTGGCAACCTTCGGCTAACCAGTGCTCACCGTCGCATCCCTCGTCGCGCTCGTCGGAATCGCTCCCCTCGTCGCTGCGGGGACTGATGCCGGTACTGTGACTGCCTGCCATCGCACTCTTTCGCTAATGTTTTTGCCGGAACAGCACGCGCGCCACAATATTCAGCGCGAGCACACCGATCGTGATCAGGAATACGCCAGCCCATGCCATCTGCTGCCAATTTGAGAATGGGCTCAGAGCAAACTTGAATATCGTGACCGGCAAATTCGCCATCGGATCGACTCAAGTCGGCACTAAAGAACTGATTGGACAGCGCCGTAAACAACAATGGCGCAGTCTCGCCGGCAATGCGCGCCAGAGCGAGCAACACTCCGGTCACCACTCCAGCTCGCGCCGCCTTTAGCGTTATGCGCAGAATCATCACTCGCTTGGAGGAGCCCAGCGCAATGGCCGCTTCACGCAACGAGTTTGGAACCAGCTGCAGCATGTTCTCGGTCGTGCGCACGACAACCGGAATGACGATCAGCGCCAGCGCGACAACGCCCGCGTAGCCCGAAAACGATTTCGTCTGCGCCACGACGATCGTGTAGACGAACAGGCCGATCACGATTGACGGCGCGGACAGCAAGATGTCGTTGATAAAGCGCGTGACGTTGCCAAGCCCAGTGCGCTGGCCATACTCGGCCAGGTAAATGCCGGCCAGTATTCCGATCGGTGTACCGACTGCAGTTGCCGAAAACACCATGATCAGTGAGCCGACGATCGCGTTGGCGAGCCCGCCGCCCTCGGAATTTGGAGGCGGAGTCGATTCGGTGAACGTGGCGGCGTTGATCCCCTGCACACCGAGAACCAGCATGTCCCACAGAATCCATATCAAGCCACACCAGCCCAAAAGCCATCGCGATCAGTGAAAGCGTCGATGCAACTCGTGTTGATCAGCTTGCGGCGCCGATGCAACGGCAGGCGATAGTCGCCGCTCGACACTTGGCAATTTGAACGGCGCTCATGTCCGCGTGCCCTCTTTGCGGCGCATCTGCATCAGTAACAGCTTGGACAACGAGAGCACCACGAACGTTATGAAAAACAACATCAGGCCAAGATAAATCAGCGATGCCTCATGCAGGCCGGGAGTGGCCTCCGCGAACTCATTGGCCAGCGCCGACGTAATCGAATTGGCGGCTTCGAACAGCGACAACGTGTTCGAGCTGGTTAAAGTTGCCGATCACGAACGTCACGGCCATCGTCTCACCGAGCGCGCGGCCAAGCCCGAGCATGATGCCGCCGATGACACCTGCCTTGGTGAACGGCAGCACGACTCTCCAGACCACTTCCCAGGTGGTCGAGCCAAGCCCGTATGCCGACTCCTTCAGCAGCGCAGGCGTTACTTCGAATACGTCACGCATCACGGCGGCAATGAATGGAATGATCATGATCGCGAGAATGATGCCGGCCGACAAAATCCCGATACCGACCGGTGGGCCGGACACCAGGCCGCTCACTAGACCGGCACATTCCCAAACGCGGCCTGCAAAGGCTGCTGCACGAATTCGCGCAAGGATCGGAGCGAACACGAACAGCCCCCACATGCCGTAGACGATCGAAGGAATCGCCGCCAGCAGTTCGATTGCGGTTCCCAGCGGGCGCTTGAGCCACTTCGGCGAAAGCTCAGTCAGAAACAGCGCAATGCCGAAACTGACCGGCACCGCAATGATCAGTGCAATGATCGACGTCGCGACCGTACCATAGATCATCACGAGCCCACCGAACTTGTTCTGTACCGGATCCCACTCGGCGGTCCACAGAAACGGCAGGCCAAATTCGCGAATCGACGGCCACGCGCCGATGACGAGCGACACAATGATCGCGATCAGCAGCGATAGCGTGATGACCGCCGCGAGGCGAGTCACATTGGCAAAGACGACATCCCCGAATCGTCCGGATGGGCGCACCGGTGGCAGCTCCCGACTGCTGCAGCACGTCAGGCGGCAGCTCGCTCGTTGCAATGGTGCTCATCGTAGCGCCAGGCGGAAGCCGGCGCCGTTGTCGACGCCGGCGTACCGACATTCGATCAATTGAATACTGGCTTGCCTGAGCCGTCGGTGATCTTCCGCCATTGCGCGCGGACGATGCCTTCAACAGCGTCCGGCATCGGAACGTAGTCGAGCTCGTCCGCCATCTTGTCGCCGTTCGTGTAGGCCCAATCGAAGAACTTCAATGCGGCCGCTGCTTGCTGCGGCTTGTCCTGCTTCGCGTGCATCATGATGAACGTGGCACCTGTGATCGGCCACGAATCCTTGCCCGGCTGATCCGTCAGTACCTGGTTGAAGCTCTTCGACCACTCTGCGCCCGCTGCAGCCGCCTTAAAGCTCGTGTCGCTTGGCGCCACGAAGTTGCCGGCCTGATTGCGCATCTGCACGAACGACATCTTGTTCTGCTTCGCGTAGGCGTACTCGACGTAGCCGATCGAGTTGGGCAAACGCTGCACGAACGCCGACACGCCCTCGTTGCCCTTGCCGCCGGCGCCTGTCGGCCAATTCACCGCGGTGCCTTCGCCGACCTTCGCCTTCCAATCGGGGTTTGTCTTCGACAGATAGTTCGTGAACAGAAAGCTGGTCCCCGATCCGTCGGCGCGCCGTGACGACGGCAATCGCCGAATCGGGCAGCTGCACGCCAGGATTCAACGCCGCGATCGCCGGATCGTTCCACTTCGTGATCTTGCCGAGATAGATGTCACCGAGCACTGCGCCGGTCAGCTTCATCTGTCCCGGCGTGATGCCTTTGATGTTGACCACCGGCACGACGCCGCCGATCACCGTAGGAAACTGGATCAAGCCATCCTTGGCAAGGTCGGCGTCGGACAGCGGCGCATCGGATGCGCCGAAGTCGACCGTCTTGCCTCGAATCTGCCGCATGCCGGCACCGGAACCCACCGACTGGTAATTGACTCGCACTCCGGTCGCCTTGTTGTACGCATCAGCCCATTTGGCATACACCGGCGCCGGGAACGACGCGCCCGCACCGGTGACTTCCTGCGCGCCAGCGGCGGCTGCCGACACTGACCAGCAGAATCGCTGCAGCGACCAAGTCTAAGTATCGCAAATTTCATTGACGACTCCAAAAACGGAAACCACGGTTCCGACCAGCGAAGAGTCTAGGACCGGCGTGTGACCATTACGTGACATGCGCCGCCGTCGGTGAGCTGCATAGCAAGGCGCTGTCATGGCGCTGTCATGCACGACGCTTGAAAGTGTGTTGCTGGAAAAAAAAGCAATGACGAGCAGCGCAAGGTGCGCTCGTGCGAGTCGCGAGTGGCTGAATCGTCAGCGAAGCGAGGTGCGCAGCGTCGAAGCGAGACGCTGCGCCATCGCTTCAGCAGTTCAGCCTCTGAGGCCTCGACCATCACGCGCAGCACGGGCTCGGTGCCCGAAGGGCGAATCAGCACGCGCCCGCTGCCATTGAGTTCGCGCTCCGCGTCGGAGACGGCAGCCACCAGAGCTGTGTGAGAGCGCCACTCAAAACCACGCTCCACGGTTGCATTGACTAGAGCCTGCGGCATCAGCACCAGGTCATGACGTCATCTCGGCCAAGCGATTTATTCTGGCGTCTGCACCGCCGACAGCACCTGCAAGGCGCTGACGATTCCGTCGCCGGTGGTGTGGCAATCGAGGCACAGCAAATGTCCCGAGCCTTCGCCACCGTAAAGCCATTCTTTTTCCTCGAGCATTTCAAGCACGTAACGATCGCCGACGCGCGCACGAGCAAATGGCACATGTCGAGCTCGCGCAGCCGGCGCTCGAGCGAGTAATTGGTCATCAGCGTGCCGACCACGCCCTTGACGCGCTGCATGCCGCATCCGGTCGCGCACGATGATGTAGAGCAACTCGTCGCCGTTGTAGAGGCGGCCGTCCGCGTCTGCAACCACGACACGGTCGGCGTCGCCATCGAGCGCGACACCGAAGTCGGCCTGATTTGATCGAACCGCGTCGGCGAGATGACGCGGCATGCACTGCGCCGACGCCATCGTTGATGTTCAGGTTCCGTTCGGTGCCGCACCGAGTGAAACGACTTCGGCGCCGAGTTCATGAAACACCGGCGGCAGCGATGTGATAGGCGGCTCCGTGCGCACTGTCGACGACGATCCTCAGTCCCTTTAAATCCGCCTCGTTCGGAAACGTGCGCTTGCAGAACTCGATGTAGCGTCCGGCGGCGTCGTCCAGCCGACGAACCTTCCCGAGACGCTTTGACTCGACGCACTGCCAAGGCCGCTCGAGCTCGGATTCGATACTTGCCTCGACGTCGTCCGGTAGCTTGGTGCCGCGCGCTGAAAAAAACTTGATGCCATTGTCCGGATACGGATTGTGCGAGGCGCTGATGACGATGCCTGCGTCGAGGCGGAGCGCGCTCGTCAGATACGCGACGCCCGGAGTCGGCAGCGGACCGCACAGGACGACGTCGACGCCTGCGCTGGACAATCCAGCTTCCAGCGCCGCTTCCAGCATGTAGCCCGAGATGCGCGTGTCCTTACCGATCAACACCGTCGGCCGCTGATCGCCGCTGTAATCGCCGCGGGCGATCAGGGCACGTCCGGTCGCCTGCCCCAGACGCAACACAAATTCCGGCGTGATCGGCGCCTCGCCGACGGTGCCGCGCACACCGTCGGTGCCGAAATACTTTCGCTTCGCGCTCATAATTCAGGCCCTGCCCTTCGTCCTGCATCATGCCGCCATACACTCAATGCATCGCGTGTGGCCGCAACGTCATGCACGCGAACAATATTCGCTCCGCGCTCGGCCGCCAGCAGCGCCGCCGCCACCGAAGCCGGCAGCCGTTCGTCGACGGCGCGGCCTGACGCGCGTACCGAGCATCGATTTGCGCGACAGCCCCACCACGACAGGAACCTGCATCCGTCCGAAGTTCGGACAGCTCCGACAGAAGCGTGAAATTATGCGCGTCGGTCTTGCCGAATCCGAATCCGGGATCGACCGCGATGCGTGCCGTGTCGATTCCCTGCGTCTGCGCGAACTGCACATGTTGGCCAGAAACTGAACGACATCCTTCGTTACATCGCGATAGTAAGGCGCCTGCTGCATCGTGCGCGGTGTGCCTTGCATGTGCATCAGGACCACGCCGCAGTCTATTCGCGCAACTACCTCGGGCGCTCCAGGCTGCTGCAGCGCGCGCACGTCATTGATGATCGACGCACCGGCGGCCAACGCCGCGCGCATGACCTCCGGCTTGCTGGTGTCCACTGACAACGGAATCGACAATCCCGCCAAGCGCCTCGAGCAGCGGCACGACACGTCTGATCTCTTCATCAGACGACACTTCCGCCGCACCCGGACGCGTCGACTCGCCGCCGATGTCGATGATGTCGGCGCCCTCGTCGATCAGCTGTCGCGCATGCGCCAACGCATCGGCGTGATTGAAATACCGGCCCGCCATCGGCAAACGAATCCGGCGTGACGTTGACGATGCCCATCACGAGCACGCGGTCCAGCACCAGCGCGCGTCCACGCACTTTCCACACTCGTGCTCGGTCCTCGACTTCGCTATTGCGCATCAGCCATGCATTGTAGAAACGCAATAAAAAAGGCCGGAGGTCCGGCCTTTTCTAGTCTGCGTCATTTTACGCGGGTTGCACGACGGCTTCGGTTCCACCGCTGGCGGATTGTCCCCCGGCGGCGGCACGGATCCGGTTGACTTCGGCGGCCGTGGCGGACGCCCGGCGAGGATGTCGTCGATCTGTTCGGTATCGATCGTTTCCCAGTCGAGCAGCGCCTTGACCATCGCCTCAATCTTGTCGCGATTGTCCTCGATCAGCTTGCGCGCGATGGCGTACTGCTCGTCGATGATGCGACGGATTTCGGAATCGACCTTGCGCATTGTTTCTTCCGACACGTTGGTCGTCTTCGTAATCGAGCGTCCCAGGAATATCTCGCCCTCGTTTTCGGCATAGACCATCGGGCCCAGCGCGTCGCTCATGCCGTAGCGCGTCACCATGTCGCGCGCCATCTGCGTCGCGCGTTCGAAGTCGTTGCTGGCGCCGGTCGTCATCTGATTCATGAAGACTTCTTCGGCGATCCGGCCGCCAAACAGCACCGCGATCCGGCTCAGCAGATATTGCCGGTCGTACGCGTAGCGATCCTGCTCCGGAACTGCATCGTCACGCCCAGTGCGCGTCCACGCGGAATGATGGTGACCTTGTGCACCGGATCGCTCTTCGGCATCAGTTTCGCCACCAGCGTATGACCTGACTCGTGATACGCGGTGTTCAGGCGCTCTTCCTCGGTCATGACCATCGATTTGCGCTCGGCGCCCATCATGATCTTGTCCTTGGCCTTTTCGAAGTCGACCATTTCGACCACGCGCGCGCTGCGCCGCGCAGCGAACAGCGCTGCTTCGTTGACCAGATTGGCGAGATCCGCACCGGAGAACCCGGGCGAGCCACGCGCAAGCAGATCCGCGCGCACATCGGCACCGATCGGCACCTTGCGCATGTGAACGTTCAGAATCTGTTCGCGACCGCGAATATCAGGCAGCGGCACGACGACCTGACGATCAAATCGGCCCGGACGCAATAGCGCGGGATCCAGCACGTCGGGACGGTTGGTCGCGGCGATGACGATCACACCCATGCCGGTCTCGAAACCGTCCATCTCGACCAGCATCTGATTCAGCGTCTGCTCGCGCTCGTCGTTGCCACCGCCCAGCCCTGCGCCACGCTGGCGGCCGACCGCGTCGATCTCGTCAATGAAGATGATGCACGGTGCGTGCTTCTTTGCCTGATCGAACATGTCGCGCACGCGCGCTGCGCCGACGCCGACGAACATCTCGACGAAGTCCGAGCCAGAAATCGAGAAAAATGGAACCTTGGCTTCGCCCGCGATCGCCTTCGCCAGCAGCGTCTTACCGGTGCCCGGCGAGCCGACCATCAGCACGCCGCGAGGAATCCGGCCACCGAGCTTCTGGAACTTGGAAGGATCGCGCAGGAACTCGACCAGCTCGTGCACTTCTTCCTTCGCCTCGTCGCAGCCGGCGACGTCGGCGAAGGTAATCGCGTTGTTGGTCTCATCGAGCATGCGTGCGCGCGACTTGCCGAAGGAAAATGCTCCGCCTCGGCCACCGCCCTGCATCTGGCGCATGAAGAAGATCCAGACGCCGATCAGCAACAGCATCGGGAACCACGAAACGAAAATCGTCGTCAGCAGCGACTGCTCTTCCTCGGGTTTTCCATAGACCTGCACGCCGGCCTTGCGCAGATCGTCGACCATCCACAGGTCGCCCGGCGACGTCAGCGTGTAACGATTACCTTCGACTGGCGTGACGTTCAGATTGCGCCCCTGCACGTCGACCCGCTTGATCTGGCCGGCTTTGGCCTGATCCATGAACTGCGTGTAGCTGACGTTTTCGGACGGCTTCTGACGGCTCTCAAACTGCTTGAAAACGGTGAACAGGACCAGCGCGATCACCATCCAGATGGCGGCTTTCGCAAACATGTTGTTGTTCAAAGGGTGCTCCTCTATCCGCCCAGAGTCAGGCGATTCCAACCGCAGTTGGGTACGGGGACATTGGCAAATTCTAAACCCCACTACCGCAATTGACGGCCCAGTAAGTAAATCTCGGCGGACGCTATCGCGCGAAGCCGCGGGCTTGCGAACGGTAATGGAGCGAAATACCCCTTTTAATCGCTCGACGTACTGACTGTATCCGCTGCCCTGAAAGGCTTTGACGAGAAAAGCACCGTTGGGTTGCAGATATTTAGCGGCAAAGTCGGCTGCGAGCTCGGCCAGATGCAGGCTACGCGCCGCATCGGCGGACGCAATCCCCGACAAATTGGGCGCCATGTCGGACAGCACCAGGTCGACCGCGGTGTCGCCAAGCAGGTCCACCAACTGGCGCTCGACTGCCTCGTCGTGAAAATCGCCCTGGATGAATTCAACGTCGGGCAAGGGATCCATCGGCAAGATGTCGAGCGCAACGATGCGCCCACTCAGAGCTTCCGTCGGGCCGAGAGCCGCTTCCGAACGACCTGCGTCCAGCTGCCAGGGGCCGCGCCGAGATCGACCACAACCATTCCAGGCCGCAGCAGCCGGTCCTTGTCGGCGATTTCCGACAGCTTATAGGCCGCACGTGAGCGAAAACCCTCGGCCACCGAGCGCTTGACGTACGGATCGTTGACGTGACGAGCAATCCACTCCGGATTCGAGCGGTTCTTGCGGCGAACGGTAGGCATTTGGTACGCAGCGGCAGCGAGTCGCGCGCTCCGGACGCTACTGAATTGCGAGCCTAACCTAGTGTCAGCCGATCCCTTCACGGTGATTCGCCGTTCACTCGCCACTGCGACGTCTAACGGTCCCGGTTTTCCATGAACCAGAACGAGCGCTTTCGCTTGGCAGGAATAGGGATGCGCGCACGTTCGCCTTCGATGGACGAGTTCGTCTCACCGCCGCCGCCGATGACGAACGGCACCAGTTTTCCGCCGCCGACATCGACGTAGCCAACGACTGGCGAGGGCGGCAGCCCGTCACCGACGAGATTCCGGTAGGTCGGCACCTGGCACACCAGCGGCAGCTGATAGGCGCGCGATTGGCTTCGTGTGCAATTTCCTACACCTGGCGGCAACGGCCGATTCGTCGAGAAGTAGGTGATGCCGCCGAAGGTTATCGGCTGGTTGATCACCTTTTCACCATTGCTGGCCAACGCATAAGCGCAACCCTGTTCGTCGGTGGTCGCACCATCGGTGCCGATCATCGTCAGCGCTGCTTCGGTAAGCAACGTCACCGAGACAGGTTCACCCTTTGCCACCCGGGTGTCTTTGACCAGGAAGAATCGATCATTGGTCGTGCCGGTCAGCGGCTTCTCGCGGTCGCCGGTACCGAACAGGATGGCTGAGTAGTTACGCGTCATCACCACATCGGGAGCGAAGAACACCTTGCGGGTGCCGTCTGTACCGCCGGTGCCGTCGTTCAATGCGGCGATTTTGGTGATTTGCCACTCAGATACTGGCCGCTGCGCACCCAACAGCATCTTCGATGTCGATTCGGTAAAACTGAGCACGCACATCGACGACATAAACACGGTCGACATACCCGTCACCGTCAGAGTCCACAATCGACACGTCGGCCGGCACGCTGTAGTCCGTCGCAATCAAGCCCAGGCGCGCACCGGTTCGCATATTGATGACATAAACGCCTCTACCGACTGTGCTGACGCCCGCAGGGCTGGCATCTTCCGCAGCAGGGTCGTATCCGCCGCCCATGATCAATACCGGATCTGTACTCCCTTTTATTCGCGATATCCGCGGCATTGACCACGTTTGGCCGAGCGACGCATAGTCGGCCATCGTGTGATTGATGCGCCAGAGCAAACGCGGCCGGTCCGGATTGGTGACATTGAAGGCATAAATCGCACGTCCCCCGCGTCTCATCCCGGGAAACAGCAGCACTTCGTTCGTCGCCGTGTTTTGATAAGCGCCGATCGGGCCGTCGAAGTAGTAGTTACGCGGAATCGCTCCTGCAAGCACAGCCGGTGTCGACGGGATAACGCATCTGAGGATCGTTTTCACGCAACCGATTCAGACTTGCAAATGCTCAGGCGCGACGAACGACCACAGCTCACTGCCCGCGCCGCTGCCAGTCTTGTTTCCGTTGATTGCGCGCAACATTCCGTCATTGGAACCGTAGAAGACGACAACGCCGCGCGTGCCACCGTAATTGATGGCGACCGGTCGCGAATGCAGCACGTCGCCATGAATCGAGGGCCTGACGCTGACGCCGTCTGGCGCCTGGCCAAGCTGGTCGTTGGCGACCGATTCATTGACGACGTTAGTAGCGGTGACGTTGTCGCGACCGCGGATCCAACGAATCACCAATTCGCGCTGCGTGGAGGAGCCGACGCCCAGCATCGCGGCCGTCAGGCTGGTGTTGTCCGTTTGGAAGACGTAATTGCTTCCCGCAGCGGCGAGGTCGATGCCGCTGGTCCCGCCGTCGCAGCCGCTGTCAACGCACGTGTAGATCGGCCTGTCCGCTCGCGAATCCCAGTACCGAGTTCTTAGCCACTGCGCGACGCCACCTTTTTCAACAACTTCGCCATCGGGCGCGTCGCTGCGCGAATAACGTCCGGAGGACGCAGTCTCCACGTTGATCCAGAAGCTCGACGGATTCGTCCAGAAGCTCGTGGCATCGCTATCAATAAAGCCGGTGGTCGGACTGACTGCCGGCACCAGCGCGGAGTCGGCCAGCTTTAACGTGTCCGTGGCTGTGTTGTAGACGAACTGATACTGCTTCAGGTTGCCGACCCAGCGCGGCAGCGCGTTGCCGTCCGGCCGGAACATTCCGATGTAAACCTGGTTCAGGTACGTGCCTTGAGTATTCGCAGACACAGGAAGACTTGCCGATGCGAAGACACTATTGGCCGCGCGGACCTGATTGAAAATTTTGGTCAGACCGGCGACGATTTCATCACTGTTGCTTGCACGCTGATAGAGGCCGCCACCCTCCTTCGCAATCCATTGGAGAAAGTTCGGATAGTTGCCGTCGCTCGAAGCACCGGTAACCGCAATCGTATGTACTGAAATGTTCTGCGCACCTTCGATCGTGCTGTCAAGATCGGCGCCACGATTGAAGAAGGCAGCGAATTCGTCTGTCCAATTGGCCTCGTCACTGTTGCCGACGTTCTCAGCAACCGGAATGCGTGTACGCACGGCGCTCGGGTTCAGTCGACGCAACAAGGCAAGTGCATTGTTGTCGTTGTCGCCGGGGGCGCCATTGGCAAGGTAAATCAGGTGGTTTTTTGCACAGCCGGCTCCTGGCGAGACATATCGGGTCTTGCTGCTGTCACTGAACGCTGCAGGATCGTGCTTCGTCGCGGTCTTGTTTCCCAGATGAACCGTCGAGCCCATGAACCATTGATAGGCTTCGTAGAAGCTTTCGGCTGTTGAAGCGGCATTTGTCTTGTCCGCATTGATCTGCAATCCACTGATGACGTCCAGCATTGCCTGCTTGCCTGCCGCGTCGGTGACTCGAAAGAACGCCTTGCGCGGATATCCGCTCGAGTCCGGCGATTCGTTGAACATCATCAGTGCGAAATTGAATTGGCTTAGGTCGGCGACAGACATGCTCGCGATCAGCCTGTACAGAGCGCATTTCTGAGCGCCCAACTTTGTTCCCTCTTCCTTGTTCGGACTCGAAGCACGCACCGCTGCGCCCGTCGCAGAGCAAATCGGCGTCGGAATCGACGAGCTCCAATTGGCGGAGTTGTCGAGCAGGATCAACACGTTCGGGCGAAAGCCCTCGGTGTTGGGCAGGGAGTAGATATCGATGTCCTCCGCATGCGCGGCGGGAGCAATGCCGAGCGTCAATGCCAGTGCGGGGTCAATCGAAGCAGGAAGCGGGCAGGGTGCATGGGGTTCTCAGTTGCAAACAGTGTTAAGTCCAATGACGGCGGCACGTACCGTCACGCCCTGGTTCAAGGTAATCGCGGCGCCGGTGCGCGCGTCGGTTGCGGACACCCTCAGAAGCCATTCGGTGTCCGCGCAAAGTGACCCTGCAGGCCCACCGCTACCGGGCAGCAGTCCTGGATTGGTCAAGGCTGCGCTGGCGAAGCACGGTGCATCCTGCGGATTCGAAGGGTCGAGGTCGGCCAGCGCTACCGAACGAGCCCGCAGGCACACCGGCAGTTCTGCGAGTACGGCCACCGCATCAGGCTCGCCGTCGCCGTTGTAATCGGTTGTTACGCGCGCCGCGGCAAACACGCCCTGCGGGTTGGTCACGAACTCATCGGTGCTGACAGTTTGCTCGAGCAGCATTTGCGCGGCAGCGGTGACTTCCTGCCGCGCCTGCATGTTTCCCACGATCTGCACATTGGTGGTGCTTGCGCGCAGACCCGTCAACGCCAGCGTGGCCAGCAGTAACAGGAAAAATATTGAGATAACGAGCGCCGAGCCGCTCTGCGAACCTTCGTCGGGAAATGTGCGCAACATCTCAGTTCTCCCGGCGTCCGGCGATGTTATTTAGGCGCATCGTCGTGGTTGCCAGACGGCACTTGAATCCGACGGGACATGTTTCCGCGTTATGACCAGGCCCGAGGTCGTACACGCCCGGCGAAGTCGTCGCAGCGTGACCTGATTCGGTGCTTCGCATCAACATGTGCAAGCGCACGGCAACGACGTTCGACCAGAATGAAGTTGGCGTGACGCCGACGGTCGTCGAAGTCAGAAATTGCTCGGGTGAGCCGTCGTCGTTCGTATCGAACGCGTATTCAACCTGCATGTTCACGACGCCTTCGGCCAGCGAAACGACGCGTACCGCGTTGTCGATGATTTCCACTCGCTTCAGCGTCGGAATGCCATCGGACGGCGCACATTCATTGCAACTGGCCACGTAATACCCGCGCACAAAGTAGCGGCGGATGGGCGCAATGCTTGCGGGATCGCAAGCGGCGGTCCGCATATTGAACTGTGCCGCCAGGTTGGAGACTCTGAGCGAAGGCACATCGTTGATGCACTGCGACGCCTGAACGTAGATATTGCGGACATCGACCGCCGCCGGAGCGACAGGGTCGGCGCTGACACGACGCACGACCATGACATCAGTGCCCGCCAAGCGATTGGGCAGGCAACCCAGCGCAACGATCCCCCGCGGCGGGGTCATCCCAGCCAATTAATTGCGCGGGAAAGCGCGGTGGCACCGCTGTCGGCTGCCACCCAAGAGTGGCGATGTCGGCGACGTTCCACGCGCACGGCGACGTGTCTGTAAATATCGTGTCGGACGGCGGTAGGAACGTGCCATAAAAGCCGGCATGGCGCATGTCGTCACCAATCACGTCCACTGCGAACCGGCTGTTTTCGATGAGACGCGAGACACGGTCGAGATCTGATCGGCCACCTGACGTGCGATCGAACACTGTTGCCAAGACTGTCAGGAGCACCAGCCCGATCGTCATGCCGATCATCAACTCGATCAGCGAAAACCCACTGTCTCTTCGGCGCGGCACCACCGCAATCGGTCGCATTTACGGACCGGGGTTCAACGTACCGATACGAAGCAGCGTCGTCATCAGCCGGCGCTGGTTTTCATTGCCAAATTGATCACGGCCACAGTTTGTGGGAGCGAAGTTGTTGTCGACGATCGGTGCCGCACCCGCGCTGGCGCCTTGCCAGGCAATCGTCACCGCGTAAATTCGATTGAAGGCATCAATCTCGTGTACGCAGCCCATCGCTCCCACCAACACGCCGGTGTTGGCGTTGTCGATTCGTTCGTTGCCACCGGCCAGCAGCTGTCCCCATGCGCAACGATCCAGATCGGCCATCGGTGCCGCTGGATTGCAGCTCTCAACGCTATAAGCCGTCACGCCCGCTTGCGTTGTGGAGACGTAGCCGGTAATGCCGCTGTCACCGGTCACGTACGCAGCCACATTGGCCCGGTTGCCCTCGATGCGCGTCACCATGTCCTGCAGCAACATCGCAGCTTGCGCGCGTTGCATCGCATCCACTTCGGTGACGAACGAGCGCGAAACAAGTCCCGCAACCCCGAGGAGGCCGAATGCAACCACCACGACGGTGACCATCGACTCGACCAAGGCAAAACCGGCAAATCGCCTCACAGGTGTTTGCATTGCGCGTCTCGTCATGAGCAGGTTGTTTTAGCCGAGCGCGACAGGCCCGATGGATCGAGGCGAATCGATTCGCCCTGTACTGCTGCCGCCGCTGGGCGGACAGATTTGAAAATTGCCAACCGTAGCCAGCGAAGCACGACCGCCGCCATCGAAGGTCAGGGCAGCCGGGGCAGCGGCAAAACCGACTGCTGCACCGACAGCGTCACGTGCGCGCAGGACGTTTGCGCCGAAGGTAATCGTCCAGCCATTGACCCAGTCGCCGTTGCGCGGCGCGACGACAATGTCCGCGTTGCGCTTGACTGCTTCGCTACGTGCGAAGTCCAAATCAGCAATCAGGTCGAACGTGGCGCCGCGAATCTGCGTCGACTGATTGAGCCAAACGAAGCTCGACACGCTGGTGCCGGCCAGAATGGCCATGATCGAGATGACGACCATCGCCTCGATCAGCGTGAAGCCTCGCTGAGCGAAATTTTTGGCGTGGTGAGTTGAAGTATTCATCGTTTACCAGCAGCGGGTTCCAACGGCGGTGCGATTGCCCGCCTGATCAATCGTCAACAGTCCGCAGCGGTCGGTTGCCTGCGTACCAATGGGAGTCGCTGAAACTTGAAACCCCGCGGGCGGACCAGCGACTACGGCAATGGCGACCGTGTATCGAGCAGCTACATCGGCTGGAGCTGTCATGTTTAACGCCGCCACTGTCCCGGCAAAGCTGCGACGGTCAAGAAAGAACTGCGATTGCCGGCTTGCGACATCGCTGATAAACGATTGCACCGCGGAACGATGCGAGCGCATCACGTATTCGCTGTAATTCGGAATCGCAACCGCAGCCAGGATCGCAGCGACGGCCATAATGACGGCGACCTCGATCAGCGTGAAGCCTGGCGACGATGCGTTTCGCTGTTGCCTACGTGTCATCGCGTCACCCACGTATTGCGCGCTTCGCGCGTTAGTGAACCCCAATGCGAAGGAATGGCCGCCGTCGCACGTACGTTCGCGTGATTGATGGTGTAGACAAATCCCGCAGTGCTTCCAGCGCCGGTTGCTGTGGCCGTAAAGGCCTGGCCACCGGCCGCCACGGCGCAGCTAATTGCGAAGCTATCGAGGTTGGTCGGCGCCGACTCACCGCATACGCCGGCTTTCGCGTAGGTGCTGTTGTCCTTGTAGAACTGTTCCATACGGACGCGGTACTCGGCGAGCACATTTCCCGCCTCGACCAGATGGCCGCGCGTCACGTAGCGCGAATAATTCGGAATGCCGATTGCCGCGAGAATGCCAAGCACCGCGACGAGGACCATCGCCTCGATCAGCGTAAAGCCGGCTATTTCTCGTTTCTTCATGGCAAACGGGCTCCTGTGCACAACTGGGTAACGACGCCCTAAAGCGGTTCTTAAATGCCCAAGATGTACGATCCGGCAAGGCCGACGAGCGGTTTGCGTCCCACCGCCGGTGCTCAAAAATCGACAAATTTCGGAGCCAAATGCTCCAGTGCGACCCTGCGAAATGCACGTCACAACGTTCACTAAAGCAAATGCCTGAATTGATACTTACTTCCGCGCAACGCCAGGCATTAAAAGGTCGCGCTCACGGCCTACGACCGGTGGTGCTTCTTGGGGCCGCGGGCCTTACGGACAAGGTCTTGCGTGAAATCGATCGTGCACTGGCAGCTCACGCGCTAATCAAAGTCAAAGTGCCAAACGATGACCGCGATGAGCGCATTCAAATTGCTGCCGATGTCGCCGAAAAACTATCGGCCGCGAACGTTCAATCAATCGGCAAGATGATTGTGCTGTTCAGGCCGCAGCCTGAAAGCGAAGAAAAGCAGCAGCCTGACGCGCCAATGAATCAGCGGACAGACGAACGGCGCTCGAGGTCGAAAAGTAGACGCGTAATTAGCAGGTAATTACGCACTTCAGCGCACGCTGATTTGAAAACTAGGTGTACGAAACCGAGACGATCGAATACTCGCGTTCGCCGGCCGGCGCTATCACCGTTGCAATGTCCCCTTCGCTCTTGCCGATTAGCGCGCGTGCGATCGGGCTCGATACCGAAATCCAGCCGGCCTTGATGTCGGCTTCGTCGTCGCCAACGATCTGATACTTGACTAGATCACCCGAATTCTGATCTTCGAGCTCCACCGTTGCGCCGAATACAACGCGACCTGCTGCGTCGACGGTCGCCGGGTCAATGATCTGCAGCGCGGAAAGCTTGCCTTCAAGTTCCTGTATCCGGCCCTCGATAAAACCCTGTCGCTCGCGCGCTGCGTCGTACTCGGCGTTTTCCGTCAGATCGCCCTTTTCGCGCGCGTCCTTGATTGCCTGAATGATCGATGGACGATCAACGCCGCGCAGCCGCTGCAGTTCGGCTCTGAGTTTTTCGGCGCCGCGCGCAGTAATCGGTATTGATCGCATGGTTCAGTTCGGAAGATTGTTCAGGCGTCCATGCAAGGATTGCAGGTCGTACACCTTAAGCCGGTCAAACTGCTGCAGCCCTTCAATCGCCGCACGGCCACCCGCCATTGTGGTGTAGTAAGTCACGCGCTGCGCGAGTGCGGTGGTGCGAATCGAGCGTGAATCGGCAATCTGGCTGCGCACTTCACTGACGGTGGTGATGACGAGATCAATATCCCCGTTCTTGAGCAAATCAACGACATGTGGCCGCCCGTCCTTCACCTTATTGACGGTGGCAACCGGAATGCCAGCCGCTTCGATCGCCTGCGCGGTCCCGCGCGTCGCCACCAATTGATAACCCTTATCGTGCAACAGCCGTGCGACCGCTATCGCTTTGGGCTTGTCGTGGTCCATCACGCTGAGAAACACCGTTCCCGACTCTGGCAGCGTCGAGCCCGCACCCAACTGAGACTTGAATAACGCCTCACCAAACGTTTCGCCAACGCCCATCACTTCGCCGGTCGAACGCATTTCAGGCCCTAGCAAAGGATCAACACCGGGAAACTTCGCGAACGGGAACACCGATTCCTTGATCGAGTAATAAGGCGGCACGACTTCATGTGTCTCGCCCTGCTGCTCCAGCGTAATGCCTACCATCGCCAACGCAGCGATCTTGGCCAGTTGCTTACCTGTCGCTTTCGATACAAACGGCACGGTGCGCGACGCGCGCGGATTGACTTCCAGCACGTAAACCGTCCTTTCTCCGTCGCTGCGCCTGAATTGCGAACTGAACGTTCATCAGACCGACAACCTTCAACGCTCGCGCCATCTGCTCGGTTTGCCGCCTCAGTTCATCGATGACCGCGCGGCGACAACGAATACGGCGGCAGCGAACAGGCCGAGTCACCCGAGTGAACGCCGGCCTGCTCGATGTGTTCCATCACGCCGCCGATCAAAACGCGCTCGCCATCGGCGATGCAATCGACGTCGACTTCGATCGCATCATCCAGAAAGCGATCGAGCAACACCGGCGAATCGTTGCTGACCTTGACCGCTTCGCGCATGTAGCGCTCGAGATCGCGACCGTCATGCACGATCTCCATCGCGCGACCGCCAAGAACATAGCTGGGACGCACCACCAGCGGATAACCGATTTCCGCAGCAAGCCGCAACGCTTCTTCTTCGGTGCGCGCGGTGCGGTTGGGCGGCTGCTTCAATCCGAGCTGCTGCAGCAGTTTCTGAAACCTCTCGCGATCCTCGGCGATATCGATCGAGTCGGGCGAAGTGCCGATAATCGGAACGCCGTTGGCTTCGAGATCACGTGCCAGCTTCAGCGGAGTTTGCCCGCCGTATTGCACGATCACGCCGAGCGGCTTTTCCTTGTCGACGATCTCGAGCACGTCTTCCAGCGTCAACGGCTCGAAGTAAAGCCGGTCCGACGTGTCGTAGTCGGTAGAAACCGTTTCCGGATTGCAGTTGACCATGATGGTCTCGAATCCGTTTTCCCTCAGCGCAAACGCTGCGTGCACGCAGCAGTAATCGAACTCGATTCCCTGCCCGATGCGGTTCGGGCCGCCGCCCAGCACGATTATTTTCTTGCGATCGGTCGGATCAGCCTCGCACTCGTCTTCGTAGGTCGAGTACATATACGCGGTGGTGGTCGCGAACTCCGCGGCACAGGTGTCGACTCGTTTGTAGACAGGACGTACTCCGCACCGCAACCGAGCGCCGCGCACATCGGACGCAGATGCAGCCAGTAGCGTGGCCAGCCGGCGATCCGAAAACCCTTTGCGCTTTAGGTACCGCAATTCGTCGGCCGTCAGCTCGGCTAAGCTATCGGCCCGCACCCTGGCTTCGATCTGCACAAGCTCCTCGATCTGCGCCAGAAACCAGGGGTCGATCGCGGTCTCCTCAAACACTTCGTCAAGTGTCATGCCGATTCGAAACGCGTCGGCGACAAACCAGATGCGATCCGGGCCAGGCTCGCCGATTTCTTCGACGATCTCATCGCGATCGCTTGAATGCTCATCGAGTCCGTCCGATCCCACCTCTAGACCACGCAGTGCCTTCTGAAACGACTCCTGGAACGTGCGTCCGATCGCCATCACTTCGCCGACCGACTTCATCTGCGTCGTCAGATGATTGTCAGCCTGCGGAAATTTTTCGAACGCGAAGCGCGGCACTTTGGTAACGACGTAGTCGATCGTAGGCTCGAACGATGCCGGGGTTGCGCCGCCGGTGATCTCGTTGCGCAGCTCATCAAGCGTGTAGCCAACCGCGAGTTTTGCCGCAACTTTCGCGATCGGAAAGCCGGTGGCCTTTGAAGCAAGCGCCGAAGAGCGCGAAACGCGCGGATTCATCTCGATCACGATCATCCGGCCGTTCTTCGGATTGATCGCAAATTGAACGTTTGACCCGCCGGTATCGACGCCGATCTCGCGCAGAATCGCGATCGACGCATCGCGCATCAACTGATATTCCTTGTCGGTGAGCGTCTGCGCCGGCGCGACGGTGATCGAGTCGCCCGTATGCACGCCCATCGGATCCAAGATTCTCGATCGAGCACACGATGATGCAGTTGTCGGCCTTGTCGCGCACGACCTCCATCTCGAACTCTTTCCAGCCGATCAACGATTCCTCGATCAGAAGCTCGCGCGTCGGCGACAGGTCCAGGCCGCGCTGACAGATCGCAATGAACTCCTCCATGTTGTAGGCGATGCCGCCGCCGGTCCCACCCAGCGTGAAACTTGGCCGGACCACCGCCGGAAAGCCAATCCGCTCCTGCACCGTCAGCGCTTCGGCCACCGTTTGGGCAACGCCGGAGCGTGCCGACGCCAACCCGATACGCGTCATCGCATCCTTGAACTTCAGCCGGTCCTCGGCTTTTTCGATCGCGTCGGGAGAAGCGCCGATCAGTTCGACCCCGTACTTGTTCAGAACGCCGTTGTTGTACAAGTCCATCGCGCAGTTAAGGGCGGTCTGCCCGCCCATCGTCGGCAGAATCGCGTCCGGCCTTTCCTTTGCGATGATGCGTTCGACAACTTGCCACGTAATGGGCTCGATATAAGTGACGTCGGCTGTCTCGGGGTCGGTCATGATCGTCGCCGGATTGCTGTTGACGAGAATGACCTTGTAGCCCTCTTCCTTCAGCGCCTTGCACGCCTGCGCGCCGGAATAGTCGAACTCGCACGCCTGTCCGATAACGATGGGACCCGCGCCGATGATCAGGATGCTTTTTAGATCGTCGCGCTTAGGCATCGCTTTCTTGGCACGCTTATTCGGCTAGTTCTGCGGCGCAAGACTGCCGCTCGACCAGCTCGATCAGGATATGGATGACCTTGATGTGCAGCTCCTGCACGCGATCTGCGTACTTGCCGGCGGGCGTGACGATTGCGATATCCGCGGCTGCCGCAAGCGCGTTCCTGGCTCTGCCCGTCAAACCGATCACTTTCATGCCCACGCTAGATGCGCGGCCCCGACCGCAGCAAGCACGTTCCTGCTGGTTCCGCTGGTCGAAATTGCGAGTAACACGTCACCGGCGCGCCCGTGCGCCTCGATAAATCGCGAGAAAACCTGGTCATAACCGTAGTCGTTACCAACGCACGACAAATGGCTCGAGTCGCTGATGGCAAGCGCCGCATAGCCCGGCCGGTTGTCGCGAAAGCGCCCGGTCAGCTCCTCAGCGAAATGCATCGCGTCGCACATCGACCCGCCGTTACCGCACGAGTAGCACGCGCCCGCCCGCCGCGAAAGTGTCCGCAATAGATTCCCGCCAGCAGCAATTCGCTGCAGCGTCGCATTCGTTGACGGTGAGCGCCTGCAAAGCGCCCAGCGCTTCGTTCAATGTGTTCTTGACGACCTCGATCGTCATGCAGAAACGCTTTCGACCACGCTCTGTGCTGCCGGCGTGTCGCGCAATGAGCTCGATGAAGCGGTCGAAAAGATCGCAGATATCGTGCGGCCCGGGGCTCGCCTCAGGATGCCCCTGAAAGCAGAACGCAGGCGCGTCGGTCAGCTCGAAGCCCTGCAGCGATCCGTCAAACAGCGAGACGTGCGTTATGCGCGCATTCGCCGGCAACGTCTTTTCATCCACTGCAAACCCGTGGTTCTGGCTTGTGATGTAAACCTTGCGAGTGTCGACATCGAGCACCGGGTGATTTGCGCCATGATGACCAAACTTCATTTTCAGCGTGCGCGCGCCCGACCGCGAGGCCCAAGGATCTGATGGCCCAAGGCAAATGCCGAACGTCGGCACTTTGCGCGCGACGAATTCGCGTGTGGCCTCCACCGCGTATTCGCAGGGCTCCGGGTCGCCTGGCCCATTGGCGAGAAACACGCCGTCCGGGTTCAGCTTGAGGACATCGCTGCAGTGGCTGTCTGCGCCGGAACGATCGAAATGCGACAACCACGATCGGCTATCAATCGCAAGATGTTTTGCTTGACGCCATAGTCGTACGCGACCACGTGAAAGCGCTGGCTGTCGGGGTACGAAACCGGCGGTTCCGTCGCTGCGCGCAAGTCGCCAGCTTCCCTCGTTCCACTGATACGGCCGCTTGACGCTGACCTCTTTTGCCAAATCCTGTCCAGCCATTCCGGCGTAAGAGCGCGCGCGATCCGAGCGCCCGCTTCGATGGCGTTGCTCACTCAACTTCGCGATCTGCCGTCCACGGCAACGATGCAGCCTGCCTGCGCCCCGCGCTTCTCGCAGAATGCCGGGTGAGCTTGCGCGTATCGATGTCTGCAATGCCAACAACACCCTGCTCCTTCAAATAGCTCGCACAGATCGCTTCGCGCCCGGAAATTCGACGCGCGTACCGGCAGATCGCGGATTACCAGGCCGGCCGACATGCACTCGCGACGGACTCGATGTCTGCATCATTTACGCCGGTGTTGCCGATGTGCGGATATGTGAGGGTAACGATCTGCCCGGCGTAAGACGGATCAGTCAGTATCTCCTGATAACCGGTCATCGCCGTATTGAAAACGACCTCGCCAAGCGTCTGGCCCGCGGCACCAATGGATCGGCCGCGGAAGATCGTTCCGTCGGCCAGCACCAGCACTGCGACAGGACGCGAATCAACTACCACGGGGGGCAAAACGGCTCCTCATTCCCGATAACCGCTGCATTTGCCGCGACGCCCGGGGTTATTTACCAAACCAGCGCGAATCGGCCGCGGATAAACTGCCGGATTGTATCTTCACGCGCCGCCTGAAGCGGCTTGCGGTCCTCGCTGAGACATGCTGCTGATTCCGTATCAGACGCGCTTCACGCCGAAATCGCTGCCGCTGATCACGCTGGCGTTGATCCTCGTCAATGCGCTCGTCTACTTTGTGTTCCAGTCGGGCGACCGGCAGGCTTACGCGCGTGCCGCCGAGTATTACTTTTCTTCTCAGCTGCCACAGATCGAACTGCCCAGGTACGCGACCTACCTGGAGCGTCGCAACGATCGCGGCGCCCTGCAAATGTTGCGCATGATCCGCGCGGGCGCGCGGCCGGAACAATCTGTGCGATTGCTGCTGGCGATGGAAAACGATCGCGAGTTCATGCGCGACCTGCGCGAAGGCGCAGTGGTGCCGTCCTCCGAACCGTCGTACGCGACCTGGCGAGATCAAAGGGCGCAGTTCAACGCGTTAATTGGGCGCGTTTTCACCGAGAGGTTCGCGCTTGAACCCGACCCTGGCGGCATCGCCTGGGGTGCACTCCGCCTGCTGACCTACCAGTTCCTGCATGGGGACGCGGCGCATTGGCTCGGCAACATGATCGTATTGCTGCTGGCGGGACCATTTGCCGAAGCTGCGCTCGGGCGCTTTCGCTTTCTGCTTGCATTTGTTGCCAGCGGGATATTTGCAGGTGCAATTCATATGCTGTTCAGTGATCAGCCGCTGGTCGGTGCTTCCGGATCGATATCGGGAGCAATGGCCATGGTGGCCGTCTTGTACGGCACGCGCAAGGTTCCGGTGTTTTACTGGTTGTTCGTCTATTTCAATACCGCGCGCATACCAGCGCTGCTGCTGCTGCCGGTCTGGCTACTGATCGAAGCGGTGCAGTGGGCAGCATCGCCCGAATCGCGCGTGTCGTATACAGCGCGCATATTGGCGGCTTTCTTGCGGGTGCCGTTCTGGCGTGGCTGTTGCGGCCAGCGTGACGACAAGAAAGTCGATCGCATTTTGGACGAGCAGTTCGCCGACGAGCGGCGCGGCGACCGAAAGTCGACACTGTTGCAGGAAGCACAAGCCGCAGCGGCCCGACTCGATACGCGCAGAGCGGCGCGTGCTTACGGCGAATTGCTGCAGGACGATCCGACCAACGTTCAGCACGCGACCGCGTACTTCAACATGGCGCTGCTCGGGCGCAACCACAGAGACATCTGCTCGATGCAACATTGCGCGTGCTGTGGATCCGGGCGCGCGGCGCACGCTCGGAACTGCGTCCGGTCTATTTGCAGATGAGCCAGCCGCATGTGCTGGCCGCGCTGCCGGTTGATGAGCAGTTGCGGCTCGCACGACGGCTCGTTGCGACGCGCGAAGACGCCGCGGCGTTGCGCGTCCTGGACGGGCTGCTGGCCAGTGAAACGTTGAAGAATCTGTACAGCCGACAGATCGCCGATTGCCTGCTTGGCCTGTTCACGACGTATTCGCGCCACGGATTGCGGCAGCCCGCAGAAGATGTCAAACGGCGGCTATCGACGCATTTCCCGTCACCAGCCACCTTGGGTGGCCTGGCGCCGACGCAGCAGCCGCCGATGACGATCCGTGGGGCCACCGGGGCACCTCGCTCGCGCGCCGCATTGTCGGGCCCGCCGTCCGATATGGAACTCGACCTTGACACCCAGCTGCGGACGCGTTGGGGTCCCGATAACTACGCGCAGCCTCGCTTGACCAGCACCTGCAGATAGCGCCCGGCTTCGGCGGCGATAGCATCCGACGGATAGCGCTTTAGAAGATGTTGCAAAATTCGTCGCGCTTCATCTGGCTTGCCACCCCACTCGGCCATCAGTTGCGCCCCGATCAGATAAACCTTTGGAACGTCAGCGTGCACTGTGTGCTTCTTATCAAAGCCCTTGATCAGCTGCCCGGCCAATTGAGGCTTGCTTAAGCGCATCGCGGCCTGCGCAAGCGGAGCGACTAGGTCAACGTCCCGCGGCGCCCAATCGGCGCGCCGCGCGTTCTGCATCTTCGACCAGCTCGATCGCTTCGCGCCAGTTTTCGGATTTGACCAGCAACTTGAGGTACGAGTCCGTATGGTGCTCGATCCTCGGTGTGCTGTTCTCGGCAACCAGTAATCGATGCAGTCTCGCGTGCAGCGACAGGTCGTTTGGCCGTTCGCTCAAGTCATGCGACAACAAGTCGATCGCTTCCTTGATATCGCCCGCTGACACCAGCTGGCCAATCAGCGCGTCGCGAGTGCGCGCCTTGACATCGATCGTGCGTGCGTTGGCAACGCTGCGCATCGCCTGCTCGCCAGGGCCCATCACCGAGATATCGAGGGCATCCGCAAACTGATACATCGCGTAGCCGACCAAGCCGCAGATCATGTAGGTGAAGTACCAGAATGCGAATGACAGTAGCAACAGTTGGATAGCGGTGCCGACGCCGAATCCCGCCTTCAGATCCGGCGGGGCTGAGCCCACCGCCAACAGCCAAGAGCGGCTAACCCATAACTACGGCACAACTCCGCAACGAAGATGAATGCCACCAGCGCGGCGTAGGGTTTGCCGATCCGCTGGATCAGCGAAATCATCTCCGACGGATTCAGCGCACCACGCAGCGTGCCCGTAATTACAAGACGCATCGTTGCAGCCGGACTGATCGCGACGAAGAACACCAGCCACGCAAGGATCGCAATGAATTCGCTTCCGCCGGTAATCACCTGAAGCAAGGTAACCAGCACACCAAGAACCAGATTCATCGCGGCGTACTTGTACGGCAGGTACTCGCTGACCAGATCGTCATTCGTCAGCGGGTAATCCGAAGGACGCAGAAACCCTTTGGACGAGCGCTCGATGATCTTGAACCCGTAACGGGCTCCAGTGACCAGGATCGCCAAGAGTGCGATGACCAATAGCAACACACCGAACCCGCCGAAGAGCAACAGCGCAAAGGACACTACGAAGGCAGCCGACAACCCGCGATACGCCTGAGGACTGTTTTGTCGAGCGGTAACAGAAAGAACCGGTTGACACGGTTGCGCTGCCAGAACGGCTCTATTGGGCCGGTACCGGAGTAAGCGTAGGTGTCTTGACATCGCGCCGGCAGACTACGATTGCAGCTAGCGCCTGTAAAGGCTCGCATTACCGCTAATTCGGCACTAAAGCTATAGCTTTTCTGTTTCGCCCGCGCGCGGTTGCCACTTCATCAGGTGCGTTTCGACCCGGCCGACAGCCCAGTCGAGCACCAGTGCGAATGCGGTCAGCACCAGAATGCCGGCCATCACAGTGTTGATATCGAACGAGCCTTCCGCCTGCAGGATCAGGTAGCCGACGCCACGTGAAGAGCCCAGGTACTCGCCCACGACCGCGCCGACGAACGCCAATCCCACCGACGTATGCAGCGAAGAAAAAACCCAGCTCGTCGCGCTGGGCAGATACACATGCCGCAAGCAGTTGGTTACGCGAGGCTCCCAGCATGCGCGCGTTGGCCAGCACCGTCGGGCTGACTTCTTTCACTCCCTGGTAGACGTTGAAAAAGACGATGAAGAACACCAGCGTGAAACCAAGCGCGACCTTCGAGGCGATACCCAACCCGAACCAGACCGCGAATATGGGAGCCAGGATGACGCGCGGCATCGAGTTCAGTGCCTTGATGTACGGGTCGAAAATGGCACCGGCCACCGGTGACAGCGCGAGCCACATGCCGATGATCAAGCCGCCGATCGTTCCCGACGCGAACGCCAGCACTGTTTCAAGCAATGTCACCCATAGATGCGCATAGATATCGCGATCGGTGGCGAACCAGCTCCAGATGCGAGCAAAAATCTTGATTGGCTCACCGAAAAAAAATGCCGCCTGCCGATCGTTTTCGAACATGACCGGAGGAATCAGCCCAGGCGTTGTCATTGCGTACCAGAACACGAACACCGCCACCAGCACCATCGCCTGCCAAAGCCGCAGCGTCTTGTGACTAGGTCTGAAGGTGCTCCACATAGTGATCGGTGACGCCCCCGGTCGCTGCGCGCCCGCCCCCCGCGGGGGCTCGCGCTGAGCTTGGGGCGGCCCGGCGCTCATCGCTCAGGCCGCCAGCTTCTGTTGCGCATAGCCTTTCAGCACCTCATCGCGCAACACGTCCCAGATGGCCTTGTGCAAGTCGACGAAGCGCGGAGTGACGCGCACTTCGGCAACATCGCGTGGTCGGGGCAGATCGATGACGAACTCACCCATCGGATGCGAGGCCGGACCGGCAGACAAAACGATCACGCGGTCGCTCATCGCAATTGCCTCATCCAAATCGTGCGTGATGAAAAGCACGGCCTTCCTCTTATCGGCCCACAGCTCAAGCACTTCGTTTTCCATCAGTTGTCGCGTTTGAATGTCGAGTGCCGAAAACGGCTCGTCCATCAAAATGATGTCAGGATCCAGAACCAGTGTTTGCGCAAGTGACGTCCGTTTGCGCATGCCGCCCGACAGCTGATGCGGATAGCGGTCACCAAACCCTCCGAGACCGACGCGCTTTAACCAGGCGTCCGCTTGCGCGCCGGCGTCGAGCACGCCACGAAACTCGAGCCCGGCCATGACGTTGGCGCGTGCGGTGCGCCATGGCATCAGCGCTTCAGTCTGGAACATGTAGCCTGCGCGAGTGTTGATGCCTGCCAGTGGCTCGCCGAACACGTGCACCTGACCGACGCTCGGTTCCAGTAGGCCGGCAGCGACGTTCAGCAAGGTGCTCTTGCCGCAGCCCGTCGGACCCACCACGCTGACGAATTCGCCTGGCGCGACGGTAAGCGTCACGTCCTCGACGGCGGTATATCGTTGCGAGCGACTGTCGCGACTGACGAACGTGCACGTGACGCCGCGCAGCTCAAGCGCGGCCGCGGATGTGCTTGCCCCCGGTCGCGTTGCGCCCACCCGTGGGGTCTCGTGATGCGCTTGGGGCGGCCCGGCGCTTATCGTGCGCTCCCCATCAACCCTTCGGATACTTCAGGTTCGCCTTGCGCGCGAAATCGTTAGTGAACACCGCTTTCAAATCGATCTTTGCAGTTTTCATACTGTCGTCGATGCTTTGCAGCGCTCGCAATGCAGTCGCGGCTCCTTGCTCGGGGAACATTCCATCGGAAGATAGCGCCGGCTTCGCCTTAAGAAACGCATCGATGTAAACCGCGCGATCGCCGAGTAAGTAGCTCTCAGGGACGGATTTCACGATGTCTGACGGTCCTGCTTGTTGTATCCATTTGTTGGCGCGAACGATCGCGTTGGTCAAGGCCTGAATCGTGTTCGGATTCTTCTCAATGAAGGAAATCGGTGCATAGAGTGTCGCAGCCGGCATCGGACCTCCGAACACCTTTTCTGCTTCAGCTACATCGCGCGTATCCGAAATGATCTGGATATCGTTGCTCCGTGCAAGCATCGTGATAACCGGATCGAGGTTGGAGATGGCATCGATCTGACCGGCGCGCAGCGCCGCGACCGCGCCCTGTGCGGCGCCAACACCGACGTAAGAAACGTCAGTCGGCTTCAGGCCGGCTTTTGCCAGAATGAAATTCGACATGACGTTGGTTGAAGAGCCCGGCGCGGTGACGCCAATCTTCTTGCCTTTCAGGTCGGAAACGCTCTTGTAGTTCGGCATCGTCTTGGTGCTCACCGCCATCACTATCTGCGGGGCCCGGCCCTGCAACACAAATGCTCGCATCGGCTGGCCCTTGGCCTGCATGTTGATGTTGTGTTCGAATGCGCCCGACACCACATCAGCGCTGCCGCCAACGACAGCCTGCAACGCGCGCGCGCCGCCCGCAAAATCAACGATGGTGACCTCGAGTCCTTCTGCCTCGAAAAACTTCTTTTGCTCTGCGATGGTCAACGGCAGGTAATACAGCAGATTCTTGCCGCCTACTGCGATCGTGACCTTCTTGCGCTCGGGCGCTTGTGCGCTTCCGACTGCAGGGAATATCAGTACAGCAGCGCCCGCTGCCAGGACCTCACGCCGCGTAAGCGTTGTTCTCATTGTCGTGCCTCCTTTTTGAGCTGGTGAGCCTAGCGCAGCCGATGTTCTCCGGCTGCCCCGCACGTACCCGTATCTACCCTAGCCAGACCACACGGCGGATGTGAAGATCGCAAGGCAAGCGGCGTAGCCGGCAAACCAGACGGCAGAGCGAAGCCAGTGCAAATCGACCAGGTAGCAGACGACGTAGGCGATACGTGCGACCACGAAGAAGACCGCCAACAGATCGAGCCGGTCCTGGGGTGCGTTGGTGAGATGCGCGATGATTACGGCAGCTGCAAAAAACGGAAACGCTTCCAAACTGTTCGCTTCCGCTGCGGCGGCGCGTGCCCGATAGCCTTGCTGCTTATCGAGCCAGGCGCGCGGATAGCGATTGTTATAGCGCTCGCCTCCCGCCTTGGCGATGCCGATCGAAATCAGCGGAATCACAGCGGCGAGCAGAACGCACCAGTAGGCGATCGTCATGCTCTGAGTCTAGCCCCGGCTAGTCAGCGCGGCGATCCAGCATGGCTTGCGCCACCGTGTTGACATCGGTGTACTCGAGCTCGGCACCGGCCGGAACGCCGCGCGCCAGTCTTGTCACCTTCAATTGTGCATCGCGCTCTCGAACCAGTTGCGTGATGTAGTGTGCGGTCGCGTCACCCTCTGGTGTAAACGATGTTGCGACGATGACCTCGCGCACGATTCCATCGGCAGCCCGTGCGAGTAGCCGCTCCATCTGAATTTCGCGCGGGCCGATACCATCGAGCGGCGACAGGCGGCCCATCATCACAAAATAAAGACCGCCATAGGCAAGAGATTGCTCGATGACAAGCTGGTCGGCCGGCGACTCGACAACACACAACAGCTGCGGATCTCGCTTCGGACTCTCGCACGTCGCACAGATCGGCTGCTCGGTCAGTGTGTTGCAACGGCGGCATTGTCCGATCGTGCGCGCAGCAACGAGCAATGACTCACCCAGCCGCACGGCGGCGGCGCGATCGTGCTGCAGCAAATGAAAGGCAATGCGCTGCGCCGAACGAGGCCCAACGCCGGGTAAACGCTTCAGCGCGTCGACAAGATTGTCAATCGTGTGACCTAGCTTCATGTTTCGTTCGCGGTGCTCGCCCTTAACGGCATGCGCGCCGCGTTGCGAAGCTAGAAAGGCAGCTTAAATCCCGGGGGCAATGGCATTCCCGCGGTGACCGACGCCATTTTTTGTTTGGATACGTCTTCGGCACGTCGGACCGCATCATTGAACGCCGCAGCGACCAGGTCTTCCAGCATGTCCTTGTCGTCGCCGACCAGACTTGGGTCGATCGCCACGCGCCGCACGTCGTGCTTGCACGTCATTGTGACCTTGACCATGCCGGCGCCTGATTGCCCCTCGACTTCAGTGGCGGCCAACTCATCCTGCATGCGCTGCATATTTTCCTGCATCTTTTGCGCCTGCTGCATCAAGCCCGCCATTTGGCCTTTCATCATCGTGTCTTTTCCGTATCGCTGTCGTTACGCTCACTACCGTCGCGCTCGCCGACGTTATTGTCCTTGTCGCTGCGCGGGCGAATCGACGCCGGATCTACCGATGCGCCGAAGTTCTCGATTAATTCTCGCACGAAGGGGTCAGCGTAAATCGATTCCTCGGCTTGGCGCTGACGCTCGGCGCGCGCCTGATCAGCGATTCCCGCCGACGTTGGGCCGACGGTGCTACCGACCTCTGCGGCGAGACGCATCGGACGCCCCAGCGCTTCACTGACCGCCGCCTGCAGCTTTTGCAACGCACCTGCGTCGAGCAGTGTCTTCAGCGGAACGCGTAACTTGAAGCGGTCATCGTCGTACGAAACGAGCTCGCTTCTTTGAGCAAGCTCGCGGACCAATCCGGAAACCTTAAGCTGCGCGACCAAGGCAGGCCAGTCACCGCTGAACGATGAGACACGATTGCGCTTCGGCGTCTCGGCAATCTGCTCGGTAACCTTCGGGAGCAATTGTGCTTGCTGCGGCGCCGCCACGTTCGCGATTGTTGGGGAAGCTGGCGACGAGGCTGACCGCTGTACGGTCACTGGGCGCGATGGCGTTTCCGCAGGCGCGAAAGCCAACATGCGGATTAATGCCATCGTGAAACCGGCATACTCATCCGGAGCCAGATGCAATTCGTTGCGGCCGTGCAAGGCTATTTGATAGAAGAGCTGAATTTCATCGGGAGCGAACGCCGATGCCAACCTCCGCAGCTCTTCAGCATCGACCTCGTCATCGGCTGCACTTGCCACTTGCTGAATCAATGCAAGTCGATGCAGCAAGCCTGCCAGATCCCGCATCGCCTGCGCGAACGAAATGCTGCGTGCGTTCATTTCATCCGCGATGGCCAGCGCTCGTGCGGCGTCGCGTGTGGCGATCGCGTCGAGGACTTTGATCAGCGTGCCCTGGTCGATCGCTCCCAACATCGCGCGGACCGCGTCGAGCGTTATCTTGCCCCCGGCATATGCGATCGCCTGATCGAGCAGCGACAAGCCATCGCGCATGCTGCCGCGCGCCGCGTGCGCCAGCGCGCGCAACGCGGGCAGTTCTGCGTCAATTTTCTCGGCCGACAGTATTCCGGCCATGTGCTCAGCAATTGCCGAGGGCGTCATCTGCTTCAGATTGAACTGCAGACAGCGCGACAACACAGTTACCGGCACTTTCTGCGGATCGGTCGTCGCGAGGATGAACTTCACATATTCGGGCGGCTCCTCGAGCGTTTTCAACATTGCGTTGAAAGCGTGCGACGACAGCTGATGCACCTCGTCGATCATGTACACCTTGAAGCGCGCTTGGCTCGGCGCGTACATCGCGCGCTCGAGTAGCTGCACCATCTCATCGACGCCGCGATTGCTGGCAGCGTCCATCTCGATGTAATCGACGAAGCGACCAGCGTCGATGGCGGTGCAGGGCTCGCAGGCGTTGCAGGGCGTTGCGGTTATGACGCCGTTGCCATCCGGGCCGACGCAATTGAGCGCCTTTGCAAGAATTCGAGCCAGCGTGGTCTTGCCTACGCCGCGTGTGCCAGTAAACAGGTACGCGTGGTGCAGCCGGTTCTCGGTCAGTGCGTGCGTCAGTGCTCGTACCACGTGTTCCTGGCCAACGAGCGTCGAAAAATCGCGTGGGCGATACTTGCGGGCGAGCACCTGATATGACATTGCTGGATTTTACGGCCGGTCGGTTGCCAGGCCGGGTGTTGGCAGTTCGGCGAATCGCTGCAATGCGTCGCCGCTGAGGCGGCATAGCTGCCACTCGGGCAGTATCTTCGCGCCAATCGACTGATAGAAGTCAATCGCCGGTTGATTCCAGTCGAGCACCGCCCATTCGAATCGTCCACACCGACGTTCGACCGCAACGCGCGCGCAGTAATGAATCAGCGCTTTACCGATTCCGCGACCGCGTGCGTCAGGAACAACGAATAGATCCTCGAGATACAGACCACGGCGGGCCAAAAAGGTCGAGTAGTTGTGAAAGTACAGAGCAAAACCCAGTGCGCTATCGCCGTGCCACGCGATAACCGCTTCGATCACGGGCCGTTCACTGAACAACTCGCGCTGCAGGTCCTGAGCGGTTCCGACCACCTGTGAAGCGAGCTTTTCGTACTCTGCTAGTGCGCGGATAAGCGAGTGCAGTGTGCCGACGTCGCTCTGGCGTACGGCCCGGATTGAAATCCCCATGACCCACATTACAAGAAACTAAGGTCGCACACGCCGCGTATCATTCAATGCGGCGGGCCCCCTCGCACTGGGGTGCCGTGAATCTGGTCAGGTCGGGAACGAAGCAGCCACAGCGGAGTGCCACAGGTGCCGAGGTTCAGGCTCGCCTTTTCCGCCGCGGGCGGAAAAGCGAGCCCTTGGCTCATTTCAAGATGTAAGTGGGGGCGTGCCCCCCTCTTGCAGCTCCCCCGATGCCTCTTCGGATTTGCTTTTCCATTCGCGCCAGCCGTTCAACATCGGGAAGTAAAGTCCGAGCTGCGAGGCACCCCCTAGGGCTTTCGCGTAGAGCTCCAGCTGACCCGAGTAGCGCAGGCGTTCGCGGTCTAGGAAGCCTTCAACATCTGCGCCTTCGTGCGTACCGGTCTTGTAGTCAATGATCCAGCGCCCTCCCTGATCGTCTATGAACGTGCGATCAAGAACGATCCGCTTTGCTGTGCCTTCTGCGTAAACGGTCAAGCGGAGCTCGCTGCGTGCCTCACTGTGCGGTCCGAGTACCCAGCGTGCGCGCTCTTCTGTCACTACGCTTGTCAGTGCCTGCACAACCCGGCTACTCGCGACCTTTAAATCGTCGCCGCTAATGCCGAATGCGGCCAGCTGACGCTGAATGCGCGGTGCAATTGCCTGCACACGCTCAGCGGTCCAGCCGCTGAGAGCATCTTCACCCATGCGTTGCAGCCAGCGGTGAACGACCGTTCCGACTCGGCGCGCTGTCTCACCGGCCCACGAAAACTCGATCGTGAGTGCAGCCGCCGGCGGCGCTTCGTCCCGCCAGCGAACCGCCGCAGGCGCCTCAGGAAGTTGCCAATCAGCGGGCAATCTTCGCAGCGACTGGTCATACACGGTCGGTGGGGCGGTGGTCACGATACCGACAGTATGGATAGCGCGCGCAGAGATCGCACGCCGGCACTCATCTTCGACTGCAGGCCACAGCCTTTGCAGCAGTGAGTTCTCGCGCGGGACAAACTGGTCGCCTTCGGCGCTCGGCAAACAAGCCAGCCAGTGCAACTGCTTGCGGGCGCGAGTTGCAGCGACATACAGCAGGCGCTCGTCTTCATGTATCTGACGCTGCTGCTGCAACCGCTCGATCCAGCAATAGATCGAATCGTCTTTCTTGTCCGCGTCAGGCGCGTAGATCGGACTGAGCAGCAGCTCGCCCGGGCCGCGCGGGTCGCCCGATGCGGTCGGCCGTTCGAGCCACTGCATCAGCTGCGCATCGTCGGTTGTTATCACGCGATCAAGGCCCGGAACAATCACGTAGTCAAACTCAAGTCCTTTGGCCTTGTGAATCGTCATCACCTGAAGCCCGTGGGTCACTTGCGCATCCGGCGCCGCGTACAACCGCACCAGAGAAGCTTCGAACGCAGAGATATCGGGAACGCCGCGACTTCGTTCTTCGTGCTGCACCAGGTGATTGAAAAAAGCCTGCGCATCTGCGCGATCAGCCTCGTCGGATGCGCACGCAGGACCTCCGAGCAGCCACCAGGTTTGGCGAACGCGTTCTGCAACCGGACTGCGACCGCGCAGCCTGATGGCGCGCGCAAGCACGGGCGTGACGCGCGCCAACCGCTGCTGCCCGTCCGCCGACAGCTGAGCGCAACGCATTGGATCGCATACCAGTTGCCAGATCGTCGAACCGCTCGCCCCTTCGGCCAGCGCCGCCATGTCAGCCAGTGTCAAGCCGCACCACGGTGCGCGCAGCACGGCGAGCCACGCAACTCTGTCGGCACGATGCTCGAGCGCGCGCGTCAACGCCAACAGGTCGCCGATCAACGGTCGCGCAAGCAACAGCTCCAGTTCCACTGCGGTAAATCGCAGGTTGGCTGCGCGCAGAGCAGGCACGATCTGCGTAAGGTGCGTTCGCGCACGCACCAGCAACGCGATCGAGGCCGCCGGGTCGTCCGCCTGAATTCGTCGCACCAGATCGAACAACACGTTGCGCTTCATCGACAGTCGAGCCGTCGACCAATGCGTGGAATGCTGCCGGTTCGGCCTCTGATACCGTGGAATTTTGCACTGCCACTGATGGCTCAAACGCAACGCTTCCGCTAGCGATTTCACTATGGTCTGGCAGCACACGGACGAACACGCCATTCGCCCACTCGACAAGCTGTCTCTGCGACCTGAAATTGCGCGTCAGCTGCAGGCACTGTAATGGCAGCCGTGCGATGCCACTGTTCCACGCTCGCAGAAACAATCCGACCTCCGCCTCGCGGAAGCGGTAAATCGATTGCATTGGGTCGCCAACGATGAATACGGTCCGGCCATCGTCGGGGCGCCAATGAGCGACGATCCGTTCGAGCAGTTCATACTGCGTTATCGACGTGTCCTGAAACTCATCTATCAGCAGATGCTGTATGCGGGCGTCGACTGCGTACGCAACGTCGCTTGCTGCATCGTCGTCTCCCAGCGCGTCGACTGCCGCACGCGTCACTTGCACGAAATCGCTCTCACCCGCATCCGAGAACGCCAGCATCAGCTCGGCAGCCGCGCGCGGCAGCAAGGCCACAATCGACTCGAGCACATCCCATTGGCCCGAAGTGAAGTGCGGCTCCGGCACGCCGCGCAGTTCATGCAAGGCTTGTCGCAGCGATTCGTTCGACCGCATTGAGTCGGTCAGCGCTGCGATGCGCTGCTTGAACGGCGCGGCAGCGGCAAACGAAGGGAAGCCCTCGAGCTTGCTGAACCTGGTGCGCCAGTTCCCTTCGTTCGTCAGCAACATCGCAGCCAACGCACGCCATGCGGCAAGCCGCTCGAAAGTCGCTTCGGGCAGGCCGTTCAAATCCGCGCACGGCGACAGCCGTGAATCGGGCGGCAAGTTGCCCGCCGCATAACGCGCCAGTGTGATTAACTCGTCCGCCGACCTCCTGTCGCTTGTTCCCAGAAGAGCCTCACATACACGACGAATTTGAAGCGAACACTCGTTCTGCATCGGCAGCTCGAGTGCGGCTCGGTCGAGATGCCCAACGTGGCGCAGCCATTGATCGCGCCGCGCCAGCATTCCACTGAGCAGCCGATGCGCGCGCGGCCAATCGTTGTCCAGGTGTGTCAACAGGCGCGCGACGTGCATCGCAACGCTGCGCTGCTGCTCATCGGAGGTGTCGATCAGCGCCAACGTGGTGTGCGCCGCCGCGTCATACAGCGGTTCGGCCCGCTCGGTCACTTTGGTGATTGCCGCAAAGCGCGTCGTAATCGGCACCTGCCGCGCCAGCGACAGGGCCAGCGCGTCAATCGTCTGTACCCTGAGCCGCGCAGGATTCGCGGCAAGTTCCCAGCCAAGCGCTCGATCTCGCGCTGCCACCTGCTGCGCAAGCTGCGCAGTACGCACCTGATGTGGCTTGCGCGGCTGAGCAGCGCGTCCGTCCGCACCGGAAGCCTGTGCAAGCGCGTCGAGCAGCCTGTCTTTCATCTCAGCCGCCGCCTTGCGAGTGAACGTGATTGCCACTATCTCCTCAGGTCTCTCCGCCTGTGCGAGCAGCGACAGCACTCGCTGCGTGAGCAGCTCGGTCTTGCCCGAACCCGCCGGTGCGCGAACGATGAAACTCTGCCGAGTGTCAAGCGCACTCGCGCGCGCTGCCGAGTCGCCATCGAGCATTACGCCATCAGGAGGCAAGTCTTGCGGTACTGGTGACGTTGCCTCGTCTGCGAGCGGCAGCGCAAGCTGCGCATCACCGCGTAACGGTGGTTCATTCATCGTCGCGAACCCAGGGTGTGCTGTCGTCGTCATCGGCAGCGCCTACAGTGACGACGCCGCCACGCTCGTTGATCCTGCACAACGTCGGAAGATCACAGTAGCGGCAAGTCTGCGGCAATCGCTTCGGGTCAACTGCCGCCTCGCCAGCGGCAAAGCTCATCGCGAGGCGCTCGAGCACGTCGGACCAGTAATCCACCAGCGCGCTCCAATTCGCGTACTGCCCCTTCCACTGATTGGTACGACCGGGTAGCAACTGAGGTTCCGCCGCAAGCCCACTGAACCCAACGTCTCCAGTACGCACTCGGGCCAAGGCAATCGCCTGCGCTGTCGGCTCGGACGCAGTCAGATACAACGGCAACTGCGGCTCGTCGGGTCGCGGTTCAAGCCAGCCCGGGTTTTTGGCCCCACCGGTCTTGTAATCGATGACAATGCGAGAGCCATCGGGCTTTCATCAACCCGGTCCAGACGTCCAGTCACTGTCAGCGGACCGACCTGCATCGTTCGTGCGTCTTCAATCGCAATGACGCGGAACGCAGACCGCGTCTTGAATCTCATATTGCAACCAATGCTCGATCACGCGCACCAGGCGCGCCGACTCGAGGTCTGATCAGTGCGGCGGAGAAGGTATCGCGCTTGCGTTGTAGCCGTCGCTGCGCGGCTTCTGCAGCGGCGCTCAGCAATGCAGTCGCTCTTGAGCGGAAGTTGCGACGAGCGCATCGCGCGTTGGCTCCGGCAGTGACTGTCCAAAAGGAAGCCAACGTGTCGTGAACCAGCTGCCCACGCTCGCGATAGTCGAAACCATCGTGCGGTGACTCGACCGCTTTGGCGCTCAGCCGATGAATCGCAAACGCACGAAACGGGCACGCAGCCTGATTCTGCAAAATTGCCGCGCCCCCGCGCAACGGCGTGGTGGCGCGCCATGGCTGGGGCGAGCGCGTCGCGGACTAATGGTCATCGCACAAGGCGCGATCCCGTCGATCAACGCGTTCTGCACGCGGCGACGGAATCCATTCCTCAAAAGCAGAAATCATGGGGCTTGGCGCAATTCGTCGATCGACGTCAACAGTCGCGTGACTAACGATGACTTCCGGTGCCGACTGCAGCAGTCGCTGAAGCTGCCGACGCGCTCGCTCGAGCTCTGCAGTCGCGCTCGCTCCAGGCATTCCGGCGGCGTGCTGTAACTCGATCGGCAACAATGGGTTGGTCTGCACCGGCGGGCGGCCACGCTTCGGATGTCAGACCCATCACCCACATGTGATCAAAGGTCAATGCGTTGGCTTCCAGCACGCCAAGGACCTGTACCGGCGGATCACCGCCGTCGGACTGAAATATCGTTTCGTGCGCGAGCGCGCTCAAGTTGTCCAAGGGCCGCCGTCGGCTGCAAGCCGTCCCATCGTGCGATCAAGCGCCGCAAATTCGATTAGAAGCTCCTGCCACCTGAGCGAGTGCTTGATACTCGTTCGAATCAAGGGCAGCGTCGCCGGCAGCTGCACCCCCTCTGAATACACTGACCGATTGCAGTGCCTGGCCGAACGCATGCGCCCACTCTGACGGTCTTCGTGAGCGCGTCGCATGCTGGCGCCGCCACTGACCAAGCTCGCGCAGGCCGGCGAGCAACTGTCCCACGTCCGCGCTGCAATCGCGTGCTGCTATTTGCACGCCGTCGAATATTCGCTCAAAGCCGACCGAGCGCTGGCAGCGCTGCCTGAGCTGCGCGTCCACCAGATCGCGCGCATCGAGTTCGTCAGCCGCGCCTGCGAAGTAAGGCGAGCGCAGCATCGCGCTGGCGTCCTCGTAGGGACACACTGACGAGCGCGAATCGAATCGATCGCAGGAAAAACGCAACGAGGGGAACATCGGACAGCGGGCCGCCGAGCGAAACCGTGTACGGACGCGCGCTTGTCGGCGCCAGTAATCGATCCGGCACCAGTGCCGCATCAAGCGCCGCCGTCAGCGAGCGCCGACGCGAGCCCATCTGTGGCACGACAACGCCGATGCGCGCGTGCGGATTCGCGGTGAGCCGCGCCGCGACCCAATCGGCGACCCTTTCATTTTCGTCCTGCTCGTCCAGACACGCTGCCCGTTTCGGTGCCACGTGATACTGCACCGGTTCAAAGCGTTCGCATAACGTGCCACGCGCGACCAGCGCATCGAAAAGTCGCTGTTGCTGCGGCGTCGCCTCGTCGAATCCCGCCAGCAGCATGCGCGATGGCCCACTAATCGCGCCTGCTTCGACATGTTCGCGAACAATTTCTGGAAGGCGCACCTGATCGGTGGCTCGCGCAGCGTCAGTACGGCGTTGGTACTCGCTCGCCCACCTGATGAAGACTCTCGTGTCAGCGACTGCGTGATACCGCTGAACGCTCGACGCCACATTCCATTGATGCGCCAGAGCCCAGGCATCCTCCGCCAACGTCGCAGCGGCGGCCGATGGCAACAATCCAAGTTCGCTATCGCTGACCACCGCTTCCCAGAGCGCTCGCTCCTGTGCGGCCGGTCAGCGGCGTTGGAGCAATTGTCAACTTCGGGGTCATGCTGTGCAGCGTCGTACAGCGTCGTGACGAACGCGTTAAATGGGAGAATCTGCGGCGTCTGCCATACCGTCTGGCCGCGCGCTGTTTGATATTGATCGAACTCTGCCGCCAGCCAGCGCGCCAGGCGGCGATTTGACGTGACGACACAAACGGCTTCCGGCGAGCCGGCAAGCAGGTCGAATAGCGCGGTGCGTTGCATCAGATAAACGGCGCAAATATGGTTAGCCTAACGGCGGGTAGGCTAAACGGCGGCTGGGCTTCACAACTGCTGTGGAAGTGATACCATGCTCGCGAAGCGCGCCGAGTTGCAGCCTGAATTCGCAGTTTCTTGACCTTGCAATCGGGTCTAGCGTCGCCAAATCCCCGTAATTAGTTCCCTTCTTCCTGATGCCGTGCGCGAACGCAAGCGCTCGCAAGCGAGAGGACTCAAATGAGCGAGATTAAGTACACCAGCGACTCCGCGTTCGAGGCGGACGTTTTGAAATCCACCAGCCCGGTGCTAGTTGACTACTGGGCCGAGTGGTGCGGACCTTGCCGCATGATTGCGCCGATCCTGGACGAAGTGTCCAAGGAGTATCAGGGCAAGATCACGGTGGCCAAGCTGAACGTGGATGAAAATCAGACGACGCCGGCAAAGTACGGCATTCGCGGCATCCCCACTTTAATGATGTTCAAAGATGGCGCAGTCGTCGGCACCAAGGTCGGCGCGCTTTCGAAATCACAACTCACGGCGTTTATCGACAGCAACCTTTAACCCTTTCAGTCCGGTGGATCGACGATCGATCCACCGCCCTCCCCGCGGGCGCGCTTTTTTATCACCAACGCGCCCCACTTCTTCCCTAGCGACTTTATGCACTTATCAGAATTAAAAGCACTCCACGTCTCACAATTGCTCGAAATGGCGATCGGGCTCGAGATCGACAACGCCAACCGGATGCGCAAACAGGAGTTGATGTTTGCGATCCTGAAGAAGCGCGCCAAAGGCGGCGAGCAGATTTTCGGTGATGGCACGCTCGAAGTGCTGCCCGACGGCTTTGGCTTCCTGCGGTCGCCGGAGACTTCGTATCTGGCGAGCACCGATGACATCTATATCTCGCCTTCGCAGATTCGACGATTCAATCTGCATACCGGCGATTCGATTGAAGGTGAAGTGAGGACGCCGAAGGACGGCGAGCGCTACTTCGCGCTGGTCAAGGTTGACAAGGTCAACGATCAAGCGCCGGATTCAACCAAGCATCGCATCCTGTTCGAGAACCTGACTCCGCTGTTTCCCGACGAGCCATTGATTCTTGAACGCGACATGAAGGGCGACGAGAACATGACAGGTCGGCTGGTCGATCTGATCGCACCAATCGGCAAGGGCCAGCGCGGCTTGCTGGTTTCAAGCCCCAAATCCGGCAAGACCGTGCTGATGCAGCACATGGCGCACGCAATCGCTGCGAACTATCCGGAAATCGTGCTGATCGTGCTGCTGATCGACGAGCGTCCCGAGGAAGTCACCGAGATGCAGCGCTCGGTGCGCGGCGAAGTCGTCGCTTCCACCTTCGATGAACCGGCAACGCGCCACGTACAGGTGGCCGAAATGGTGATCGAAAAAGCAAAGCGGCTGGCTGAGAGCAAAAAGGACGTGGTCATCCTGCTCGATTCGATCACCCGGCTGGCACGTGCCTACAACACGGTGATCCCTGCATCGGGCAAAGTGTTGACGGGTGGTGTGGATGCCAACGCGTTGCAGCGTCCAAAGCGCTTCTTTGGCGCCGCACGGAACATTGAAGAAGGCGGCTCGTTGACGATCATTGCCACGGCGCTGATCGATACAGGCTCGCGCATGGACGATGTGATCTACGAAGAGTTCAAGGGCACCGGCAACATGGAAATTCACATGGAGCGCCGGCTGGCCGAGAAGCGTGTTTACCCCGCGCTGAACGTTAATCGTTCAGGCACGCGTAAGGAAGAGTTGCTTCTGAAGCCCGAAATCCTGCAGAAAGTCTGGATCCTAAGGAAGCTGCTGTATGGGATGGACGAGATCGAGGCGATGGAGTTTTTGCTCGACAAAATGAAGGCGACCAAAAATAACGCCGAGTTTTTCGACATGATGCGCAGGGGCGGATAAGGCTTGCGCGCAAAAGTACAAACCTACTTTTGCGCGATTAGTTTCCACAAAATCGCCGGCAAAGCCGGGCGATTTTTGTGAGTACAGCAACTGCGTCGCTGGACTTTGACCGCGCCGGTACAGCTTGCTCAGTACAGGTAAAAGCCGGATAATCCGCGTCTTCCAAATTCTGGTACGTGGTCGAGCGTTGTGCTGCGGCTGGCGGCCAAACTGACTGATCGACAAAATGAAACCAGGCATCCACCCCGAATACCGCGAAGTCGTTTTTCAGGACATGCAAAACGACTTCAAATTGATCACCAGGTCGACGTTGCAGTCTCGCGAGACGATCGAGATCGACGGCAAGACGTATCCGCTGTTCAAACTGGATACTTCATCGGAGTCGCATCCGTTTTATACGGGCGCTCAAACGCGGATCGTTGAAGCCGGTCGCGTAGAAAAATTCCGTCAAAAGTTTGCTGCAAAAACCGAAGCGGTGAATGCCGCCGCTGCCGAGGCGACCAAGGCCAAGGCCGACGCACGCCGCCGGTGAAAACCATAAGTGAATCGCGTACAAGGCAGCTTCGGCTGCCTTTTTTATTAGATGAGCTTTGAGCATCGTCCCTCGCCGGCTCGGGTCACCGAGGCGGCGGCCGCCAAGCTGCCGCGCTGGATGTTTTTCGGCCTACTGGCCGCCTACATTGTTCCTGGATCTATTCGGGCGCGATCCGTGGAGCCTGGAGGACGCGTCTGCCTTCGGCGTGATGTGGACGATGGCCCACGGCGATGCGGTCGCGTGGTGGTTGCCCTCGGTCGTAGGGGAGCCTTTGCCTGAAGAAGGTCCTCTGCCGTTTTGGGCCGGCGCACTGATGATTCGATGGTTCGGCGGCATCTTCGGTGACGTCGTCGCGGCCCGCCTGGTGACGGTGGTGTGGTTTCTGATCGCGACGACGAGCCTCTGGTACGCGACGTATCGCCTTGCGCGGCGGCCGCGAAGCACAACCCGTTGCGTTTGCATTCGGTGGCGAAGCCAATCCGCGCGACTACGGCCGCATGCTGGCTGACATCGCGGTACTGCTGATGCTGGCGACGATCGGGATCGTGGTGAGAATGCATGAGACCGGGGCCGAGACCGCACTGTTCGCATTGGTGTCGATGCTCTTGCTCGCGTTGGCAGTCTCGCTGGAAGATCCATGGAAAGGAACTGTCGGCGCCGGCATTGCGCTGGCTGCCATTGCACTCACGCGCGGCCTAATTCCCGCCGGCGCACTGACGGTCGCGACGCTGGTGTTTGTCTTGTCGTTCGGCCGACACCGCTGGTTGCGGGCGATCGTTGTGATGGTGATTGCTGCAATGCGCTGTTCGCCGTATGGCCGCTCGCAGCAGAAAATGCAACGCCGCAAGCGGTGCTCTACTTCGATTCATGGTGGGCATGGAACGCGCGCGAGCTCTACGGACCCAGCCTGATCGAGCCTGATGTGGTTTATCCGCAATGTGGGTTGGTACACCTGGCCTCTGTGGCCGTTTGCGCTTTGGACGTTGTATTCGTGGCGCAGTTTTTGGCGCCGTCCGCACGTACTGCTGCCAATGCTGATCACTGCATCATCGATCGTTGCCTTGCTTGTCGTGGCCGACCCCAGCGATCGTGAACTGATCGCAGGGGTACCCGGACTGGTCGTGCTCGGCGCTTTTAGCGTCTCCACGCTGCGACGCGCTGCTGACAATGCGATCGACTGGTTCTCGCTTGTGCTGTTCACGCTGGCGCTGCTCGCCGTTTGGATTTACTTCGGCGCGTGGAACGCCGGCGTACCGCCCAAAATGGCCGCGTCGGTGTCGCGGTTAGTGCCCGGACTCGAAGCTTCAGTGCCCTTGGTGGCAACGCGCGATTGCGCTCGCCGCGACCGCAGGGTGGCTCGTACTTGCATTGTGGAGAGTGCGGCGGCGACCAAAGATGCTGTGGCGCGGGCCATTTTTTGCCGCAGGTGGATTGGCCGCTGTGTGGGTGGTCGTCGTCTCGATCTACGGTGCCCCGATCGAGTACTCGCGCTCGTACGCGTCCACCGCAGCTGTGCTGGCTGCGCAGGTTAAACGTGTAGGAGGCGAGGGCTGCGTGCAAGCTCATCACTTGCCAATCGGCGTTCGCGCAATGTTGGCTTACCACGGTGGAGTGAACTTCGGGCCGCAGTTCGCCGCTCCTGTTTCGTGTCGCGTTGCAATTCATCGCGACAGCGAGCGCACCACGCCATGACGACGAACCGTTGCAGGGCTGGAAAGTGGTTTACGAGTTCACGCGGCGCGCGCGTTACGACGAAGTATTCAAGGTTTGGGTGCGCGACCGATGAACGCTGCGCAGCACGCTGCGCGGCACGATCCTCCCGACACTTCGACACGCGCTTTCGTCAAACTCGGGTGGCCGCTGTTTATCGCCAACCTGGCACTCGTTGGCAACGGCACGATCGATACGGTCATGGCGGGTCGATTGTCGGCAACCGATCTGGCGGCGGTGGCCGTGGGGTCGAGCATTTATGTGTCGGTCTACATCGGTTTGATGGGTGTGCTGCAGGCGTTGTCACCGATTGCCGGCCACCATTTTGGAGCGCACCGCTGGCGCGCTATTGGCGACGATCTGCAGCAAGCGCTCTGGTTGTCGGTTTTCCTGACGCTGATCGGCTTGCCGATCTTGCTTGCCACGGACACATGGCTCGGCATTCGCGCGCGTCGATGCGGACGTTGCCACGATCTCCACTACGTACTTGCAGGCGATTGCTTTTGGATTGCCGGCAGCCTTGGCAGCGCGCGCGTTTGTCGCTCTGAACGCGGCCGTTTCACGGCCCAAAATCACGATGCTGATCAACGTATCGGCGCTCGCGCTCAAGATACCGCTCAATGCGGTGTTCATGTTTGGCGCCGGCCCGATTCCAGCGATGGGCGGTGCAGGCGCCGGCGTTGCAACTGCGGCTCTTGCGTGGCTGATGCTTGCACTGAACCTCGGCGTTTGGCGACTCGATCCGTTCTTTCGGCGCTTTCACAGCGACCGTACGCATATGGCGCGGTGGAAGAGCCAACGGGAGCTGCTAAAGCTCGGCATTCCGATTGGCCTTTCAGTGCTCTTCGAAGTGACGTCATTCACGTTCATGGCCGTCTTGATAGCGCGCTTGGGAACTGCGGCGGTAGCGGGGCATCAGGTGGTCGCCAATATTGCAGCGGTGCTGTTCATGGTTCCGCTCGCGATCGGCATAGCGACCAGCGTGCTGGTCGCACAATCGCTTGGCGCGGGCCATCCGCGTGTCGCGCGCATCGCTGCTTTACGTGGATTTCGCCTGTCGATCACCATCGCCCTCGTCGCCGCGATTCTGGTCTGGTTGCTGCGCGAGCCGCTCGTAGGGCTGTACACGATTGACGCCGCGGTCAGTGCGATCGCGATTACTTTAATCGGCTGGACAGCAGTCTTTCATGTCTTCGATGCGGGGCAAGGGATTGCCGGCTTTGCGCTGCGTGGCTACAAAAACACGCTGTGGCCGATGGTGATTTATGGTGTTTCGCTGTGGGGCATAGGATTGTTCGGCGGGTATTGGATTGCGTTTAACCAAACTCCGCTAGGTTCCCCGCGCGGAGCGCTCGGCTTCTGGGAGGCCGCAACGCTCGCGCTGGCGCTTGCCGCGATCTTGCTGGCGTGGCTGGCAAACGTCGTGTCACGGCGGGCTGCGCAGCAGGCATAAAAAAGGCCGGGACGTCCCGGCCTTTAGTTTCGAAGCAGGCGTCGTCGATTATCGCGTGGCCTGCAAAGCGGCGATTCGCTGCTCGATCGGCGGATGACTCGAAAATAGCGCGAGCATTCCACTCGGACGTCCGTTGATCCCGAACGTTTGGACTTGCTGCGGCAATTGCCCTGGGTCTTGCCCACCCAGACGCGCGAGCGCGTTGATCATCGGACGATTGCTTCCCATCAGCGCAGCCGCACCGGCGTCCGCGCGGAATTCGCGTCGGCGCGAGAACCATGCCACCACGATTGCCGCCAGGAATCCGAGTGCAATGTCCAGCACTATCGTCGTCAGGTAATACCCGATCCCTGGCGCCGCACTTTCGTTACGCAACACCATCCGGTCTACGACGTAGCCGATCACGCGCGAAGCGAACACGACGAACGTGTTCATCACACCCTGCAACAGTGTCATTGTCACCATATCGCCGTTGGCGATGTGCGAGACCTCGTGGCCGAGCACTGCTTCGACCTCGTCCTTGCTCATCGATTGCAACAAGCCGGTTGACACCGCTACCAGCGCACTGTTCTTAAAAGCGCCGGTTGCAAACGCGTTCGGCTCGCCCTCAAAAATGGCGACTTCAGGCATGCCGATGCCGGCCTTTTCGGCATGGCGCTGCACTGCACCGACCAGCCACGATTCCATCGCGTTGGACGGCTGGCTGATCACCTGCGCGCCAGTCGACCATTTCGCCATCGACTTCGACAGCAGCAGCGAAATGAACGCGCCGGTAAAGCCAACGACCAGCGAAAAGATGGCCAGACTTCCGATATTCAGCGTTTGCCCGCCAAGGTTGAAATTGATGCCAAACACGGACGACAGCACGGTCAGGAACAGCACCAGTACCGCCATAATCGCAAGGTTCGTCAAAACGAACAGAGCGATACGTTTCATAAAGTCTTCTCCACAAAGAGTAGAAATCGGTTAACGAGCCGGAAAGGCCTAGTAAAACATCCGCACTTTTCAACCACACTACATCGTTTTCCCCAAGCGCCTCAAATCAAGGTTTTGGACCGGCCGAAAGCAAAGCCGTTCGGCCAGTGTCGGATATGAGGGCATCCATGGCCCGCTCAATAGGCTGCAGACGGCGCGCCAGATAGAATTTCATCCCTTCCACGCCCGATCTCTCCATGTCTGCCACCGAACTACAGCGCGCCGTGACGCGACCCATTCCGCTCGTGCCGCGGTTGATTTTTGCCACGCGCTGGCTGCAGTTGCCACTCTACATCGGACTCATCCTGGCGCAGGCGGTTTACGTGTACCACTTCTGGGTCGAGCTGGTGCATCTCATCGAAGCCGCGTTCGGCGATGCCGCCGCGCTGGACGCGCTGATAAAAAGTGTCGGGTACCAGATACCGATGATAGAAAAGAACGGCGTGTCGGTCCCAGTGCCGCCGGAATTAAACGAAACGGTCATCATGCTGGTGGTGCTGGCGCTGATTGATGTCGTGATGATCTCGAACCTTCTGATCATGGTGATAATCGGCGGTTACGAAACCTTCGTATCGCGCATGTACCTCGAAGGCCATCCGGACCAACCCGAATGGCTGTCGCACGTGAACGCCAGCGTATTGAAGGTCAAGCTCGCGACGGCAATCATCGGTATCAGCTCGATTCATCTGCTGAAGACATTCATAAATGCCGACAACTACTCCGAGAAGGTATTGATCGCGCAGACGGTGATTCATATCACTTTCCTGCTCTCCGCCATGGCAATTGCTTCGACGGATCGCCTGATGGCGGGTCCCGAAAAGACCGCGAAGGATCACACATGACGAACATTCGGCAGGCTGACCTCGTCGAAAGCATCGCCGGCGCGTTGCAGTACATCAGCTACTACCACCCGGCGGATTACATCAGTCATCTCGCGCGTGCGTACGAAGGCGAACAGAGCACGGCGGCGAAGGACGCGATTGCCCAGATTCTGACCAACTCGCGCATGTGCGCCGAAGGCAAGCGGCCGATCTGTCAGGACACCGGCATCGTCAATGTCTTTCTGAAGATCGGCATGGACGTGCGATGGGATGGCTTCACCGGCTCGCTGGAAGATGCCGTCAACGAAGGCGTGCGTCGCGGCTATCAGCATCCGGACAACCTTCTACGTGCCTCGATCGTGAGTCCACCAGAATTCGAACGTAAGAACACCGGTGATAACACCCCGGCCGTGATCAACGTTCAGCTCGTACCGGGCGACAAAGTCGACGTGATGGTTGCTGCAAAAGGTGGGGGATCGGAAAACAAGAGCAAGTTCGTGATGCTCAATCCAAGCGATTCAATCGTCGACTGGGTTCTGCAGACGGTGCCGACGATGGGTGCTGGCTGGTGCCCACCTGGAATGCTGGGCATCGGCATCGGCGGCACCGCAGAGAAAGCAATGCTGCTGGCGAAAGAAGCGCTGATGGAAGACATCGACATGTTCGATCTCAAACAACGGGGCGGTGCCACACGACACCGACGTGGAGAAGCTGAGAGTCGAATTGTACGACAAGGTCAATGCACTGGGCATCGGCGCGCAAGGGCTGGGTGGCCTGACCACCGTGCTCGACGTCAAAGTAAAAATGTATCCGACGCACGCTGCCGGCAAGCCGGTTGCGATGATTCCTAATTGCGCAGCGACGCGCCACGCGCACTTTCAGCTTGATGGTTCGGGGCCGGCCTATATCGAGCCTCCATCGCTCGATCTATGGCCGGACGTGAACTGGCAACCCGACTACAACCGCAGCACTCGCGTCAACTTAGACACTTTGACGAAAGAGGAAGTCGCGTCCTGGGCCCCTGGTCAGACGCTGCTTCTGAATGGCCGCATGCTAACGGGACGGGATGCCGCGCATAAGCGTATCGCCGACATGCTTGCGAAAAAGGAAAAGCTGCCTGTCGATTTCACCAATCGCGTGATTTATTACGTGGGCCCTGTTGATCCCGTTCGCAGTGAAGTCGTCGGTCCAGCCGGCCCAACGACTTCGACGCGAATGGACAAGTTCACCGAAATGATGCTTGCGCAGACAGGTTTAATCGCGATGATTGGCAAAGCAGAACGCGGCCCGGTCGCGATCGACGCAATACGCAAACACAAAAGCGCCTACCTGATGGCCGTGGGTGGGGCCGCGTATCTGGTCGCAAAGGCCATTAAGAGCGCCAAGGTGGTTGGTTTCGCCGACCTCGGCATGGAAGCGATTTACGAGTTCGATGTACGTGACATGCCGGTGACAGTCGCGGTCAGCGCGGACGGCACTTCAGTGCATCAGACCGGCCCGCGAGAGTGGCAGGCAAAGATCGGGCAAATCCCCGTCGCCGTCGCGTAAGCCACCTATCAACCGGGAAAAACACCGGTCGAGAGATACCGGTCGCCGCGATCGCACACGATAAATACAATCGTCGCGTTCTCGACTTCAGCAGCCACGCGCAGTGCGATGGCGCAGGCGCCACCCGCGGAAACGCCGCAAAAAATTCCCTCTTCGGCTGCCAGCCGCCGAGCGAATGTCTCGGCGTCCGCCTGCGATACCGCTTCAATGCGGTCAACTCGCGACGCCTCGTAGATTTTCGGCAGGTACGGCTCCGGCCATTTTCGAATGCCAGGAATCTGCGAGCCTTCTGCAGGCTGCGCGCCGATGATGCTGATCGCAGAATTCTTTTCTTTCAGATAGCGAGAGACGCCCATGATCGTGCCGGTCGTTCCCATCGCGCTGACGAAGTGCGTGACACTGCCATGGGTATCGCGCCAGATTTCGGGGCCGGTTGTCTCGAAATGCACGCGCGGATTGTCCGCATTCGCAAATTGATCGAGCACGACACCTTCGCCGCGTGCCTGCATTTGCAGCGCCAGGTCCCGGGCGTACTCCATTCCTCCTTGGTTTAGCCCGGATGCAGCCGGTGTCAGCAGCAGCTCCGCTCCGTATGCCCGCATGCTCGAGCGCCGTTCGAAACTCAGGTTATCCGGCATGATCAACGTCATGCGATATCCCTTCATCGCAGCGATCATTGCGAGCGCGATCCCGGTGTTGCCGCTGGTCGCCTCGATCAGGCGATCACCAGGGCGAATAAGACCACGCTCTTCCGCGCGCACGATCATCGACCAAGCGGGACGATCCTTCACCGATCCGCCCGGATTGTTGCCTTCTAGTTTTCCCAGAATGATGTTGCTGCGCTGATGGTAGTCAGCGGCGCCCATACGCTGCAGACGCACCAGCGGTGTGTTGCCGATCGTTTGTTCGATCGTGCGAAAGGCACTGCCGATCACCGCAGTCACGCGACGTCCAGTTCCTCGACGCGTCGCGGGGGATAGCTGTCCCAACTTGTGCAACCGGGACAGTTCCAGTGGAACTCGCGCGCGCGAAAGCCGCACTTGCTGCAGCGATATCGCGCAAGCTTTTGGGTGTGACTACTCAAAAGGGAACTGAGCAGTTGAAGCTCACCGTCAACCTTGCCGTTATTCTGATTGTTCGCCATCCGCGCTTCCAGCAGTCGCTCAAACCCCAGCAACGATGGATGCCGCTGCGTTTCCTTCGCAATCAGGGCTTCGGCAACGGCAGCACCGCGCCACGCCGTCGCCCGATGCGCTACGACATCGAGCAGATCGATTGACGGTGCCTCGCGCAGCGCCTGTTCGAGCCATTCAAGCGCTTCCTGCTCGCGGCCTTCGGCCGCCATTGCGTCGGCAGCGCGTGCCGCTATCAAAGGGACGTACTCAGCTGAGGTTTCCTCTACGCGCCGCCATTGACGCAGTGCCTCTTCGGAGTCACCGCGCTTGATCGCGACGTCACCTGCAAGTATCAAAGCACGTACCGATTTGCGGTTGGTGGCCAGAGCCTGTTCGATCGCCACTTGGGCCTCATCCAATGCATTGCGTCGCAGCGCATCGCTCGCGAGCTCGCAGTAGTAGTGCGAGATCGCAACCTGGTGCGATTCTCCGGCTTCGCTTTGCAACTTGCGCGCGCAGTCGACGGCTTTCAGCCACTCGCGCTCGGTTTGATAAATGCGGACCAGTGCGCGCAACGCGTCGAAGCGATGGTGCCGGTCTTCGACCAGTTGCACGAAAGCGTCCTCGGCGCGGTCCAGCAAACCCGCCTTCAAGTAATCCTGTCCAAGCTCCTCGAGGGCTTGCGAGCGTTGTCGTGCGGGCAGATCGGCGCGATTCAACAGGTGCGTGTGAATGCGAACCGCCCGGTCGAACTCACCGCGTCGACGAAAGAGATTGCCTAGCGCCTGATGCAGGTCGATCGTTTCGGGATCGAGCTTGACGACCTCGATGAATGCGTCGATCGCCTTGTCGGGCTGATCGTTCAGCAAGTGATTGAGACCGCGAAAGTAAGAGCGCGGCAGCGCGGCGTTATCAGTTTCACTGACGCGTGACTCGAATCCACGCGCAAGCCAGCCAGCTATGAATAAAAATGGGAGCGCCAGCAGATGCCAAAGCTCGATCTCCATGGCGTATCCGGCGTTTGGCCGTCAGGTCCGCTCGCCCGTTCCCAATTCAGCAACTGCGCCAGATTGACGGGCTGCGCTCGCCATGCGCTCTGCTGACGACTCGGAACCAGGAACTGTTGGGCTCAGTCGCCTCAACTGCGCTACTTCGCGCCGCATCTTGTAAATGGGAAGAGACAACGCCAGCGCCCCCAGCAACGCGCCAATTGCAACGCAAATCAGCATCACAACAATCAGCGGCACGTGCTCCCAAACCAGCTCCGAATTGAAACGCACCGGCACCGGCGTCGTGTTCTTCAGCGCAAACCACAACACCAGCAAGAAAAATCCAAGCTTGAGCAACCACGCGGCGAGCTTCATGCGGCGAGCCCTCTGCTATCGAAGAACTTTATTGTAGGGAATACGGGCGAAAAAAAGGCCGCGGGCTAGGCGGCCTGGTACGAACCGCAAGGTTATTCGTCCAGTTCCCCGTTGGCAGCGGTGTCTGCCTCCTCATGCCCATCGACCCGCTCACGCAGCTCTTTGCCTGCTTTGAAGTGAGGAACATGCTTCGCCGGCACCTGGACGCGGTCACCCGATTTCGGATTGCGTCCCACGCGCGGCGGCCGATAGTTCAGCGCAAAGCTACCGAAGCCGCGAATCTCAATACGTTGACCGGTAGACAGGGCTTCGGTCATCGTATCGAGCATCGTATTGACTGCCTCGTCCGCATCGCGCGCAACCAAGCGGGGATTGCGCTCCGCAAGGCGCGCGATCAACTCAGACTTAGTCATCGTTTTCATGACATCAGTTGCCGGTGCAAAGCACCGGCTCCCCTGAGTTATTTGTTGTCTAGCTTCGCTTTCAACAATGCGCCGAGGTTGGTGGTACCGGTTTGTGCCTCGGACTGCATGCGCTCGATTGTCGCAGCGGTCTCGACGCTATCCTTCGCCTTGACCGACAGGTTGATGTTGCGATTCTTGCGGTCGATGTTGATGATCATCGCGTTGACTGCATCACCTTCCTTCAGATGATTGCGAGCGTCTTCGACGCGATCGGCCGAAATTTCAGACGCACGCAGGAAGCCTTCGACATCGCTGCCCAGATCGATCACTGCGCCCTTCGCATCGACCGACTTGACCGTGCCTTCGACCATTGCGCCCTTCTCATGGCCGGCGGCGAAGTTGGTGAAGGGATCGCCGGACATCTGCTTGACGCCCAGTGAAATACGCTCGCGCTCCGTGTCGATCGCCAGCACCATGGCTTCGATCTCGTCGCCTTTCTTGTAGCGACGTACAGCTTCTTCGCCGGGCTCTGACCAAGACAGGTCGGATAGGTGTACGAGACCATCGATGCCGCCAGGCAATCCGATGAACACGCCAAAGTCGGTAATCGACTTGATCGCACCGCCCACCTTGTCGCCCTTCTTGTGCTGCTGAGCAAAGTCTTCCCACGGATTCGGCTTGCACTGCTTCATGCCAAGCGAGATGCGGCGCCGATCCTCGTCGATTTCGAGCACCATCACTTCGACTTCGTCGCCGAGATTGACCACTTTCTTCGGATCGACGTTCTTGTTGGTCCAGTCCATTTCGGAAACATGCACCAGGCCTTCGATGCCCGCTTCGATCTCGACAAACGCGCCGTAGTCGGTGATGTTGGTGATCTTGCCGAACAGCCGCGTACCCTGCGGATAACGACGTGCGAGACCGACCCACGGATCCTCACCGAGTTGCTTGACGCCAAGCGAAACGCGGTTCTTTTCCTGGTCGAACTTCAAAACCTTCGCAGTGATTTCCTGCCCGACCTGAACGACTTCGCTTGGATGACGCACGCGGCGCCATGCGAGGTCGGTGATGTGCAACAGCCCGTCGATGCCGCCTAGATCGACAAACGCGCCGTAATCGGTGATGTTCTTGACCGTACCTTTGACAACTGCGCCTTCTTTCAGGTTGTCTAACAGTTTCGCGCGCTCTTCACCCATGCTGGCCTCAACCACGGCGCGGCGCGAGACAACAACGTTATTGCGCTTGCGGTCGAGCTTGATGACCTTGAAGTCCATCGTCTTGCCCTCGAACGGCGTCGTGTCCTTCACCGGACGGGTATCGACCAATGAGCCCGGCAGAAATGCGCGGATGCCGTTGATCATCACCGTTAACCCGCCTTTGACCTTGCCGGTGATCGTCCCGGCAACAAGTTCTGCGGAGTCGAGCGCCTTTTCGAGATTCATCCATGCCGACAGGCGCTTGGCCTTGTCGCGCGACAAAATCGTGTCGCCGTAGCCGTTCTCCAGCGATTCGATCGCGACTGAAACGAAATCGCCGGGCTTGACATCTAGCTCGCCGTTATCGTTCTTGAATTCTTCGAGCGGGATGTAAGCCTCGGATTTGAGGCCCGCGTTGACCACGACGAAGTTGTAGTCAACCCTGATCACCTCAGCGGTGATCACTTCGCCCTGCTTCATCTCCTGCCGATTCAGGCTTTCTTCGAACAGCGCAGCAAACGACTCGCTGTCGAAAGACTCGGTGGTCTGCCTGTTAATGAATCCTTTGTTTTTACTGCTGCTTTGCGTTTGTGGGGAAGCCATGCGTACCTAGTCAGTTCCTAAAACATCTCGCCTCGGCGTTGCGCCAACAGCGGTGTTGATCAATAGCGGAGGGAAAGTCCCCCTGCCCCGTTTTCTATCTACTTCTGCTGCCCAGCTGATTTCTGCGCCTGCGCATACCAATTCAATACGAGAGCGACAACCTCGTCGACCGAGAGCTCCGAAGAATCGATGCTATGTGCATCCTCCGCAGGCTTTAAAGGCGATGCCGTACGCTGCGCATCCCGCAAGTCACGAGCCTCGATATCCAGCCTGACCTGTTCCCGCGAAAGGGAAGGCATATTAGTCGAAAAGCCTTTTTCCATCAACTGCTTATAGCGGCGATCCGTCCGGGCGGCCACGCTCGCCGTAAGAAAAATCTTGGGATTTGCTTCCGGAAAGACAACCGTACCCATATCGCGCCCGTCAGCCACCAGGCCCGGTGCCCGGCGTCGCGATCTCTGCCAGGTAAGCAACGCCTGCCTGACACCGTGAATGACCGCAATCCGCGACGCGAACTGGCTTACTTCTTCGCCGCGAATGGCATCGGTGACGTCCTTACCGTCCAATGTGACGCGTCCGCCCGCGAAATTCGGGGTGATGGCTGAGGCCACAGCAGACACTCGGTCGGCATCTTCAGCGCCAATGCCTTCCTGCAAGGCTTTCAACGCCACCAACCGATAAAGTGCACCACTGTCGAGGTAATTGAATCGAAGTGCATCCGCCACGCGCTGCGCGATCGTTCCCTTGCCTGACGCAGTAGGCCCGTCGATGGCAACCACCGGAACGTCGCTCATCGCACAAGCTCGGCCAGTCGATCAAAGTAATCGGGAAAAGTCTTGGCTACGCAGCCCGGATCACGAATGTGAACACGGACGCCGCCCGCAGCTACCAATGAAAAACACATTGCCATTCGATGGTCGTCGTAGGTATCGATCGTTGCCTTGCGAAACTGCTTAGGCGGGACGATGCGAATCCAGTCGTGACCTTCATCAACTTCTGCGCCGACTTTGCGCAACTCGGCTGCCATTGCCGCAATACGATCGGTTTCCTTCACGCGCCACGAGCCGATGTTGCGCAGCGTGCTTGGACCGTCAGCGAACAACGCGACGATTGCCAGCGTCATTGCGGAATCGGGGATGTGGTTGCAGTCCGCATCGATGGCTTTCAGCCGGCCATCATCGGCCGGTGCACTCGCCTGAATGTAATGCGCGCCCCATTCAATTCGAGCGCCCATCTCAGCCAGCATATCGGCGAATCGAACGTCGCCCTGCACACTTTCTTTACCCACGCCCTCGACGCGGACCGGCCCTTCAGCCACAGCGCCCAGCGCCAGAAAATAGGAAGCACTCGAGGCATCGCCTTCAATGATGAGTCGCCCCGGCGAGCGATATGACGCCTTAGGAACGATGTAGTCATCACCATCGCGCTCAACCGTAACGCCGAACCGCTTCATCAAGGACAACGTCAGCTCGACGTAAGGTTCGGAGATCAGTTTGCCTTCAACTGTGAGCCGCGTTCCCTGCGCCGGCGCAACCAGCGGCAAAGCCATCAATAGACCGCTGAGAAACTGGCTCGACACGTCGGCCTTAATTGTGGCGCGTTCGATTGAAAGCTTGCCAGCCGGCTCGATCAACAGCGGAGGAAAGCCTGCGTACCCCAAGATAACTGATCTGCGCGCCGAGGCGGTTTAATGAATCGACCAGATCCCCGATCGGCCGCTCCCGCATGCGTGCGACCCCGTCGAGTTCATAGGAACCCCCGGAAAATGCAAGCGCGGCGGTCAGCGAACGAAACGCGGTGCCGGCGTTGCCAAGCTCGAGGCGGGCTGCGCGGATCGGAATCTTTCCGTCGCAGCCGATCGTTTGAACGTCGGTCCCTAAATGATCGAACGCAATGCCGAGTTGCGACAGCGCCGTCCGCATGACCTGCGTGTCATCAGCGTCTAGCAGGTTGTTGAGCGTCGTCTCGCCATCAGCTAATGCCGAGAGCAACAACGCACGATTGGAAATACTCTTGGAGCCGGGCAAATCCACCGCGCCGGAGGCGCGGTGGATGGGTTCTACGGTCAGAACATCAGACGAAGCGGGCACGCATCGATCATGCCACGAGCCGACGCGCTGGATAGACTGTCAGCGATTCCAGCAGATCTGCTGCGTGCCGCCACCACCAGTCGTGAAAGTGCGCGCGCCAGTTTCTGTGATGGTAAGCGTGCTGCATACATCAGTCGCCATCACGCCGACCGCGGTGGCAGTAATGCTGTAACCAATACCCAGCGCGGCGATTGTTGGAGCCGCGATCGTGTACTTCGCCGTGCCTATCTGCGGAACTTGAGTAAACGGAAACGCAGCGGGCGCAACGGTGGGGGCGGCAAGCGTATTGCCATACACACCCGTTTGCGTCCGCCAGCGTTCCATCCAGGTGGCAGCCTCCAGCAGCGCGTTACGAGCCTCCGCGCGATTGCTACGCTGAATGTAGGCGGTGTAACTGGGAATCGCGATAGCAGTCAGTACCCCGATGATCACCATCGTGATGATCATTTCCATCAGGGTAAAGCCCTGCACTCGACGACGTCCCATACGCCGCCTCATCGCACCGGCCGCCACGTCCTGAGCGGCATGATGCCCGCGCAGGCGGTTGGAATCCGTGCCATCGTGCCGTCAACTTTCAGGCCGATGTGTGCGCAGCTTCCCTGTGTGCCCTGCTGCGTTTGCACGTCCGCTCTGCTGTTTGTACTTCGGATTCGCCAGCATCGTCTTGGCCTGGGCTGCGGTCATCGACTCCACCATCGAGCCGCTCGGCGCAACCGGCTCATAGATCGGCGGCGCGCCGCTTACTAGTCCTGGCTGCACACGTCGGCCCACGACGGCACCCGTAACACCCAGGAAGCCTGCTTGGCCTAGCCCGCCGATCAGATTGAACCGATAGACGTGCGAGGTGCCGCCCGGGGTGCACAAGTCGGTGCCGGCGTTTTGCTGCTGGAACGATGTGAAGGTCAGCACACCGGCATCAAAAATGCCAGGCGCCAGGATGCGCTCTCCTTCGTCAGGTCCGAGTTCGAACTTCAGCGGGACATAGAACCCTTCCTTCGTCCAGTCGTAGGCTGCAAGGTCCGCCGCCTTAAGCCGCCTGAACTCTCCGTTAGCAACATTCGGAGTCATTGAGTCGGCGTCGTGGTCCCACGGAGCGTCCTGCAGCGCGATCGATTTCAAGCTCGCCTTCAAGATCGTCGGAACCTGCCCTTTGTCCCACACCACGTAAACCGCCTGCATCTGTGTGCTGATCTGGTCGCCCGGCTCGAACAGCTTGCCGGTGCCGAACCCCACGTGAAGGCCGGAGATGCCATGAGGCGTGATGCGCGGAGCCGCCGTGATCGGTTGCGGGTTGTTCGACGCGTCGGTAGCGGTAAACAAAGGTGCGGGCGAACCCAAAACCTTGTTGAAGATTTCCCATCCGATCTTCGGCCCAGCAGCATCGGGGTCATTGATGTAGCCGGAGCTAAAGTCGAACTTCCACATATTGCCCTGCTTATCGCCACCGTAGACAGCAATGATGTTGCGGCTACCGTCGAACACCGGCGTGATACCTCCCAGGCCATTCCGGGCACTAGCCGGTGCCGCGGCTCCAACGTTGGTCTTGATCGCCTTGATCAGACTTCCATTGAAGGCATCGAACACGAAGAGCGTGGCCTGTCCGCTAACGCTGTCGTAGCCGTTGCCAACCATGTAGACCCAGCGGCCGGCACCGTTCGGCGCTGACAACTCTTTGACGCTACCTATGATGCCGGGCTGCAGCACGTTACCGAGATCGCTAACGACATCGGCATTCGCATGCTCTGAGGGAACGATGTCCCACAGGACGTTACCGCCAGTAAATCCACTTTGCGGCGAGGTGACGTCGATAGCAAAGATGCCCGCTGCGCCGGCACCGGTGGTGCCAACCGCAATGGTCTTCCACGCCGTGCCATTGAAGATGTCGCCTTCAATGACGGGGCCGTCGACGAAGAAGCGGTGCGCATACGCTGGAGATGTCAGAGCAGTTAAGTTGAACATCTGCGAGCGCGGAACAAACGCGAAGACCTCGCGGCCACTGGTCGGCTGTCCAACGCGGGCATCGAGCACGTGGAACATTCCGTCATTGGCGCCGAACAGGGCGACCGGCGTCCGCAACGTGCGTTTGTAGATCACGTAGTCATCGTAGATATCGTGACCCTGCGTTGATGCCGCGGGCAGCACGACCGATCCAGCCGGTCGCCGAAGATAGCCGTGATCAGCACCCTTCGAGTACAGCGGTGTCGATTGCACGATGTCGCCCAGGATCGTATTCGGACGATTGCGGAACACACCCCCTGGGAACCGAAGCTCTTTCGACTGATCGCCCCGCAGGTAATCGAGTACCGCGCTGGACCCAAGCGCTGCCTGCTGCGGACCATTGATAGTCGCCCAAGTGAAAGCGACGGGCGAGTTAATGGCCGTAGAGGTAAAGATCGGTCGCGCTGCTGGCGTGGCGAAATTGATCGTCCACACCGGTGCCGGCGCAGCGCCTCCCAGTTTCAGGAAATTAAGCAGCGCCACCTGATCGAAGGCGCGCACGTATCCGTCCCACACGTTGGTGAAGAAGCCGCTCTGGATAACGAGGTTGCCCGCGCCGACTGTCGAACTCGATACACCAGGCGACGTACCCGCCGCGTTATCCGATCCGATCGCAGCGAACACCGCCTGCAGCGACGACTTCAACGCCGCCGGAGAAGTGGCGGAGAAAAAGTCACCACCACTGGTAAGCCCGGCGCGCAGCGTGTCGTTGATGCGATTGCCCGAAGGCGTCACGGTGTGCGTACACGACGGATTGATCGCGGTGTCATCCGCGTTGTCGTCCAACTGACGGCACGGCTCGAGACCGACCTCCGGCCAACTGATCGAGGCGCGCGCATCGAAGTCGGTACGAAGCGACGGAACCCTGGCTGGATCGTCGATCGATGCGATGACCCCATAACCCACGATGTAGGAGGACATGTGTTGCCAGAAAGCGCGATTTCGTGGCGTCGGCTTGATCGAGTTCTTGAGATCACCTGGCCCAGGCCCAGGACGCAGATCGTGACTCCAGTAGTAATGCAACACATCCGTCAGCGTTTCTTCTTGTGAGCTGCCGAAGCCGCCGGAAACCTGCAGTTCGCTGCCAACCACGTACTGATAGTTCAACGGCGAAAACGGCGGGTCGCGGTCAGTGCCGGTAATCGCGGGGCCATTGATACTCATTGACTTAGACACACTGCCAGGCGCGGAAAGCGGGCTCCGCGTGCCAGCCAGTGAACCGGACTCGAGCAATGGTTGGCCTGACGGCAAGCGCGTCCACTCACCGTCGGTCGCAAGCAGTGTGTAATTGCGCCGGCACCACAAATGGTCGGTAATCGGCTCAGTTCCACTGCCCGGAGTCGCGCCCCATGGCCCTGCGGAGTCGGTGCGCGAGAAGTACAGTCCCGCGCCATGCATTGCCTCACGATTGGGCGTAGGGCCCAGACCGTTGATAGTGAATAACCAATCAAAGACGGCCTGCCGGGCGGCATTCGGTGTGGCGGACAACGGTGGATCATTCACCGTGAACGGACGAACGCCACGCTCAACGCCGCCTTCGTTTGCCTTGCCATCGACCGTCGGCAAGCTAACGCCGAGCTTGTCGTTGACATCCAGTACGTTCCACGGATTGCGTGCCCGTGGGAAATAGTTGATTCGGCCGTAGCCCATGCGCATGAACTGCTCGGGGCCGATGAGCTCTGAAGCAACCTCTGACATCACGCCGATCGCAGCGAACAAGCGACTGCGGTAATACGTGTACCAGTTGGCGTAGTTCTTCGCCTCTTCCGTAAACGTGCACCAGGTGCCGGCAGCGCAATCCGGCCTCGACCCCGCAGGCGCGGGCAATCCTGTTACGCCATCGACCACGAAGTACTTGCCAACGGCATTCGAAGAATTCGTTCCGCTGGGAACTTGAGTCGTGCCATTCCAGCCGAACTTGCGATCGATGAAGATCATTCGGTAGTTGGACAGATTGCGGATCTCGGCTGCCGTCCGGGTCGCCGGACCGTCATAGATCACGTAGCGTGCCGGGGTCCAATAGCCGCTGACCACGCGTGCAGGGGAAGTCGGTGTTAGCGCCTGCTGGCCGGGGCAGGTGTTCGTAGTGATAGTGCTGCCGCAGAACTGCGGAGTCGGGCTCGGGCAGGTGTAGTTGTTGGTGACTATCGTGTAATCGTAGGTACATGCCCACTGATGCGTCGTGTAGGTCGTGCAGACCGACGCGGTGTACTCGGCCGGCGGATCGTATTCACAGTACTCACCACCCGGGATGGTTCCCATCGTGCCGCACACCACTTCATACGGTGGGAGGTCTTGAATAAACACGGGCGTTGAGCACGGCGCGCCTGTTGTCGTGCTGGTAGCTCCGGTGGCGGCAATCGAAGTGCACACCTCGCCGGCCGGACCGGTCATTGCCGGATACGGCGGGCCCGGAGGCGGCGGAGAAATGAAGTATTGGTAGCGGACTCCTACGGCCGGCGTGTATGTCGGCGTATTAACCTGAGTGACGCAACATTCGCGACCCGCCGCAGAGGCGAGGCCAACATTGGCGAGACCGCATACTTCGGGTGGATTGGCCCACGCCGCTCCGGCGGGGCAGTACCACGCGTAGGTCGGCGGGTTTGGAACCGCAGGAAGACAATCCGGGTTGTCGAACTGTATCGTCGACGTGAACAGATCCAATTCGACGCCGACGGCAAGAGACGGATTGCCCGGTATCCCGTTATAGGTGACCGAGCCCGGAAAAGCCCCGCCCAGGAACGCGTCTCACCGTTGCCGTCAATGACACCAGCGCGCGGCGACGTCAGCTTGCTGAACACCGTGCCACCGCCCATCGAAGCTGGCAGTCGACGCGGATCCCATTCGGTCAGTGCGCCGACAGCGACGTTGCGTTACCGCCGATGGAAGAAACGGGAAAGCGGACCCCGTTGTTGTTCCATGGCTGATAGTAAATCGCCGGGTTATAGGCAAGCGGATTGAACGCAGGAGACCGCGTCGTTGCGTCCGCAATGCCGAATTGCCAATGGTCGTCGTACGCGGAATTGTCCGCCTTGTAGTAACGCATTCCGCTGATGCCGTAATAGCCGACCGTATTGAGCTTCAGAGTCGGGAAATCGTGGCTGCGGTCCCCGACAGACTGAAAGTTGGGCTGGCATATGCAGGAGGCGGGTTCAAATCCAACCGGTTCATCGACGCGGAATCGTCGAACATCAGCATCACGTTCGGCGGCGCGGATGTGACCGTAAACATCGGCGACTGCGCGAGTTGTGCACTCGATACGGCAGGCTGCAGCACCAGCGTCCAGATCGCAGCCAGGACAAGCCCGCGGACCCATAAAGGTCGGGGGCGCTCAGCGGCATGACTGCTTGGGTCAAAGGGCGGGTGTTCCATTACCGATCTCCGGTAGGCAGTAGTTATTCGATGAAGAGCCGTAATTCGCTCTGTGTAAACATGAACCGATTGCCGCCCATGTCGGGCGCAGCAGTGGCCGCTCGGGCCGTAATGCGTACCTTCATCCAGCGGGGATCAAGGTCGCCGTTGCCCGGGCATGTGCTTGCACCGGTTTGTCCGGTGGGCGAGATCGGCGGTGACAGCTCGCAGGTCGCATTCTCGATAACGCACGAAGGGTCAGCACTCAGACCGGGCAGGTCTGCGGCCGCACCGGCGAAGTCAAGCGAAGTTGCATTGCCCCAGTTGGCTGAGCCCGGAGCCCACGCCGGCGCGGCGGCAGCTCCCCCAGGCAAGACCATGATCGTTCGTTGCGGCTCGAGGTTCACCCGAGCCTCGCACCAGCGCAGCACCGTTTGCACCGAGTTATCCAATTGAACCGTTTCCCGAGTATTGGCGGCCAAACGCTCATCCATCGCATTTCGCCGAACCTGCGTCACCACAAGGCCGGTCAACACCGTCAACACGACCAGAACCACCGGCAGCACCACACCGATCATCTGCTGACGACGGCCGGTGCGGGCACCGGATAACTTGGGTAAAAATGGCTTGTTCATCATTAAAGAATTGATGGCGTCGGAGTTGCCCGCGCGCGGATCGTGAACACCTGGGAAAAGGTACGGCGTAAGCGCCCATCGGTCGTCGTCGTCACCAGATTCAAGCCCGACTCCGCTTCGGCTGCCGTATTCGGACATCGTGGCGCAGCAGTGTTGGTTGCGCTCGCACCAACGCCCATTTCATCTGTTTGCACCGTCAGACACACGATCACAGCGACGACGTAGTTCCAGGGTCTACCGCACCTGCAAGGCCGTTTATGTAGGCCGCATCTCGAATCGAGCCGCCAAATGGCACGGCGTTCGTAACACCGGAGGCACCCACGGACTGAGCCGCATCATCGAAGCGATAGAAAACCCGGAACTCGACGACATCGCGTAACAACGGCTGGTTTCCAGCGCCGCCATAGCTATCGCAACCTAATGTGTTGTTCACGGGGTCACGCGTAAACACATTCGTCACGATGTTTCGCACGATCCCCGAACCCGCCCGCAACTGCAGTAGAGCTCAGTATTTCAGCCTGATTGGCGGTGCTTGACGCGCAGTCAAACAGCGCGATGCGGGCTGCATCAGCGGCCGGCATCGCGGCTACAACCGGCGCACCTTGGTACCTGATATATAGAGCGTCGCCTCCTGATGCCACTGTGCAGCTAAGATCTGGTGGCGTTTGCGGATTCGGCGGCGCGACGTACGGCGGGAACGGATCAGTAAATTGTGTGCCGGTACAGCCCCGCAAATGAACTCCGTCCATCAGCGTCTGACCTTGCGCAGCAAAGTCGGAGCCGAGAATTTCGCCATAAGCGGCAAGCTTCAACGAATCACCGATTATCAGTAGCGCCAAGCTGGCCAGCCTGCTCCGCGGTAGAAATCTGATTCGCGGTGCGCGAAATTCCGCTTGAGGATAAGTAGAGCGAAGACACCCCTATGACGATCACAAGGCCGATCGCCATTGCAATGACCAGCTCGATGAGGGTACGACCTGCCTGAGATGCGCGGCCGACGATGAATGTGTGGGTAATGTTCATGGAAACACCGCGGTTTCAAAGCAGCGATAGTTGGCTGGTATGGCAGCGCCAAGGCCGTAACCGTTGATCTGTGTACAAAGCGGGTCAATGCCGGTCGCTTGCGGCTCGGGCCACGCGATGGACACCAGGATCGAGCGTGGATCGGCAATGTTCCATTGGAAAAAAGCTGCGGAGCCGGGAGTGCGGCGCCTGTACTCAGCAAGCCACTGCCTTAAGTCCCTGGTCGCCAGCTCACCCGGCGTGCAAGCGGCCGGAATCGCACAGGGCGGGATCACGACCGGCGTCGCAAACGCAACGTCATAGCTGGCAACGTACGCACCACTGACAAGCCCAATGTGGTTCGCCCGAATGCGCTCGGCCAATTGAGCGACCATTTCAGCGGCGGTGCGCCGATCAAACGAATCGCGCTGGAAGCTCAACGCGCGAGCTTGCAGACCAAGCAAACCAAGGACGCCGAAAGCCACGATGGTCAGAGACACGAGCACCTCGATCATCGAGAGTCCAGCCTGAAGTCTTTTGTATAGTGTCATTTGGCTACGCATCGTTATGCCGCAGGACAGGTACCAACCCCGGCACGAATTACCCGCATCGAACCGACCAATGTGATTGGAATACAACGACCCGCCGCCGTTAAAGGAATAGCTCCAAGCGCACGACTCGCAACCGCAGGAGTAGGTGCGACTCCATACGTAATGGCAAAGGTTTGAGCACCCAATATTGCGCCGGTGCCACGCGGCTGAAACGCCACACGCTGTGCCGCGATGTTGGAATGAATCAGGACTCGCACGGCCTCGCCGTTGGAAACCTGCTGACGAAAAATCAATCGATCGCCCGCCTCAAAGTTGGCTTCGTCCACGTTCGGCGGAGTCTTTTCAAATACAAGCCAACCAGTCGCCCAATCATTGCCATCGACCGTGGCCGACGCGGCAGCACTGCACGCCGGAGCCGCGTTTGGATCAAGCGTTCGACAAACTGAAATAGTGTTACCGCGGCGCGACGCTTCCATACGCGCATACTCAAAATTCGACAACAAAAGGTTGGTCGCATCGGCAATGCGGTTGCGTGCAATCGTCCATTGAAATGCTGGAACGGCAGCGGCGATCAGGATCGCACTGATCGTCATCACTACCAGCAGCTCAACCAACGTAAAACCGCGCGAACGCATTGCTAGACACCTCCAGGCGCCGAAGCTTATCCATGCGCAATCCACAAAGCGCGTTGATACCGCCCAGTGGAATCTCTCTCGCGACGAGCGGAGAAGCGCCTGTCGCGCGCAGCAAGGCGCTGCACTGAAAGGATGAAAAGGCAAGCACGAACGTGCAACTTCGACCGATTGCCCGCCGGCGACGGCTAGTCTGCCTGCATTAGCGTGTTGTCAGCGCCCGCCTGAGCGTCGAGGGTCTTCCTCTATCGCCGAGTTGACGACCGTGCCTCTGTCGTCGAACGTCACCACGAAAACGCGCTCGGTGCCACCGTCAACAAAGCGCCACTCCCACGACGACTGCTGCTTCAACGGAAACTTCTCGGCACGCCCGGGTCGGCCGAGCATGACAAGTACGTCGAGCTCCTTCATTCCATTCGTGATGCGCTCGAAATTCGACCGCGTCAGCAGATTGTCTCGTCCTTGATACTTGCCATTGGCGTCGATCTTCATCAACAACGTATACGGACCTTCCGGGCCAAGTGGGTAAATGAGCCCCTTGCCTCCATCGAGATCACGTACTGCGGAGGGTGCGCCGAAGACTTTGCGGACGTCCTGCTCGGTCGATTCGCCCTCGGTCAGGCGCACCAGCCGAAAGTCTTCGTAGGTTCGACCGCGAGAATCGCAGGCGAGCAGCGCAAGCGATGTCGCGGCAACCAGCACGCTTGTTAACAGCGAATGCCAATTCACTGCTTATCCGGAGAGAGTTTTTTCTAGCTTACACATCGAGGTGCAAGCTCCGGCACGAATTAGGACGCCATGTCAGAAGGCAGCGCGATTCCCCGCCCAATGCGTCATGGCCTGAGATCGAGGCACGGCGAATAGCCGAAGTCTGATCAGGGCCAGTTTCAAGCTGCGACCGCTTCGAGCGAATCAGCCAACGCTTGCACAAAACGCTCGTTCTCTGTCCGGCAACCCGATCGTGATGCGCAGCCACTCCGGCAGGTCGTAATTGGCAACAGGACGCACGATTACGCCGCGCTTTAGCAATTGCTCATAGATGCGACCCGCATCGCCTACTTTGACCAGTACGAAGTTGCCATAGCTCGGCACGAAATTCAGACTGCAGCCGGCGAAACGCATCCGTCAGTTGCCTGATGCCGGCTACGTTCAGCCGATAACTCTGATCGAGAAACGCTTGATCGCCCAATGCAGCGACCGCCGCCGCTTGCGCAACTGCATTTACGTTGAAAGGCTGCCGCACGCGATTCAGCAGATCGGTCAGAGCCGGCTGCGCCAGGCCATAACCGACTCGCAGCCCGGCAAGGCCATACGCTTTCGAGAAAGTGCGCGAGATCAGTAGATTCGGATATTCACGCACCCACTGCACGCTGTCGAAGCGCCGATCGGGCGGCAGGTACTCGTTGTAGGCCTCATCGATCACGACTACGACTTGCGGCGGCACGCGCGCGAGGAAACGCTGCGATCGATTCCGCAGGCAGATGGGTTCCGGTGGGATTGTTGGGGTTGGCGATGTAAACCAATGCCGTGTCGCGCAACAATCGCCGACGCCATCGCGTCCACGTCATGACCAAGGTCCTTCGCCGGCGCCACGATCGCGCGTGCTCCGCGCGCCTGCGTTGCCAGCGCATACACGGCGAACGAATGCTGCGCGTAGACGCAACTGCGACCGGGCGACAACAGCGCCGCCGCAGCGAGTTCGAGAATGTCGTTGCTGCCGTTGCCGAGCGTGATCCAGTCGCTGGGAACATTGAACTTTGCGGACAGCGCTGACTTCAACGCAAACCCGTTGCTGTCGGGATAACGCCCCAGATCAGTCATCGCCTCCGCGATCGCACGCCTTGCCGACTCAGGCATGCCGCGCGGGTTTTCATTCGATGCGAGCTTGACGATTGACCTCGGATCGAGCCCGAATTCGCGCGCCAACTCGTCGATCGGCTTGCCCGCCTGGTAGGGCGCAATCGCGCGCACGTACGGCAGCGCCGAGATATCGCTCATTGCGATTCGGTTCGCTCGGCCGGATACGAGCCGAGGCACTTGTAGAACGCGCACGCCTGCTGCAGCTCGGCAAGCGCTCGCGCGACTTCGGGCTCGTCGACATGACCCTCGAGGTCGACGTAGAAGTAGTACTCCCAGGTGCCGACGCGCGCCGGCCTCGATTCAAAGCGTGTCATCGATACGCCGTGCGCCGCCAGCGGCGACAGCATGTGAAACACCGCGCCCGCCTTGTTCGGCACCGAAAGAATCAATGATGTCTTGTTGCGCGCCGATGGCGCCGGCCGCTGCGCGGCTTGCGCGCCGAGAACGGCAAAGCGCGTACGGTTGTGCGTGTCGTCCTGGATCTGCGCCGCCACGGTCTGAACGTTGAAGTGCCGCGCTGCCGATTCACCCGCAATGGCTGCGGTTGTTTCATCTTGCGACGCCAGGCGAGCACCTTCCGCGTTGCTTGCGACCGGTTGCCGCTCGAGCGTCGGCCAATGTTGATTCAGCCATCCCGCGCACTGCGCCAGTGCCTGCGCGTGCGCACATACACGCTGCACACCATTCATCGAGCCGCTCTTCGTAAACAGGTTGTGCTCGACCGATATCGACACCTCGGCCAGCATGCTGAGCGGCGTTGCAAGCAACAAGTCGAGCGTGCGACTGACGGCGCCCTCGGAGGAATTTTCGAGCGGCACGATGGCCAGTTCGGCGCTTCCCGCCTCGGTCGTGCGGAATACTTCGTCCAGTGTCATGCAGGGCAGACCAGTGACACTGGTACCAAACTGTCGCTGCATCGCCATCTCGGAAAACGTTCCCGCCGGTCCGAGATACGCGACGGTCATCGGCCGCTCCAGTGCACGGCACGCCGAGATCACTTCGCGAAAAATATTAGTGACGTGGTCGCGCGACAGCGGCCCCGTGTTCACAGCGCCGGCGCGTCGCAGCACCTCTGCCTCGCGCTCGGGCCGGAACACCGGCGTGCCGGCGCCGTGCTTGATCTGCCCAACGTCAAGCGCAAGCTGCGCGCGTTCGTTCAAAAGCTTGATCAGGCGCGTCATCGACGGCGTCGATCGCTTCGCGCAACAGCTTCAGCCGATCGTCGGCATGCTCGCCGGCGACGGCGCCCGGCACGCTCATGCGAGAGCTCGCCGCGCAGACGTTTGCACAGAGATGCTGCCGCACGTCAGGCTTGCGGCGGCACGTCCGCCGAGCCGTTGTCGCTGCATCGATGGCCGTTGCGTGCCCGGACCGTCGTTACCGTCCGCCTCGCCATTGACGACATCGCTATCGCGCTCAACCACACGCTGCAATCCGGAAAGCCGCGTGCCGTCATCCAGAGCAATCAGCGTGACGCCCTGCGTTGCACGTCCCATCTCGCGAATCTCGGCAACTCGTGTACGAATCAGCACGCCGCCGGTCGTGATCAGCATCACTTCGTCGTCGTTACGCACCAACGTGGCGGCGACAACCTTGCCGTTTCGCTCGCTGGTGGTGATCGCGATCATTCCGCGCGTTGCGCGTGAGTGGCGTGTGTACTCGACGATCGGTGTGCGCTTGCCGAAGCCGTTTTCGGTCGCAGTCAGGACACTCTGTCGCTCATCTTCGGCCACCAGCATCGCGATCACCTGCTGACCTTCGTCCAACCACATGCCGCGAACACCGCGCGCCTGCCGGCCCATCGGCCGCACGTCGTTCTCATCGAAGCGCACGGCCTTGCCGGCATCCGAGAACAGCATCACATCGTGTTTGCCGTCGGTGATGGCGGCGCCGATCAGGTAGTCACCGGCGTCTAGATCAACAGCGATGATGCCGGCCTTGCGCGGGTTCGAAAAATCCGTCAACGCAGTTTTCTTCACGGTCCCCATCGCGGTGGCCATGAAGACGAAGTGCTCTGCGTCGAACTGCTTGATCGGCAGCACGACCGTGATCTTCTCGTTCTCCATCAACGGAAACATGTTGACGATCGGCCGGCCGCGCGCGTTGCGCTGCGCCCTGCGGAACCTCCCACACTTTCAACCAGTACAACCGACCGCGATCGGAGAAGCACAGGATCGTGTCGTGCGTGTGCGCAATGAACAGCTGATCGATCCAGTCGTCTTCGCGCGTCGACGCCGCCTGCTTGCCGCGGCCCCCGCGCCGCTGCGCACGATAGTCCGCCAGCGGCTGGCTCTTGATGTAACCGGCATGCGACAGCGTGACCACCATGTCTTCCGGCGTAATCAGATCCTCGGTGATCAGATCCTGCGCGCTGCGCACGATCTCCGAGCGCCGCGCGTCGCCAAACTCGCTCTTCAGCGCGAGCAGCTCGTCGGCAATGATGTCGGTAATCCGCGCAGGCGTTGCGAGAACGTTCAGCAGATCGGTGATCTGCTCCATCACGTCGCGATATTCGTTGACGATCTTGTCCTGCTCCAGCCCGGTCAGGCGTTGCAGGCGCATCTGCAGGATCTGCTCGGCCTGCTCCTCCGACAGCCGATACAGCCCATCGTCCATCAGTCCGAAGCGCGGGTCCATCGCTTCCGGGCGATAGACGTTCATGTCGCGACCCGCGCGCGTCAGCATCTCGCGCACGACTGATGAATCCCACGCGCGGCCCATCAAACCGGTTTTTGCCACCGGCGGCGTCGGCGCCGCCTTGATCAACGCGATGAACTCGTCGATGTTGGCCAGCGCCACTGCGAGCCCCTCCAGCACGTGGCCGCGGCGGCGTGCCTCGCGCAGTTCGAACACCGTGCGCCGCGTGATCACTTCGCGCCGATGCGACAAGAATGCATCGAGCATCTGCTTCAGGTTCAACACGCGCGGCTGGCCGTCGACCAGCGCCACCATGTTGATTCCGAACGTGTCCTGCAGCTGCGACTGCTTGTATAGATTGTTCAGCACGACATCGGGCAGCTCGTTGCGCTTCAGCTCGAACACGACGCGCATGCCTGATTTATCCGACTCGTCGCGAATATCGGAGATGCCTTCGATCCGCTTCTCGTTGACCATCTCGGCAATGCGCTCGAGCAGCACGCGCTTGTTCACCTGATACGGCAGCTCATCGATGATGATCGCCGAGCGCGTACCCTTGTCGATTTCCTCGAAGTGCGCCTTCGCGCGCATCACCACGCGGCCGCGACCGGTGCGATAGCCCTCGCGCACGCCTTCGATGCCGTAGATGATTCCCGCGGTCGGAAAGTCAGGCGCCGGAATCAGCTCGATCAGCTCATCGATCGTCGCCTGCGGATTGCGCAACAGCGCCATGCAGCCGTCGATCACTTCGCCGAGGTTATGCGGCGGAATATTGGTCGCCATTCCGACCGCAATACCGGCGGAGCCATTGATCAACAGGTTCGGGACGCGCGCCGGCAACACCAGCGGCTCCTGCTCCTTGCCGTCGTAGTTCGGAGCGAAGTCGACTGTTTCCTTGTCGATATCGAGCAGCATCGACGCCGCGATCTTCGACAACCGGCACTCGGTGTAGCGCATCGCCGCCGGGTTATCGCCATCGACCGAGCCGAAGTTGCCCTGGCCGTCGATCAGCAGATAGCGCAACGAAAACGGCTGCGCCATTCTGACCAGCGTGTCGTAAATCGCCTGGTCGCCGTGCGGGTGATACTTACCCATCACGTCGCCGACAACGCGCGCGCACTTGACGTACGGCCGCGTATGCACGTAATTGCTCTCGTGCATTGCATACAGCACCCTGCCGATGCACCGGCTTCAGACCGTCACGCACGTCGGGCAACGCGCGGCCGACGATCACGCTCATCGCGTAGTCGAGATAGGAACGCCGCATCTCGTCTTCGAGCGAAATCGGCAGCGTTTCCTTGGCGAATTGATCCACCGAATTTTCCAATGCAGGCTGTCGGCCAAGAAAATTAGGATTGCGAAGTTTATCAGTCGAGAGCCACCGATTTCGTCTTGATCTGATATGCCCGGTCTCGGTGTGCTGTAATCGCGCGCCGTATTCTCGAGCTGCAAAAACACCCTCTCCCATGATCGACATTGACACTCTGGTGCATGCCCGCTGGGTCATCCCGGTCGTGCCGCGCGGCGGCAGTGTTCGAGCATCATGCGATCGCAATTACAACGCGGCGCATCGTCGATGTCTTGCCATCGGCCGAAGCCAGCGCAACGCTATCGCGCCATGAACAGCATGACGCTCCTGACGCACGCGGTGACACCCAGGTCTGGTCAACTGCCACGCGCACTCGGCAATGTCGCTGCTGCGCGGCGTCGGCGACGATCTGCCGCTGATGCGGTGGCTGAAGGATCGCATCTGGCCGCTGGAAGCAGCGCTGTGTCGGCCGACTTCGTGCACGACGGCGCGCAGCTGGCCGGGCTCGAGATGTTGCGCTCCGGGACGACTACCTGCTCGGATATGTACTTTTATCCAGAAGCGTGCATGCGCGCGCTGCGCAGCCTGGGCATGCGCGTCGTGGCGGGCATCGTCGCGATCGAATTTCCGACGGCGTATGCCGCCGGATGCGGAAGACTATCTGCGCAAAGGGCTGGCGACGCGTGATGCGTTTCGCAACGACCCGCTGGTGAGCTTCACGCTGGCTCCGCACGCGCCTTACACCGTCGCCGATCAAACGCTGAAGCGGATCGCGGTACTGGCCGAGGAGCTCGATTTGCCGATCCACTACCATGTGCACGAGACCGAAGATGAAATCGCGGAATCGGTCGCCAAGCATGGCTGCCGTCCGCTGCAGCGGCTCGACCGGCTGGGCATCGTGTCGGAGCGGCTGATTGCGGTGCACGCCGTTCATTTGAACGCGCATGAAATCGCTGCTGCTCGCGCAGCGCGGTGCATCAGTGGCCCACTGCCCGGCATCAAACCTGAAGCTTGGCAGCGGCTCGCGCCGGTCGCCAAACTGATCAGCGGCCGGGGTCAACATCGCAATCGGCACCGACGGCGCGGCAAGCAATAACCGGATCGACATGCTGGCCGAGCTCCGCCTGGCCGCATTGTTGGCCAAAGGCGTCGCTCACGACGCCAGCGTGTTCGGTGCGCGCGAAGCCCTCGAAAGCGCCACTCTGGGCGGGCGCCTGTGCGCTCGGGCTCGAACGCACGGATCGGATCGATCGAAATCGGCAAGCAGGCCGATCTGGTGGCGTTTGATCTGGCGGCGGTTGAAACTCAGCCGCTCTATGACGTCGTGTCGCAGATCGTGTACGCGGCAGGCCGCGAACAGGTCACTGATGTCTGGATCGCGGGCAAGCCTGTTGTGCATAAGCGACAAGCTCTCGCAGATAGCGACGGCCAATTTGAAAAGACCCTGATGGCATCGGTAGGCGCGTGGCAGAATCGTTGCCGACAAGTTTTGCTCACGAGCGGGGCTGTTTAGGCAGGCAGGCTTTTGCTTAAGCGCACGGTTCAATGCCGTGCCTGCCCAAACGACCACCGATCGACGCTGGCTTGCCGGGATCGTCCGGTTTGCGCACCGGATGCTCAGTTTCAAGAAATACTTCGAATCTCGAGTGAGGAGCACCAATATGAAATTCATCAAGCTGGGCCTCGTTGCCGCGGCATTGATGACCATCTCTGGCGTCAGTTTCGCCCAGCAGAAGGACATCAAGATCGTTGATCCGCGCGAAAGCCCGTACGTTCATGAGTCCGAACGGGGTCGTCGTCATGAACCCGTTTGGCCTGTGCTGGCGGACTGGCTTTTGGAGCGTTGAGCGCGCCAGAAGCACCAAGGTCGAAGGCAGTCCCATTTCCACGTCGGCTGCGTATGCGACAAGGCAATTGATGCCAAAAGAAGTATGCGAGCCGCCACCGCCGCCACCCCCGCCACCCGCACCGCCGGCCCCGCCCGCGCCGCCAGCACCACCGGCGCCGCCTGCTCCGACCAGCGAGAAGGTGACGTTTGCGGCAGATGCGTTGTTCGACTTCGACAAAGCAACGCTGCGTCCGGAAGGCCGTGCCAAGCTGGATGACCTCGTGTCCAAACTGGCCGGTGTCAGCCTTGGAAGTGATCATCGCGGTCGGCTACACAGACCGCATCGGCAGCGATGCCTACAACCTGAAACTTTCGCAACGTCGTGCGCAGGCTGTTAAGGATTACCTTGTCACCAAGGGAATCGAGCCGAACCGCGTCTACACCGAAGGCAAGGGTGAAGCCAATCCGGTCAAGCAGTGCGCGGATCCGTCGGCGAAGGGTGAGGTCCGCAATCAGAAGCAGCTGATCGACTTGCTTGCAGCCGAACCGCCGCGTCGAAGTTGAAGTAGTCGGTACGCGTCCGATCAAGCGCTAAAGTCGTTAATAAGAATAGCTTTGCGCAAACTAAGCCCCGCTTCGGCGGGGCTTTTTTTTGCGCCCGCTTTTGCACATTCGCGATTGCGTAACATCCGGCGCATGCATGACAACGTGGATCAGTGCCGAACTTCACAAATTCGGCGAGCTGGCGGCAACAGTGGTGGGATCGCGAAGGACCGATGCGGCCGTTGCATGACATCAATCCGGCCCGTCTCGCAATGGATCGATCAACTGGCCTCGCTTACCGGCAAACGCGTGATCGACGTCGGTTGCGGCGGCGGCGTGTTGACCGAGGCGATGGCGCACAAAAGCGATTTTGTATTAGGTATCGACCTGGCCGACAAGCCACTGAAGGTCGCGCAACTGCATGCGCTCGAATCAAAGGCGCGCGTCGATTATCGCGAGTGCGCGGCCGAGACGCTTGCCGCAGAGACAGCCGGAAGCCTTCGACGTCGTCACATGCATGGAGATGCTCGAACACGTTCCGGATCCGGCGCAAACGGTTCAGGCATGCGCAACGTTGGCCAAGCCGGGCGGCTGGGTTTTTTTTTCCACGATTAATCGCAACGCCAAGGCCTTTGCACTGGCGATTGTGGGCGCGGAATATGTTCTGAATCTGTTGCCGCGCGGCACCCACGAATACGCCAAGTTTCTTAAACCGAGCGAGCTCGCGCGCCACGCACGTGCCGCCGGACTTGAAGTGCGTGAAGTGATCGGCATGCGCTACAACCCGTTTACCAAGAGTGCGACATTGGGGTCCGACACCGACGTCAACTATCTGATGGCATGCCGCAAGCCGGGATGAAGCGCGACCTGCAACTCGTTTTGCTCGACCTTGACGGGACGTTGGCGGATACCGCACCCGATCTCGCAGCTGCGGTCAAACAGAATGCGCATCGCGCGCGGCATGGAACCGCTGCCGATTGCCGAGTTGCGGCCATTCGTATCGCACGGCGCACGTGGCATGGTCGGCCGCGCCTTCAACGTTACGCCGGACGACGCGCGATACGACGAACTACGCCAGGAGTTCCTCCTCGAATACGAGACGGCACTTTGCGTTGACTCCGCGCTATTTCCGGGAATGAACGACACGCTTCTGCAGCTGGAGGAGCGCGGTATCAAGTGGGGAATTGTTACCAACAAGCTTGCGCGTTTCACGCTGCCACTTGTACAGGCGCTAAGCCTTTCGCACCGCGCGGCGTGCATCGTCAGCGGTGACACTACGAAATTTTCGAAGCCACACCCAGCACCGCTGCTGTACGCACTCGCCACTGCAGCCGTGGATGCTAGTCTGGCCATATATGTAGGCGACGATCAGCGTGACATTGACGCGGGTCACGCAGCGGGTATGCGCACGGTCGTGGCGAGTTACGGCTATCTCGGCAACGGCGTACCGTATCAACAGTGGGGTGCGCACGCTGTCATCGATTCACCGCCAGAGATCTTGCGGTTGCTGAACGGCGATCGAGCGCGGCGCAGCCAAACCGCTTGATTTCGAGCCTTGGCACCGCATCTATGTGCGTACAATTGATTTTTCTTTGGGGGCGACCTGGCTTCGACGTGGGTCGTGAAGGATCTCAGGGCATGCCGAGGACCAGTCACCTCGTAAATCCATCTGGAACACTACAAACGCCAACGAAGACGCGTTTGCTTTAGCCGCTTAATACCGGCTAGACGCTGCACTAGCTGGCCCCTGGGCTAGGTTAGGCAACTAACAGCAGCGCCATTTACAGAGGCTGGATGCCGCTGGAGTCACGACGGCGGCATCGAGAACAAGTGACTGGCTGCGCGTCGGCCTGCCGATCGGCCAAGCGCGCAGTGAGATTTAAATAGACCGGCTACGCATGTAGAACTGGATCTGGATCATTCGCGGACGGGGGTTCGATTCCCCCCGCCTCCACCATCACACTCATGTCCTGTAAGTGCAACGCAGTGCAGGACGTTACTAGACAGGTTCGCGGAACGCGGCAAGGATCGGCGGTCCGCGCAAAAGCACAAGGCCTGGCGAAGCAGGACTGTTGCGAAGCGGACCCCCGGTTACTGCTTGCGCCGGCGCGACGCTGCGAGCCCCACAAGCCCTAAGCCCAGCAGCGCCAGGGTAGTAGGCTCCGGGACCCCATTTGGAGGAGGTGTGAAGTCGCCTCGCAGCCCCAGTACGCCATTGATTTCGTTGTCTCCGTCGGACAGCAGAGCGCCTGGGCCGCCCCAAATGATCGACGCGTAGCGGAACGTCTCATTCGTCGGCGTGCCGACGGCATAGGCGAAGCCGTCCCACAGTAGTGACGTGTCGCTGTAGATGCCTTCCATCCACACGCGCTGGGTCACTGCCTGCACCCAGGTGATCTGGTCGTTCGACAGATAAACGGTCGACTCGATCGCCTCCTGCGGCAGCGGACCGTGGTCGACCGTGTTGAAGATGGCGGCCTTGGTCGCCTGGAACCCGAGATCCCAGACGGAGTCGCCGATGATGTTGGTCGTCTGGATCCACAGGTTGTCGATGCTGTTCGCTGCCGTGGCAACGGTGCCACTTGGTGCCACATAGTTGTACGTGCTGTCGTTGGCATCGCTCGAGTTGGGTTGATCGAGCGATCGGCCCGTACTGCTCACGCCCACGGACTTGATCAGCGAGGCCGCTGTGAAGCCGGCCGCGTTAAAGAAACTGTCGTCCATCAACTGGTTGTTCACCACCTGCTCGCGATTCGCGAGTGTGTTGCTGCCGTAGAAGAGCTGCGCAAAGGTGCCCACACTGGCCCCCTGCCATGTGCGTGGATCATCGGGGTTGGTAATCAGGGCTGCCTGGGCGGGCAAGCTGGCCGCAAGCACTAGAACTGCGAAAAGTGGTTTCAGCTTCATCGTGGTCTCCTCGATCCAAGAAGCTACTGGACTAGCATTCATCCGACCACAGGCATTGGGCATGCCAGCTTTATATGAAACGGTCACACCGTGTTGTTTGTAAAGTGTTTTGTTCGAAACGCTGGCCAAGGCGGCCGCCACGCAGCGGGGAGTATGTAAGATTCCGCGACACGACGTGCCGCGCGAGATCAGAAAACATCCGTGCGCGTAGCTCAATCGCGACTTCCTGATCGAGCGCGATCTTCGCTATGCCTTCGAGGGTTCGCAGTCGAGTCAAGACGCTCGAACCCTAGCAATTCGGCAGCCGGTTTTGGTCACATGCAGCGCGTGAAAATCCAACGTGCAGATTCACTAAGTACTGATGTAGCGAAGTTGAGTCGAGTGGCAAGGGCAGAATTCGGGTTAGGCCACAGGCAATGGTCGTCGGCAGCGCGGGAGCCGGTCCCACATCGATATGTCGCGCTCGAGGCATAAATTCGCCGAGAGTCGTAACTCCCGACCTTCCCGCTGAGCGTAAGGCCCCGACGGACTTACGCCCCGCGTTCCCTATTGGATTGCCGACCGAAGCTACTTTCTTTTGAATCTGAGGAAGCCCAAGGCGAACAACGCGAGCGACAGCAGCGACAGCATGCCGGGCTCCGGTACGATGACTACTTGCTGGCGATCGCCAATGACCATGTCATCGAAGCCAAATACGTCTGTGCCGCCGGTGGTGCTGAATGTGATCGAAGTGTAGGAATTAGCCGCGTCGATCATGCCCCAGAACAGAACGTTGCCGCCCGCGGTCGGGCCCTGAGTGGAATCCACGGCGATCACCTCCGTGGTGCCGTTCTCCAGCGTCACCGTGACCTGTTGGTCGAAGTCGCCGAAATCGGTGCCGAAGAACCCGAATGCCGCGATGGGAGAGCTGAAGGTCAGCGTCATGCTCGAGGCGTTCTGAAGGTAGTTGTCGCCCGAGGTCGCGAAACGCTGGAAGCCGCAGCCAACGCCATTCACAGTGCCGCCCACGGTCTGGTCGCAAATTCCGCCGCCGGACGGGTCTGCGCCACTGCTGAGGTTCGCGGTGATCGCGCCGCCCGAGCCAGGGAAATTGATGTTAATACCGGCGCCGCCGATTGATGTCAGGTTGGCGAAGGACTCGAAAGTCTGGTTGCCGACGCCGACCAAGTTGCTAAGAAAACTGTTGCGCGCCGTTTGAGCATTGCCGCCCGCCGGGACCGTGCCGCCGGGGTTCAAGTCTTCACCGAAGAACACGATGGGCGCTGCCGAAGCGGCGGACACTGCGAGAGACATAATTGCGGCAACTGCCGTGGATGTGAATGCGAGTGTTTTCATCGTTGCGACTCCAGCGGGGAAATGAAGAAGCGTTCATGTGCTCGTCTGCTCAAAGACGAGGCCTGTTCTTATTGAAGACGTAGTTTCAATTCGCCAAAACGCACGAATCGTGCCAGAAGCACTGATGTTCGGCTTATCAATGGGTTATGTCGATGCACTGCGCGTCCCGTGTGCGGACTGTGAAAAATGCCGACACATTTCAAAGGGGAACGAACCCGCCCACGGGGCGGGTTTTACATCGGCCCTTGACGGGCTGCGCCTGACTTTATGCGAGTCGCCTGGGATCGACCGATAGAATCCGCGGCATGGCTGATTCGACGGATATTCCCACCCTGCGACGGTTGTTGGACGACAGTCGACGCATCGCGGTGGTCGGCATCTCCGCCGAGTGGCATCGCCCCAGCTATTTCGTCGGCAAGTATTTACTGGAGCACGGCTACACGATGATTCCCGTGAATCCAAAGTATCACGAGGTGCTCGGACAACCGTGCTATCCAAGCCTGACAGCGGCGCGCGCTGCAGGCGCGATCGACATAGTCGATTGTTTCCGCAAGGCAGAGGACATCGGCCCGCTCGCTGAAGAAGCGATCGCGATCGGCGCCAAGACGCTGTGGATGCAGCTCGGCGTTGTTAATCACGCCGCGGCTGATAAAGCGCGCGAGGCAGGACTCGACGTTGTGATGGACCGCTGCGTGAAGATCGAGCACGGAAGGCTATTTGGTGGGCTTAACTGGGCAGGCGTTAACACACGCGTGATTTCGGCGCGTCGTCCACGGCAACTGCCGTACTAACACGCTGATGCCCGATCGCGAGTTCGGCATCGAGACGCTGTGCCTGCATGCAGGCCAGTTGCCTGACGCGGTCAACCGGTTCGCGCGCGCAACCGATTTACCAAACCACCAGCTACGTGTTCGATTCGGCTGATCACGCGGCGAGCCTTTTCAATCTGCAAACGTTCGGTAACGTCTACTCGCGCATCAGCAATCCGACCGTCGCTGTATTCGAAGAGCGCATGGCGGCACTTGAGAACGGCCGCGCTGCACTTGCGACGAGTTCCGGAATGGCTGCGCAATTGACTGCAATCCTGGCGATCGTTCAGCCTGGCGAGCACATCGTTGCATCGAGTCTGCTCTATGGCGGTACCTACTCACAATTCGCCGTCACGCTGCCCAAGATGGGAATTCAATCGACGCTGGTCGATCCCGACGATCCAGAAAATTTTCAGCGCGCATTGAAGCCGAACACACGCCTCGTTTATGCCGAAACGCTGGGCAATCCGAAGATCAACGTCCTCGATATCGAGCGGTTGCTGCGATTGCGCACAGCGCGCAGATTCCGCTGATGATCGACAACACGATGGCGTCACCGTATTTGTGCCGCCCTTTCGACTGGGGTGCGGATATCGTTGTGCACTCGGCGACGAAGTACATCGGCGGCCATGGCACGACGATCGGCGGCGTGCTGGTTGAAAGCGGAAAGTTCGACTGGGGTAACGGCAAGTTTCCAGACATGGTGGCTCCATCGAAGGGCTATCACGGCGTCAAGTTCTGGGAAACGTTTGGAGACTTCGCGTACACGATGAAGGCGCGCATGGAGGTGTTGCGCGTGCACGGCTCATCGCTGGCTCCTTTGTCTGCGTGGCTGCTGTTGCAGGGGCTCGAAACCCTGCATGTTCGAATGGAGCGTCATGTCGAAAACGCACGTCGAGTCGCAGAGTTTCTCGAAGCGCATCCGCGCGTCCAGTGGGTCAACTGGCCCGGACTGAAGTCGAGCCCGTACTACACGCTCGCCAAGAAATATCTGCGGACAATCAGCGGTGAACCCGGCGCATCGAGCGTAATGACGTTCGGGATCAAAGGTGGAGCGGCAGCTGGCGAAAAATTTATCGACGGTTTGCAGTTCCTATCGCATCTTGCGAACATCGGCGATGCGAAATCGCTGGTGATTCACCCTGCGTCAACGACGCATCGCCAATTATCGGAAGACGAACAACGCGCAGCCGGCGTTTTGCCCGAAATGGTGCGCTTGTCGATCGGGATCGAGTCGATCGACGACATTCTGTGGGACCTCGAACAGGCGTTGCAACAAAGTAGCTGATCAGAAGCCAACGGCCGCCTTACCCTTCAGTGCCAAGATCGTGCGTGCCTCGTCCGGCGTCGCGATCTCGAGGCCCAGACCCTCGATGATCTGACGAACAGCGCGAACCTGCGCCGCGTTCGATTCGGCTAGTTTGCCCGGCCCGAGCCATAAGCTGTCCTCGAGCCCAACCCGTACATTGCCGCCCATCGCTGCCGACATTGCGGCGATCGGCAACTGATTGCGCCCCGCGCCCAGCACGCTCCAGCGATACTGATCGCCGAACAGGCGATCTGCCGTTCGCTTCATGTGCGCAACATCGTCTGGATGCGGGCCGATGCCGCCGAGAATGCCGAACACACTTTGAATGAAAAGCGGTGCTTTGACCGTACCGCGATCGAAGAAGTGCTTGGCGGTATACAGATGTCCGATGTCATAGCACTCAATCTCAAAGCGCGTCGCGTTGTCCGCGCATGACGTCAGGATGTGTTCGATATCACGAAACGTATTTTTGAACACACGATCGAACGAGCCTTCAAGATACGGTCGCTCCCAGTCGAATTTGAAATCCTTGAATCGCGCGAGCATCGGGTACAGGCCGAAGTTCATCGACCCCATGTTCAGCGACGCCACTTCAGGCTTCAACTGCAGCGCAGGCTGTAAACGCTCTTCGACGAGCATCGTCGGAGCGCCGCCGGTGGTGAAGTTGATGACTACATCTGAACGGCGCGCGATGTCGGGCGCGAACTCGAGGAAGTACTTCGGGTCCTGCGTCGGGCTGCCATTGACCGGATCACGTGCGTGCAGGTGAACGATTGCCGCGCCGGCTTCGGCGGCAGCGACCGCAGCGTCGGCGATCTCTTTCGGTGTCACCGGCAGATGCGGTGACATCGACGGCGTATGAATAGCGCCAGTAACGGCGCAGGTAATGATGACCTTGCGTGATGCCTTGGCTGACGCCGCCATTCCTTCTCCCGTTAATTAGCTCTTCGATTCGCTGTCGCGCTTGTGCCGTCGCAGTGCAAGCAAGCGGCGGTCGCGCCATGCGGTGCGCTGATCGCGTTGTGCCGCCGTCAACGGCGTGCCTATCGCTTTAGTCACGCGCGCGGCACTTTGCTCCTCCCACACGGCGGCAGGCGCGGGATCGGCCGCCAGCCGGCGATAAAAACCACTGTAGCGCGCGCAATAGTCCGACACACCTCCGGGCGCATTCAGCTCAATCGTTTCAAACGGTCCCATGAACGACCAGCGCATACCGAGGCCATCGCGCATCGTCTTATCAAGGTCATCCGGCGAAACGACACCATCGGCAACCAGTCGCATCGCTTCGGTCAACAGTGCGCCCTGCAGCCGGTTCAATACGAAGCCCTCGATCTCGCGGCGTATCAGCACCGGCACTTGGCCCAGCAATTCCATCGTCACCCGAGCGCGGTCTAACGTGACTTCGCTGGTCCAAGGCGCACCACACAGTTCGACGACAGGCACCAGATGCGGCGGATTGACCGGATGCGCAACGAGACAACGCGCACGCCCGGCGAGGTCGGCGGTGAACTGCGAAGCCACGATCGCCGAGGTACTGCTGGCCAGTATTGCATCGGACGGCGCTAGCCGGTCGAACTCGGCAAAAGCGGTTCGCTTCAGAGCCACTTCCTCGGGCAGATTTTCCTGAACCCACTCGGCATCGCTCAGCGCCTCGCCCAGTGTGTTGCAAGAAACGATGCGCGCAAGCGCGCCGCGTGCGTCAGTGAGCAATCCAGCTTCTTCCTGATCGGCGAGCGACTGAGCGATGAGCTGGCGGGCCGTCGCAAGTTGACGTCGGCAACGGCGTCGAACAGGCGCACCTGCCAGCCCGCGCGCGCAAATACGACGGCCCATGCGCGGCCGATCAGTCCGGCCCCGACAATCGCCGCACTTCTTTTCTCTACATCCACAGTACCTGCCTCCGCAGTTCGAGATTTTCGCGCAACGCCGCTGCTGGCCCTTGATGCACGACGCTGCCACGCTCGAGCACATAGGCGCGGTCCGCCAGTGCAAGGACAAGGTCGAGATTGTGTTCGACGATCACGATCGCCAGTTCGGCACGCAATCGCTCGAACGCGGTGAAGAGTTCCTCGATCACCGTCGGCGCCAAACCTTCGAAGGGCTCATCGAGCAGCAGCACCCGTACATGACCGGCCAAAGCGCGTGCAACCGCAACCATTTGTTGCTCGCCACCCGACAGAAAATCAGCGGGCGTGTCGAGCCGTGCCGCCAGCTTTGGAAAGAACTCGATGATCTTGTCGTCCGACCACGCGACGCCTGATTCGCGCTTCGTCCCAAGCCGTTTAAGTCGCGCGAGCTCCAGGTTATCGCGCACACTCATTCCCGCAAATAGCGCCCTGCCCTGTGGCACGTAACCGACACCCAAACGCGCGATCTGCCACGCCGGAAGTCGGGCCAACGGCAGATCGCCGAGCGTGATCGTGCCATTCTGCGGGCGGCACCGTGCCGATTATGGTCTTCAGCAACGTCGACTTGCCCGCGCCGTTGCGACCAAGTAGCGCGACGATCTCGTGCTCGTGCACCGTGAGCCCGACACTCTTGATGATGTGACTCTTGCCATAAAAGGCATCCACGGCGTCGAGAGTAAGCAGTGCCGGCGCAGCGGCCCGCTCTGCACTGCCGTGAGCAGTCGCGGCGAGCGCAGCGGTTCCAGACCCGATATAGATTTCGCGCACTGCATCGCTCGAACGCGCATCGGCCGAGTTGCCGTCAAACAAAACCTTGCCATCGTTCATCACTGTCACGCGATCGGCCAGCGCGAACACACGATCGATGTCATGTTCCACCAGAAGCACCGGTAGATCGGACGAAATCCGCTTGACCAACTGCGCAACGCGCTCGCGCTCGGCCGCAGCGAGCCCAGCCAGCGGTTCGTCGAGCAGCAATACGCGCGGGGCACAGGCCAACGCCAATCCCATATCGAGCAGGCGTTGCCCTCCGTAGGAAAGCTCACCCGCCTCGGCGCGCTCAATTCCGCTCAGACCGAGAAAGCGAATCAGTTGCGCGGTTTCCTGCATCACCGATTCGACCGCCGTCGTACCCGTCCAGCCGTTGAAGCGGCCTCGCGCTCGCGCCTGCACCGCGAGGCGCAGATTCTCGTGCACGGTCAGTGCTGGAAAAAGATTGGTGATCTGAAACGAACGAGCGACCCCAGCTGCAACGATCCGATGCGGAGCCGAATTCGTGATGTCCACGCCGGTGAGCACCACGCGACCTCGATCAGGTGGCAGGAGGCCGGAAATCAGATTGAAGAGCGTCGTCTTGCCGGCACCGTTGGGACCAATCAATGCGTGTAACGATCGTGCGCCGACCGCAATGCTCGCATCCTGCACCGCACGAATACCACCGAACGATTTGGCGAGGTGCTCGGCCGCAAGCACGGTCCCTGTGTCCGTTGCGTGCGCGCGGACGAACGCCGGCAGTTCAACGCCGTGCTCGATTGCACGATTTGCCATTGCCGCAGCTTCGATTTGCCGCTTGCGCAGTGGCGCGGTCACCCGCTTCCACAAGCCTATCAACCCGCTTGGAGAAAACACAACGAAGCCGACGAACAGCAGTCCAAAAAACCATAGCCAGTGTGCGGTCCAGATCGACAGATACTCACGGAACAAGATGTAGAACAGCGCACCGAGCGCGGGGCCGAGCAGGCTGCGCATGCCGCCGATGATGACCATCGCCAGCAGCTCGCCGGAAAAAGACACCGCTGTCGGGTCGGCAGAGGCAAAGCGATGGTGAAACGCGAACAGAACGCCTGCAAAGCCGGTCAACACGCTCGACAGCATGAACGCCACCAGCTTGTAGCGAGCGGTGGGATAACCGACAAACTGCGCGCGTTGCTCGTTCTCGCGAATCGCGTTCAACACACTGCCGATCGGCGATGCGTGGAAGCGCGACAGTCCATACACCGTCGCCAACCCAATTGCTGCAACCAGACCGTAGTACACCCACCGATTTTCAAAATCCACGCCCAGCAAATTGGCACGCGTCAAGCCGCCGAGTCCGTTTTCGCCGCCTGTAAAAGCCGTCCACCGAAACGCAACCGAGTACACGAGTGCTGACAACGCCAGTGTCAGCAACGAGAAATACACTCCACGGCGGCGCAGCACGAGAAAGCCGATCGCCGCAGAGGACAGCGTCAGGAATACCAAAGCAAACAGCGTGGGCCACAGCATCGAGCCACGAAACCAATGCAGCTGCGCCAGTGCGGCTGCATACGCTCCAAGCCCGAACCACGCTCCATGTCCAAACGAAACCAGTCCTGTCTGGCCGACCAGGATATTCAGTGCCATGCAGGCGACCGCGAAGATCACAACATCGGTTGCGCTGGTCATCGTGAGCCCGCCCGCCAGCAACGCGAACGGCAGCACAACGAGTAGCACAGCAGCAACGAGAATGGGTGAACGAGCGAGCGAACTAGGCGGCAGCATCGTCACTCGAAGCGCTGAATTCTCTCGCCGGTCAGTCCACGCGGGCGGATCAGCAGCACCAGCAGCATCAGCAAATACATGGACGCATCTGCGGCGGGTGGCAGAAAGTAGACCGTCAAGCCGCGAACGACGCCGACAATCAGCGCCGCCCAGACAACACCCCAGAACGAACCCAAGCCGCCAATGACAACCACGACGAAGGCAGCGGTCAGAATTTCGGCACCCATTGCGGGGTGAACACCAGAGATCGGTGCCAGCAAGACACCCGCAAGCGCGGCCAGACCCACACTGAGCGCGACGATGCTTGCCATGTACGGCTTCAACGAAATGCCGAGCGCGGCGACCATATCGGGGTTCTGCACGCCGGCCCGTACAACGCGGCCGAAGGGTGTTCGCTGCAGCAGAAACCACAGGCCTGCCACACACGCCACCGCAACCGCGAGCATCAGCAATCTGTACTTCGAATAGATGAAGTCACCGACGAACACCTGGCCTCTCAGTGCTGTCGGAATCGAAAACGGCACCGGCGCCGCGCCGAATACCCACCGCAGCGACTGCTCGGCGACCATTGCAAGTCCGAAGGTCAGCAGCAAACCGAGCGCAGGATCCTCGTGATAGAACCGGCGAAACAGAAACCGCTCGATCACCAGACCGATCAGCGCAACAACGATCGGCGAGACGATTGCCGAGCCGGCAAACCCCAGTCCGAGCCGTTCGGCCACGATAACCGCGAAATACGCGCCGAGCGCGTAGAACGCGCCGTGTGCGAGGTTGACCAGTCCGCCCAGCGAGAAAATCAACGACAGGCCAAGGGCGATCAACAAGTAATACGCGCCGGCAAGCAGGCCGTTTAGAACCTGCTCCAGAATTTGCGTAAGCACGATACGAAGCGCGGCGCGCGGCCGATTACGCAGCGCGCCGCGAAGCTCCAGTCATCCAGCGATCAAGCCGGCATCGTGCAGGGATTTTCCTCGCGTGTCGGCGCAATGATCTCCAGGCTCTGATTTGACGCCGGCACCGGAGCCGATAGATTGAAAAGCTCCCACCTGTCCTTGACCTGCGCCTCGGGCTTGAAAGTTACCGTGTACATCTCCTGCATCAGTTGATGGTCCCACGCGCGGTAATACCCTTCGCGGGTCTTCAGAACATCGAAGCGAGCGCCTTTTTCCATGTGTTCGGCGACTTTCGTGGAGTCGGTGCTCTTGATGTCGTTCATCGCCTGCGCCAGGTGCTTGGTCGACAGATAGTCGCCCCATGCCTGATTCTCCGGCGGCTTGCCGTACTTCTTGGTGAATGCGGTGGTAAAGCGCTGCGCCGTCGGCGTTTTCACTTGCGAATCCCACACCAGCGGCCAGATGCCGGCGACATTGCCCTTGCCCGCGCCCCATGCCACCGCGGTGTCGAAACCGAAGCCCGCCAACGGATACGGCAGCCCGTATTCGGTGTACTGCTTCATGAAGTTGGTGATTTGTGCGCCAGCGAGATTGGAAACGACCAGATCGGGCTTCGCATTGCGGATCTTCAGCAAGTAAGGCGAAAAATCTGTGACGTTGGTCGCCACCAGTTCGTCGGCCGCGAACGTGCCGCCATTGGCCTGCATGAAACGCTTCGCGACCTTCAGCAGATCGTGTCCGAACGCGTAGTCGGCTGTAACGCTGTACCACTTCTTCCCTTTGACGAGGCCGTCGCGCAATAGTGCTTGTCCGGCGGCACCGACGTACATGCTGTTAGCCGCCTCGGTATGAAACATGTAGCGGTTGCACGACTTGCCACGTAGCTCGTCCGAATTGCAGCCGGTGTTGAAGAACAGGATCTTGTTTCGTTGCGCAACCTGCGCGATTGCAAGACCCGATGCGGAACTGATCTCGCCAACGATCGCGACGACTTTGTCGCGCTCGATCAGACGCTCGGCCTTCGTTGACGCAGTCTGCGGGTTGACGCTGTCTTCGGCAATCAGTTCGACCTTGCGACCATTGATGCCGCCCGCCGCGTTGATCTCCTCGACTGCCAGCCTGACGCCCATCACCGCATACTCACCAAGTGGCCCGAGAAATCCGGTGAGCGGCGTCAAGTGCCCGAGCCGCACAGCATCAGGTTGACTGCGCACGATCGCCGGAAATCCAATAGCGCTCAGTGCGCTCGCAGCTCCAGCGGCACCGATAACGGTGCGACGAGAATTCGACTTCGGTTGATCCATTGATGTCTCCTTGTGCGGGCGTTGATCCGGTCAAACTGGGAGGCCCTGTGTGTTTGAAGGTGCAACCGTTCTGGCTACGAACGCCGTTATAGTCGGCCGACCGAAAGCTGTCCATCGGGACAGGGAGAACCCATGAACCTCGGACTCGAATCGGCGCGCGTTTTGGTAACCGCAGGCGCATCAGGGATCGGCCTGGCCATTGCGCGCGAGTTCATCAACGAAGGCGCGCAGGTGCACATTTGCGATGTCGACCCTCGCGCACTTGCCGAGCTTTCAGTCAGCACCCCCACCGCAACATCGTCCCGGTGCGACATCACGGACGAAAATGCTGTCCGCCGGCTGTTCGACGATCTGCTCGCAAGAAGCGGCGGCCTTGATGTTTTGGTGAACAACGCTGGAATCGCTGGGCCTACGGCACGCTGTGAAGACATCACGCTTGCGGACTGGGAACGCACGCTTGCCGTCAATCTGACCGGTCAGTTTCTGTGCGCGCGACTAGCGATTCCGCTTCTGCGAAAAAGCCTCAACGCCAGCATTGCCAATCTTTCGTCAGCCGCGGGGCGTTTCGGCTTTCCGCTACGAACCCCTTATGCGGCGTCCAAATGGGCAGTGATCGGCTTTACGAAATCGTTGTCGATCGAACTCGGAAGCGACGGCATCCGTGTCAACGCGATCTGCCCAGGATCGGTGGCTGGCCCGCGTATTGATTCAGTCTTTGCGAATAAGGCGAAGGCGAGAGGCGTTGCGATGGAAACCGTGCGCGATGAAGCTCTGGCCAAGACATCGTTGGGTCGATTGATTGCACCCGAAGATATCGCGCGGATGATCGTGTTCCTGGCTTCGCCTGCTGGCGCGAACATTTCAGGACAGGCGATCGGCGTCGATGCCGACGTTCAAGCGCTGGTGTAAGAGAGGCAGCGCAACTAACGCTTGGAGCCGCCCAGCAGCGCAGCCACGCGAACCGGCTTTTCCTTGCCTGCAGGGCGCCCCGACTGCGGAGGCGACGCCGGCGATACCGCGGTGGAAGATGCGCCAGGCTCATACGGCTTGCTGAAAAAGTCGTCGACGGGCGCACTGCTCGCCGTGTAGGCGCGCTCGGGTCTGCGCTCGACCCCATCGCGTCGAGCCGGGCGATCGCGCCGTTCACTGCGCTCAGCACGAACGGGCTGCGTCACTTCGAGGGTTCGAATGTCGAACTTCTGCTTCGTCAATTTCTCGATTGCCGCAACGGCACGTTCCTCCGAGCCCGTCATCAGCATGATCGTGATGCCGCTCATGCCGGCGCGGCCGGTGCGGCCGATACGATGAATGTAGTCCTCGGCTGCAAACGGAACGTCGTAGTTGATCACGACCGGGAGCTCGGCGATGTCAAGGCCGCGTGCCGCGACGTCCGTTGCGACGAGCACCTCGATCGCATCCGTCTTGAACCCTTCAAGCGCCTTCATGCGCTCTTCCTGCGTCTTGTCGCCGTGTATCGCGTCAGCGTTGATACCGGCTTTCTGCAGCTGGCGCGCGAGTCGACGACATTCGATCTTGGCGTTGACGAACACCAACACTTGCGTCAGCCGCCCGCCGTCAGGTCCGCGCGTGCTAAGCAGCTCGAGCAGGGCAGCGACTTTTTCGGATTCATGCAGCTTGAACACCTCTTGCGTCACATTGTCGGCGGTCGCATTGCGACGTGCGACTTCGATCAGCTGCGGGTCGTTCAGAAAATTGGCGGCGAGTTTCTTGATCTCTTCCGAGAAGGTGGCAGAGAACATCAGACTTTGGCGTTGCTTCGGAAGCAAATTCAGAATGCGCGAGATATCAGGCAGGAACCCCATATCAAGCATGCGATCGGCCTCGTCGAGTACGACGATCTGTACCTGTGACAGGCTCGTGTTCTTTTGCTGCAGATGGTCGAGCAAACGGCCAGGGGTTGCGACCAGGATCTCTGCGCCCGAGCGCAAAGCGACCGTTTGCGGGTCCATGTCAACGCCACCGTAGACCAACGCGCAACGCAGTGGCGTCTTCGCAATATATTTTTTGACGTTGTCCGCTGTTTGATCAGCCAGCTCGCGTGTAGGCGCGAGTATCAGCGCGCGCACCGGATGCCGCGCCGGCGACATGCTCGCGCTCGCATGCGGCAGCAGTTTCTGAATGATCGGCAGCGCAAAGCCGGCTGTCTTCCCAGTGCCGGTCTGCGCAGCACCCATCACGTCGAGACCCTTCATCACAACCGGAATCGCCTTCGCCTGAATCGGCGTCGGCGTTGCGTAACCCATCTCGGTGATCGCCGCAAGAATCAGCGGATCCAGGCCGAAGTGAGTGAAGTCCTTAGGGTCAGACATTAAGTGGTGGGCCTCCCGTGAGTCGAACACGGCACCAACGGATTATGAGTCCGCTGCTCTAACCAAGCATGAGCTAGAGGCCCGCTTACTGGCGATTTTGAAGTGGTCTCAAAAACGTAGCGAGCGATCCGAGGTTGTTGCGAGGAGCGCACACGTACGGAGGTACGGCGAGCACCGCAGCAGCAAGATCGGGGCGCGCAGTAGTTTTGGAGACTGCTTCTACTCAAGGAAGCTCTTCAGCTTGTCAGAGCGGCTTGGATGACGCAGCTTGCGCAACGCCTTCGCTTCGATCTGCCGTATCCGCTCGCGCGTGACGTCGAACTGCTTGCCGACTTCTTCCAGCGTGTGGTCCGTCGACATCTCGATGCCGAAGCGCATGCGAAGGACCTTTGCTTCGCGTGGCGTCAACGAATCGAGCACGTCCTTGGTCACGTCCGACAGACTGTTGTATTGCGCGGCATCGACCGGAGCAACGGTTGACGTGTCTTCGATGAAGTCACCCAGATGCGAATCGTCGTCGTCACCGATCGGCGTTTCCATGCTGATCGGCTCTTTGGCGATCTTCAGGATCTTGCGGATCTTGTCTTCCGGCATCTCCATCTTGACGGCCAGCGTTGCAGGATCAGGCTCGGTGCCGGTCTCCTGCAGGATCTGGCGCGAGATCCGGTTCATCTTGTTGATCGTTTCGATCATGTGAACCGGAATGCGGATAGTGCGCGCCTGATCGGCGATCGAGCGCGTGATGGCCTGCCGGATCCACCACGTTGCGTAAGTCGAAAACTTGTAGCCGCGACGATACTCGAACTTATCGACCGCCTTCATCAGACCGATGTTGCCTTCCTGAATCAGATCGAGAAACTGCAATCCGCGGTTGGTGTACTTCTTGGCAATCGAGATCACCAGCCGCAAATTGGCTTCGGTCATCTCACGCTTGGCCTTGCGCGCTTTCGCTTCGCCGGTGGCCATCTGCTTGTAGACCTCGCGCAGATCCTTCAGCGGCAATACGACACGCTTCTGCAGCGCCCCCAGCTTGCCCTGCAGCTCCTGCACCGACGGCAGATTACGGCGCAGCATTTCGGCGTACGCCTGCTCCGAGTCGGCTTCGCGCGCCCGCCCAGCGCATGTTGGTTTCGTTACCCGGAAACGTCTTCAGGAAATGCGTGCGCGGCATGCCGCACTTGTTGACCGTGATCTCGTAGATCTGTTTTTCGATCGAGCGCACTTCGTCAACTTGACGGCGCAACGTGTCCGATAGCCGCTCGACCATCTTCGCGGTAAAGCGCAGGCTCATCAGCTCGTCGAGAATTTTCTGCTGCGACTTCAGATAGCCCGGCGACTTGTAGCCTTCTTTCTCAAACGACACCCGCATCTTGTCGAACAGCTTCGTGACGTGGTCGAACTTCTCGAGCGCACGCACCTTCAATTCGTCCAGCTGGCCTGCCGTCATGCCGGAAGCGCCGATATCGGTCGTCTCTTCGCCCTCTTCGTCTTCCTCATCGCCACCGGCGGTCGGAAAGTCCTCGGCCAGCGGATCCATCAAACCATCGACCACTTCATCGATCGGAATTTCAGTGCCGCGAATGCGCTCGCCATAGGCGAGGATCTCCGCAATCGTCGTCGGGCACGCGGAAATCGCCATCACCATGTGCTTCAAGCCGTCTTCGATGCGCTTGGCGATTTCGATCTCGCCTTCGCGCGTCAGCAGCTCGACCGAACCCATTTCACGCATGTACATGCGCACGGGATCAGTCGTACGGCCGAATTCGGCATCGACGGTCGACAAAGCGGCTTCCACTTCTTCCTCGGCGGCATCGTCCGGTGTGGCCGCCGGGACGTTCTCGCTCATCAACACCGTCTCGGCATCAGGCGCCTGGTCGAAGACCTGCAGCCCCATGTCGCTGAACGTGCTGATGATCGCGTCGATCGCTTCGGCATCGACAAGCGCGTCGGGCAAGTGATCATTGATCTCGGCGTAGGTCAAAAAGCCACGCTCCTTGCCGAGCTTGATCAACGCTTTTAATTTGTTGCGACGGGTCTCGAGATCTTCCTCGGTACCGTGATAGCTGCGTTCAAGCGCTTCTTTCAGCGCCTTTTCCTTGGCCCGGCGATCCTTGGCGCGCAACTTGGTCGCGCTCATTTTTTCGACGATCTGTACGCTCGGATCGTCGCCAGTGTCCACCGCTTCGGGCACTGCATCAGCGCCGCATTGAGCAGTTGTTCGGCACTTTCTTCGGCTTACGGCCCGGACGCCCCTTGGCAATCGCCGCTTCCGCTGGCGGTGTCCCGTTGTTCGCTCCGTTGGTGCCCCGGCCGCAGATCGGCCGGCGGACTTCCCAACCGAAGACAGCAAAGTGGCCTCAAGTTTTCTCATTGCACCTTTGGCAACTTTGCCATGTCGTCATACGCCCCGCGCGCGCGGCTTCACCTTTGTCTCGACTTTTCTCACTTCCAGCTTTCTCAATGCCATTGGGTCACCTGTTTCGATCAGCCGGCGCCGCGCGGCCGATCGGTTCGTGAATGCCAACTGCGCTCGCAGGCCTTGGCCGCCTGTGCGTAGTCGACAAACACATCATTGGGTTCAAATGAGCCTTCTCAACCAAGCCGTGCCTCTAGTCAGCGCAGAATCAGGCCGATCTTTACGAAGCATTGCGCATGAGATCCCGTATGAGACCGCTAACTTAACGTCTGATCCGAAGATCGCGTTCTGGCAAATTGCACACGCAGTCGATGAACAATTATTCGCGCCACCGATCGTTCGTGATCTCCTGGGCGCTCGAGCTCAATGCGGTCATTCGTCCACAGTCGGCTGCGAAACCGTGGAATCTACCACGATTTGGCCAATTTTGCGGCAAAAAGTTCAATTCAGCCCTGCGTTACCGAATGCGGCTCTCCGGGCCCTGCTGTCGCCCGGCCGGCTCGCGGGCCCGCATATAAGCCTGGTCGGCCGCGCGGTAAGCATCCAGCCGCTCGGGCGACGGCTCCTGCTCGTAGGCCGCCAGTCGCTCCGCCCGTTCGCGCTCGAACCCGCGCAGACGCAGCTTGGCGAAGGCTTCGGACACCATCTGGCGCGCCACCTCGACGCCAGTCTCGATCTCCATTTCCTGCGCCGCAATCGAGCGATATTCGTCTGCATATTCGCTGGTGCCCAACATTTCAAGCAACGCACCATGGCTCAGCGACCGCCGCCTCTGATGCCGTGGTCGCTGTCGAGGCGCGCCAAACTTCGACGATTTCGCGATCGATGTGGTCGTCACCGTGCAGATGGCCCGTCGATCATGTCCTGATTGAACTCGCGCGCCAGAATCGGGTGGTTCAGCATCTGCTGCAGGATCGCCAACTTCAAATCGCTCACGTCCATTCTGGGCGTGCGCCGCTCATCCGATCGCCGATGCGCGGCTTCGGCGCCTTGCGCAAACCATACAGTGCCTCCACCGCGTCCAGTGGCGTGCGCGCCGTTTCCGCCAGCTCGCGCACCAACTGCAGCCGCATCGCACCGGGCGGCATCGAGAGCAGCAGTGGTTTGGCCGCACCCAGCAGGGCTGCTCGGTCCTCGGCGCTTGCCGGACGCGCCGCGGAGATCGTCAAGCGCACGTATGAAAAACTGCGATAACGGCAACGCTTCGTTAGCGCAGCCTCGAAACCCGCCGCCCTTTTTCGCCGATCAAGCTGTCCGGATCCTCCCCTTCGGGTAACAACACAAAACTTGCACGCTTGGTATCTGCAATAACCGGCAATGCCGCTTCCAGCGCGCGGCGGGCTGCTTTCCGTCCGGCAGCGTCGCCGTCGAATGCGAAAATCACGTGATCGGCGGCTTTGAACAGCGCGCCGACGTGCGCGCTGGTAACCGCCGTACCGAGCGCAGCAACCGATTCATCGAAGCCCGCCTGCGCGAGGCGGATGACGTCCATGTAGCCCTCGACCACGATCGCGCGGCCGCTTTTGCGAATCGCATCGCGCGCCTCGTACAGTGCGTACAGCTCGTGGCCCTTGCGAAAAATCGGCGTTTCGGGCGAATTCAGATATTTCGGCTCCCCAGTTTCAAGAACGCGCGCCCCGAATCCGATCACCTGCCCGCGTGAACTGCGAATCGGAAACATCACCCGGCCGCGAAAACGGTCATACCGCTTGCCTTCGTCGGCGATCACAAGCCCGCTTCGACCAAGCGCGGATCATCGTACTTGTCGAAGGCCGCGCGCAGCGGCTGCCATGCATCGGGCGCGTACCCCAGCGCGAAACGAGCGGCAATCTGACCACTGATGCCGCGCCGCTTCAGATACTCGATCGCCTAGCGGCTTTCCTTTAGTTGGGCGCGATAAAACTCCATCGCGCGGGACAGGATATCCGTCAGCGCCCGCGTCTTCGAATGCGAGTCGGCAGCGCGCTCCGTTTCAGGAACCTGCATGCCCGCGACCTGCGCCAGATCGCGAATCGCATCGACATAGCCCAGTCCTCGGTGCTCCATTAAAAATCCGATAGCGCTGCCATGCGCGCCGCAGCCGAAGCAATGAAAAAACTGCTTCGACGGACTGACGGTGAACGACGGAGATTTTTCGGAGTGAAACGGACAGAGGCCCGAATGAGTTCTGTCCGCTCTTCTTTAGCTGAACGTAGCGGCCGACGACTTCGACGATGTCGACGCGCGCGAGCAGATCCTGAATGAAGCTTTGCGGAATCATTTCGCGAAAGTGTACGCATCGCCGGTGCGAAAATGCGCGCCGGCGGTCTGCTCGCTACGCGAAAAAATCAGGCCAGCCGCTGCTTGACCAACGCCGATGCCTTTCCCATGTCGGCGCGGCCTGCGATGCGCGGCTTCAATAGCGCCATTGCCTTCCCCATCGCTTGCGGCCCGGTTGCGCCCGACTCGGCTATCGCTGCATCGATTGCGGCCGACAACTCGGCATCCGACATCTGCTGCGGCAAATACTCTTTGAGGAACAGAAGTTCGCATTTCTTTCTTTTCTGCGAGATCCGTGCGGCCGGCCTTTTGAAATTGCTCGATCGAGTCATTGCGCTGCTTTATCAACTTCTCGATGATGCCGAAAACGCGCCGGCATCGTCGACCGTGACGCGCTCGTCGACTTCTTTCTGCTTGATCGCGGCCAGCAGAAGACGGATCGCGCTAAGCCGCTCGCTCTTTCGCGCGCATCGCGGTTTTCATGTCTTCGGTAATCCGGTCCTTCAAAGCGTCGACATTGCGCAGTCCCCAGAAAAATAAAAGCGCGCCAGTGGCGCGCCGGGCAGTGTGCTGCCCGCGGCAGCTGCCTCGGCTAGTACAGCTTCTTCGGCAACATCTGCCCGCGGAGGCGCTTGAAGTGACGCTTGATCGCAGCCGACTTCTTGCGCTTACGCTCGGCTGTGGGCTTTTCGTAAAACTCGCGCGCACGCAATTCGGTCAGCAAGCCGCTTTTTTCAATGGTCCGCTTGAAGCGGCGCAAAGCCACTTCAAATGGCTCGTTTTCTTTTAGGCGAATGGTGGGCATCGATTCTTCTGGTCCGTTTTACAGATACTGCATCTCGAAGGCACTGGCGCCAGTACCGCAGCCCGTGATTCTAACCGACAAGCTTTTCCGGCCACAAGCACCTGACGGCTCCCATTTTGGGGCAGGCGCCAACCCCTAAACTGCCTGCATGCTGATCCTTGGAATCGAAACCTCATGCGACGAGACGGCGCTGGCGCTACTCGATAGCGAAAAAGGCCTACTCGCGCAACGGCTGCACTCTCAGGTGGACATGCACGTCGCCTACGGTGGTGTAGTGCCCGAGTTGGCTTCGCGCGACCACATTCGCCGTGTTCTGCCATTGCTCGATCGGGTGTTCGACGATGCCGGATGCAGCGCGGCTGACCTCGACGCCATTGCGGTAACGGCGGGGCCCGGTTTGGCGGGTGCGCTGCTGGTGGGTGCGAGCATCGGTCACGCTTTGGGCTACGCGCTCGAGCGCCCGGTGTTCGAGGTGCATCACCTGGAGGGTCATCTGCTCTCGCCGCTGTTAGGTGCAACCCGCACCCGAATTTCCATTTATCGCGCTGTTGGTCTCGGGCGGCCACACGCAACTGTTGCACGTTGCGGGATTGGGGCAACTACGAGCTTCTCGGCGACACATTGGACGACGCCGCCGGCGAGGCATTCGACAAAACCGCGCAGTTGTTGGGGCTCGGTTACCCCGGCGGCCCGGCCGTGTCACGGATTGCAGAATTCGGTGTTCCCAGCGCGCTCCAGCTTGCCCCGCCCGATGATCAGCAGCGGCACCTCGATTTCAGCTTCAGCGGCCTGAAAACCGCAGTGCTGACGGCGGTCCGTCGCGAGGGTGCCAGTAATTTATGCGAACAGGTGCGCGCTGACATTGCGCTGGAATTTGTCGAAGCGATCGTCGACGTGCTCGTTGCGAAATCGCTGCAGGCGCTGCGATCAAACCGGCCTGAAGACGCTGGTAGTCGCCGGCGGAGTCAGCGCGAACGCGCAGTTACGAGACCGTCTTCAGCGTGAAGTATCGGCTGCATTCAACGGCAACGTTTTCTTCCCGCCGGCCGATTTGTGTACCGACAACGGCGCGATGATTGCGCTGGCGGGCTTGGCAGCGCTGAAACGTTCGCAGCGTGCGGCGAAAGCAGACGGGCGACCGACTCGCGTTTTCTGTGCATCCGCGCTGGTCTCTTGCCGAAGCCATTTCCTAGCGTCGGCCTAGCGCCGGCCGTCGCCGCGCGCTTTTCGCCAATGCGGCGCTCGGTACCCGCCGAGCAAATGGCGGATATTGACTCGGTGGCGATACACCGTAAACCCGGCAATGACGACCAGCGCGACAAAGTCGCGCGTCGAATCCCCATCCGAAGGCGAAATAAAAGGCGCGACACCGGCAGCCACCATCGACGCGAGTGATGAGTAGCGAAAGAACACCGCGACGATCACCCAAGTGATCGCTGTTGCGAATGCCAGCCACCATTCAGCGCAATGATGACGCCTGCCGCCGTGGCGACTCCCTTGCCGCCGCGAAACCGAAGAAAATGGGATACAGATGCCCGAGCACGACCGGCGATCGCCACGAGTGCAACACCGGCGTCGGCGATTCCATAGCGCGGTCCAAAACGCAGCGCCAGCCACACCGCGAACCAGCCCTTGAACCCGTCACCGAGCAGGGTCAGCGCCGCTGCCGTCTTGCTGCCCGAGCGCAGGACGTTGGTAGCGCCAGGATTGCCCGAACCATACGTTCGCGGATCAGCCAGACCCATGACGCGGCTTGACAATGACAGCAAACGGCACCGATCCGATCAGATACGCAGCGCAGATCGCCAATATCAGATAAACAATCTGATCGGCTAAGCCCATCAAGATCATGAGTCTAGCCGCGCGGGTGATGCTGCGCGTGCAGTGCTTTTAATCTTGCGCGCGCGACGTGCGTGTAAATTTGCGTCGTCGAGATATCCGCGTGGCCGAGCAGCAGCTGCACCACCCGCAAATCGGCGCCATGGTTTAGCAGATGGGTTGCAAACGCGTGGCGAAGTCCGTGCGGCGACAACGGCGCATCGATCGCAGCAACGTGCCGCATAACGCTTGATCAACAGCCAAAACATCTGCCGGCTCATTGCGCTCGCGCGCTGCGTGACGAATAGCGCATCGGCCACACGTTGACCGAGCATGCACGCCACGCGCTTCCTTCAAATAGCGTTCGATTGCGTTGCGCGCTTCTGCACCCAGTGGAACGATGCGCTCTTTGCCACCCTTGCCGAACACTCGCACCAACCCTTCCTGAAAGCGACAGCTGCGACAACGTCAGCTCCAACGAGTTCGGAGACGCGCAATCCAGTCGCATATAAAGCTCCAGCATCGCGCGATCGCGCAGGCCCAACGTCGTTTCGGTATCGGGCGCGCGCAGCAACGCGCTCGACCTGCTCTTCGGACAGAGATTTGGAAAGCGAGGTGGCTGCGTGGCACCTCCAGACGCAGCGTCGGATCATGCGCGACTGCGCCGCTCGCGAATCGCCCATCGATAAAACGTCGGCGCAACACGGCCAGCCGCCGATTAGCGGTCGAAGCCAGCGTCGTGGAGTGCTTGTCAGCAAAGTATTGCGCCAGATCCGCTTCGTCGGCAGCCACCAGCGTGGTGCCACGCGGCGCGAGCCAGACCGAGAGTCCGCTAAGGTCACGCCGATACGCGGTCAGCGTGTTCGGAGCCAACCCGTCCTCCAGCCACACTGGCGTCGGCGAACGTGTCGATCAAGGCATCAGCGGGCTAGCGTTGGATTTGTAACGACTGCTTGCCTGGCTGCGCGCGACGGCATCGGAGCGCTAGTCAACGTCCAGCTCGCAATGCGAGAGCCGCGGAAGATGCTCACGTCAGGCGCAATTCGCTGCGCGCTTCGTGCATGAGCAGCCAGCGCTTGATGCGCTTCATATGCGCCGCCGCGATGATGTGCGAAACCGCCAATGCCCGATGCCGCCACCACTCGGTGGCAAGGAATTGCCAGCGGAAGTCGGTTGTCGCCGCACGCTTGTCCGACCGCACGCGCCTCAGCCGTTCAATCGGCGCGCGAGTTCGCCATACGATCGCGGTCGCAGCCGGACGGGATGCGGGCGATCTGTTCCCACACCCGCTGCTGAAAATCGCGTTCCTTCAATGGCGAGTGGTAAGTCGAATCGGCGTCGAACTATCGGTGCAGTAGGCGAGCAATTGATCGACCACGCGTTGCGCCAGCTCGTTGTTGCGGAGCCTTGGCGAACGTCGCCCTGCAGGAAACAAATTTCGGAGACGTGCGCGTCATCTGTGCGAACCCCGACGAAGCCGAAGGGAAGCCGCACAATCGCATCGAACCGTCCGGTTGCGGCGACTCGCCAATTGCGCGTTCGGCGAATCGAGTGCCGTCGTCATGCATCAGGCGCCGAGCATTCCCTTCTTCAGCGCTTCATCGGCGGGTTTCTCGCCCAGCCAGATACGCAGCACTGCCGAGAAAAAATCGGCGCCGGAATCGGAGTCACCGCGCGGCTGCCCATTGACCGCTGATGCGAGTGCCGCCCTCGGGCGTGTAATCGAAGTTGATCGCATCACCCTTCTTTGCTTCACCGATCGATTTCAACGTCGCCGTGAGCGAGTCAATCTGAGGCTTTAGTGCGCCAACTGCGCTTCGCTCAGGTTGTTCTTCAAGCCGTCCTTGAAAGAATCGATGAAGCTGTCCGGCATCTACGTCGCGCAGCATCCGCAACGCAACTCGTCGCGCACCTTTATCGGCTGATCAGCGTTGCCGCATTGGTGCTCTTCTGCGGGACATACAGGCCGGCCACATAGACCTTGAATATCGCGCGCTTGCGCAAGCCAACGCCATTCAGATTTAATGTTTGGCCGCCGACCTGCACCGTCGGCTCGAACTTTTGCCCCTCGACTTCCACCGGCTTGCGCCAAGACTGGCGACACCGTTGCCGCCAGCAAACCTGTAAGCCCTATCAACATCGCTTGCCGCAGCCAGTTGCTCATGATGTCTCCCGCTTGTTTTGATTTCTGCAGCAGCTACGCCGCCACTTGATTCAACCCCTTGGGCAACGGAAACACAACCTTTTCCTGCACGCCATCGAGGGGGCGCACGCTTTGATGCACCGAGCTGCTTGAACCGCTCAATCAACGCAGCTCACCAGTACTTCGGGCGCCGACGCGCCCGCAGTCACGCCAACTCTGCGCAGGCCGGCAACCATTCAGGATCGAGTTGATCGGCATTGTCAACCAGATATGCCGGCACGCCGAACCGTTGCGCGACTTCGCGCAATCGGTTCGAATTCGAACTGTTCTCGCTACCGACGACGATCACGACGTCGACCTGCGGCGCCATGAACTTGACCGCGTCCTGTCGGTTTTGCGTCGCATAGCAGATGTCTGCTTTTTTCGGCTCAGCAATCGACGGGAAGCGCCGCTTCAAAGCAGCGATGACCGCAGCAGCATCGTCCAGCGACAACGTCGTCTGCGTCACGTACGCCAGCAATTCGGGTGCGCACCTGCAGCCGCTCAACGTCTTCGATGCTTTCGACCAGGTGCATTCCACCTTCGGACTCTGGCCCATCGTGCCCTCGACTTCCGGATGGCCCAAGTGGCCGATCATCACGATCTCGCGGCCCGCAGCTCGCATCTTTGCCACTTCTACGTGCACCTTGGTCACCAGCGGACACGTTGCGTCGAACACGTGCAACCCGCGCTGCTGCGCAGCCTCGCTGCACTGCCTTTGACGACCCCGTGCGCGGAAAACACGACGATCGCACCCGTCGGCACCTTCAAGCTCGTCAATGAACACCGCACCCTTGGTACGCAGATCGTCGACGACATAGTTGTTGTGGACGATCTCATGCCGGACGTAGATCGGCGCACCGTGCACTGCGAGCGCCCGCTCGACGATCTCGATAGCACGATCGACGCCCGGCACAGAAACCGCGTGGCTGCGCAAGCACCACTTCCATCGCCTTCTCGCTGATCCGCTTGCGGACATCGCGCTACGATCGATTCACTTTCCCATGGCAACCAGTTTAGTCGAGCAAGTCAACGCTGGCGATCAAGGACTGGCCCGAAGGCGAACGGCCGCGCGAGCGCCTGCTGGCGAGGGTGCGCATGCGCTGTCAGACGCTGAATTGCTGGCGGTGTTCCTGCGCACCGGGACACCGGGGCGCTCGGCGATTGACCTTGGACGCGACGCTCTGGCGCGTTTCGGCGGACTCAATGGTCTTGTTTGCTGCCGACGCCATCTGCGCTGGCGAAATCGGCGGCTTCGGCCCGGCCAAGTACACGCAGCTTGCAGGCCGTGCTCGAACTGGCGCGCCGGGCATTGCAGGAAGACGTCAAGCGCGACACGCTGCTCTCTTCGCCCGGCAAGGTGCGCGACTACCTGCGGCTGATGCTGGCGCGGCTGGAACATGAGGTATTCGTTGCGCTGTACATGGATTCGCAGAACAGGCTGATCGCGACCGAAGAGCTGTTTCGTGGGCACATTGACGCAAACCAGCGTTTATCCGCGCGAAGTCGTCAAGCGCGCGCTGAAGCACAACGCAGCGGCAGTCATCTTTGCGCATAACCATCCGTCGGGAGTCGCCGAACCCAGCCGCGCCGACGAATTGCTGACGGCAAACCTGAAGCAGACGCTGTCGCTGGTCGACGTCAAAGGTGCTGGATCACCTGATCGTCGCCGGGTCCGCGACGGTATCGTTTGCCGAGCGGGGCCTGCTGTAACTCGAGGCTAGAGCCGCCAAACGCTTTATACTGCGCGGCTTCGCGCAATTTGCACTTGTGGCAATTGCAAAGGGAGTTCACAATGGCACGTGTGTGTCAAGTGACGGGCAAACGGCCGATGGCCGGCAACAATGTTTCGCACGCCAATAATCGGACCAAACGCAGCTTCATGCCGAATCTGCAATATCGCCGCTTTTGGATCGAGGGCGAAAATCGCTGGGTGCGCCTGCGCGTCACCAACGCGGCGTTGCGGACCATCGACAAGCTGGGCATCGACGTGGTGCTGGCGGACCTGCGTGCGCGCGGCGAAATTTAAAAGCTGAAGGGGAAGCACGACATGGCCAAAGGCGCTCGCGAAAAAATCAAGCTCGAATCCACGGCCGGTACCGGCCATTTTTATACGACGACCAAGAATAAGAAGACCACGCCGGACAAGCTGCAGTTCAGCAAGTTTGACCCGGTCGCGCGAAAGCACGTCGCGTATAAGGAAATCAAGCTGAAATAGTCGTGGCTGCAGCCAGCATAATGAAAAAGCCCGCATCGCCGGGCTTTTTTATTGGGCGACCGATGCTAGGCGGGCGCATGCCGATAGCTGCGCATTCTGAGCGCAGCTTCCTGCAGCGCATGAATGCCGCTGGCTTCGGCGCGGTGGATCCAGTCCTGCAGATGCGTCAGCATCTGCTCGCGCGACGCTGACGAACGTTCCCATGTCGCCAGCAGCTCGGTGCGCATTTCAACCATCGTCTTCATAACGCCGGCTGCGCCTCATCATGTCCGACAGCGAGTGCTGTTCATGCGGCTGCCAGTTGCGAAACGTCGCCTTTGCGCAGTACGCGCCGCAAGCGTGCAAAACGCGCACGCTCGTCGCCGGACAGCCGCAGCTTCTGCAATTCCGTCGCGGTGCGCAACTTTCAACGAGCGGGCGTACTTGGCCAACAGGTCATAGCGATTCGCGATCACTGCCTGCAGCGTTTCGAGGTCGATCGAGCGCTTGGGCTCGGCCACCTGCGGCTTCGGCGCGACACGCAAGACTTTTGCGAGCCCCAGCGCCTGCAGGGCGCGGATATAGACCCAGCCAATATCGAACTCGTGCCACTTGGTCGAAAACTTAGCCGAGGTCGGATAGGTGTGATGATTGTTATGCAGCTCTTCGCCGCCGATCCAGATGCCCCATGGCACGATGTTGTTGCTGGCATCGGGTGAGTCGTAATTGCGATAACCCCACCAGTGGCCAATGCCGTTGATGATGCCGGCCGCGTGGACCGGAATCCACAGCATCTGGATGCCCCAGATCGCAAGACCGGCAAAGCCGAACAGAATCAAATCTGCGCCGACCATCAAGCCGACGCCTTGCCACGTGATAGCGCGAGAAAATAGTTGCGCTCGATCCAGTCGTCCGGCGTTCCATGCCCGTAGCGCGTCAGCGTGTCGGCATTTTTCGCTTCTTCCATGTACAGCTCGGAACCGGTCAACAGCACGGCCTTGATGCCGCGCGTTTGCGGGCTGTGCGGATCTTCGTCGGTTTCAACACGGGCGTGATGTTTACGGTGAATCGACACCCACTCCTTGGTCAGCATGCCGGTCGTCAGCCACAACCAGACCCTAAAAAACATTGCCGCGGCAGGATGAAGATCAAGCGCGCGATGCGCTTGGCTGCGATGCAGGAAAATCGTCACGCTGGCAATCGTGATATGCGTCAGCACGAGCGCCGCGATGATCAGCTGCCACCAACTTAGCTGCAGCAGACCACCGTCCAGAAATTCAAGCAGATACATTCACGTTCCTAATAAGCACCCAGGGTGCGCGAAGTCAGACCGCGGCCATCTGGATAGTTCAGCGACCACACAGGGGTGTGTAGCCGCCATATTGTACGCAGGCCACGGTCTGGAATCGCTCGCAATCGGCGTTAGCGCTGCCTTTTTCGAGCAATTGCCCTACTTTGCGGCACCGTCGGGAGCACCCGGGGCAGCTGCCGACAGCACGGAACCCGAAATGGACGTGATCCGTACGTCACGCTGCGGAAATGGAATTTCAATCCCCGCGTCGTGAAACCGCTTCAGCACGGTGCGCGCAATTTCAGATCGGATCGGCAAGCTTCCTGCCTCCGGATCGCGAATCCAGAAACCGATCTGCAGCTCGATGCCGTCAGCGCCAAAGCCGGTAATGAATGCGCTCGGTGGCGGGTCGGCAAGTACCCGCGACTGCGCTGTTGCCGCTTCAACCAAAATTTCAAGCGCACGGTCAACGTCCGCGCTGTATGCAATCGACAACCGAACAACCACCTGCACCGACGTGTTGCTGTACGAGTGATTGATGACCGGTGTGCTCACCAGCATTTCATTGGGAACGATCGTCTCGGTACCGTCGAGCGACTTCATCACCGTGTAGCGCGCATTGATCTGCGACACAGCGCCGTAGAACTTGTCGACGGTGATCATGTCGCCGATCGTCAGGCTGCGATCGAGCAGGATGATGAAGCCGCTGACGTAGTTACTGGCAATACGCTGCAGGCCTAGCCCGAGTCCTACGCCAAGCGCTCCACCAAAGATCGACAGCACGGTCAGATCGATACCGACCAGTGAAAGCGCCAGCAACACAGCGAGCAGCGTCAATAGTGCCTTGACCAAGCGCGCGAGCACCACACGGGAATTTGGCGCGAGCGACTTCGCACCCATCAGGCGCGCTTCGACGACCGAGCCCGCCCACAGCGCTGCGAGAACAGTCAACACCACGCTGAAGGCGCCCGCCAAAATATCCCACAGGGTCAAGCGCCGTCTTGCCAAGCGGGAACCGAATCGCCGTCGAGATGGCCGATCAAATCGTCGAGCAGCCCGGTGACATGCAGCGCGACAAAAAGCCAGATCGTGAGTGCCGATTGCGAGCTCGAACGTGCCGATCCATGCAGCGCGCGGCAGTGAACGCCGCAGCACGTAAACAAACAATCGGATCGCACCCATCGCGCAAAGCAACAACAAAGCGAGACGCAACAGGTGTGCTTGCTCCCAGCGCACAACGCCCGAAAAATAAAGTACGAGGCCTCCCAGGACCGACAGCAGCACAGCTGTAATCGGGAAAGCCAGACGGCGAAAGCCGTCAATCGAAAACTTCAGAACATCAACGCGTACACCCTGCCGGTCGGATGCCGCGGCCGCCAGACGATCGCGCACACGCTGCTCGATATGGCGCGCATAGAACCACGCGCCAAGCAAGGCCACAGCGATGACCACCAATTGCCACACCTGCGGCGTATGCAGGTCGTTGCGCAGCGAGTGAACGACTTCCTCGAATAGCGTTTGCCGCTTCATTGTCTGGCTATCGCCGTTCAAACACGGCCGCAAAGAAACCGTCGGTGCCGTGCAGGTGCGGCAGCATCACAAAATAAGGCGCGAAGCGCGCCGCATGCTCAACATCGACCGACTGCGCACGCAATACGGTCGCCGCCGGGACCAGCTCGAAAATCCGGATGCTCGGCCAGAAATGCGTCGGCCACGGCCTGATTCTCTTGCGTCAACAACGAACAGGTCGCATAAACCAGCCGTCCGCCCGGCTTCAGTAAGCGCGCCGCCGCGCGCAGCACTGAATGCTGCAAGCCGTTGACACGTGAAGCTCCGCTTCGCTGAAGCGCCACTTCAGATCCGGATTGCGGCGCAACGTGCCGCTGCCGGAACACGGTGCGTCAACCAGCACGCGGTCGCACTTGCCGTTGAGTCGCTTGACGCGAATATCGGATTCGCTGCGAATGACCACCGGATGCACGTTCGACAGTCCGCTGCGCTTCAGACGCGGGCCGAGCCCTGCGAGCCGCCTCTCGTTGACGTCGAACGCGTAAAGGCGCCCGCTGGAACGCATCAATGCTCCGAGTGCCAGCGTCTTGCCGCCGGCGCCCGCGCAAAAGTCGACCACCATTTCGCCGCGGCGCGGTTGCAGCAGTCGAGCGATCAGCTGGCTGCCCTCGTCCTGCACTTCGATCCGTCCCTCGCGATACGCGGGCCAATTCGTCAACGCCGGCTTGCTCGACAACCGTATTGCATCGGGCGAGTACGGCGTCGCAACGGCTCCGACATGATGCGCCGCCAGCTCTTCGAGGACTTCCGCACGCGACGCCTTGATCGAATTCGCGCGCAAATCGAGCGGCGCGCTTTCTTTCAACGCATCGATCAGCGGCGCCGCATCGTCATATTGCCGCTCGATCTCTGCGAACAGCCAATCGGGCAGCTCGGCCTGCACCGAGGCCGGCGCGCTTGATATATCGATGGTCAGCGCGTGCTGGACCGCCTTCGCATCGCCTCGCAACGCGCGTTGCTCGATCGCCTCGAGGCCGTGCTGGCGCGCCAGCGTCAATAACGCCGCAAAGCGCGCTGCGCGCGCGGGATGCGCGGGCTGCATCAACCACTGCAGGCTGGCGTAGCGGCGCAGCGCAAAAAACACCGCCTCGGCAATCAGGCCGCGATCGCGCTGACCGAGTGACGAATTCAGACGGAAGAAGCGCGACAGCAGTACATCCGAAGGTCCATCAAATTTCAGGATCAAGGCCAGTGCGGCGGCCAGCGAATCGACGACCAGCGACGTGATGCGACGCTGATCGGTATAAGGCTTCGTCACGCGATGCTCGCGTCGGCGCGGATCGCGCGTCGGACTCGATCCGATGGCCTGAGTTGCCGCGCTTCGTGTTCGATCTGCGTGATTGAAAACGGTCGAATCTGGCCGCGCACTGGCGTCGCGCTTCCGATGCTTAGGCGCAGCCATCTTCATGACGCCAGCAACGCTAACTCGCCGTGCTCGATCCCCACCACGAGTGCCCGACTCTCACTGAACCGCACGCGACCTTCAAGCACCTGGCGCACCGCGTATGGCAACAATCGATGCTCCTGCTGAAGCACCCTGGCACCTAAGGACACCTTGTCGTCGTTCGCATGCACGGCAACCGCCGCTTGCGCAATGATCGGCCCCGCATCGACGTCTTCGGACACGAAATGGACGGTGGCGCCATGGACGCGCACCCCGGCATCAAGCGCCCGCTGATGCGTGTTCAACCCCGGAAATGATGGCAATAGCGACGGATGGATGTTGATCATGCGTCCAACGTAACGCCGCACGAATGCCGGCGTCAGCACGCGCATGAACCCCGCCAGCACGATCATCTCTGGCGCGTAACGCTCGACGGTGCGGGCCAAGGCTTCATCGAATGAGGCGCGCGAGCCAAACTGTTCGGGAACAAGAATATGAACCGGCACGCCGTGAGCACGCGCCACGCCAAGCGCGTCGGCATCTGCACTGCTGCTGACTACGGCGACGACCTTTGCAGCCAGCTCCTGCTCCCACCGCTCGGCCTCGGCAGTGTTCAGCAGCGCCTGCAGGTTCGTGCCACGCCCTGACACAAAAACCACGATTGGCTTAATCGGGGGGACTTTGACGGCTTGTTCTTCACCGGTGAATTGTACCGGCGCGGGCTGTGTGCAATTCCTAAACGCTCAATAAATCAAGATGATGCGCCACTCGACCGTATACTTCGACGTCATTTTTCGCATTGCATCAACTACGCGCTATGAAGGTTTACCGAGGCGCTCCGCGCATCGCCGATCGCGAGTCATGTGCGCTGACGGTCGGCAACTTCGACGGTGTCCACCGGGGCATCAGGCCATGCTGGCGCGCGTGGTCGCAGCCGCGCGCAGCCGCTCGCTGGTGTCCGCCGTGATGACTTTCGAGCCACATCCGCGCGAATTTTTTGCGCCTGAGCGAGCGCCGGCCCGGGTTTCCAACCTGCGCGACAAACTGGCTGCGTTCAAAAGTTGCGGCATTGAACGCACGTTCGTCGCGCATTTCAATGGCCGCTTCGCTCAACAGACGCCCCACGCGTTTGTCGAGGACGTATTGGTGGCCGACTGCAGAATGAAGTGGCTTCTGGTCGGCGAGGACTTCCGCTTCGGTGCCAAGCGCGCCGGAGACATCGCGCTTTTGGCGAGCTATGCGGCAGAGGGCGCGTTTGAACTAGAGGTGATGCCGACGCTGACGTACAACGGCGAGCGCATCTCAAGCACCGCCGTGCGCCAGGCCCTCGCTGCCGGTGACTTGGCGCGTGCCTCGGCTTTGCTCGATCGCGCCTACACGATCAGTGGCCGCGTGTTGCACGGTCGGAAGCTGGGTCGATCGCTCGGGTTTCCGACGCTAAATCTGAAGATCCAACATTCGCGCCCGGCGTTGCAGGGAATTTTTGCCGTTCGTGTACACGGCGTTGCCGAGCGTCCGATGGCCGGCGTCGCAAGCATCGGCTTGCGCCCAACACTCGACGACGCCGGACGGTGGCTGCTTGAAGTGCATCTTTTCGACTTTGCAGACGCCGTCTATGGTCGGCTGGTCAGCGTCGAGTTCGTCAGGAAACTGCGCGATGAGCAAAAGTACGAGACACTTGGCGCCCTATCTGCTGCGATCGGCGACGATGCAGCGCTAGCGCGCTCGATATTGAATGGCGCGGTCGCGTCCTGAGATACTAGTTATGCCAGACGAAAAACGAAAACCAGCGCCTGACCCGGCCACGCGCAAATATCCGCTGAACTTGCCCGATACGCCGTTTCCAATGCGTGGCGATCTGGCTAAACGCGAGCCGCGCTGGATCGCAGAGTGGGACGAGCAGGATGTCTATGGGCAGATTCGCGCGGCCTCGGTAGGTCGGCCGAAATGGATCCTGCATGACGGTCCGCCGTATGCGAACAGTGATATCCACATGGGGACGGCGAGCAACAAAATCCTGAAGGACATCGTCGTCAAGAGCCGGCAGATGGCCGGCTTCGATGCGCAATACGTGCCGGGTTGGGACTGTCACGGCATGCCGATCGAAATCCTGATTGAGAAGAAGTACGGACGCAACTTGCCGACTCGCGAGGTGCAGGCCCGTTCACGCGCGCATGCCGCCGAACAAATCGAAATCCAGAAAGGTGGATTTAAGCGGCTGGGCGTACTCGGATTGTGGAGCCGTCCGTACAAGACGATGGACTTTAAGAACGAAGCTAACGAGCTTCGGGCGCTCGCCAGAATCATGGCCAAGGGTTTCGTCTTCCGCGGTCTGAAGCCGGTCAACTGGTGTTTCGATTGCGGCTCGGCATTGGCGGAAGCGGAGGTTGAATATCAGGATAAGGTGGATCTTGCGATCGATGTCGCGTTTCCATTGCGCGATGACCAGCGCACGAAGCTGGCGGCGGCATTCGGACTTTCGGCGTTGCCCGACAAGCCGGTTTCAGCGGTGATCTGGACGACGACGCCCTGGACGATTCCCGCCAATCAGGCGCTGAACGTACACCCCGATGCGAGCTATGACCTTGTCGAGACCGAGCACGCATTGCTGGTGCTCGCGAGCGAGCGGACAGCGGCGTGTCTTTCAACTTACAAGTTGACGGGCGCGACGCTAGCGCAAGCTCCGGGCAAGAATCTCGCGCTGCTTCGTTTTCGCCACCCGTTTTACGACCGCGACTCTCCGGTTTACCTGGGCGATTACGTGGCACTCGATACCGGCACCGGCATCGTCCATTCATCGCCCGCCTACGGCATTGAAGACTTCGTGTCCTGCAAAGCGCATGGCATGACGGACGACCAGATCATCAATCCGGTGCAGGCGTGACGGTGTGTTCGCCCAATCGCTACCCCTGTTCGGCGGAATGAAGATCTGGGATGCGAATCCGAAGATCGTTGACGTGATTCGGGAGCACGGCAATCTGCTGCACGTCGAGAAAATCACGCATAGCTATATGCACTGCTGGCGCCATCGGACGCCAATCATCTATCGCGCGACGTCGCAGTGGTTTGCCGGTATGGACGTCGTGCCAAGCGAAGGCGGCGCAACCCTGCGGGAGTTGGCACTCGCAGGCATCGAGGCCACTCAGTTTTATCCGCAATGGGGCAAAGCGCGCTTGCACGGGATGATTGCAAATCGCCCCGACTGGACGTCTGTCGCGCCAGCGGCAGTGGGGCGTGCCGATGGCGTTCTTCGTCCACAAGGAAACAGGTGCCCTTCACCCGCGCACGCAGGAACTGCTCGAGCAGGTAGCGCAGCGCATCGAACAGGGCGGTATTGAGGCTTGGCAGGATCTCGATGCACGCGAACTGCTTGGAGATGACGCCGATCACTACGTGAAGAACCGCGACACGCTCGACGTCTGGTTTGATTCCGGTGTCACCCATCAGACAGTGCTGCGCGGCTCACATGCAGCCGAATCGCACTTTCCTGCCGACATGTACCTCGAAGGTTCGGACCAGCACCGCGGTTGGTTCCATTCATCGCTACTGACATCGTGCATGCTGAATGGTGTGCCTCCCTATAAGGCACTGCTAACGCACGGCTTCGTCGTCGATGGTAACGGCCGCAAGATGAGTAAGTCGCTGGGCAATGTGATCGCGCCGCAAAAGGTCGCGGACACGCTAGGGGCGGAAATCATTCGGCTCTGGGTTGCGAGCACCGACTATTCGGGCGAGCTGACCCTGTCGGATGAAATTCTGAAAAGAGTCGTCGAGAGTTATCGGCGTCTGCGCAACACGCTGCGGTTCTTGCTGGCTAACGTCAGCGACTTTGACGTCGCGCGTGACATGCTGCCCGTTGGCGAGTGGCTGGAAATTGACCGCTATGCGTTGGCAATGACACGCGAGATGGCCGCGCGCACGCAGGCAGACTACGATCGCTATGAATACCATCCGATCGTGGCCCGGCTGCAAACGTTCGCATCAGAAGATCTTGGCGCGTTTTACCTCGACATTCTGAAAGACCGGCTGTACACGACAAAGCCGAATTCGAAAGAGCGGCGTTCGGCACAGTGCGCGCTGTATCTAATCACCGATGCCCTGTTGAAGCTGATGGCACCACTCTTATCCTTTACTGCCGAAGAAGCATGGAAGGTATTGAGGAAGAGAGCCGGCGGCACGATTTTCACAGAAACGTTTGCGGTGCTGCCATCATTGCCTGATGAGATGGCGCTGGTCGACAAGTGGTCGCGGATTCGCGCGGTGCGTGCGGACGTGCAGAAGAAGCTTGAGCCGCTGCGCGAACGCGGTGAGATCGGCTCATCGTTGCAATCCGAAGTCGAGATTCGCGCGGATGCAGGGACAGCCGCCTTGTTGAAAACACTGGACGACGAGCTCAAGTTCGTCCTGATCACGTCGGGCGCAAGCGCTACATCGGTGGCTGAGTCTGGCGATCAGCAAATCGTCGTGACGCCATCGCCGCACACCAAGTGCGGACGTTGCTGGCACTGGCGCGCTGACGTCGGACGCACCGCGGATCACCCCACGATCTGCGCACGCTGTGTGAGCAATTTGTTCGGCGACGGCGAACCCCGGAGCTTTGCCTGATGTCATTCATCAAGCAACCCACGTGGCCGCAGCGCATGCTGCCGTGGGTCGGGCTTGCTGTGGGCATCATTCTGATCGATCAACTAACGAAGATCACGATCGAGCGGCGCTTTGAATTCGGCGAAGTGCTCCCCCTCACGAGCTTTTTCAATCTCGTTCTAACCTACAACAAGGGCGCTGCGTTTTCGTTTCTCGCCTCTGCGTCCGGCTGGCAAGAGGGCTTCTTAATAGTCGTGGCGATAGCGGCGTCGGCGTTTATTCTCTATCTGCTCGCGCGCCACGGTCACCAGCGCTTATTTGCGCTGGCGCTTGCGATGATTCTGGGTGGCGCAGTGGGCAACGTGATTGATCGCATCGCCTACGGTCACGTCATCGATTTCCTGGATTTTCACTTGGGCGGCTGGCACTGGCCGGCTTTCAACCTGGCCGATAGCGCGATCGTCGGGGGCGCAGCGCTTCTGATCATCGACGAATTGCGCCGCGTGCGCCGGGCCAGGTAAATGCAACTCGCCGGTAAACATCTTGTCGTCGGCATGACTGGCGGCATTGCCGCCTACAAAGTGTGTGAACTCGTGCGGCGCCTGCAAGATGAAGGCGCAACCGTACAGGTGGTCATGACGGCGGGCGCTCAGCAGTTCGTCACCGCAATCACGATGCAGGCGTTAAGCGGGCGCCCGGTTGAAACGGACCAGTGGAAAAGCCTGACCAGCAACGCCATGCCGCACATCGAGCTGACGCGTGACGCCGACGCAGTGATCGTCGCGCCGGCGACTGCGGATTTCCTGGCCAAGCTCGCGCACGGGTTGGCCGATGACCTGTTAACGACACTTGCGCTGGCGCGCGATCGCGTTCGTACGCCTCTGCTGGTTGCTCCGGCTATGAATGTCGAGATGTGGGACAACCCGGCGACTCAGCGAAACGTCGCGCAGTTGCGCGCGGATGGCGTCACCGTATTCGGCCCCGCCAGTGGCGCGCAGGCCTGCGGTGAAACCGGCCTTGGCCGAATGCTCGAAGCGCACGAGCTACTGGACGATGTTATTTCGTTCTTTCAACCGAAGCTTCTTGCAGGCAGGAAAGTACTGCTGACGGCAGGGCCGACCTTTGAGCCGATCGATCCGGTGCGCGGTGTTACCAATTTATCGTCCGGAAAAACCGGGTTTGCGCTGGCGCGCGCTGCACGCGATGCGGGCGCGCAAGTGACGTTGGTTGCCGGACCGACCGCGCTGGCAACGCCGCGCGGCGTTAAACGCATTGACGTCACGACGGCGCGCGAAATGATGAGCGCCGTGATGGATCAGCTGCCAACGGACGTGTTCATTTCTGTGGCTGCGGTGGCGGACTGGCGTGTGAGCAACCCAAGTGCAAGCAAGATCAAGAAGAGTGCAAGCGTGACGCCACCGGCACTGCAGTTCGAAAGGAACCCTGACATCCTCGCGACGGTGGCAGCGTTTCCGTCAGCGCCCTACTGCGTTGGCTTCGCAGCCGAAAGCGACGATGTGATCGACAACGCACGCCGCAAGCTCACCGGCAAGAACGTGCCACTGATGGTGGCCAACCGGGCCCAGGATGTGTTCGGGACCGACAATAGCGAGTTGTCCCTGATTGACTGCGATGGCGTTACAACGCTGCCGACCGCCGATAAACTCGTCCAGGCGCGGCGATTGATTGCCGAAATCGCCGCGAGGCTGGCACGAGGTTTGGCACCTACCGCATCGGCTTCAGTTCGGCAACGCGCGACTACCTAGCTGCTTGCTCACGCGGACATGATCGACACGCACGAGCCTAAGGACGGCGACTTCATCGCTTACATTGAACAACTGCAGAAAGAGTCGGCGGCGCGGCTACTGCTCAGTACCCAGAATCTAGTGACGCAGCTCGATAAAGCACCTCCGGGCGGCGTGGCAAAGTCCGATCATTTTTTCGCCGGCCGCAAGCCGGCAGACCTGCGTAGCGCTGCGCAGTTGCAGGCCACCTTGGCGCAGGTGGTCGCCGTCCCCTCACTCGCCGGCCTGTTCGCTTCAATGCTGCCGATCTTGATCGGAGCATTGTTGACGCTCTATTGGCTAGTCGCATCAGCGAGCTTCTTACCGCTGCTGATCGGCATCGCGCTGATCGTCTGGGGCACGCGATTGTTCGAGCGAGCGAGACGACGGATTTCGCAACAGCCAAACAAGCAGACACAGGCATTGGTTTCGAAAGTCTTCGCAGCGCCGCCCCCCGCCAAAGCAAAGTAATGCGGGTGGACGTTCGGATTCTTGATGCGCGATTGCGCGATCAGTTGCCCGGCTACGCGACCGCAGGCGCTGCCGGACTCGATCTGCGCGCGTGCATCGACACGCCGCTGCGGATCGAGCCGGGCGCAACGCATTTGATCAAGACCGGCCTGGCGATCCATATCGCAGATGCCGGTTACGCGGCAATGATTCTTCCGCGCTCTGGACTCGGGCATAAGCACGGCATCGTGCTCGGCAACCTGGTGGGGCTGATCGACTCCGATTATCAGGGGGAGCTGATGGTGTCGACCTGGAACCGCAGTGGCGAGCCGTTCACGTTGAATCCGCTCGAACGGCTTGCGCAGCTCGTCATCGTCCCAGTCGTGCAGGCGAAGTTCAACGTCGTCGAGGACTTTGCAGCGAGCACACGCGGCGTGGGTGGATTCGGCAGCACCGGAAGGTGATCGATCTCACGTGGCGATCGGAGGTGGGCGCACCCTTGTGATGTCGGAGCGCAGCGCGCGTAGACATCACCCAATGTGCATTGACGGACTTGCTCCGACGATGCACATCGAACTAATCGCGACGAGTGCACGTGCGACGGCGAAGCCGTCGCGTACACGAGAAGCGCTTAACCCAGCATATCTGCCCAGATCGTCGTGGCCCAGCTTTGCGCGTACGCACCTTCAAGCGCCCACGAGGCACGATCCTGCGACGAGATGCCCCCGGCTCCGGCAACCGGCTCCAGAGTTTTCTTCTCCGGCACCCAGCGATGCACGCTGTCAACGTGCACCGCATTACGATCATCGACGAAGCTGTAGCAGGTGTTGGCCATCGTCGGGGGAACAACCGCTCTGCCGTTAAGCAAGTCGACAATCGCCGCAGCAGCGGCCTTTCCGTGTTGATTGGCCATATGGCCCGACTTTGGCATCGCCGACGCTGAGAGCGTGGCGTCCCCAAGTACGTGCACGGTTGGCACTTTCATCGATTCCATCGAGGCCCAGTTGACATCGCACCAACGATTGTTCGCGGTGATCACTCCGGCATCGCGCGCAATATTGGCCGCGCGTTGCGGCGGAATGTAATTAATGACGTCACCGCGTACCTTATCGCCGATTTCTGTCACAAGCGTGCCCGACTTCACGTCGATTTCGTTGACAGGTGAGGCGACGCGGTACTCGACGATTCCCTTGTAGTCCTCGCCAAAGACGCGGGAGAACAACGGCTTCTTCGATACGTAGTCCGGATTGGCGTCGAGAACGATCAACTTGCTTTTTGGCTTCGCCTGTTTCAGATACCACGAAATCTGACACGCGCGCTCATACGGTCCCGGGGGACACCGATAAGGTGCGAGCGGGATGCTCATTAACACCACACCCCCATCTTTCATATCGGTCAACTGACGGCGTAGCGCAACTGTCTGCGGCCCGGCCTTCCATGCATGCAGCACCGATGCTTCTGCTGACGGCGTCCAGCCCTGCAGGCGGTCATACATGAACTCGACTCCCGGCGATAAGACCAACCGGTCATACGGCAACGTTGCGCCCGAAGCGAGGCGCACCTGCTTCTTGTCAACGTCGACCGCGCTAACCGTATCGCGTACGCGCTTTACCCCGTATTTGTCGAGTCCGCCGTAAGCCACGGTCATGTCTGCCAGTGTCTTACTGCCCCCAAGCACAAGGTTCGACATAGGACACGAGACGAAGGCTTCGTTCGGGTCCACCAAAGTGACATCAATGGTGCCATCGGACCACAAACGCAGGTATTTTGCGGCGGTCGCACCCCCATAGCCGGCGCCGACAACGACCACCCGGCCGACGCTTTGTTGACCCATCGTCGCGCATGCCGAAAGACTCGATACCAGCGCGGCCGTAGAAAAGGCTTTCAACGCATCGCGTCGCGAAACTTGATTTATGTTCATCGCTGTTTCCTAGCGCGTTAATTTCTGCCGCGAAAAGAATTCCGCGATCGACTCTATCTGTGGATCGGTATAGCCCTTGGCTAGTTGATGCATGATCGTCGCTGGCCGTTTGCCGTCCCGAAACGCGCGCATCTGCTCGACGATATAAGTTTTTTGCAGACCCGCCAGATTAGGCATCGCCCCCTGCGCGTTGCCGGTAGTGCCGTGGCAGTTGGCACAATTGGATGCGAGAAGCGCGGTTGTTCGCGACTGGATCTCCGGCGTGGGCTGCGCGCCAACCCAAAGGGGCAGCGCGAGCACAACGGCCATCATCATTGTTGTTTTCATGATCTCCCCGTGAAAAAAATGGCCCGCAAAGCGGGCCATTGTGGAGACAATCCGAACGTGCCGTCAACCGATAGCTAGGACGACATTCTGATCAGCTTATTCTGCTGGTCGCCATGCGCTTGCTATTCTGAGAGCACGGGCTCGCCTTGCACAGGCTGCGGCGCGTCGCCGTTATCGCTGGGCGGGAAATCGAGTTTGATCTCGCCTTTGTCGTCGACGTCAACATCCACACGCCCACCGGTCAGAAGTTTTCCGAACAACAGCTCGTCGGCCAACGCGCGTCGGATCGTGTCCTGAATCAGACGTGCCATCGGGCGCGCCCCCATGATGGGGTCAAAGCCTTTCTTGCCGAGATGCTTGCGCAGCGCATCGGTAAAGTGGATGTCGACTTTCTTTTCGTGCAACTGATCTTCGAGCTGCATCAGGAACTTGTCGACGACGCGCAGGATAATTTCCTCGTTTAGCGCTTTGAATGAGATCACCGCATCGAGCCGATTGCGGAACTCCGGCGTGAACATGCGCTTGATGTCGGCCATCTCGTCGCCCGACTCCCGTGCGTTCGAGAAACCGATCGAGGCGCGCTGCAACAACTCGGCGCCAGCATTGGTCGTCATCACGATGATCACGTTGCGGAAATCCGCCTTGCGCCCATTGTTGTCGGTCAATGTCCCGTGATCCATTACCTGCAGCAGGATGTTGAAGATGTCTGGATGCGCTTTTTCTATCTCGTCAAGCAACAACACCGCGTGCGGCTTCTTGGAGATCGCCTCGGTCAACAGGCCGCCCTGGTCAAACCCTACGTAGCCCGGCGGCGCGCCAATCAGGCGGCTGACAGCGTGCCGCTCCATGTATTCCGACATGTCGAACCGAATTAGCTCGATGCCCAGCGTAAAGGCAAGCTGCTTAGCGACCTCGGTCTTGCCAACCCCGGTTGGACCGGAGAACAGGAACGAGCCGATTGGCTTGTCCGGCTTGCCCAGCCCCGAGCGCGCCATCTTGATTGCCGCCGATAGCGCTTCGATCGCGGGATCCTGACCGAACACGACGTTTTTCAGATTGCGATCGAGATTCTTCAGCTGCGCACGATCGTCGCTCGACACCGTCTGCGGCGGAATACGGGCAATTTTCGAGATGATTTCTTCAACTTCGGTTTTGCCGATCGTTTTCTTTTGCTTGGACTTCGGCAGGATGCGCTGGGCAGCGCCCGCCTCGTCGATCACATCGATTGCTTTGTCGGGCAAATGGCGATCGTTGATGAACTTGGCCGATAGCTCGGCCGCAGCGGCGATCGCGCTCGATGTGTACTTGACGCCGTGGTGTTCTTCGAAGCGCGACTTCAACCCTTTCAGGATCTCGATCGTCTGCTGGATGGTCGGCTCGATGACGTCGATCTTCTGGAACCGGCGCGACAGGGCATGATCCTTCTCGAAGATGCCGCGATATTCGTTGTAGGTCGTTGCGCCGATGCACTTCAGCTGCCCGCTTGCAAGCGCCGGCTTAAGCAGGTTGGACGCGTCAAGCGTTCCGCCCGACGCCGAACCGGCGCCGATCAGCGTATGAATTTCGTCGATGAACAGGATCGCGTTGGCGTTGGCCTTCAACTGCTTCAGTACGGCCTTTAGCCGCTGCTCGAAATCACCGCGGTACTTGGTCCCCGCCAGCAGTGCACCCATATCGAGCGAGTACACGCTGGATTTCTCAAGAATTTCGGGCACATCACCTTTAAAGATGCGCCATGCCAAGCCTTCAGCAATCGCGGTTTTGCCGACACCGGCTTCACCGACAAGCAAAGGATTGTTCTTCCGGCGACGGCACAGAATCTGAATCACACGCTCGACCTCGGGTTCACGGCCGATCAGCGGATCGATCTTTCCTTCTTTAGCAAGCGCATTCAGATTTTGTGTGTATTGCTCAAGGGCCGACGGCTGATCCTTGCCATCGCCTTCCGCGGCTTCCTCTGAGCCTGGCTTCGCTTTTTCTTCGCCCTGCCCCGCCTTGGTAATGCCGTGCGAAATAAAATTGACGACATCGAGCCGTGTCACTCCCTGCTGATGCAGGTAATAAACAGCATGCGAATCCTTCTCGCCGAAAATGGCAACGAGCACATTGGCGCCAGTCACTTCCTTCTTGCCGTTGCTGGTGCTTTGCACGTGCATGATGGCGCGCTGAATCACGCGCTGAAACCCCAGTGTCGGTTGCGTATCGGCTTCCGAGTTAGGCGGGAGAATCGGCGTGTTGTCCGCGATGAAGTTCTGCAGATTCTTGCGCAGATCATCGATATTGCACGCGCAGGCACGCAGAACTTCTGCGGCCGATGGGTTATCGAGCAACGCCAATAGGAGATGCTCAACGGTAATGAATTCGTGTCGCGCCTGTCGGGCCTCGACAAAGGCCATGTGCAGACTGACTTCGAGTTCCTGGGCGATCATGCTTCCTCCATCACGCACTGCAGCGGATGCTGATGCTGGCGTGAATAACTGCAGACTTGCTCGACCTTGGTCGCTGCGATATCGCGCGGATAGACGCCGCACACGCCGCGTCCTTCGTGATGAACCTTCAGCATGATCTGAGTTGCTTGCTCTCTCCCTTTGCCGAAGAACTTCTGCAGAACTCCGACCACGAATTCCATCGGTGTGTAGTCATCGTTCAGCAGAACCACTTGATAAATGGGCGGTGGCTTGACGCGAGAAGTCTGCTTCTCGACGACGGTGCCTTCGCCCAACCGCTCACTCATCTGGCCGCATTCTATGCAAATCGACCATCCAACACGGGATACAAATAGCGTACCAATCATACGGTAAATCGGTACGCAGACCGTTTATTCAACCGTGTACAAACCTCGAATTGGCGAGGGAAAACACGCGTGCTTTCGCAAACACTCGGTACGGCGCGCAACACATTTGTTCTTGCCGCAGCTTCTTCAAGATCGACTGCACTTGCCCTGTCATTAACCGTTTGTACGCGGTTTGCGATGACAGTTCGGACAAATACTTCGGCCAGGACGCCGAAAAACATCCGTCAAATGTTGTGCGCAGCGCTATTGACCGCCGCCGGATTTACTCGAACAATCGCGGCGTCAGCGCCAGGGCGGATTGTTGCCCGGGTGCGACAGCACCAACGAAGTCGTTGAGTGCGGGTGGCAGGTGGGCAGAACGCTACTGCGCGTGAGCGTGGGATAGCGGGACTGCCTCGTCTTTGTCGTGGAGGGGTGAGGGAATGTCGACTGGAACGGTTAAATGGTTCAATGATGCCAAGGGGTTCGGCTTTATTACGCCGGACGATGGGGGTGAAGACTTGTTCGCCCACTTCTCGGCCATCAATATGAATGGCTTCAAGACGCTCAAAGAAGGCCAGAAGGTAAATTTTGAAGTCGTGCAGGGCCCAAAAGGCAAGCAGGCATCGAACATTACCGGCGGATAAACTTTCCGCTGTATAAGCCCCGCTGCGGCGGGGCTTTGTTTCTTTTTCGGTATGTGCGGTGCTGCAGGCCGCTACATATTCGCGATCATCACTTCCCCGAAGCCGGAGCAACTGACCTGCGTCGCGCCTGGCATCTGGCGCGCGAAGTCGTAAGTCACCTTCTTGCTCAGGATGGCTTTTTCCATCGAGCTGATGATCAGATCGGCCGCTGCATCCCACCCCATGTGTCGCAGCATCATTTCGGCAGACAAGATCTCCGAACCGGGGTTTACATAGTCCTTGCCGGCATATTTAGGTGCCGTGCCGTGCGTGGCTTCGAATACAGCGACCGTGTCTGACATGTTGGCCCCCGGTGCGATGCCGATGCCGCCTACCTGAGCAGCCAGTGCATCAGAGATGTAGTCGCCGTTCAGATTCATCGTGGCGATAACGTCGTACTCGGCCGGACGCAGCAGAATCTGTTGTAGAAAAGCATCGGCGATCACATCCTTGACGACAATGTCGCCATGCGCTGCCTTGATCGTCATCCATGGGCCGCCATCGAGCAATTGCGCGCCAAACTCCTTTTGCGCCAGCGCATAGCCCCATTTGGCGAATGCGCCTTCGGTGTACTTCATGATGTTGCCCTTATGCACCAGCGTGACGCTCTTGCGCTTGTTACTGATCGCATACTGGAACGCTCGACGCACCAGGCGCTCGGTACCTTCGATCGAAACCGGTTTGATGCCGATGCCTGACGTCATGGGGAACCGGATTTTCTTGACTCCCATGTCAGTCTGCAAAAACTCGATCAGCTTTTTCGCCTTGTCACTCTGAGCTTCGTACTCGATGCCGGCATAAATATCTTCGGAGTTTTCACGGAAGATCACCATGTCTGTCTTTTCCGGCTCTTTCAATGGGCTCGGCACACCTTTGAAGTAGCGCACCGGGCGAAGGCAGACATACAGATCAAGCTCTTGGCGCAGCGCCACGTTGATGGACCGGATGCCGCCTCCGACCGGTGTTGTCAGTGGCCCCTTGATCGAAACGACGTAGTCGCGCAAAACAGCAAGGGTTTCTTCCGGAAGCCAAACGTCGGGTCCGTAAACCTTGGTCGACTTTTCACCTGCAAACACTTCCATCCAGGCAATTTTTTTCTTGCCTCCGTACGCTTTGGCTACAGCGGCATCCACCACCTTGATCATCACCGGTGTGATGTCGACACCAGTTCCATCACCTTCGATAAATGGCAGGATCGGCTGATCCGGAACGTTGAGTGTGTAGTCCTTATTGACGGTAATTTTCTGCCCGGTGGTGGGCACGTTTATATGCTGAGCCATTAAGTCTCCAGTGCGGTTTATTTTCCTGCGAGTTTACCCACCGCCGGATTTCGCTACGTGACAGCTGTCAACGATCGCTGGTTCAAGGCCGTTTTTGACGCTGACCAATGCGGTGAACGCAGCCGAGCAGCAGTGAAAGGCAATGCTGCGTGCCCTTTCTTTCCCGCGTTACAGTAAGAAATGATCCAACGCCGAATTGCTGCTTCGCTCCTTCTTTTCATTTGCGCTGTGATGCCGGGCGCGCTGCTCTCGCAGCAATTGCCCCAGCCGACTCAGCGTACGACGAAGTTAACCGCAGGAATCCATGTGATCACGGCCGAGGTCGCGGCGACCCCACAGTCGCGCACAATCGGATTGATGATGCGAGAGCGTCTGGCCCCGAATCACGGCATGGTGTTCGTGTTTGAAGACAAGTCCCAACACTGCTTCTGGATGCGCAACACGCTAATTCCGTTGTCGATCGCGTTCGTCGAGGACGACGGAACGATCGTCAGCATCGCTGACATGGCGCCCAAAAGTGAAGCATCCACATGCCCGCCGCGGGCAATTCGTTACGCGCTCGAAATGGAGCAGGGGTGGTTTGCCAAACGCGGCGTCGCCGCTGGCAACAAAATAACCGGGCTGCCGCCGCGCTGATTTGCGTAGGTCTGCTTCTAGCAGCAGACCTTCATTGGTAGTTCTTCGAAGCGAAGTCCCAACTGACCAGATTTGCAAAAAAGGTCTCGACAAACTTGGGCCGTGCGTTGCGATGATCAATGTAATAGGCGTGTTCCCACACATCGAGCGTAAGCAAGGGCTTGTCAGCCGTCGTCAGCGGCGTTCCCGCATTGCTGGTGTTGACGATATCCACGCCGTCGCCCTTCTTCACCAGCCAGGTCCAGCCCGAGCCAAAGTTGCCGACCGCACTCTTGGCGAACTGTTCCTTGAAGGCCGCAAAGGTACCCCACTTTTTACTAATGGCGTCGGCGAGTGCTCCTTTCGGTTCGCCACCACCTTTCGGCGCCATGCAGTTCCAGAAGAATGTGTGATTCCAAACCTGCGCCGAGTTGTTGAACACACCACCAGACGACTTGCGGATGATGTCTTCAAGCGGCATGTTCTCGAACTCAGTGCCCTTGATCAGATTGTTTAAGTTGGTGACGTAAGCCTGGTGGTGCTTGCCGTAGTGATACTCGAATGTTTCCTTCGACATATGCGGCTCAAGCGCGTCCTTCGGATAGGGCAGTGGCGGCAGTGTGTGTTCCATCGTGTCCTCGGTTGTAAATGGGTATGCACGGCGGACCGTACAGGCGATAGGCGATTCTATCGCTCGCCGTCGCTTCGATCATCGGCAAGCACTGATTGCACCAGCACGCGCGCCTGGCCTCGAGCAAACAGTAGCCGCAGCTTCTCGTTGCTCCGCAACTGGGCGGCGTCGCTGACCGCGTGACCGTCGGGTTTGAGCGCAATGGTGTACCCACGCGCAAGCACGGCATACGGATCGATCGCGTGCAGCCGCGCAGTCATGGAGGTCAAGCGCATCGAATGAAGGTTCAGACTACGCGCCAGGTGAGCAGCCAGCGCCGCGACGCGTTCATTCGGTTCCACAGCGAGGCGTATGCGGCGCCATCCGAGCAGTCGTTCTCTCAGCGCCGCCAATTGCGCACGGCGCGCATTCAGCGCATCGCCTAGCGCCCGCACCGCACGCGGCTGCAGCGATCGCAGCCTGTGGTCGAGCGCAAGAAGCGGCATGCGTGGCTTGGCCAGTGTTCGCTGCGCATAATCCAGCCTCTGCCCCAACGCTTGCACCCGCAATACTTGCAGCCGCTGAAGTTGGTCGACACACCGTTGAATATCCGCCTGCAGCGTTGCGCCGCCCGGCGCAACGAGCTCCGCAGCCGCTGTCGGTGTTGGGGCTCGAACGTCAGCCGCAAAGTCGGCAATCGTGATGTCGCTTTCGTGACCAACACCAACAACCACTGGAACAGTGCAGGACACAATCGCGCGAGCCACAACTTCCTCATTAAAAGCCCAAAGGTCTTCGATGGAGCCACCGCCGCGCACTAACAGGACGACATCAACCCGGTCCCCTGCTGCGCGCCTCGATACTTTCCTAAGCATTGCAGCGATCTGACTACCGGCGCCGGGGCCTTGGACGGGAACCGGACAAACGATGACGCCGACATACGAAGCGCGCCGACAAAGCGCCGTGATGACATCCGAGAGCGCCGCCGCTTGCATCGATGTCACCACGGCCACCCGGCGCGGTATCCGGGGCAGCGAACGCTTGCGCTCGCCAGCAAATAGCCCCTCGGACGCCAATTGCGCTTTGAGGCGCAAGAACTCTTCAAACAGCCTGCCCTGCCCGGCACGGCGCATCGACTCGACGCTCAACTGAAATTCGCCCCGCGCCTCGTACAATGAAACGACGGCGCTTACCTCGACGTCGTCGCCGTCGCGCGGCGTCCAGCCGAGCAGTTGGTTCCGCGCGCGGAACATTACGCAGCGCGCCTGCGCCTGATCGTCCTTAAGAACAAAATACCAATGTCCGCTAGCGGCGCGCGTCAGATTTGCAATCTCGCCGCGAACCCGCACCAATGGGAAGCTTCGTTGAAGCAAGCCCGAAACCGCGCGGTTCAGCGCGGAAACTGTCAGCGCAGCCCGCGTGCTTTCTGCATTTGTATCGCCGAAGTCAAGCGCCATGCGGGTTTCCGAGCGGAACCTGTCCACACATCAAGGCAAATTGCGGATCGCGCTGATGCGTGAGCCTTGTACCGTGCATGCTTAAGTTAACGTATTGAAATTCTTCGACTTTCAACGCTGCCTAAGCTCTGTGCAAGCTGTACAAACCAAATTGCAACAAAGGCTTAGGGCCATCGGCCACTACTTCTTCACATACTTGTCCACAGTAACTGTGGAAACTTGCTGCGCACCGCGGGCATCTCTACAGTGCGCGCTCGCGCAGCAGCCCACACCGCAAAGGATTCCCGTTGTTTGCAATCATCGCTGAACTTGGCTGGCCCATCTGGCCCCTCATCCTTGCGTCAATTCTTGCACTGGCGCTAATCATCGAACGAGCAATAGCCCTGCAGCGCAGAAAGATTGTGCCGGCAACGCTGCTCAACGATGTGCTCGGCATCTGGAAAAAGCGTCAGATCATGCCGGATGTGATTGCAAAGCTCGAGGCCAATTCGCCGTTAGGGCGGGTGCTGGCGGCCGGGTTGCGCAACGATCGCACCAGTCGTGAAGGGGCGATGCAGCAAATCGAGGCAGCCGGCGCCGTCGTTGCCAATCGGCTCACCAAGAATCTGACGTTGTTGGGCTCGATCGGCTCGATCGCACCGCTACTGGGTTTGTTGGGTACCGTTGTCGGCATGATCGACATTTTCGCGTCTCAGCAGGCGGGATCCAACCCGCAGGACCTTGCTCGCGGCATATCCGTGGCGCTTTACTGCACGGCGCTGGGAATTATCGTGGCCGTGCCGGCCGTACTCGCTTATCGCTACTTCAAGCGCCTGGTCGATGATTACCTCGTCGATATGGAAGAGCAGGCCGAACGGCTGCTCGAAACCGTGTTCGCCGCAACGCGACCGGAGCGAGGGGAGCGCAGCTAATGCGGTTTCGCCGTGCGTTGGACGAGGAGCCGGAGCTCAATCTGATCCCATTGATCGATGTTCTTCTGATCGTGCTGATATTTCTTGCCGTCAGCACCACGTATTCGCGCTTTGCGGAACTGCAAATCACACTGCCTTCGGCCGATGCGACGCAGCCCACCGTACAGCCGAATGAAATCAACGTCGCAGTCACCGCGGACGGTCGCTATGCGATCGAGCGGCAGCTGCTCGCATCCAACGACGTCCGCGCCTTCGCCGATGCGCTCCGCGCCGCGGGTAAAGGCGCCGACACGGTGATGCTGATCATTAATGCGGACGCCCAGGCCCCGCACCAGGCGGTCATCGGTGTGATGGAAGCTGCGCGTCTAGCGGGCATCGTGCGAATCAGCTTTGCAACCCAGCGCACCGACGCCAGCAAGTAAGCGCTGCCGCCGCTATTTCGCCCAGCAATCGCCGTGCTGCTGCGCACCCGGCTACAGCTCGCCATCGTCGAAATGTGGCAACGACGCGGCGCTGTCGCATGGCTGCTCTCGCCCCTGTCGGCTCTCCACTACCTGATTTATCGGTGTCGAGTTGCACTGTATGAACTGCAGTTTCGCCGCGCTATACGTTTAGACGTCCCGGTAGTCGTCGTCGGCAACGTATATGTCGGTGGGACCGGGAAGACGCCGCTGACCGTCGAGTTGGTGCGCGCACTGACTGCGCTTGGCTGGCACCCAGGCATCGTCTCGCGCGGTTACGGCGCCCTGGACACCGGGCCGCGGCTGGTAAAGACGGAAGACGCGGCGCGGCGGGTCGGCGATGAACCCTTGCTAATCGTGCGTGCCACGGCAGCGCCGCTGGCGATCTCGAGGCGGCGCGTCGAGGCCGCACGGTTGTTGCGCAAGGTGCACCCGGAGTGCGATGTGATCGTCGCCGACGACGGCCTGCAACATCTGCGGCTGGCGCGCGATGTCGAAATCGCGGTGATTAACCATCGCGGTGTGGGTAATGGCTGGATGCTTCCCGCAGGGCCGTTGCGCGAGCCCCGCAGCCGGCTCGATCAGGTCGATGCAATCGTGCTCAATGGGATTGCGGAAGACGTCCCCGACGTCCCAGCCGCGGCGCCGCGTTATCGAATGCGCACCGGCGTGATCAATGCATTCGCACTGCACGACCCGAGGCTCCGAATCGACTTGTCGTCGCTTGCCGCCGAACAGCGGTCTTATGGGTGGCGCCTAACGGCAGCGGCCGGCATCGGTTCGCCTGAGCGCTTCTTTGCGATGTTGCGCGCGGCTGGTCTCGTTATCGACACCCTGCCACTGGCCGACCACTTTGACTATCGAACAAACCCTTTTGTTGAGTGTGTCGCGGACCGCATCCTTGTCACCGAAAAGGACGCCGTAAAATGCGCCGACAATTCATCGCTGGCGAGTGATTCGCGATTATGGGTTGTGCCGCTGCTGACCGAACTCGATCCGGCGCTGATCGAAGCCGTTATCGCGCGGATATCTGCGAAAGGAACGCGAGGAAACGCTGATGGACCATCGCCTGCTTGACATCCTCGTGTGCCCGATCTGCAAGGGACTTCTCGAATATCGGAAGGCGGCCCAAGAGCTGATATGCAGGGCCGACGCGTTGGCTTACCCGATTCGCGATGGCATCCCGGTGATGCTCGAATCCGACGCGCGCAAAGTCGAGCCCGCCGAACTTGGCCGATAGGCTCACTAGTGGAATTTGTTGTCATCGTGCCGGCGCGGCTGGCTTCGACGCGGCTGCCGAACAAGCCGCTGGTTGATCTGGGTGGTGTGCCGATGGTGGTTCGAGTGGCACGCAATGCGAAAAAAAGCGGAGCTGCGCGGGTCATCGTGGCCGCCGACGATGACGAAATCGTCACATGCGTGCAGCGCCCACGGCGTCGATGCCATGCTGACATCGAAGGCGCATCAGAGCGGCACCGACCGGCTGGGCGAGGCCGCGCGCTTGCTGTCGCTCGATCCACGGACGATCGTCGTCAATGTGCAGGGCGACGAGCCGCTATTGCCGCCCGAGGTCGTGCGCGACGTCGCGCACTTGCTGCATTCGAGGGCGAACTGCGAGATTGCCACTGCAGCGCATTCAATTGCCGACGCCACAGAGTTCTTCAGTCCCGACGTCGTCAAGGTGGTCGTCGACGTTGAATCACGCGCGCTGATGTTTTCACGCGCCCCGATTCCATGGTCGCGCGATGCATTCGGCGCGAGCCGCAGCTTATTGCCTGCCGGACTCCCTGCATTGCGTCACGTCGGCCTGTATGCCTATCGCGCTGCCTTCTTGGCGCGCTTTCCAACGCTGCCCCGATCGGCCATCGAAGAGCATGAAAAACTGGAGCAGCTGAGAGCGCTGGCGCAAGGTATCGGTATTGCAGTGCTGCAACTCGGCTCAGCGTTACCGCCGGGAGTGGATACGCCGGATGACTTGCAGCGCGTCCGGGCAATGTTCCGGGACTAAACTCAGCCGCTGTCGTTTCTAGATTCCGCTGGGAGGCTTCATGTTCAAGCGTTGTCTCGCAATCTGCGCTGCAGTTGCCGTGTTTGTGAGCACCGGGGCCGACGCCAAAACGCTGCGCTGGGCGTCACAAGGTGATCCGCAGACGGCAGATCCGTTCTCGCAGAACGAAGGATTGACCAACATGTTCTCGCAATCGGTGCATGACACGCTGGTAATGCGAGATAACACCTTGAAGCTGGTGCCGGGGCTGGCTACGAGCTGGCAGCAAGTCAACCCGACCACGTGGCGGTTCACATTGCGGCAGGGCGTGCAAGTTTCACGATGGCTCGCCGTTTACCGCCGACGACATCGTTTTCTCGTATGAGCGCGCCAGCCATCCGAACTCGCAGTTGCGCCAATATGCGATTCCCGTCGGCAAGCCTCGCAAAATCGACGACTTCACTGTCGAGTTCGTGCAGGACAAGCCCAACCCGATCACGCTCGAGCATGCCACCTTGATCTACATCATGAGCAAGGCGTGGGCAATCAAGAACAAAGTTGAGCGGCCGCTCGATTTCAAGGCGAAGGAAGAAACATTTGCGTCACGCAATGCCAACGGTACGGGCGCGTGGATCCTGGTTAGTCGCGAGCCCGGTATCAAGACCGTGCTCAGGCGCAACCCGAATTGGTGGGGCATCAAAGACGGCCGTGCTCCGGGAAATGTCGACGAGGTGGTTTACACGCAAGTGAGCGCCGATGCGACGCGCACGGCCGCCTTGCTGTCAGGTCAGGTTGATTTCGTCCTCGATCCGCCGCCGCAGGATGTCCGCCGGATCGAAGAGAACAAGGGAACGAAGATTGCGCGCGGGCCCGAAAACCGCGTCATTTTCTTCGGGTTCGATCAAACCCGCGACGAGTTGCTCTACTCAAACGTCAAAGGAAAGAATCCGTTCAAAGACGTTCGGGTGCGGCAGGCCGTCTATCACGCGATCGATATCGAAGCGATCAAGTCGCGGATCATGCGCGGCTCGTGCACTGCCCACCGGCGGCATTACGCCGTCGATCAATGCGTCGAATCCTGATGCTGAAAAGCGGCTTGCGTACGACGTCAACCGTTCGAAGCAGCTGCTCGCGGAGGCGGGGTATGCAAACGGCTTCGAAGTCACGCTTGACTGCCCGAACAACCGCTATGTGAACGACGAGGAAATTTGCATTGCAGTGGCGTCGATGCTGGCGAAGGTTGGCATCAACACCAAGGTCAACACGCAGCCGCGGGCCACGTATTTCCCGAAGCTCGAGAAATACGACACCAGCATGTACATGCTCGGCTGGGGCGGTGCGATTACCGACGCGCAGACCATGCTGTCGCCGGTGCTGCGCTCCAAGGACGACAAGAGCGGCAATGGCTCTTTCAACTATGGCCGGTATGTCAATCCGAAGCTCGACGCGCTGATCGACAGCGCGGCAGTCGAACCCAATCCGGAAAAGCGGCGTGACATGATCCGGCAGGCGATCGCCGAGCACAACGCGCAAGTGCATCATGTTCCGCTGCACCGTCAGATGATTCCCGTGGGCAATGCGCAGCAACGTGACGGTCGTGCACCGGCCAGATAACGTGCTGAATATGGAGATCGGTGACGATCGGCAGCAACGAGATAAATTCCCCCGCGCGACAATGGGCCGGTTCGCCGGCCCTTTTCGTTGCGTCAGCTCATTTGGGTAAACTCGCGCGCTGCTTATCAAGAGCGCAGCAGTCGCATATAACTACAAGAGAAGTCGGGGAACGAAGATGCGACTAATACTGCTGGGCCCGCCAGGTGCGGGCAAAGGCACGCAAGCCGCATTCATCACGGAGCGTTACAAAATTCCACAGATCTCTACCGGAGACATGTTGCGCGCTGCGATCGTCGCCGGCACGCCGCTGGGCGTCGCAGCCAAGAAAGTGATGGATACCGGTGCCCTGGTGTCCGACCCGATCATTATCGGGCTGGTCAAGGAGCGCCTGAAGGCGCCGGACACGGCAACCGGGTATCTGTTCGACGGTTTTCCACGCACGATCCCGCAGGCAGAGGCGATGAGGCAAGCCAACGTCAAGCTGGATTACGTGCTTGAGATCGACGTTCCGCAAGGCGACATCATCGAGCGCATGAGCGGCCGCAGGGTGCATATGCCAAGTGGGCGCGTGTATCACGTGAAATTCAATCCGCCGAAGGTCGAAGGAAAGGATGATGTGACCGGAGAGCCGTTGATCCAGCGCGACGACGACAAGGAAGACACGGTGCGCAAGCGGCTTGCTGTGTACCGCGACCAAACCAGCGCGCTGGTCAAATACTACTCAGACCTGGCGGCGAGCGGCGACGTTGAGGCGCCCAAGTACCGCCGCATTTCCGGAGTAGGAAGCGTCGACGAGATCAAGCAGCGCGTATCGAGCCGCGCTGGATTCGTCGAGTTTGAAGTAACGGTTCTAACAATTCAAGCAAGGAGAACAGCATGTCTGGTTTGGCACTCGCGCTAGCCTGCGGCCTCGCGGCGGTGGTCTTCGGCGTGTGGTCCATTTCGTGGATTCTGAAGCAGCCCGCGGGCAATGCTCGAATGCAGGAGATCGCGGCCGCGATACAACAAGGCGCGCAGGCGTATTTGAACCGGCAATACCGAACCATTGCGATCGTTGGCGTGGTACTCGCGATCATCATCGCGATCGTGCCGCAGCTCGGCATCTGGACCGCGATCGGGTTCGTGCTCGGTGCCGTGCTGTCGGGCGCCGCGGGCTATGTCGGCATGAACGTGTCGGTGCGCGCGAATGTGCGCACCGCGCAAGCGGCGACGCTCGGCCTGAACCCGGCGTTGAATGTCGCTTTCCGTGGCGGTGCGATCACGGGCCTGCTGGTGGTCGGCCTCGGACTGATCGGCGTCGCCGGTTTTTACTGGGTGCTGCGCTCGACGCATGCCGCAGCACCGATGCGCGAGCTGCTGCATCCGATGATCGGGTTTGCATTCGGCGCATCGCTGATCTCGATCTTCGCGCGGCTTGGGCGGAGGAATCTTCACCAAGGGAGCGGACGTCGGCGCCGACCTGGTGGGAAAGGTCGAAGCCGGAATTCCGGAAGATGATCCGCGCAACCCGGCGGTGATCGCCGATAACGTCGGCGACAACGTCGGCGACTGCGCCGGCATGGCAGCGGACCTGTTCGAAACATTTGCAGTGACGGTCATCGCGACGATGCTGGTCGGCGGCTTCGTGTTTCGCGGCGCAGGCGATGCAGGCATCGTTTACCCGCTGGTCATCTCCGGCGTTTCGATCCTGGCGTCGATCGTCGGCTGCATGTTCGTCAAGGCGCGCGCCGGCGGCAAGATCATGAACGCGCTCTATCGAGGGCTGCTGGTCGCCGGCGCGATTTCGCTGGTGCTGTTCTGGCCTGTCACGCAATGGATTCTCGGGCCGGTGATCGCGACTGCTGTGTCGTCCAAGGTCACCGTGATGAGCTTGTATCTGTGCGCTGTAGTCGGGCTGGTACTGACCGCAGCGCTGGTCTACATCACCGAGTACTACACCGGCACGCAATTCAAGCCGGTCAAGTATGTGGCGCAGGCGTCAACGACCGGACACGCAACCAACATCATCGCCGGACTAGCGGTTTCGATGAAGTCGTGCGCGTGGCCGGTGATTGCGATTTGCGTCGCTATTTTGACTTCGTACTGGCTGGCCGGTCTGTATGGAATTGCGGTGGCCGCAACCGCGATGCTGTCGATGACCGGCATCATCGTCGCGCTCGACGCCTATGGACCGATCACCGATAACGCGGGCGGTATTGCCGAGATGGCCGGCTTGCCGAAAGAAGTGCGCGATGTGACCGATCCGCTCGATGCCGTCGGCAACACGACGAAGGCCGTGACCAAGGGATACGCGATTGGATCGGCCGCACTGGCGGCGCTGGTGTTGTTCGCCGATTACACCGGCGGGCTCGCGGCCGCCGGGCTGAAAATCACGTTCGAGTTGTCCGATCCAAACGTCATCGTCGGGCCTGTTCATCGGCGGGTTGATTCCGTTTCTGTTCGGCGCGATGGCGATGGAAGCGGTCGGACGCGCAGCCGGCGCGGTCGTCGAGGAAGTGCGACGACAGTTTCGCGACATCAAAGGCATCATGGAGGGCACCGCGCAAGCCTGATTACAGCCGCGCGGTCGACATGCTGACGACATCAGCCATCAAGGAAATGATGATTCCGTCATTGCTGCCGGTACTGGTACCGATCCTCGTCGGACTGTTGCTGGGTCCCGCGGCGCTCGGCGGCGTGCTAATGGGCACGATCATCACCGGACTTTTCGTCGCCATCTCGATGACCACCGGCGGTGGCGCGTGGGACAACGCCAAGAAGTACATCGAAGAAGGCCATCATGGCGGCAAGGGCTCGGACGCGCACAAGGCTGCCGTGACCGGCGACACCGTGGGCGATCCGTACAAGGACACCGCCGGGCCGGCGGTCAACCCGCTGATCAAGATCATCAACATCGTCGCACTGCTGATCGTGCCGATCATTGCCAGCGTGTACGGCGGCAGGCCGATCGACAGGCGCTACCCGCCGGTTGTTCCATCAACGCAGATCGCTCCGCCGGCTTCGTCACCGAGCACCTGCGCCGATCGTCGTGCCGGCAAAGTAACAGTGCGAATCCGATGCGAATACGCGCGCGCCGTTGAGGACGACCTGCCCGCGATTCAAGCGATCTACGCGCATCACGTGGCGACCGGTCTCGGCACTTTCGAGACCGAGCCGCCGACGTTGCCGAAATGCGGGCGCGTCATGCACGGCATCGTGCAGGCGGGCTTGCCGTATCTGGTAGCCGAAACTGACGGCCGCATTGCCGGGTATGCCTATGCCAATGAGTTTCGCCCGCGTGCGGCGTACCGCGAGCACTGTCGAAGATTCTGTTTATGTCGCGCACGATGCCGTCGGTCTCGGCATCGGTCAGGCATTGCTCACTGGCATCATCGAGGGTGCACCGCGCTCGGGATGCGGCAGATGCTGGCGGTAATTGGCGACTCCCATAACGCGGCGTCGATCGGCGCGCATCGTGCTTGTGGTTTTGCCTATGTCGGCGTGCTGACGTCAGTCGGACGCAAGTTCGACCGATGGGTCGATGTCGTCATCATGCAGCGTCCCCTTGGCGCCGGCGATGCATCGCCGTTTCCCTGATGCGATCCCGCTGCTGGTCATTCATTCTGCATCCCACCGGATCATCTTCAAGTGCTGGCGCGTTATTTGCTGGCTTTTCGCCGTCGCTTGAGTCATCCAACCGGATACTTGCAAGCGCTGCTCGAAAAGGTCAGATTGCACTACTGGATTTACACTTGGATCGAATGAGGATTTAAAGTGTCCCCCAGCCGTTCACCGCTGCCGTCATTGCTCGGAACAACCTTCGGCCTGTGGCTTGCCGTTGCGCGCGCTGCCATGCGCAGCTCAGTTAAGCCTCGATGTAATGCCCGAAGCTGCGCTGACCGCGTCATCAACGCTCCACCCCAAATGGCTCGGCACTATCTTTGCCCGCTGATACCTCACGAAGCTTTTCGACTTCCAAGTCGAGCTGGCTCGGCTCCGCAATTCAGTTGGAAGAACCGCGCGCCACCGGCACCGGCCAATACACGCGTCCAAAGTTCCACGTCGGCCTCCCGTCAGAGTCGATGCGTGGCTTTTTGAACTCTGCAGGTTTCAGCGCCGACAAATGCCAGTTGCCGATGGTGCGCGCACGCACCAAATCGAACGGCGACGGCGACATCAACGGCACTCTCTGGCTGTTCGCGCGCTGCACTTTCCGCTGATCACGACCTGACTCTAGAATCTCCCGGCACGCAGCGGGGGATTCATGCAGATCAAGAACAACGTTTTCATCGTCACCGGAGGCGCTTCGGGCCTGGGTGAGGCGGTTTCGCGGATGATTGCCGCCAATGGCGGACACGTGCTGATTGCCGACGTTCAAGCCGACAAAGGCGAATCACTGGCGCGCGAGCTTGGCCCCAAGTCTCGCTTCATTCGCTGCGATGTGACAAACGAACAGGATGCGAAGGCCGCAGTCGACGCAGCGACGGCGCTGGGCACCTTGCGTGGGCTGGTCAATTGCGCGGGAATCGCAATCGGCGAAAAAACGGTCGGCAAGGAAGGCCCGCATGCGCTTGCCGAGCTTTGCTCGCGTGATCGGGATCAACCTGATCGGCACTTTCAACATGATTCGAATTGCGGCGGAAGCGATGTCGAAGCTTGACGCGACCGCCGACGCCGAGCGTGGCGTGCTGATCAACACCGCGTCGGTCGCTGCATACGATGGGCAAATCGGCCAGGCCGCGTATGCAGCATCCAAAGGCGGCGTGGTTGGTATGACGTTGCCGATCGCGCGGGATCTTGCTCGCCAGGGTATTCGCTGCATGACGATCGCACCGGGGCTGTTTGCCACGCCCATGTTGCTCGGCATGCCGCAAGAGGTGCAAGATGCCCTCGGCAAACAGCCGCCGTTTCCGGCTCGGCTTGGCAGACCCGACGAATACGCGGCGCTCGCCAAACACATCATCGAGAACGTGATGCTCAACGGAGAAACGATCCGTCTAGACGGCGCGATCCGGTTGCCGCCCAAATAGATCGAGGAGCCTGAATGATGAAGCCCTACGCTGTCTTGCTCGCGGTCGTTGCGTTGCTTGCCGGATGCGCAACGCCAAGCGATCGGCCCTCTCAACCGGAGGCTTCGTCGACCTTCCGGGCGGGGTTGAACAGTGTCACCGCGACCAAGCACATGGCGGCTTCGGCCAATCCCCTCGCGACCGAAGCGGGCCGCGAAATTCTGCGAGCCGGAGGCAGCGCGGTTGACGCTGCGATCGCGATCCAGATGGTATTGACGCTTGTCGAGCCGCAAAGCTCGGGCGTTGGCGGTGGTGCGTTTCTGATGCACTGGGACGGTCGCAAAGTGGTCGCCTATGACGGGCGCGAAACAGCGCCGATGGCAGCCGATGAAAAACTGTTTCTGCTGCCGGATGGCAAGGCCATGCCGTTCTATGAAGCGGTCGTCGGTGGACGCTCTGTTGGTACACCTGGCGCGGTACGAATGCTCGAAGTCGCGCACAAGCAATACGGAAAACTTCCCTGGGCGCGGCTATTCGAACCTGCCATCCGGCTTGCCGATGCAGGCTTTCCCATGTCAGCCGCGGCTGAACATGCAACTGGCTACCGAAAAGTATCTGAAGAATGATCCCGCTGCGGCGGCTTATTTCTATGCGTCCGATGGCACGCCGAAGGCGGTCGGCACAACGATGCGCAATCCGGCGCTGGCCGCGACGCTTGCGCGCGATCGCGGCCAATCCGAACGCCTTGTACGCCGGCGAGATTCCGGCCGACATCGTCAAGGCAGTCGGTGCGCACCCGAACGCCGGGCGATTGGCTGTCAGTGACTTCACTGCGTATCAAGTCAAACAACGCGAACCGATCTGCACCGACTACAAACAATGGCGGGTGTGTGGTTTTCCTCCGCCCTCCTCGGGCGGGATCGCGGTCGCGCAGATGCTCGGCGATACTTTCGGCTCGCAATATTGCGGTTTGCCACCGCGCGACGATGGGACCCGCGGCAAGCTCGAACTGTCATCGGACGCAGTGCATCTGTTCGCCGAGGCCGGGCGCCTCGCGTTCGCCGACCGCGCCCTGTACGTTGCAGATAGCGATTTCGTCAAAGTGAACGTCGCGGGTCTGCTCGACCCGAGCTATCTGAAGCAGCGCGCGCAACTGATCGGCGATCGCAGCATGGGCACCGCGAAAGCCCGGGGTCCCGCCGGGACAACCCACCGCAGCGGCCGAAGACTTATCGGCGCACAAGGAAGCAACCTCGCACATCTCGGTGGTCGACAGCTTCGGCAATGCGCTGTCAATGACCACGACGATCGAGGACGTGTTCGGAGCGCGCATGATGGTGCGCGGTTTCCTGCTGAACAATGAGCTGACCGACTTTTCGTTTACTCCTGCGGCCGATGGCGTGCCGATTGCCAACCGCGTTCAACCGGGCAAACGTCCGCGCAGCTCGATGGCGCCTGCGCTGGTGTTCGATCGCGCCAGCGGGCAGCTGGTAGCGACTGTGGGGTCGCCGGGCGGCTCGCAGATCATCGGCTACGTGGCCAAAACCCTGGTCGGCGTGCTCGACTGGAACCTTGACATCCAGCAAGCGATCTCGCTGCCCAACTTCGGCTCGCGCAACGGACCGACCGAGCTGGAGCGCGGCCAGTTCAGCCGCTTATATGGCCGAAGGGCTGAAAGCGCGCGGCCATGACGTGCGCGAGATCGACATGGCGAGCGGACTGCAAGGCATCGTGCGCGTTCGGTTGCCGAACGGTTCGGTGGGCTGGGCGGGAGGCGCCGATCCGCGCCGCGAAGGTGTAGCACTGGGGGATTAGATGAAGCGCTCCTCGTGTACGCGAGCCTGCGGCTCGCACGTGCACTCGTCGCGATTAGTTAGTCGCGCTCCCTTCGGAGCGGCCGCGCGTGCGCGCGTAGTACAAGTGCAGCAAAAGGCCAGAGCGGTAGACTTTCGCTTCTATTCGATACGCATCAGGAATCAGAACATGACGATCAAAGTCGGCGACAAGCTGCCCGAAGGCGAACTGCAGGAATTCGTCGATACCGAAACCGAAGGCTGCTCGCTCGGGCCCAACACCTTCAAGGTGCAGGACATCACCAAAGGCAAGAAGATCGTGATCTTCGGCCTGCCTGGCGCCTTCACCCCGACTTGCTCCGCGAAGCATGTGCCCGGCTACGTGCAGCAGCTCGACGCGCTTAAGAGCAAAGGTGTTGACGAGGTGTGGTGCCTGTCGGTCAATGATGCTTTCGTGATGGGCGCGTGGGGCCGCGACCAGAAAACGGGCGGCAAGGTTCGGATGATGGCCGATGGATCGGCGGCCTACACGAAGAAGCTTGGGCTTGAATTGGACCTGACGGCGCGCGGCATGGGAGTGCGCAGCCAGCGCTTCTCGATGCTGGTCGACGATGGCGTCGTCAAGGCACTGAACGTCGAAGGGCCCGGCAAATTTGAAGTCAGCGATGCCGATACGATGCTTAAACAGATGAACTGAACGCAGCGAACCAAGCGGAGGCGTCATGAAGTCACTCGAAGAACAGATGTCGGTCTATCTGCGCTATCACCGCAATCCGAAAAACCGACTGACGCACTTCGTCGGTGTTCCACTGATCATGTTCTCGCTGTTCGTTCTGCTCGCCCTGCCGCGAGCTGAGCGTGGGCGGCTTTTCGATTTCAGCGGCAACCGTGCTGGCGGTCATCGTGCTGATCTATTACTTCCGGCTCGACGCGGTGCTCGCCGCCGCGATGACCCTGTTCGTCGCGGTGCTGCTGGTCGCTGCGCATGGAGTTGCAAACGAAGGCGCGCGGCCGGCATTGATCGTCTTTGCCGCACCTTCGTTGGGGGTTGGGCGTTTCAGTTGATCGGGCACGTGTTCGAAGGCAAGAAGCCGGCTCTGATGGACAATTTCTTTCAGGTGTTCATTGCACCGATCTTCTTGATGGCCGAGGTTTTCTTCGCCTTTGGGTACAAACGCGACGTCGCCGAGCGCATGGAGCAATGGCCGCACGTTCGGAACCCGGCTAGGCGCGACGCACGCGAAAATCGCGCGTCCGAAAGCCGAGCGCGAGCAGCGCTATGAAGTAGCCGAGCGGTGCCGGCGCCGATCACCGCAGCAAGCCACGCGACTCGTTGCCACGGCACGTCCTGCATCGCGGGCCAGTCGAGCGGCCGCTGCACCCACCACAACAAGCCCGCCAGCACCGCAAGCGCGATCGCCAGGCGCAAGACAAAGGAAACCCAGCCCGCAGCGGGCTGATACAGCTTTCGTCTTCTCAGACCAATGAAGAGCGCAACCGCATTGGCGCAGGCACCGAGTCCGACCGAAAGCGCCAGCCCAGCATGCGCGAACAGTGGCACGAGCCCGAAGTTGGCAAGCTGCGTCGCGATCAGCACGACGATCGCAATCTTGACGGGCGTTCGTATATCTTTTTGCGCGTAAAAGCCGGGCGCGAGAATCTTGACCGCGATCAGTCCGAGCAAGCCCACCGAATAGCCGATGACAGCCACCGCCGTTTGCCGGACGTCGAATGCAGTGAACTCCCGTCCCTGAAACAGCACCGATACGATGCCTTCGGCGGTCATTCCCAGCCCTACCGCGGCCGGCAAGCGCCAGCAGAAAAACGAGGCGCAACCCCCAGTCGAGCAGGTGCGAATACTCCTCAACGCGCTGTTCGGCAAACGCAGCCGACAGGCTGGGCAGCAGCACTGTGCCGAGCGCGACGCCGAGCAGCGCGGTTGGAAACTCCATCAAGCGGTCGGCGAATGCCAGCCACGTGACGCTGCCGGTCGCCAGATGCGAGGCGATGTTGGTGTTGATGATGATGCTGATCTGCGCCACTGACACCGCGAACAGCGCCGGCACCATCAACCCGCCGACCCGGCGAACGTCGGGATCGCGAAACGCGGCGAGCGGCGACGACCAGCGGATACCGACGCCGATGGAACGCAGCGCGAGAAGCTGCATCGCAAGCTGCAGCACGCCGCCGATGACGACAGCGAACGCAAGCGCCATGATGGGCCGCTCGAGATGCGGCGCCAGCCACAGTGCGCACGCGATGAAAGACACATTCAGCAGCACCGGCGTAGCAGCCGGCACCGCGAACCGACGGTAGGTGTTCAGCACGCCGGCCGCGAGCGCCACCAGCGACATGAACAGAATGTACGGAAACATCCAACGCGTCATCACGGTGGCGAGTCGAATGCATCGGGGTTGCGTGCGAGCCCGGAAGCAATCAGCCATACCAGTATCGGCGCCGCGATCACGCCAAGCACTGAAACGCCGAGCAGCACCCAAAACAGCGCGGATGCCATCCGGCCGACAAACTCGGACGTGCGGGCTTCGTCCCGACTTCGAACGTCGGCAAGCATCGGCACGAACGCCTGCTGAAACGCGCCCTCGGCAAACATTCGGCGCAGCAGATTGGGAATCCGAAACGCCACATTGAAGGCGTCGGTCTCCGCGCTGACCCCGAAGATTCTGGAGATCAGCATGTCCCGAGCCAACCCGGTGACGCGCGAAACGAAGGTCAGGCCGCTAACGGTGGCAAGGGCGCGAAGCAATGTGCAATGAGTCGATGAAATTTGCAGTGAAATGGCGTCCGGTTTGCTATAGTGCCGGCCCTTTGTCAGCACACGCTGAGTGATCGGCTCCGCCGCCGACTGTCCGAAACCGGAATCTTATGGCCAATAGCAAACAAGCCCGTCACCGGGCACGTCAATCGACCGTGCGCAACGCGCACAACTCGGCACAGCGCTCGCGCCTGCGCACCGCTGTGAAGTCTGTCCGCAAGGCAATTGAAAGCGGCGACAAAAAGGCTGCGCTGGAAACGTTGCAACAGGCGACCAGCGTGATCGATTCGATCGCCGACAAGAAAGTCGTCCACAAGAACACTGCTTCCCGCAACAAGAGCCGACTGGCTGCCGCCATCAAATCGATGGCATAAGCGGTCCGGTGTACAGGTACTGCTCGTGAGCCTTCCAGCAGTTGCCTGCGGGCGGGCGCACGGCCGCTCCGAAGCCTGCCCGCCTAACTAATCGTTGTGAGTGCACGTGCGAACGCGTAGCGTCGCGTACACGAACAACGCTTACTTATGAACAAGCCGTCCTCCAAGGTGCTCGTCATCAACGACGAGCCATTGATTTTGCGCGAGCTGTTGAAGGGTCTGAACGGCGCAGCACGCTCGCTGGACAATCCCTATGGGATTTCGTTTATCGGCGCACTGACCGCGAAGGAAGGTCTCGCGCTGATCGAGCGCGACGGCGACATTCAAACAGCGGTGGCCGACGACAAGCTGTACGCGGTCGACAGCAAGTCAAACGGCAAGCCTCTCAGCAAACCCAGCCGCAAGAACGGCGACGGCCGGCGCAACCTGCAGGTATCGGCGCTAAAGCTCGTGCAGCAGATCACTTCGCTGCGACCCGAGATCGACATCTACATCCTGATCGACAAGGAAAAAGAAGATCAGGTGGTCGATGCGCTGTTCACCGAGGCGGTCGATGGCTATTTTTATCGCGAAGAGCGCGACTATCGCGGCATGTACCGCATCCTCAATGCACAGATTGCCGAGCGCGCGCGCACGCCTTTTTACGATGCGCTGAAGGCGTACGTGATGGCGGCCAAGGACGCGTGGCATACGCCGGGCCATTCGAGCGGAGACTCGATGCGCGGCAGTGCGTGGGCCAATGAGTTTTACGACTTCATGGGTGAACACGTGTTCGACGCCGATCTGTCGGTGTCGGTCAAGGCGCTTGATTCGCTGATGGAGCCCACCGGCGTCATCGCCGAAGCGCAGCAGATGGCAGCGCGCGCGTTCGGTGCGCGCCGTACGTTTTTCGCCACCAACGGCACATCGACGGCGAACAAGGTCATCCTGCAGACGATGATTGCGCCGGGTGAGACGCTGCTGCTCGACCGCAATTGCCACAAATCGGTGCACCACGGGGTCGTGCTATCCGGTGCGCAGCCGATCTATCTGGATTCTTCGGTCAATCGCAAGTACGGCGTGTTCGGCCCGGTTCCGAAGAAAACGATTTTGAAGGCGATCGAAGAGCATCCCGAAGCCGAATTGCTGGTTTTGACGTCGTGCACGTACGACGGATTGCGTTATGACCTGAAGCCGATCATCGACGCTGCGCATGCGCGCGACATCAAGGTGCTGATCGACGAAGCGTGGTTTGCGCATGCGCGCTTTCATCCGGCGCTGCGGCCGACCGCGCTTGAATCGGGTGCCGATTACGTGACGCAATCGGCACACAAGACGTTGTCTGCGCTGTCGCAGGCCGCCTACATTCACGTGAACGACCCGACGTTCAACGAGCACATCTTTCGCGAGAATTTCAACATGCATACATCGACCAGCCCGATGTACAGCATGATTGCGAGCCTGGACGTCAGCCGCAAGCAGGCGGTGCTCGAAGGCTACAAGCTGCTGCAGCGGACCCTGATGCTGGCCGATGAGCTGCGCGAGCAGATCAACTCGACCGGCGTGTTTCGTGTGCTCGAGCTGGACGATCTGCTGCCCGACGAAGTCAAACATGACGGCATCCGGCTCGATCCGACCAAGATCACGGTCGACGTTGCATCGTGCGGAATGACGGTCGACGATCTGCAGAACGAGCTTTTCACGCGCTTCAATATCACGGTGGAGAAGTCGACTTTCAACACGCTGACGTTGCTGCTGACGATCGGCACGACGCGCTCGAAGTGCTCACGGCTGTACGACGCGCTGATGCGCATCGCGCGCGAGAAGCGGGCCCCACGCCGCCTGTACCGGACACCTGACCTGCCACCGTTTACCGAGCTCGCTTTTCTCCCGCGCGATGCGTACTACGCAACCGGCGAGCTTGTGCCATTGCTGGACGAAAACGATCAGGTGAATCGGGAGCTGGCTGGGCGCATCTGCTGCGATCAAATTGTCCCGTATCCGCCTGGAATACCAGTACTCGTACCCGGCCAGCGCATCACCGACAACATTGTCGAATACCTGGTGCGCTATTTACGTGTACAGAACAAAGTCGAACTGCATGGCGTCGTTTATCAAGGCTACGTACCGTCGGTCCGCGTACTGTCCACCGATGAAGAACATCAGTTGATTGCGCTGGTAGCGAGCCGGCCACAGCGACGTCGCGCGGCGTAGCGCCGACGCCGCATCCATTCAGCTGCGCTCGCTCATATAATTGCCGAGCGCGGCGACGAAACGATTGATCCGCCGCGTTTTCTTTTTGGCCAGCAAGGAGTGCGAACGATGACGCACCTGATGAATACGTACAACCGGTTGCCGATTGCGTTTACGCATGGCAAAGGTGTGCGCTTATACGACGAGCAAGGCAACGAGTATCTCGATGCGCTGGCCGGAATTGCCGTTAACGGGCTGGGCCACGCGCATCCGCAGTTGACGGCGGCGCTGACAGAACAGCTGGGGCGCCTGATTCATACGTCCAACGTCTATCGCGTACGCGAGCAAGAAATCCTGGCCGATCGCATCTGCGCGCTGTCGGGTATGCAGGAAGTCTTTTTCGGCAACTCCGGCTCCGAGGCGAATGAAGCCGCGTTAAAGCTCGTTCGCATGTTCGGACACAAGCGCGGCGAACCGGCCGCGCAGACGATTGTGATGGAGCGCGCGTGGCACGGGCGTACGCTGGCAACGCTGGCCGCGACCGGCAGTGAAAAAGCGCGCGCAGGCTTCGCACCGTTTCCCACCGGCTTCATCAGCGTTCCGTACAACGATATTGAAGCGGTCAAGCGCGCTTGCGAGGCCGATCGTCGCGTTCTTGCTGTCTGGCTCGAGGTGTTGCAGGGCGAAGGCGGAATCTACGTAGCCGACCTTGAGTACGTTAAAGCGTTGCGGCAGTTGTGTGATCAACGCGGTTTGTTGCTGATGATCGACGAGGTGCAGAGCGGTATTGGTCGCACCGGCAAGTGGTTCGCGCATCAATGGGCCGGCATCAAACCCGATGTGATGACGCTGGCGAAAGGGTTGGGCTCTGGAGTACCCGTCGGTGCTTGCGTTGCAGCAGGGCCGGCAGTCGGCGTCTTTGGGCCAGGCAACCACGGCACGACGTTTGGTGGCGGGCCACTTGCGATGCGCGCGGGGATTGAGACGCTTGCGATCATCGAAAAAGATGGCTTGATGGCAAACGCCATCGCGCAGGGCGAGCGGATCGTCAACGGGTTGAAGCGCAGGCTGGCCGGTGTTAGCGGCGTCGTGCAGATCCGCGGCATGGGGCTGATGATCGGCATCGAGCTCAACCGGCCCTGTGGCGAACTCGTGCACCAGGCGCTCGCGGCAGGTCTGCTGATCAACGTAACGCACGACACGGTCATCCGTATGCTGCCGCCCCTGATACTGCGAGCCGAGGAAGCTGACATGATCGTCGAGCGTTTGGCGCCGTTGATCGCAGCATTTCCTGCGTCAGCAGGTCAGACGTAGCGCGACGACAACCGCGAAGGCTGCTTAGGCTGCATGGCCGGCGGCATTCGCCATTTTCTGCAATTCGCTGACTTCGATCGCACCGAGCTCGAGTGGGTCTTCGAGCGCTCGCGCATTATCAAAGACCGCTTCAAGCGCTATCAGTTCTACCAGCCGCTCGCCGACCGCACGCTGGCGATGGTGTTCGAAAAAGCATCGACGCGCACGCGTGTGTCTTTCGAAGCAGGCATGTATCAAATGGGCGGATCGGTCATTCACATTACGACCGGCGATTCGCAGTTGGGGCGCGCTGAACCGATCGAAGACACGGCGCGCGTCATTTCACGGATGGTTGACATCGTGATGATTCGAACGTTCGAGCAAGCAAAGCTCGAGCGCTTCGCTGCACATTCGCGCGTGCCGGTGATCAACGGGCTGACCAACGAATATCACCCGTGCCAGATTCTGGCTGACATCTTCACGTTCATCGAGCACCGAGGGCCGATCACCGGACGCACGGTGGCTTGGATCGGTGATGCGAACAACATGGCGTACACCTGGCTACAGGCAGCGCAGAGTCTTGCGTTTTCGTCTCAACGTGTCGACGCCGCAGGGTTATGCACTCGATCCGACGCGCGCCAGTTCAGGCGAGCATTTGCATGTCTTCGCCGACCCGATGCAAGCCGCGCGCGGCGCTGATCTGGTCACCACCGACGTTTGGACCAGCATGGGCTACGAAGCCGAGAACGAAGCACGCGTCCAGGCGTTCGCCAATTGGAAGGTTGACGCGAAGATGATGCGGGCGGCCGGCCGCGAAGCCGTATTCATGCATTGCCTGCCAGCACATCGCGGCGAGGAAGTCGACGCCGACGTGATTGATGGCGAGCAATCGGTTGTGTGGGACGAAGCGGAGAATCGCCTGCATGTACAAAAGGCGCTGATGGAATTCCTGCTGCTCGGCAAAGACGTCTCATAGGGATTGAGGAAACGGCGTCGTCACACTATGGCCACAATCCTGCAACATCTTCCCATCGGCGACAAAGTGGGCATCGCGTTTTCAGGCGGGCTCGATACCAGCGCTGCATTGCTATGGATGCGCGATAAAGGCGCGATCCCCTATGCGTACACCGCCAATCTCGGACAGCCGGACGAGACCGACTATGAAAACATCACTGCGCGCGCGCTCGAGTACGGAGCAGAAAAGGCGCGGCTGGTCGACTGCCGCTCGCAACTCGCGGCAGAAGGCATCGCGGCCTTGCAATGTGGTGCATTTCATATTTCCACCGCGGGAGTGACTTACTTCAACACCACACCGCTTGGGCGGGCAGTCACCGGCACCTTGCTGGTCGCCGCAATGAAAGAGGATCACGTAAACATCTGGGGCGACGGCAGTACCTATAAGGGCAACGATATCGAGCGGTTTTATCGGTACGGGCTGCTCGCGAACCCCGAGCTCAAGATCTACAAGCCGTGGCTCGATCAGACCTTCATTGACGAACTGGGAGGACGTGCCGAGCTTTCCGAATTCATGCGCTCCCGCGGCCATGCTTACAAGATGTCGGCGGACAAGGCGTACTCGACCGACTCCAACATGCTCGGCGCGACGCACGAGGCGAAGGAACTGGAACAGCTATCGAGCAATGTGCACATCGTCGATCCGATCATGGGCGTTGCGTTCTGGCGGGATTCGGTTCCGGTGGCTCGCGAGGAAGTCAGTGTCCGATTCGAACAGGGCCAGCCAGTGGCCCTGAACGGTATTGAATACGTTGATTTGGTAGAGCTGTTACTGGAAGCAAACCGGATAGGCGGCCGGCACGGACTGGGAATGAGCGATCAGATCGAAAATCGCATCATTGAGGCGAAAAGCCGCGGCATTTATGAAGCGCCCGGTATGGCGTTGCTGCACATCGCCTATGAACGCCTGATCACTGGAATTCATAACGAAGACACGATCGAGCAATACCGTGATGGGGGACGGCGCCTGGGGCGATTGCTTTATCAAGGGCGATGGTTCGATCCGCAGGCGATCATGCTTCGCGAAAGCGCACAACGCTGGGTAGCACGCGCTGTAACGGGCGAGGTGACCGTCGAGCTGCGTCGCGGCAACGATTATTCAGTCCTTGACACAACGTCGCCGAACCTGACCTACCAGCCTGACCGGTTGACAATGGAAAAGGGTAGTTCAAGCTTCACGCCAGCCGATCGCATCGGCCAACTGCAAATGCGCAACCTCGACATCCTCGACACGCGGCAGAAGCTCACGCACTACGCGCGTGCGGGACTGTTGACGGCGGGAACGGGTTCCGCGTTGTCACGGCTGACCGACGACAGCGTCAGTGAGTAAGAAACGGGTCAGGCGAAGCGGCGCACGAGACGATGACACCGACTGTTTCAGTCGCATAGGGGCCCCGGTCGAACATGGAATTACCGACCGGCTGTCGGTAAAGCGGGCGGAATGGCCGTTTGGATGAATGCGCAAAGCGCAGCCGCTGTTTATATTTGGCTTGTCTGTGGTGCCGGTGCTCTCCCGCGTACTCCTCCGCATGCGAGCTCTCCGACCGACATCTTGGACACCGCACGTTCTAACCCTTGGCCCGCGCAAGCGGGCCTTTTTTTGCCCGCTCTAAAAGAAACCGGATAGCATCCCGGCCCATGGAAAAGCGCGTCCGGTTCCGCTCTACCTGGTTGCCCTGGGCGTTGCTGGCACCGCAACTAGCGGTAATTGGTATTTTCTTTTTCTGGCCCGCCGCGCAGGCGCTGTTGCAGTCGGTTCAGATTCAGGATGCGTTCGGTGCAACGCGCGAGTTCGTCGGGCTTGAGAACTTTCGCCGGCTGTTTGCCGACGAAACGTACATCGATTCGTTCAAGACCACTGCGGTTTTTTCTGTTCTGGTTGCCGGCTTCGGCATCGCCATCGCATTGCTGCTCGCGGTGTTCGCAGACCGCGCGCTACGAGGCGCGACGGTTTACAAGACGCTGCTGGTCTGGCCGTACGCGGTAGCACCGGCTGTTGCCGGCGTCCTGTGGCTATTCATGTTTGCGCCATCAATCGGCATCGTCCCCTATGCGTTACGGCTCATCGGCTACGAATGGAATCATCTGTTGAATGCCGATCATGCGATGGCTTTGATCGTGATGGCGGCCGTGTGGAAGCAGATCAGCTACAACTTTCTGTTTTTTCTTGCGGGCCTGCAGGGAATTCCCAAGTCGTTGATCGAAGCAGCGGCGATCGATGGCGCGGGTCCCTGGCGACGCTTCTGGACGATCGTGTTTCCGTTGCTGTCGCCGGTGACTTTTTTTCTGCTGGTCATCAATATCGTCTACGCGTTCTTCGAGACGTTCGCGATCATCGATGCGTCGACGCAGGGAGGACCGGGCAAAGACACCGCGATTTTGGTCTACAAGGTTTACTACGACGGCTTCAAGGGGCTGGATCTGGGCGGCTCGGCGGCGCAGTCGGTCGTCCTGATGGCGATCGTCATCGCGCTGACCGTCGTGCAGTTTCGCTATGTTGAAAAAAGGTGCAGTACTGATGACGCCACCGCGCTCACGTTCTCTGACTGAGGGGGCGCCTCAGTTTTTTGGCGCGGCCCGGCGCTACTGACATGGTCGAACGCCGCCCTGCTCTTACCGTACTGACGCACCTGGTGCTGATTCTGGGCGTACTGATCGTCGCGTTTCCAGTTTACGTCACGCTCGTTGCGTCGACTCATACCGCGCAGGCGATCGTGCAGGCGCCGATGCCGCTGGTGCCGGGCGATCAGATGCTGCAGAACTACACGGCAGTCTTGATCGGCAGCGATGCGGGCGCGGGCTCCGCCGCGCCCGTGGGCCGCATGATGTTCGTTAGCCTGGTCAGCGCGCTGACCATCGCACTCGGCAAGATCGCAATCTCCTTGCTGTCGGCGTTCGCGATCGTCTACTTTCGATTTCCGTTTCGTAATTTCTTTTTCTGGGCGATCTTCGTGACGCTGATGCTGCCGGTCGAGGTACGCATCGGGCCGACCTACGAAGTCGTTTCAGATCTCGGCATGCTGAACAGCTACGCGGGACTGACGGTGCCGCTTATCGCTTCAGCCACGGCAACATTCTTGTTCCGGCAATTCTTCCTGACCGTTCCGGATGAGCTCGCAGAAGCAGCGCGCATCGATGGCGCCGGGCCGATGCGCTTTTTCTGGGACGTGTTGCTGCCGCTTTCGCGAACGAGCATCGCAGCGCTCTTCGTGATTCAGTTCATTTACGGCTGGAATCAGTATCTGTGGCCGCTGCTGGTCACCACGGAAGAGCACATGTATCCGGTCGTGATGGGGATCAAGCGGATGATTTCCGGTGGCGACGCGGCGAATGACTGGAATCTGATCATGGCCACCGCAATACTGGCGATGTTGCCGCCGGCTTTCGTCGTGTTGCTGATGCAGAAGTGGTTCGTCAAAGGTCTGGTGGAGACAGAAAAATAAAATGGCCTCGATTGAATTTATCGACGTTCGCAAAAGCTATGGCACGTTACAGGTCGTGCATGGCATCAACGTCGCCGTCACCGATGGCGAATTCGTCGTCCTGGTGGGCCCGTCAGGATGCGGCAAAGTCGACGTTGCTGCGAATGGTCGCCGGCCTCGAAGAGATCAGCGCAGGGACGATCCGCATCGGTGATCGTGTCGTCAACAACCTCGAGCCGAAGGATCGAGATTGCGCGATGGTATTTCAGAACTACGCGCTGTACCCGCATATGAGCGTGTACGACAACATGGCCTATGGACTGAAAATTCGCGGTCTCGCGAAGGGCGACATCGAGCAACGCGTCAACGCTGCGGCATCAATTCTTGAGCTGGGCAACTTTCTGCAACGCAAGCCACGGCAGCTTTCCGGCGGACAGCGCCAGCGAGTCGCGATGGGGCGCGCGATCGTGCGTGAGCCCGCGGTATTCCTGTTCGACGAACCGCTGTCGAATCTGGATGCGAAGCTGCGGGTGCAAACACGACTCGAGATCCAGAAGTTGCATCGGCGCTTGAAGACGACGAGCCTGTATGTGACGCATGACCAGGTTGAGGCGATGACGCTGGCGCAGCGCATGATCGTGATGAACGCAGGCCGCGCCGAGCAGATCGGTACGCCGGACGATGTTTATTCACGTCCGGCCACCACGTTTGTCGCAAGCTTCATCGGGTCGCCACCGATGAATCTGTTTAAAGGCAGGCTCGCAAGCGATGGCGCTACGTTCGAGGCGCTCGAAACAAGATCGCACTGCCGGAAAGCGCCATGTCGCTTGCCGGCCGCGAGTTGATCCTTGGCATCCGCCCCGAACACATGCGGCTCGGCGGCAACAATCTATCAATGGAAGTTGAAACCGTAGAGATGCTCGGCGCCGAACATCTTGATCCATGGCACCGTCGCCGGTCACGACACGATCGTGCGCACCGGACCACACGACAATCCAGCGCCAGGCTCAATGTTGCAATTGGATTGAAGGCGGGCGGTGCGCACTGGTTCGATCCGGCGACGACACAACGTATTTCACCGTAGCGCGCATGGCGCCAGTGCGCCCGGCGTTTCGCGTACAGCGAGGCGCATCGTGGGTGCAAAGACCCCTGCAACTCAGGCAGCACCCGCTACATCAATCGCTGAGCTGCTATTCCTTCCGGCGAAATTCGCAGTTCGGCTTGGTGCAATCGGCGTACAGCGCAAGCGCATGTCCATGCAAGTCGGAAGCCGCGCGCCGCGGCAATATCGTGCTGGCGGTTTTCGATTTCGGAATCGACAAACTCTTCGACGCGTCCGCAGGTCAGACACACCAGGTGATCGTGATGCGTCCCTTCGTTCAACTCGAACATCGCGCGGCCGCCCTCGAAATGATTGCGCGCCAGCAGGCCAGCCTGCTCAAACTGCGTCAAGACTCGATACACCGTGGCGAGGCCGACGTCGATGTGCTCGGCCATCAGCGCCTTATAGACATCCTCGGCGCTCATGTGACGCACACCGAGGTCCTCCGAGCTGCGCTGAAAAATCTCGAGCACCTTGAGCCGAGGCAAAGTGGCCTTCAAGCCAATGCTCTTTAATTCGCTGGATGATGGCGGAATGCGAGTCATGCGGATGCGATTCCCGGCAACTTGCCGCTTAGTTGCCGGCTCATTTGCCGACTATCATACGAGCTTCCTGTCGCTATCGCCTCGGACATGCCCTCTCGCACCTCGCTGTCATTGTTGATTTCATGTGTCACGTTGGCGGCGTGTCAGAGCGTGTCGAACGTCGGCATCCTCGGTGGCCAGTTGGGGGCCAACGTTTCTTGGGCCGTATCGCCCGGACGTGCACCAGGGCAACATCATCACGAAGGAAATGGTCGAGCAGTTGCGGCAAGGCATGGCGCGCGAACAGGTGCGCTTCCTTCTCGGTACGCCGCTTCTCACCAGTGAATTTCACAAGGATCGCTGGGATTACGCGTACTACCTGAATCCGCGCAAGGGCGAAATACAGAACCGCAGGCTAACCGTTTTCTTCAAGGACAACAAGCTCGACAGCTTCCGGTCCGACGAGATGCCGCAGGAACAGATGGCCGACATTTGATTCTCGGACCCGATGCCCGTAAGAAGCCGCGGCAGGCACCAAGGCAGGCAGAAAAGGCGCCTGACATTCAGACGCCTGCGCCAGGGCGCGAGCCTTCCAATTGAAGCTTGCGATCGCCGGCGCTTCCGGCCGCATGGGTCGAATGCTGATCGAGGCAGCGTTGGCGCAGCCCGACGCGACGATCACTGCGGCGTTCGATCGTGCGACAGCGCAGCAGCGGGTCACGATTGCGCAGAATTTCTTGGGCGCTCCACCGGAATTCAAGTCGTTGCAGATCTGTCTTCCATCGGCAGTGCTGATGTGCTTATCGATTTCACTCGACCCGAGGCAACACTTGCGCATTTGAAAGCCTGTACCGATGCGGGCGTCAACATGGTGATCGGCACAACCGGGTTTCGACGAAGCAGGCAAACGGGCGATCGTTGACGCCGCCCAGAAGATCGCAATTGTTTTCGCACCCAACATGGGAGTCGGCGTCAACGTCATGCTGAAACTGCTCGATCAGGCGGCCCGCACCCTGAACGCGGACTATGACGTCGAAATCATCGAAGCCGCACCACAAGCACAAAGTCGACGCGCCATCGGGCACCGCGCTGAAGATGGGCGAAGTCATTGCGCAAGCCCGTGGCGAGAAACTTCAGGACGTTGCGCAGTACGCACGCGAAGGCGTTGTTGGAGAACGCAAGGCGGGCACCATCGGTTTTGCCAGCATTCGCGGCGGCGACGTGATTGGCGACCATACCGTGCTTTTTGCGGGAATCGGCGAGCGCATCGAGATCACGCACAAAGCTTCGAATCGAATGACCTACGCCCTTGGCAGCATGCGGGCGGCGCGCTTTCTCGCCGGCCGTCGAACAGGGCTTTACGACATGTTTGACGTGCTCGGAATCAAGTAGTCGGCCGCAGCGATGGAAGCGACAACTCTTGGACTTTCGCACTTTTGGGCGCAAGCCGATGTCGTCATTCGGTTCACCGCGTATCTGCTATTGCTGATGTCTGTCGCCAGTTGGTTTCTGATTGTCTGGAAGACGTGGGCGTGGCTGCGTGTGCGCCGCGCATCGAAGCAACTCGAAAACTTTTGGAGTGCGAGCTCGGTCGAATCGGCGGTCGCGCAGTTGAAGCCGCACGATCGCGAGAATATCTTTGTCCCTCTCGCCAACGGCGCAGCCGGAGCCGCGACTCATCCCGCGTCCGAAGGCAGCCTGGCAGCACAGATCGATCGCTCGGAGCTGATCACCCGGGCTTTGCGCCAGCGCATTAACGAAGCGGCCGGCAAGCTCGAATCAGGACTGACCATTCTCGCGTCGGTTGGCAGTACCGCACCGTTCGTTGGATTGTTTGGCACCGTGTGGGGCATCTATCACGCTCTGATCAATATTGCGCGGTCGGGCCAGATTGCGATCGACAAGGTCGCTGGGCCGGTCGGTGAAGCACTGATCATGACCGCAGTGGGACTTGCCGTTGCGATTCCGGCAGTGCTTGCCTACAACGCCTTCACCCGCGTGAATCGTGTCGTGCTCGGCCAGCTCGACGGTTTCGCGCACGACCTGCACGCGACGCTGACGATGGGCTCCAGGCTGCCGGTGGAGGCATAGATGGCATTCGGCGGATTTCAGACGACACGGCGGCCCATCGCTGCCGATGTCCGAGATCAATGTCACACCTTTGGTGGACGTGATGCTGGTGCTGCTCGTGATTTTTATCATCACGGCACCGCTGTTGTCCTACGCGATCAAGCTCGATCTGCCGAATGATCCGGCGCCGGCTGCAGAAGCGACACTTAGCACGATCAAGCTTTCAATCGACGCCGAAGGCAAGATCTTCAGTGACACTGACCCGATCAACGATGAACAGCTGCGTGCCCGCTTTGCAGCGGCGGCAAAAACATCACCGGTACCCGAAGTGCATGTGCGGGCGGACAAAGCTACCCGTTACGAGCGGGTCGCATTCGTGCTGTCAGCAGCGCAACAGGCTGGCCTGGTAAAGGTCGGGTTCGTGACGGAGCCGGTCGGCGCGAGCGTCCCAACAGAACGCTAGCCCGACACGGCGATCAGGCTGCAGGTCCCGGTGCTACCATCGACGCATGCTCGGCGACCTCGACAATTTGGCTGCAAAGATCAAAGAACTAGCGGCGATGGTGCAATCGCTGCGAGCCGAAAATCAACAGCTTCGTGCGCAGCTCGTTGCGGCATCATCCGAGCTTGAATCTATGAATGGTCGGGTCGACGAAGCTGCGCGCCGGCTTGACGCGCTGCTGCAACGTCTGCCTGATCCAATCAAGAACGCAAGCTTTACGACTCAATGGAAAACCTGAGCGTTTCGATTCTCGGCCGCGAGTATCGGCTCGCGTGCAGTCCCGACGAAAAAGAGGCGTTGCTGAAGAGCGCGCAGCTGGTCGATTCGAAAATGCAGGCAATACGCGAAGCCGGCAAAGTCATGGGCGCCGACCGGATTGCCGTGATGGCCGCGCTTCAGTTCGCGCACGAACTATTGAATAATCGGGGCAGCGATGGCGTCGAAGTAGGCGAAATGCGCCGCCGCGTTCGTGACCTGATGCAAGTCTGCGACGAAGCGCTATTACCGCAGGAAAAATTGTTCTAATTCGGACGCTTCGTTTCAGACGAAGCGCGCTGCGAAAGCGCTAAACTGCGACCAAGCGTTCGGTGGTTGGAACGCAAAAAATTCCCTGCGGTGTTCGCGCAAAGGCCTCATAGTTCCTTGAACCAATGCGCTGTGCGCAAGGTTGCTGGCCTCGCGCCGTGGTGCGATCGGCACGCGTTTGCTGAACCTAAGCGGCGTGGACAGCGACCACCCTGAACCGATGGTTCAGGACATTTGGCCGGGCGGCACAGGCGGGGGATCTTTTCATTGGTGCGAGCAAGCGCATAAGGTGCTTGCGCACTATCACTCCACACCCGGGACTTAGAAATCGGTGGACTGCCTGCACGACAACCGACCCTTCACCCACGCCAGAGGCCACGCGCTTGACCGACCCTGACCGCACATCGCCGACAGCGAAGATCCCGGCCCCGTCGTCGCGTATGCCGAATCAAGCGCGCGCCCTTCTTCATCGCGGCCCGTAATGATGAAGCCTCGCGCATCGAGCGCGAGGCAACCATCAAGCCACTGGGTGTTCGGTTCTGCTCCGATCATCACGAACACCGCACCGATGCGCCGCGTTTGATGCGCGCCGGTTTTGCGGTTGGTCCACGTCACCTCGCGCAAGATCGTATCGCCCGCAAGCGCAGTGATCTCGGTAAACGGATGCAGCGTGATTTTTGGCGACGATTCGATTCGCTGTACCAGATAATCAGACATCGTCGCAGCGAGCCCGGCACCGCGAACCAAGATGTGCGCGTGCTCGACAGTGCGTGATAGATAAATCGCCGCCTGTCCGGCCGAGTTGCCGCCGCCGACGATCACCACCTCCTCGCCTTCGCTGAGCTGCTGCTCCATTGCGGTTGCGGCGTAATGGATGCCCTGCCCTTCGAAGCGAGCGTAGTCCGGCACGTCAAGCTTGCGATAGCGGGCGCCGGTGGCGATGACGACGGCCCGTGCTGCCACCGAGCGCTCGCCTTCGAGATGCACCCGATACGGTTTGTCATTGCATTCGATGCCGGTCACCGCGCGCGCGATGGCAAGACGCGCGCCGAATTTCTGCGCCTGCACTTGTGCGCGCCCTGCAAGCGCCTGGCCGGAGATTCCAGTTGGAAATCCCAGATAGTTCTCGATCTTGGAGCTCGTACCAGCCTGCCCTCCCGGCGCCAGCGCCTTCGAGCACGATCGTGCGTAATCCTTCTGACGCGGCGTATACCGCCGCGGCGAGTCCCGATGGCCCCGCACCGATCACCGCCACATCGAAGACCTCATCGGCGTCGAAGTTCTCGGTCAAGCCCGAGCATGTCAGCAAGCGCAATCGTGCTCGGATTGCGCAGCACGTCTTTGCCGGTTCGCGATCACCACCGGCAGATCGGACAAGGCTAAACCTTGTGGCGCGCGAGAAGCGGCATGCGCGGCGCGGTCAGTGTCGACGTTGAGCAATCGATGCGGATAATTGTTCCGCCTCAAGAAGCGGTCCAAGCGCAGCGTATCGGCCCCGTGAGCGGAACCAATTACGGTAACCGCGCCCTGCGAATACCTAATCAATCCAACGCGTCGCAAGATATAGGCACGCATCACAATCTCGCCGATATCCGGTTCAGCGCTTAGCATCTTCCGAAAATCGGCACGCTTGACACGTACTACGCGGCTATTCATGCCGGTGCGCCCACATACCAAAATTTGCTGATCGTTGAACAGGTCGAGCTCGCCGGTGAATTGACGCTCACCGTGCACCGTCAGCACATGCGGCTCGCCTTCGGCGTCCACATCGAAGATTTCAATGTTGCCTTCGAGCACGAGAAAAAAGTCAACACCGCGCTGGCCACGCTCGAACAAACGCGTGCCTTTACGCAGTCCCTGTTCGACGCCGTAATTGGCCACACGATTCGCAGCGTCGACACTGAGCCGCGGAAACGTCTGTGCTTCGCGCGCGTACGGATCGCTCGGATCGACTTCACGCTCGGGTTCAACGACAACTGCGGAAATCGAATCGGACATCGGGCAAGCCTACGCACGCGCGTGACGGGCGCTTATCGAAGCATCTAGAATGATTATCGCGCGATTGGATTAAGCCGCTTGATCAACGCATGTGTTATTAGGCTCGCCTCGACAAGCTGATCAGCATGGAACCGATCCTGTATGCCGCTGCAGCGGTGCTCACAATTACCGCGCTGGTCAATTGGATTGCGCGCAGCATCGATCTTCCAAGCCCTATCGTCTTGGTAGTCGCCGGGGTAATTCTCGCGCTCGTGCCAGGTCTGCCGAGGATCGCGCTGCCGCCCAACCTGGTGCTACTCGTCTTTTTGCCACCGCTGATTTACTACGCGGCGTTCGGCATGAGCTGGCAGGCATTTCGCGACAACCTGCGCGAAATTTCGCTGCTCGCCGTGGGATGTGTCGTGTTCACGACGATCGTCGTTGCGGCTGCCGCGCATTGGCTGATCGGACTGCCGTGGGCGGTGGCGTTTGTGCTGGGCGCCATTGTGTCGCCGCCCGACGTCGTGGCGCCGCTCGCGATTGCGCGCCGGCTGGGAGTTCCAAGTCGCATCACAGCAGTCCTGGAAGGCGAGGGTCTGGTCAACGATGCGACAGCCTTGGTGCTTTTTAAATTCGCCCTGACTGCCGTCTTGACCGGCCTGTTCTCGCTGGCAGAAGCGACGATGACATTTGCAGCCATTGTCGTTAGCGAAACGCTGTGGGGGTTCATCGTTGGTTGGCTGATGTTGCGGTTGCGCTACTGGGCTAACGAGCCGCGCATCGAAGTCACGCTTTCGCTGTTGACGCCTTTTCTTGCTTTCTGGATCCCACACGCTGCCGGAGGATCAGGAGTTCTTGCGACGGTGATCGCCGGTTTGTATGTCGGTGCCAAAGGTATCGACCTGATACGTTCGAAGACGCGACTCCAGGCAGTATTCTTTTGGGAGTTCGTCACCTATCTCGTTGAGGGTGCAATTTTTCTGTTGACCGGGCTTCAGGCGCGCGTCGTTCTCGAGGGGTTAGGACCATTTGCATTGGGTCAGCTCTTTCTTTACGCCATCGCTATTAGTTTTGTCGCGATTGCCGTACGTTTTGTTTGGGTCTTTCCAGCGACGTACGTGCAGCGGTGGCTGTTACCCTCGTTACGAGCCCAGGATCCGCCACCGTTCTGGCAGCATCCGTTCATCATCTCGTTCACCGGCATTCGCGGAGTCGTTTCGCTCGCCGCCGCCCTCAGCATTCCGGTAATGATCAGTGGCGACCAGCCGTTTCCGAATCGGAATCTGATTCTGTTCCTGACGTTTAGCGTTATCGTGGTGACGCTGGTAGTGCAAGGGCCCGTGCTTCCATGGCTTGTGCGAAAGCTGGGCTTGACCGACTCGGGCAACAGAGAACACCTTTTGAAGCAGCAACAGGAAGCCGACGCTCGCCTTGAAGCCGCACGGGCTGCTTTCGATCGGCTACAGGAGCTCTCCGTACAAACCAAGCTTCCAGCGGAGCAGATTCGGCAAGTGCGAGAGTTGCAGGCCGACCGAGTGAATCAATTCGAACGCCGACGCGATCTGTGTGGTGACGGCAGCGAAGTTGCAGCGCGAGTCGACCGTCTTGAACTCGCGCTGATTCACGCAGAACGAGAGTACGTGAATGGTCTGTTGCGTAGCGCGCGCATCAGTGACGAGATCAGGCGCCGGATAGAGCGAGAGCTGGACCTGCGCGAAGAAGTGATCAGCCGCCGCCTTGAATCAGATAGCGAAGTTTCACCAGGTCGTGGGTCTACGGGTCCGGCGAGTACGTGACCGTCAGATCGCCTACTCCGTCGACGTGACCTTCGAGCATATCGCCGCGCTTGACCGGACCGACACCCGAGGGCGTGCCGGAAAAGATCAGGTCCCCAGCTTGCAGCGTGAGCAGGCTCGACAGATAAGCAATCTGCTCCGGCACGCTCCAGATCTGTTGCGACAAGTCACCCTGTTGCTTGACCTCACCGTTGACCTTGACCTGGATCGCACCTTTCTGTGGATGACCGATCTCGCTCGCCGGGCGCAGCGCCGAACACGGCGCTGACTGATCGAAGCTCTTGCCCATCTCCCACGGGCGGCCCATTTTCTTTGCCTCGCCCTGGATATCGCGTCGTGTCATGTCCAGACCCACTCCATAACCCCAAACATGATCGAGCGCTTTCTCAGGCGTAATGTTTTTCCCGCCCTTGCCGATCGCGACCACCATCTCGATCTCGTGGTGAACATCCTTGGTGCCGACGGGGTAATCGATCGTTGAACCGCTTTCGACAATCGAACTGGGCGCCTTCATGAAAAAAAACGGCGGTTCGCGGTCAGGATCGTGCCCCATCTCGCGCGCGTGTTCGGCGTAATTACGGCCGACGCAGAAAATGCGCCCGACGGGAAAACGCAGATCGCTACCCACTACGGGTAGCGACGGCCGTTGGCCGATATCGATAACGTATTTGGCTTGGCGCAGATCGTCTTTTCCCATGGTCTCTCTTCGTTTGGTTAACTAGTCGAGCTTGATGCCAACCGCTTTGGTGATCTTGACGTACTTGTCCACCTGGCCGCGCAGCATGTCACGAAATTCCTCAGACGACTTGCTGCTGATCGGCTCGGCCCCATTGGCCTCCATCGCGGACTTGAAGTCGGTGGTAGCGACAATCGCGACAATCTCCTTGTGCAGGCGATCGACGACTGGCTTCGGCAGATTTGCCGGACCGAAGATGCCGAGCCACAGTGTGGCCTCGAAACCCGGATAGCCCTGTTCCGCCACGGTTGGCACATCGGGCAGCGCGGGCGAGCGCACCAAGGTTCCCACTGCTAGCGGACGCACTTTGTTTGCCTTGGTGTTTTGCAGCAGCGCCGGCATCGAGCCGAACACGGCCTGCACTTCCCCCGCGAGAATCGCGACGTCGGCCGGCGCGTTTCCCTTGTAGGGAACGTGCACGAGATCGACCTTCGCCGCATCCTTGAGCATCTCCATCGCAAGGTGGGTCGCGGTACCGTTACCGGCGGACGCGTAGTTCAATTTGCCAGGCTGACTCTTCGCCAGCGCAATGAACTCGGTCAGGTTGCGCGCCGACACCGTCGGATTGACAACCAGCAGGTACGGCGTAACGGCCACCAGCGAAATGGGTGTGAAATCGGTGACGGGGTTATATGGAAGTTTCGAATACGCACCGGGTGCGATCGCGTGCGTGCTGGTTGTGCCGAGAGTCAGCGTATAGCCATCGGATGCCGCTTTCGCGGTTGCATCTGCACCGATCGTACCTCCGGCGCCAGCGCGATTTTCTACCACGACCGTCTGGCCGAGCTGCTGGCCAAGTTTCTGCGCGACTACTCGGGCGACGATATCGGTCGATCCGCCAGGCGCAAACCCGACGATCAGCTTGACTGGGCGGTTGGGATAATCTGACTGCGCCAATGCGCCGGTGGACGCCATCAGAACGGCGCCACCCGCGATTGCTGCAACGACTGTTGCGATCGTTTTCATTGTTCTCCCTCGTACGGCGATCGACACTTGTCCTGGCATTTTAGAGCGAAGGTCTGCGCACCGCGCTGCGGCACCGGATTGCACCAAGACGCGGTAGAGTCGCAGCAACAAATGGGCCGACAGCACTACCTGTGCAGTCGTGTCGAAAAATAGAGGGGAGACGATGCCAATCTGGGCGCGCGTCAGCTATCAGGGACGTGAGTATTTCGGTACGGTCGCAGCGGATGCGATCGCGGTCCATACCGGAGATATGTTTGTAAACCCGCAGCCCACCGGAGAATCGATCCCATGTGGTGCGGCGAAGCTGCTGACTCCGACGAAACCCAGCAAGATGATCGGGCTCGTCGACAACTATCACGCATTGGTCACGAAGCTCGATCATCCGGTGCCCTCCGAGCCTTTGTACTTTCTGAAGGGCACCACTTCGTTCCTCGCCAGTGACGAACCAATTCGCACGCCGCAGTTCTACGACGGCAAGGTCGTGTTCGAAGGTGAGCTCGGTATCGTCATCGGTAAGCGGTGTCGCGCGGTCACCCAGGCTGACGCGCACAGCTATATCTTCGGCTACACGTGCGTCAATGACGTAACCGCCGCCGAGATTCTCAACAAAGCTCCCGGCTTCGCACAATGGACGCGTGCGAAAAACTTTGACACGTTCGGTGTTTTTGGCCCGGTGATCACCACCGACGTTGATCCCAACCTGCTTGTCGTCAGAACGCTCCTCAACGGTCAGGAGCGACAGAATTATCCGGTCTCGGACGCGATTTTCGGGCCAGCGGCCCTTGTCAGTCTGATCTCTCGTGATATGACCCTAGAAGCAGGCGACGTCATCGCCTGCGGCACGTCGGTTGGCGTCGGTTCGATGAAACCTGGCAGCACCGTCAGCGTTGTCATTGACGGCATAGGCACACTAACCAACCGGTTTGAATAGCGCTATGAAAATTGCAGTCATCGGTGCCGGCGCAATCGGAGGCATGCTTGCGGTGCGGTTGTCGCGCTCAGATCATGCCGTCACTGTTGTCGACCAGGGTGCACATCTGGACGCGATTCGCGCGAACGGGCTCAGACTTGTGGAGCCAGATGGCACAGAGGAGCACGCCGCCAACCTGCGCGCTGTCGCGAGTTGCGACGAAGCCGGCAGACAAGACCTGGTCCTGCTGGCGGTGAAGGCCTACACGATCGCCGCTGTGGCGCCGCAGATGCGCGCACTGTTCGATGACCGCACGATCGTAGTTACGTTGCAAAACGGACTGCCGTGGTGGTACTTCCAGAATTTTAACGGCCCACATGCTGGCCACCGTCTGAAGTCGGCAGATCCTGAGGGCGTCATCGAAGACAGCATTAAGCCGAGTCGCATCATTGGCTGTGTGGTGTACCCGGCCGGCGAGATTGTTGCGCCTGGAGTAATAAAGCGGCTCGAAGGTGACCGGTTTCCGGTAGGCGAGCTGGACGGCGCCCAAAGTGAGCGCGTTGCAAAGGTGTCGGAAGCGTTTATCGGCGCGCAGTGGAAATCGCCGGTGGTCACAGACATTCGCTCGGAAATCTGGCTGAAGCTATGGGGCAACATGAGCTTCAATCCCATCAGCGCGCTGACGCACGCGACACTGGTCGATATCTGTCAGGAGCCGGCGACGCGTCAGCTGGCCGCCGACATGATGCGCGAGGCACAGGCAGTCGCGGAAAAACTCGGGGTCACGTTCCGCATGCCGCTCGAAAAACGCATCGAAGGTGCCGAGAAGGTCGGCAAGCACAAGACGTCGACATTGCAGGATGTCGAAGCGGGCCGCGCGGTGGAAGTCGACGCCTTGATCGGCTCCGTGATCGAACTTGCAGAGCTGACCGGCACCCCCGCGCCTGCGTCACGCGCGGTGCATGCGCTGCTCAAACAACTTGTGGCAACGATGCGCGAAAAGCACGCGCGGGTGATACTGCAACCGCTTTAGTCCTTTTTGCGTTTGTATGCTGTTCGTCCCGGGAATCTCCAGACAGCCCACGCCGTCTACCTGTCATACGGGTAATTCCGGTAGAAACGGAAATTGCATTGCGCCACGCTGCGTGGTTGTGAGTCCGCGCCGGTAATTGACCGCGATCAATTACCGGGGCTGGAATTTCGGACGATGATGCGTGTCTACGCACCAGATCCGCGGCCAAGCGGCGAAGAGTGTTGATAAATTGAACTGGGAGACGTAATGATCAAATATTCACCAAGGACCCTGAGGCGCGCTTTATTCGCGCTGACGGCGGGAACATTCGCCGCTGCGACTCCTGTCGCATTTGCGGCATGGGAGCCCACGAAGCCCGTCGAGTTTGTTGTACCCGCGGGAACCGGCGGCGGAGCCGATCAGATGGCGCGCCTGCTGCAAGGTGTGATCACCAAGAATAATCTGGCGAAACAACCGCTGATCGTTGTCAATAAATCCGGCGGCGCGGGCGCTGAGGGCTTTCTCGCAGTTAAGGAGGCCAAGGGGGATCCGCACAAGATCATCATCACCCTATCGAACCTGTTCACGACGCCACTCGCCACCGGCGTTCCGTTTAACTGGAAAGACCTTACGCCAGTGGCGATGCTGGCGCTCGATCAGTTCGTGCTATGGGTCAACGCGGATTCGCCGTACAAGAACGCGAAGGAGTATCTGGCTGCAGTCAAAGGGGCGAATCCGGCAAAGCTGATGGGTGGCACCGGGTCGAAGCAGGAGGATCAGATCATCACTGTCGCGATCGAAAAGTCCGCTGGCGTCAAATTCAACTACGTTCCATTCAAAGGCGGCGGCGACGTTGCGGTGCAACTCGTCGGCAAGCACGTCGACTCCAGCGTCAACAATCCGATCGAGGCCGTTGCTCAATGGCGGGCTGGAAAGCTCCGTCCGCTGTGCGTGTTCGACGACGAGCGTATGCCGTACAAAACCAAGGTCACGGACACGATGTCCTGGAATGACATCCCGACATGCAAGGAATCGGGCGTGCCGACGGACTATGTGATGTTGCGCGGCATCTTCATGCCCGGCGGCGTGAGCCAGGAACAGGTGGCTTACTACGTCGACCTGTTCAAAAAGGTCCGCGAAACGCCTGAGTGGAAGAAATTCATGGAAGACGGCGCATTTAACCAGACCTTCATGACCGGTCCCGATTATGCAAAGTGGGTGGAGAAGACAGAAAACACGCATCGCGAGCTGATGCGCGAAGCGGGCTTCCTCGCCAAGCCTTAGTCAGTCGCGAAGACCGCCGATCAACGGCGGTCTTCGCATCATCTTGTTGCAACCCATGGAAGAAAATCAATTGCAAGCCGGCGGCGATCGTTCGGGCGTGTCAACGCGATCTGTCGAGATTGCTGTCGCGCTGATCTTATTTGGTGTCGGCGCGCTTGTTGTTTACGACAGTTATCGGCTGGGCTCGAAATGGGGCGCCGACGGGCCGCAATCGGGCTACTTTCCGTTCTACATCGGACTGCTGATCTGCATCGCGAGTTTTGTCACGATGACCCAAGCGATCCGAAATTCGTCGATCGTTAGCAAACCGTTTGTGTTGTGGGTTCCATTCAAGCGGGTGCTGACCGTACTGGTCCCAGCAACAATCTACGTTCTCGCCGTAAAGTTTGTCGGTCTGTACATCGCCTCGGCTATATACATCGCGGTCTTCATGGTCTGGCTCGGCAAGTATTCATGGTGGAAAAGCGTTGTCGTCGGCCTCGTGATCAACGCTCTGTTTTTCCTGATGTTTGAAGTCTGGTTTAAGGTGCCGTTGTTCAAAGGAGTGCTTAACCCACTCGGCTTTCTCGGGTACTAGAACTATCTGATGCCCCACCCCACGGCACGGAGCCACATTTGGTCGAATTAAACGCGTTGTTCCATGGCTTTGCCGTGGTCCTGACCCCATTTAATTTGATGCTGATGATGATCGGCATCGTCCTCGGCGTAATCATTGGTGTGCTGCCCGGTCTGGGAGGTGCCAACGGCGTCGCGATTCTGCTTCCGCTGACGTTCGCGATGCCGCCCACGTCGGCGATCATCATGCTCTCGTGCATTTACTGGGGAGCGTTGTTTGGCGGCGCCATCACTTCAATTCTGTTCAACATTCCGGGCGAACCGTGGTCGGTCGCGACGACGTTCGACGGCTATCCGATGGCGCAACAGGGACGAGCCGGTGAAGCACTGACGGGCGCGTTCACCTCGTCGTTTGTCGGCGCATTCGTTGCGGTCGTGATGATTACGTTTCTCGCACCGCTGGTCGCGCAATTCGCGCTGCAGTTCGGGCCGCCCGAATTTTTCTCGGTCTACCTGCTCACGTTCTGCAGCTTCATCGGCATGGGCAAGGGATCACCGTGGAAAACTCTGACATCGATGATGCTTGGGTTTGCGCTCGCCGCCGTTGGCATGGATACGGTCACCGGCCAGCTTCGATTGAACTTCGGATTCCTCGAGTTGATGCGGGGCTTCGATTTTCTGATCGCGGTGATTGGCCTGTTCGGCATCGGCGAAATCCTGTTGTCGATGGAGGAAGGTCTGAAGTTCTCCGGCAAGACCGCCAAGATCAATCCGAAGATAGTGTTGGAAACGTGGGCCAAACTTCCAAAGTATTGGATGACGTCACTGCGCAGCTGCGTGATCGGCTGCTGGATGGGAATCACGCCCGGCGGCGCGACTCCTGCGTCATTCATGAGCTATGGCGTTGCCAAGCGCACATCGCCCGACGGCGCCAAGTTCGGAACGGGTCAGCTGGAAGGTGTCGTGGCGCCCGAGACCGCAGCCCATGCCGCGGGCACGTCCGCGTTATTGCCGATGCTCGCGCTTGGCATTCCAGGCTCGCCCACTGCGGCGGTGCTGCTGGGCGGTTTGTTAATTTGGGGACTTCAGCCGGGACCGCTACTGTTCGTCGAACAGAAAGATTTTGTCTGGGGACTGATCGCGAGCATGTACCTCGGCAACATCGTCGGGCTAGTGATTGTATTGACGTGTGTGCCGATGTTCGCAGCGATACTGCGGATTCCGTTTTCAATCATCGCGCCGGTCATCATCGTGATCTGTGCGATCGGCGCCTACACCGTGCACAACGCGATGCTCGACATCTGGCTAATGCTGTTGTTTGGCGTCATCGGCTATCTGTTCAAGAAGCTCGACTATCCGCTCGCGCCGCTAGTATTGGCACTCGTCTTGGGCGACCGCGCAGAAGACTCCTTCCGTCAGTCGATGATTATTTCGCAGGGCGATGTGCGCGTGTTCTTTTCAAACTGGCTGGTCGGCAGCATCACCGCACTGGCGCTGGTGATGCTGTTCTGGCCGTTGATCGGCCGCGGCTTGGCCCGAGTACGTGCAGCGCAGCCGGGTGCGCCTGAGTCTCGTTAGTGCTCGGAAAAATTAGCAGCGGTGACGACATCATCGTCCCTTAAACTGCGGCTTGCGCTTCTCCATGAATGCGCGCCGGCCCTCGATATAGTCTTCGCTGTCAAAACACTCGGCGATCAACTTGCGACACGCATCCACATCGATAGCGCCGGGTTTCAGCACCTCGCGCAGAATACGTTTGCCCGCTCTTATCGTCAGGGGCGCACCGGTCGTGATGGCCGCCGTGTACTCCTCGAGCAGCGAATCGAGGTCGTTCGGCGCCGCGATGCGATTGACCAACCCGATACGCAGTGCCTCCGCCGCGTCAAGCCGGCGGCCGGTAAAGAAGATGTCTTTCGCGAATCCTGGGCCGACTAGGTCAGCCAGGTTCTGCATTGCTGAAACGCGATAGCCGAGTCCTAGTCGCGTCGCGGGAATCGAAAAAACAGAATCGGTCGATGCGATCCGGATATCGCAACTGATGGCAACGTTCACTCCGCCGCCAATGCAATAACCACGAACACATGCGATCGTCGGCTTGGCAAACTCGTAGATGCCCTGCAGCGCACTTTCGGCAGTCTGCTCATAACGCTTCACCGCCTCCTTCGCCGCCCGCATATCTTCAAATTGCGATATATCGGCACCGGAGATAAACGACTTATCGCCGGCTCCCGAGAAAACTACGAGCCGGACGTTGTCGTCGTTGCCGGCCTGCTGGAGCAAGCGCGGCACCGCTTCCCACATATCCATCGACAGTGCGTTGTGCTTGGTCGGATTGTTGAAGCGGATATGCAATACGGAACCATCAAGCGAAGTTTGAACGCGCTCGGTGTGTGCCGGGTAGATCATGTCGTTCATCAAAAGACTCCTATGGCTTTCATGCGCGCGAGATCCTCCCGCGTGTAACCGATATCGAGAAAAACTTCTTCGGAATGCTCGCCGCGCCGAGGCGTCGCACGCGCAATCGAGGACGGAGTGCGGGTCAACGTAACAGGCTGTCGCATCAGCACCTGTTCACCAAGGCGCGCCGACGTGACTTTCTGCAGCATTTGCAAATGTTGCACCTGTGGCTCATCGAATGCTTGTTTGAGATTGTTGATACGCCCGCATGCCACACCTGCCGAGTTCAGCTTTTCGATCCAGTAGTCGCTCGTTCCGTGCTGCAAACGCTGCTCGATCTCGGCGTTCAGCCAGTCACGATTCACCGAGCGCGCGCTCTTTGTCTTTGAGCGCTCATCGCTGATCCATTCCGGAGCGTCAAGCGTCTCCGCAAAGCGCTCCCAGATCTTGCCGCCAAACACTGCAATATTGATGTGCCCGTCGCTGGTCTTGAAGACGCCAGTTGGAATGCTGGTCGGATGCGAGTTGCCGGCTTGCCCAGGGATTTCGTGATCGACCGTCCAGCGTGCAGCCTGGAAGTCCATCATGTAGAGCATCGCTTCAAGCAACGACGTATGGAGCCATTGCCCCTTACCGGACTGCTCACGTTCAAGCAACGCCACTGTTACTCCATAGGCGGCGAAGATGCCCCCGCATAGATCGGCGATTGGAATGCCGACACGGAGCGGTCCATGCCCCGGTAAGCCGGTAACTGACATCAGCGCTCCCATTCCCTGCGCGATCTGGTCGAAACCCGGCCGAGTTGCGTACGGACCTGTTTGTCCAAAACCCGAGATGCTGGCGTAGACCAGCTTGGAATTGATCTTCGCCAACGACTCGTAGTCGATGCCGAGACGGTGTTTAACATCGGGTCGAAAGTTTTCCAGCAGCACATCGGCGGTCGAGACGAGCTTCTTCAAGGCATCGATGCCTTCCGGCAGCTTCAGGTTCAACGTGATCGAGCGCTTGTTTCGATGCGTGTACTGATAATCAGAACCGTCTTGTCCGCCGAGCGTGTCGTCGCCGCGCATCTGTTCCGGCATCTGCACCTGGATGACGTCGGCGCCCCAATCTGCGAGCTGCCGTGCAGCGGTAGGGCCTGCACGCACCTGCGTCAAATCGATGACGCGAAAGCGCGCGAGTGCAGGGGACGCGGGAATGTGCGGCATACGTGTCAACGACGCAGCAGTCGCGTCAGCTCTGTGATGTCGGAAATGGTCTCGATCTTCCAAACACGATCCAACACCGCTTGCGCCTGCTCGTTGTTCAAGCCGCCCCAAGCCGCACATTGCAGGAATTTTTCCGACAACTCCGCATCGCTCATCGGATTGGAAGGACTGCCTTTGCCGAAGTCGGCACGACCGCTGATCACTTTGCCGTCGTTCATTTCGATCTTGATGAGAGTCGTCATCTTGTCAAAGCCGGCCGCCTCAGCTTCGGGATCCACGCCGAAGTCCACTTTGCTGATCATCGCCTGCACGTCGGCGCGACTGACGACCTCGTCGGTGAACTGCTCCAGGCCTCCGCTGCGTTCGAGCAGCAGGATCGCCATGCAGAACTCCATGCTGAACTTGGCCTGCAGCTCGTTGACCGGACGATGATGGATCAAGGCGTTGGGCATGTTGTGATTGGTACCCACCGAGACGCGCTTCACTTGCTCGGGCTTGATGTCGTGTTTGAGGATCAGATCCATCATTACCGCCATCCCCGGATGCGTCAACGAGCCGCTCGGGTGGGGCTTGATCGAAACGCCAGGGAAGTTAAACGTCCATGGACTGCCCAATTTCTGCTCGATCATCTCGCGACTGTAGCCGCCACCTGCGGCGCGGAAGAAACCCCGATCGGCCTCCAACCCATTTGGCGACGCTGTGAAACCGAGCGCGGCAATCTCGGCGGCAACCACGCCATTTTCCGCAGCGCGTCCGGCATGAAACGGCTTGGTCATCGTTCCAAAATTCTCGCGCAGACCTCCGGCCTGCGTCGCTCCAATACTCAACGCACGGCGGGTCGCATCGCGATCCAGCCCGAGCAGCTTGGCTGCGCCTGCCGCCGCACCGATTGATCCGCACGTCGCTGTGCTGTGGAATCCATGCTGATAATGGCGCGGCAGAATCGCTTCGGCGACTTTGCATTCGACCTCGACACCCACCTGGTAGGCGAGCATCAGATCGGCACCGCTGCGATGACCCCGCTCGGCGAGTGCCAGCACAGGTGGCAAAGCCGGCGCCGTCGGATGGGTCAGCAGGCCGTAGACGCGATCTTTGGCGACCGCCAGCTGCGTGTCGTCGTAATCATCGGCGTGGATCGCCAGGCCGTTCGCGAACGCGGCAAAACGTGCCGGCGCCTGCAACGTTGTGCCGATGATTGTGGCGCCGTCATCGCTCGCAATCCCGAGCGACTCCAGGTACCTCTGCGCGATGCGGCCGCATGCGGAGACGGAGCCCGCGAGCGCGAGTCCGATGCCGTCGAGTACCGAGCGCTTGCCCAGATACGCGACATCAACCGGAACATCGCTCGCGGTCGCGTGCACGACGAAGCCGGCAACGTAATCAGTCAGTGTTTCTTTGGCGTGCATCAAACGTGATCGTCTAACTGGATTTTGCGGCCTGCGCTCAGTCGCGCTGCGAGTCGCACCGCTTGCTCCAAAGCACCGGTCGTGGCGATGCCCTGGCCCACAATATCGAACGCTGTTCCATGCGCGGGCGTCGTGAAGATGGTCTTCAACCCCGCGGTGACAGTTACGCCGCGATTGAACCCCTTCAGCTTGGTCGCTATCTGACCTTGATCGTGGTACATCGACAACACACCGTCGAAGCTGTCACCAAATGCCTTGATGAAGACGGTATCGGATGGAAACGGCCCTTCGCACGCAATCCCGCGCACCGTAGCGCGCTTGACTGCCGGGGCGATGATGTCGATTTCCTCACGACCAAACAAACCGTTTTCGCCACCGTGCGGATTCAGTGCCGCCACCGCGATGCGCGGATTTTGAAAACCCGCGGCGCGCATCGTTGCGTCGGCCAGTGTCAATGCGTCGTCGATACGCTGCGCGGTGATCAGATCGAGCGCAGCGCGCAGTGCGAGATGCGATGTGACCCGCGACATCCACTTCCCATCGAGCACGTTCATTTCGCCGAAAAACCCTTGGTGCCTCGTCAAGTGAGCAAACATCTGGTGCTCGTCGGCGAACTTCCATCCACCGGCCTGCAAGGCCGCCTTGTTCAGGGGTGCGAATGTAATCGCGTCCAGACGCTGCTCCAGGGCCAGCGCCACCATGGTCGCAAGTGTCTCGCCGGTCGCGCGGCCAGAATCGGCGGAAATCGCGCCGCGCCGGATGTTCCGCGGATCGATATTCGCAAGATCGATGACCGGCACGCATTCATCCGACCAATCGACGTCTTCGGGTGCTTGATAGCTGCGGATCTGAAGCGACACTCGCGCATCGCTGGCGCCCTGGCCCAGCACCCGCGCATCACCAACTACCAGCAGCTTTGCGGCATCGGCCAGGCGCCGATCGGCAAGCACCCGGGCACACTGCTCGGGGCCGATTCCCGTGCAGTCTCCTAGCATCAATCCGACCAGTGGAGTCATGCGTCCCTGCGCGCCGGCAACCTCTGCCATGCTCTTAACAACGCCGGCACCAGCAGACTCGCCGCGGTAATCAAGAACAACACGACGACCACAGGGCGCGAGAAAAACTGCGTCCAGTCCTGATCGAAAATCAACAGCGACTGCTTCAATGTTTCCTCGACCATCTTGCCCAGTACCAACCCCATTATCAGCGGTGCCGGAGAGAAGCCATAGCGGCGAAACAGATAACCCACGACACCGAACACCAGCATGATCAGCACGTCAACCATCGACTGGTTCGGAGCATAGGACCCGACGACGGACAAGATGAACACCGCCGGCCAAAGATACGCATCGGGAATCAGCGTGATTCGGGCAAACCCCTTGGCAAACAGAAAGCCGAGACAGAGGTACAGCATATTGCATAACAACATCGAGCCGAACACGACATACAAAAGCGTCGGTTGCTCGTTGAACAGATGCGGTCCCGGGCGCACTCCCTGAATCAGCAGTCCGGCCAAGATAATCGCCGTGGTTGTGCTGCCGGGAATCCCAAGCGCCAGCGTCGGCACCATTGCGCCCCCGACCGCCGCATTGTTGGCAGCCTCCGGGCCCGCGACTCCCTCGATCGCACCTTTGCCGAACTCCTCCTTGTATTTCGACCAGCGCTTTGTTTCGTTGTAGCAAATCAACGCAGCGGTCGTCGCGCCCAGCGCCGGCAATGCGCCGATAAAAGTCCCAATGCCGCTGGATAGCGCGATGGCTTTCGCACACTTCTTGAAGTCCGCCCAACTCGGCATGTCGATCCGGGTGAGCTTGATGTATTCCTGCACCGTTCCTTGCTGTGCCATGCGCTCGAAAAGCTCCGCAATCGCAAACAACCCCACCAGCACTGGAATGAATTCGAGGCCATCAGACAGGGCCGGCACACCAAACGTGAAGCGCTCGACCCCCGTCGTCAGGTCCAGACCGATCGTGGCGAGCAAGACCCCCGATGCGCCGGCAAGCAGATTTTTCGAAGGCGACTCACCGCCCACCGCGGCTACCATCGACAGACCAAACAGCGCCAGCGCGAAATACTCGGGCGGGCCGAACTGATAAGCCAGGCGCGCAAGCAATGGGGCCGCAACGATAAGAACGATCACGCTGAAGATTCCGCCGATCGCGCTGGCGACGGCGGACATCCCAAGCGCGCGGCCTGCCTCACCGCGCCTGGCCAGGGGGTAACCGTCGTACGCCGTCGCAGACGCCGATGGATCGCCCGGCGTGTTGATCAAGATAGCGGTGATCGACCCACCGAAGTTCGCGGCGCAGTAAATCGAACCCAGAAATGCAAGTGCCGCGACTGGCGACATCATGATCGTCAGCGGCAACAGCAGCGCGGTCGTTGTGCTGCCACTGATCCCGGGCAATGCGCCTACGACAATGCCAAGCACCGTGCCGCCCAACACCAACAGCAGGATTTCCGGCGTGAACGTGAGCTGCAAGCCTGCCAAAAAGGCATCCATTTACGACCACAGTCCCGCTAACAAACCGCCTGGAAAGTTACCTTTCAGCACGCGAACGAACACGAGGTAAATCACAGCGAGCAATCCAACCGCCGCGACGCCGGTCTTTAGGTAGCTCTTCTCACCCCACATGCGGCCCAGGCCTACTACCAACACAAATGAAGCGAGCCACATGCCGATCAGTTCAACGGCGGCGACAAAGGCAACGAGAACACCCGCGGTAACCCAGACGCTGACAGGCACCGGCGCTGGTTTTTCCATCGGCGGGTTGCCGATACCGAACGCGATGCAAACCGCAAGTACCACGATCACGGCAATAACCAGGCGCGGAAAAAATTCCGCACCCATGCCGCTCATCATCGCGGCGGGGGTCGTCGTCGAAAAGCGAAACGTCAGAGCGAAAGCAACGATGCAGCCGGCGATCGCCACCGCCGCCACAACAAGATCCTCACGTCGCACAACGGCTACTTTGTCGGACCGAGCGCCTTCAACTCGTTATCTGCCTCTTTGTACATCGCGTCGAGTTGCGCCTGCCATGCCGCACGCGGCGCCACGCTATCGGACGCTTGCCCAGAGGTTTCGATGTAGGTCGAATACATCTGGCCCTGCATCGCCTTCATCAGCCCGTCCTCGAGGATTTTCAGCCGATCCTCGGGCACGCCCTTCAGCGTGACGAATCCACGAACTGTTGCGTAGTCGGCGTCGATGCCGACCTCCTTCGCCGTCGGCACATTCGGCAACACCTTCAGTCGCTGCGAGGTCAGTACCATGATCGGCCGAACGTCGCCGGCCTTGATCTGCGACTCGGCCTCGCCGTAATTCAACATGCCGAAGTCGAGGTTGCCACTGACCACATTGATCACGATGTCGCCGCCACCGCGGAACGGCACTGGTGTGGGTGCCTGCAGTCCGGCCTTGCGCGCAAACCCGATCAGCGAGATGTGATCGATGCTACCGACATGCGTGACCCCAACTTTCAGCTTGCGCGCCTTGCCCGCAGCCACCAAATCCTGAGCCGATTTGATCGCACTGCCCTTGCCGACCATCAGCACCTGCGGATCGGCAGTGGCACGGGCGAGTGCCACAAACTCTTCGTATTTCACCGGCGACTTGCCTTGCAGGATGGTCAGCAGGTGAGTCTGTGTCACGAGCAGAATCGTGTATCCGTCGCGCGGCCGCGAAGCCGCATACGACAGCGCCGCAGCACCGGCACCGCCCACGCGATTGGCAACGACCAGCTCTGTACCTAGTACTCCCGGTGCGTGCACCATCATCATGCGCGCAGTGATGTCGGTTCCGCCGCCGGCGCCCGAATGGGTGACGACTTCGATCGGTTTCGAAGGGAATTTCTCCTGGGCAAGTGTGGGTAGAACCCCGAGGCTGGCGGCCGCGCCCGCACCCGCAATAAGCGTGCGTCTTTTCATTGTCTCCTCTGAACTTGTTGTTGGCTGGATGTGCCAACACTTGTACATTCACGGCCCGGAATCGTCAACACTTACGTCCTGTTTTGCGGGAAAGTGCCAAGGTCGCGTTCAATGACATTAAAAGACCGAATCGGAGTCGACATCGGACGGCGGGCGAAGCTCGAAGACGGCATCGCCTGGGCGGCGAAGCATGGAGTTCGCTACATCGATATCCAGCTTGATACCGCCGCCAATGCGATTACAACCTTCGACGACCAGCGCGCCGCGAATGTGCGCCAATTGCTCGAAAAGCACGACATCCAGTTGGGCTTGCATACGCTCTCGGCTGTGAACGTCGCGGAGTACTCCCCGTTTGTAGCGGATGCGGTGGACGAGTACCTTAAAGCGTACGTCGATATTTTTCCGAAGCTGGGCGCAAAGTGGATCGTGATGCATGCCGGGTATCACTTCAGTTCCGACAAGGCAATGCGCATGGAATCCGGGCTCGAACGACTCAAACGAATAGTCGACCATGCGGAGAGGAAAGGCGCACTGGTGCTGCTCGAGAATCTAAACAAGGAGCCCGACGACGCCGAAGTGCACTACCTTGCTCATACGATCGAAGAATGGCGCTACTACTCCGAGCGGATTCAGTCACCGGCGTTTCGACTGTCGTTCACGGCCAATCACGCGCACCTGGTCCCGGAAGGCATTGCGGGATTCGTCGACGCGCTCGATATGTCGCAGGTCTATGAGGTGCGGCTGGCCGATTGCTTTCGCAACGGCTACGAGGTGCATTTGAAGCCCGGCGACGGCGACCTCGACTTCGGCGACATGTTCAGGCGGATCGAAGGCAAGGGATTCAAGGGTCACTACACCAACGCGTTCACCACGCTCGACGACATGCTCTGGGCGCGCGACTATCTGGCAGATGCCGCAAGACAGGCGGGCGTCTCAGTGTGAAGGCCTCCGGCCAATCCGCTCAATTCTTTCCTTGATACCGCAGTCTCGACAAAGTCTCCGCCGAGAGATTTAAATACGACGCGAGTTCTTTCTGCGGGACGCGGTCCGACAGTTCAGGATGCTTGCGCATGAAACGGTCAACGCGGCCCGGCGCATCAAGAAGGTGCAGCGTGATTGTGTGCGCCATGATTTCGCTCATCAAGCGCATGACTTCGAATTCGAAAATTTGCTTTAGATCTCTGTGCTGGTCGAGGAACGCGACCCATTGCGGCAGCGGCAACTTCACGACCCGCGCTTTCGTAACCGTCATGATGCTGTACGGTACCGGGGTGTCGAGCCGCCATGCGGCGTAGCTGGTCTCCATCGCACCCGCGTCAGCAAAACGCAGAATCATCTCTCTGCCTTGCTGATTCGCGACGACTCGTTTCAGGATCCCGTCGAGCAGGAAATACTGTTCCATCTCAAGGGCGCCCTGCCGGATCAAGCATTCGCCTTTATGGCAGTCGACCACGGACAGCAGCGGTTCCAGTTGCGCCATCGCGCGCACGTCCATCTGCTTGAGAACAATGTTCTCATTTAGTTGTGCGCGAAGGCGCGCGCTCTCGGGATGGGTCGCAACTAGGCTCATGGCGCGGGCATCGGTCGAAGGCTAAAGTTCAAGAGCCCGACATATGCGTGGGAAATTGACACGGGTCAATGACCCGGCTTCTGCCAATACTATAGGATGAATTTTCGTAATCCGTCTCCCTAACCCTGCGTCGCTGGCCCTCGAACGAGGCTCGTTCTTCCGACGAATGGGTTACGCCATAGCGCCGCAGACAGATGACGCAGAGCGCCGAACCGGATATTCATTAACGGGAGTGAATGATGTCGTCAGTCATTGCAGCCAAGCCAGTCGCAACTACCGCTGACGAAACGCCGAAAATAGCCAGTGGCGAGACCGATGCCCATTCACAGGAGATCGACGGCTTTCAGCTGGTGATCGATGCGCTGAAGCTGAACGGCATCGATACGATCTTTGGTTTACCGGGCATCCCGATTACCGATCTGACGCGCAAGCTGCAGCGCTCCGGACTGCGCGTGATCTCGTTCCGCCATGAGCAGAACGCCGGGTATGCCGCGTCGATCGCGGGCTTTTTGACGCAGAAGCCGGGGATCTGCCTGACTGTCTCCGCGCCCGGCTTCCTGAACGGCCTGACCGCTCTTGCACACGCGACGGTCAACTGCTTCCCGATGATTCTGATCAGCGGCTCCTCCGAGCGCGAGATCGTCGACTTGCAGCAGGGCGACTACGAGGAGATGGACCAGCTCGCGATCGCGAAGCCACTCGCAAAGGCTGCGTTCCGCGTGCTGCATGCCGAGGACATCGGCGTCGGCGTCGCGCGCGCGATCCGCGCCGCGGTGTCCGGCCGTCCGGGCGGGGTCTACCTCGACCTGCCGGCGAAACTGTTCCCGCAAGCGATCGATGCTGCCACCGGCAAGAGCACGCTGATCAAGGTAGTCGACCCCGCGCCAAAGCAGATTCCCGCATCCGACGCGGTCAAGCGCGCGCTCGATCTGCTGAAGTCGGCGAAAAAGCCGCTGATCATCCTCGGCAAAGGCGCGGCGTACGCGCAGTGCGACGCCGACATCCGCGCGCTGGTGGAGAAAACCGGCATCCCGTACTTGCCGATGTCGATGGCCAAGGGATTGCTGCCCGACACGCACGAGCAATCTGCGTCCGCCGCGCGCTCGTACGTGCTGCCGGAAGCCGACGTCGTGATGCTGATAGGAGCGCGGCTCAACTGGCTTCTGTCGCACGGCAAGGGCAAGACCTGGGGCGGTGAGAGCGCGAAGGCATGGGGCGGGCAGCAATACGTGCAGGTCGACATCTCGCCGCAGGAAGCCGACAGCAACGTGCGCATCGACGCGCCGGTCGTCGGCGACATCGGCTCGTGCGTCAAGGCGCTGCTCGCCGGCATCGATTCGCACTGGCCGAAGCCGCCGTCCGACTGGATCGGCGCGATCACCGAGCGCAGGACCAAGAACGTCGCGAAGATGGCCGAGACGCTGGCGAAGAATCCGTCACCAATGAGCTTCCAAAGCGCGCTCAACGTTGTGCGCGACATCATCAAGGCAAACCCGGACGCGGTGCTGGTCAACGAGGGTGCGAACGCGCTCGACTTCACGCGCTCGATCGTCGACATGTACAAGCCGCGCAAGCGAATCGACGTTGGCACATGGGGCATCATGGGCATCGGCATGGGATACAGCGTCGCTGCCGCCGTGGTGACCGGGCAGCAGGTGATCGCGGTCGAGGGCGACAGCGCGTTCGGCTTCTCAGGCATGGAGACCGAGACAATTTGCCGCTACGACCTGCCGGTGTGCATCGTGATCATGAACAACAACGGCGTCTACCGCGGCGACGAGAAGAACCCGACCGGCGGATCCGATCCGTCGCCGCTGGTGTTCGTCAAGGATGCGCGCTACGAGAAGCTGATGGAGGCGTTCGGTGGCGTCGGCGTGCACGCGAAGACACCCGACGACCTGCGCAACGCGATGGAGGAAGCGATCCGCTCGCGGCGGCCGACGCTGATCAATGCCGTGATTGACGAAGGCGGCGGGACGGAGAGCGGCCGCATCACCAGTCTCAATCCCGCCGCGAAGAAGAAACCGTGACGGCACTTGATCGAGTAGCTTTCGCCACTGACAGCAATGCACAAGGAAACGTAATGGACAAGGCACTTTCGGGCATTCGCATTCTGGACATGACGCATGTTCAGGCGGGCCCCACGGCATCGCAATTGATGGCGTGGCTCGGTGCGGATGTGATCAAGTTCGAGCCGCCAACCGGTGATGCAACGCGTGGTCAGTTGCGAGATGTGCCGAATGCCGACAGCCTGTACTTCACGATGTTGAACTGCAACAAGCGTTCGATCACGGTCAACATGAAGAACGCAATGGGCAAGGAAGTCTTCATCGAGCTGCTGAAAAAGTGCGACGTCGTGATGGAGAATTTCGGTCCCGGCGTGCTCGACCGTCTTGGATTTACATGGGAAAAAGTGCATCAAATCAACCCACGCATCGTGATGGCGTCGATCAAAGGTTTCGGTTCGAGCGGGCCCTACGCGGACTTCAAGGCGTACGAGAACGTCGCACAGGCAATGGGCGGTGGCATGAGCACGACCGGGATGCCCGACGGCCCGCCGTGTGTGGCCGGCGCGCAGATTGGAGACTCGGGCACGGGATTACATCTTGTGATTGGTATCCTCGCCGCCTTGCATCAGCGCAACGCGACCGGCAAGGGCCAGTACGTCGAAGTCGCGATGATGGACGGCGTGATGAATCTTGCTCGCGTCAAATGGCGTGACCATCAGCGCTTGACACGCGGGCCGTTGACTGAATACAGCCAACCGACCGAAGGACTCGACGCGACACCGCGCGCCGGCAATGATTCGGGCGGCGGCCAGCTCGGCAACGTGCTGAAGTGCAAGCCCGGCGGACCTTTCGACTACATCTACGTCGTCGTGCAGGAAGCCGTGTGGAATGCGCTGGCTAAACGCGTCGGCGGTGATGCACTGGTCAACGACGCGCGCTTTGCCGCGATAGGCGACCGACGCAAGAATCAGGCGCAGATGTGGGCGCTGTTAAACGAGTTCGCAGCGAATTACACGAAGCGCGAGCTGATGGCGATTCTTAACGAGCTTGACGTCCCATGCGGGCCTGTGATGAGCACTAAGGATCTGGCCGAGGACGAGCACGTGAAGCTGCGCGAGATGTACGTCGAGCTCGACCATCCGCAGCGAGGCAAGTGGCACAACGTCGGCATGCCGATCAAGCTGTCCGCTTCGCCGGTAAAGATCGAGCGCTCACCGCTTCTGGGTGAACACACCGACGAGATACTGCGCGAAGTATTGAAGCTTCCAGAGGCGCAGATCGAAGCCATGCGTGAAGCCGGTGCATTCACCAAAGATGCACCGAAGAAGACAAGCGAGTACCAGCCACTCCGCGCCTAACAAGGAAAACAGCAATGGCAAGTGACAAGAATTCGGTTCGGACAATTCTCGACAAGGTCAAGGCGGAAGGACGCACGTCGCTGACGGCGCCTGAAGGCAAGCTCGTGTGCGACGCCTACGGAATTTCGGTTCCGAAAGAAGGCGTGGCAACGTCGGCAGCCGATGCAGCGAAGCTGGCAGCGTCAATGGGATTTCCGGTGGTGTTGAAAATCGTTTCGCCGACGATCCTGCACAAGACCGAGGCCGGAGGCGTGCTGGTCGGCGTCAAAACGAAAGAAGACGTCGAGCGCGGCTTCACGACGATCATGGACAACGCGAAGAAGTACGACGCGAAGGCGCAACTGCTTGGCGTTCAGGTGCAGCAGATGTTGTCGGGTGGCCAGGAGGTCATCATCGGCGCGGTTACCGATCCTTCATTCGGCAAGCTCGTCGCCTTTGGTCTCGGCGGCATCCTGGTCGAGGTATTGAAGGACATCACGTTCCGTCTGGCGCCGGCGACGCGCGAAGACGCGCTGTCGATGCTTGACGGTATCGCAGCCGCAGAAGTCTTGAAGGGTGTGCGCGGCGCCGCTGCGGTGGATCGCAATGCACTCGCTTCGCTGATCCAGAACGTTTCACAGCTGATCACCGACTTCCCCGAGATTTCGGAGATGGATTTGAACCCGGTGTTCGCGACCCAAAGTGGCGCGATCGCAGCCGACGTGCGCATCGTTGTCGACTGGAATCCTCCGGAGCCGCGTTACCGCCCGAAGCACGACGACATCGTGCGCGATATGAACCGCATCATGAAGCCCGAAGCGGTAGCGGTGATCGGTGCGTCAGGCGAGACCGGCAAGATCGGCAACTCGGTGATGAAGAATCTGATCAACGGCGGCTATCAGGGCAAGATCTATCCGATCAACCCGTCCGCCGACGAGATCATGGGAATGAAGGCGTACAAGAGCGTCAAGGACGTTCCCGGCGATATCGACGTCGCCGTGTTCGCGATTCCCGCGAAGTTCGTCGCCGCTGCGCTGGTCGAATGCGGCGAGAAGAAGATTCCCGGCGCGGTGCTGATCCCGTCCGGTTTTGCGGAGACCGGCAACCTCGAGGGCCAGAAGGAGATTCAGCAGATCGGCCGCAAGTACGGCGTGCGGCTGATGGGGCCCAATATCTACGGGTTCTACTACACGTGGAAAAATCTGTGCGCAACGTTCTGCACCGCGTATGACGTCAAGGGTCACGCAGCACTGTCGTCACAATCGGGCGGCATCGGCATGGCCATCATCGGTTTTTCGCGCTCGGCCAAGATGGGCGTTTCGGCGATCGTCGGCCTGGGCAACAAGTCCGACATCGACGAAGACGATCTGCTGACGTTCTTCGAGCAGGATGACAACACGACGATCATCGCGCAGCACTGCGAGGACCTGAAAGACGGCCGCGCATTTGCTGAAGTTGCGAAGCGCGTGTCGAAGAAAAAGCCGATCGTAATGCTGAAGGCAGGCCGCACCAGCATGGGTGCGCGCGCGGCGAGCTCGCACACCGGAGCGCTCGCCGGCAACGACAAGATCTACGAGGACGTGCTGAAGCAATCAGGCGTGATCCGCGCGCGCAGCTTGCGTGATCTGCTCGAGTTCGCGCGCGCGATTCCGATCCTGCCCACTCCCAAGGGCGAGAACGTTCTTATCATCACCGGCGCGGGGGGCTCCGGCGTGCTGCTGTCCGATGCCTGCGTTGATAACGGCCTGTCGCTGATGGCGATGCCTGCCGATCTCGATGCCGCGTTCCGCAAGTTCATCCCGCCCTTTGGTGCCGCGGGTAACCCCGTCGACATCACCGGTGGCGAACCGCCGAAGACGTATCAGAACACGGTCAAGCTCGGCCTCGAAGACCCGCGCATCCACGCGCTGATACTCGGCTACTGGCACACGATCGTCACGCCACCGATGGTGTTCGCAGCCAAGATGGTTGAAATCATCGACGAGATGCGGGCCAAAGGCATCGAGAAGCCCGTCGTGGTTTCGCTCGCGGGCGACGTCGAGGTGGAAGAAGCCGCAGAGCATCTTTTTGCGCACGGCATTCCGGCGTATCCCTACACCACCGAGACGCCGGTGGCGGTGCTCGGCGCGAAGTACAAGTGGGCGCGTGGTGCTGGTTTAATGCCCAAGGCGGCGACCGCCGACTCACCGACGCGTTAGTTCGCTTGGAACAGACTAGCCGGCGCTCTGATGGCGCCTGCTAGTCCGCATCGTCAGCGTGCGAGCTTGGTTTGGGCAACATCATCGCTATTGGGCTGCGGCTCAGGCGTCGAAACGTACATCGCGCGCACTTCGGCCAGGTTCTTGCGAGGCGAAGCCGCTTTTTCTGTCGCACGCAGCGCCAGTTGGTGCTCGGCGGCAAGTGAGCGTGCTGCTCCCCCGATCGTGTCCGATATTCCGCTTTGGTTCCGGCGGTACGTTTGCTTCAAGCGCAGTGTGTGAGCCATCGTTACTCCCATCGTTACTCCCCGTTCGTTGCAACAATTTCCGGCCTCTAGCCAACTAATCGCAAACGGCCGGCAAAGGCGACGACCGATAAACGTCTAACTCCTGTGTGGATGTTCGATGGTTCAACGGAGAGCCGCAGCAGCGGCCGCCGCACGCTGGCTGCAGAATATTCACGCCGCAGGCCTCAGCGATCGGCACGGCTAGACTCCACCGGATGAATGAACTCCCGGTTCAAGCAGGCGGTGCGATCACAATTGCGCTGATCGTCGCCCTCGGAATTTTTGTCTATCCGTGGCTGCTGACACTCCGTTATGGAGCGTGGATAGTGGCGGCGCTGACGCTGCTGCTCGGAGCACTGTTCGTCAGCTTTCAGGTCGGCACTTCCGCCAACGGTTCCAATCTGTATTCGGTGGTTCTGGCCGCGGCTTGGGCGCTCGGACCCGTGATCGCCGGCGTTATCGTGTGGCGGCTTCAGCGCAATCCCGACGAAGGAACTCCCAAGTGATGAGCAGATTCTCCGGTGCAAAATTCTTCGCGGTGCTCCGGGCCGTCGGCGTCGCCCTGGTGGCCGTTGCAAGCCCGCCTCTGGCAGCACAGTCACTCGAGCAACTGAGCGGACGCGATGCGACGGCAGGCCTAAAGGCAGCTCTGGACAGAGGCGCCGCCGTCGCAGTAGCGAGCCTGGGGCGTACCGACGGTTTCTGGGCAAATCCGAAAGTACGAATTCCGCTGCCGGACCAACTGCAGCGTGTGCGCAGTGCTCTGCGACTGATGGGCAAGGCCGAAGAGGTTGATGCACTTGAGCTCGCGATCAATCGCGCAGCAGAGCAGGCAGTGCCGCAGGCAAGGACATTGCTGACCAATGCGGTGAAGTCAATGAGCGTCGATGACGCCAAACAAATACTGCGCGGCGGTGATGACTCCGTCACTCAATTCTTTAAGTCAAAGACGGAAGGGCCACTGTCCGAGCGCTTTCTTCCGATCGTGCGACGCGTAACAGAGAAGAGCGGCCTGGCCCAGCAGTACAACACGCTCGCCGGCCAGGGCGCAGCATTCGGATTGGTAAAGCCAGAGCAGGCGACAGTGGAGCGCTACGTCACGCAGAAGGCACTCGACGGGCTGTACACCATGATCGCCGAAGAGGAAAAGAAGATTCGCGCCGATCCACTAGGAGCCGGCAGCGACATCATCAGACGCGTATTCGGCGCCCTGAACTAGCGATGAATTACTGGCTGATGAAATCGGAACCCGACGAGTGTTCGATTGACGATGCGCTCGCCGCGCCGCGCGCGACTGTCCCGTGGACAGGCGTGCGTGGGTATCAGGCACGCAATTTCATGCGCGACGGTATGAACCCAGGCGACGGCGTATTTTTCTACCACTCGAGCTGCGCCGAGCCCGGCATCGTCGGCCTGGCAGAGGTTGCGAGCGAACCCTATCCGGACCCGACACAGTTCGATCGAAAGAGTAAGTACTACGACGCGGGCTCGAAGCGCGAAGCACCCCGTTGGACGATGGTCGATATCAAGGCGCTGAAGAAAACACGCCTTGTATCGCTTGCCGAGTTGCGCGAGCACCCAGCGCTGGCCGACATGATCGTCCTGAGACGCGCCAATAGGCTATCAATTACGCCGGTTACGGCAAGCCAATGGCGCTACATCACCACCCGACTCGTCAAGACCTAAGTTGCCCACCCCGTTTTCGACCTGGGCTAACGGCTGGCCATATTTTTCCTACACGCGATAATTAGCTCGAAACAGCGCAAAATAGGAAGCAATGACTACCGAACAAATGATCGGCGCCATTGGCGACCCGATGGTGCGCGAGCTGGCGATGCGCGGCCAGACCCGCACATTTCCGAAGAACGCCGTCATCATCAACGAAGGTGACCGCGGCGACTCGCTATTCGTCATCTTGGCAGGCAAGGTCAAGGTGTACGTTTCGGACGACGACGGGCGCGAGATGATTCTGGATACCTACGGCGCAGGCGACTATGTCGGCGAGATGTCCCTGGATGGGCGTCCGCGCTCGGCGTCTGTGATGACGCTGGAGCCGACGACCTGCGCAGTGGTGATGCGCGAAGAGCTGCGCGCAGCAATCGCGCAAAACCCGGACGTCGCAATGACGCTGATCAGCACGCTGATCGACCGCGCGCGCATTGCCACCGACAACGTCAAGAACCTGGCGCTGATGGACGTGTATGGGCGGGTAGCGCGCCTGCTGCTATCGCTCGCCAAGGAAGACGGCGGCAAGCTGGTCGTGCCCGAGAAAATGACGCAGCAGGATATTGCCGACCGGGTTGGCGCGTCGCGGGACATGATCAGCCGCATCTTCAAAGACCTGACCATTGGCGGCTATGTGACGATCGAGAATCGCCAGATCACGATCAACAGAAAGCCGCCCTCTCGCTGGTAATTCCCGCCTTTTGCGCGGCTTGTGAATATTCGGCGGTGCGGGCACGTAACGGTCGGCTGCGCCCGTGCCTTCTGGGCTCTAACGTTCGCTTATTCCTGCAATGCGGGGGCAACTCAGGAGCGGACATGACGAACACCACGACTTTTTTTCCGACGGGAGCGTCACGATGATCCCGGCCAGCTTGTCCGCCCCGGTACATAGTTCCGATGAAATCGTGGTCGTTCCCCATGACGCCGCATGGCCGGCGCGGTTCCGAATCGAATCCCAGCTATTGCACGTAGCGCTCAGCGAGCTGCAGCCTTCCATCGAGCACATCGGCAGCACTGCCGTGCCAGGCCTCGCCGCCAAGCCGATCATTGACATGCTGGTGGGCGTGGAATCGCTGGCCGCGTTCGAGACGCAGGCTAGACGGTTGGCGGTTTTCGGTTACCAATACATCCCAGAATATGAACGCGCGCTGCCCGATCGCAGATTCTTCAAGCGGGTCGTCAATGGTGTGAGGACGCACCATGTGCACGTCGTCGAAAAAAACGGCGTGTACTGGAAGCGATACATGAAGTTTCGCAATAGTCTGCGCGACGATGCTTGGCTTGCCGTCACGCTATGCGGAGGTCAAGCGCCGGCTTGCCGCGCGCTTCACAGTTCGACCGCGACGCTTACACCAACGGGAAGACGGGATTTATCGAGGCCGTGCTGGCGATGCCGCCACGCGGCGGCAAAAGCGTCCCGATGGGGCGGCCACCGTTTGCCTTTACTTCTACGCAGCGTGCAGGGATGCGTCACTTGGAGCCCGCCCTGAGCGACTCTTTGTAACGTTCGCGCAGAATGTTCTTCTGTACTTTGCCCATCGCGTTGCGAGGAAGAGCATCGACGACGAAAACGCGCTTGGGCACCTTGTAGTTGGCAATGCGGCCCTTTAGTGCTTCGACGATCGAAGTCGCGCTATGGGCTGCGTCGGCATTCGCAACGACCACCGCGATCACGGCTTCGCCAAAGTCGGACATGTGGAATACCGACCACTGCCGATTCGGCCACATCATCAATCTCATCGATGTACCCTTCGATTTCCTTTGGATAGACGTTGTAGCCGCCCGAAATGATCAGGTCCTTCGAGCGGCCGACCAGCGTCAGATACCGATCCGGGACCCCCTTCCCGCCAAAGTGTCCGACGTCTCCGGTCCGAACCAGCCATCCGAAGTGAATTCCTCGCTTCGTCTTCTCCGGCATCCGCCAGTAACCGCCGAATACGCTCGGCCCTTTAACCTGGACCGCACCGATCTCCCCGACCCTGCACTGCGCGCCATCGTCGCTGACAACGCGGACGCCAATGCCCGGCAAAGGCACGCCGACGGTGCCGGCAAGACGTTCGTCCATCGGTTTCGAAATACGGGTTGGAGACCAGCATTAGCGTTTCAGACATACCGTAGCGCTCGAGTATTCGATGGCCGGTTCGCTGCTCGAATTGCTGATGTGTTTCGGCCAACAGTGGTGCCGAGCCGGCAATAAAAAGGCGCATCGAGCAGCAATGTTCGCGACCAAACGCTGGCTCGCTCAAGTAACCGGGTATAGAACGTGGGCACGCCCATCATTACGGTCGCGCGTGGCAGGCGTTCGAGCACGCACCTACATCAAACCGCGGCAGCATCAGCATCTTCGCGCCACCAAGAGCGCCGCGTGCGAAGCGACGAACAATCCGTGCACGTGAAAAAGCGGAAGCGCATGCAGCAGCACGTCCTGTTTGCCGGCTTCGCGTGCCGCCTTGAACCCCCAGAATTGATCGAGAGTCATCGCGTTGGAGCTCAGATTGCGATGCGACAACATCGCGCCCTTGCTGCGACCTGTGGTACCAGACGTGTAAAGAATCGCTGCCAGATCGTCAGCAGCGCGGTGGACCGTCTCGCATGTCTCTGAAGAAAACTGAGCGCGCAGCAGCGAGCAACGTGCCATCGCGCTGCTCACCGAGCGTCATCACATGGCGGCAACCCGCCGCGCGCGCGATCGGTTCGATTTCCGTCGAACCGTGCGGGCGTGCAGACAACGACCGCGGGCTCGGCATCGCGCAGGAAATAGTCGAGCTCGGAGCGTTGATAGGCAGTGTTCAAAGGCACATACACCATGCCGGCGCGCAAAGTTGCCAGATATAGCATCAGGCACTCGGGCGACTTTTCGACTTGCACCGCGACGCGGTCGCCGCGTTTCAGCTGCAACGATGCCAGCCATTTCGCAATGCAACCGCTCGCAAGGTGCATGATCGCGCCAGCTGTAGATCCACCGCGTCGATTGTTTCGATGCAAACCGAGTCGAGATCGCTCGGATAACGGCGCTCGATCGCCGCATAAAGGTTCGGCTGCTGCGAACTCATCCACTTATTTGCCGAGAAAATTTGGCGGGCGTTTTGCGAGAAACGCGCGCACGCCCTCGTGGTAATCGTGCGAGTCGAGAAACGCGAAGCTCTCGTCGAGCTCGCGCTGCGTGTAATCCAGTCCGCGCGACTGGAAGCGGCGAATATTGGCCTTGTTCTGCCGCGCGGCCAGTGGCGAGCCGGCGGCAATATGGCGACGCACAGCTGCAATTCAGTTCGAACGCAGCGGCCGGACCACGCGCGTAATCAGTCGCCGCACGTCCGCTTCATCAGCAGACAGGATGCGGCTTTCCAGAACATTTCGGCGGCGACCGACGGGCCCGGCCAGGCGTAGCAACGGCACCAACTCGGGCAGCGCCAACGGAAATCCCAGGCGACCGATCGGCACACCAAAGCGCGCGGTGTCGGCCGCAAGTCGAATGTCGCACAACGAAGCGATCTCAAGCCCGCCGCCGACGCACACGCCTTCGATCGCAGCCATCAGCGGGACTGGACACCGATCGATCGCAGTTAGCGCGTTCGCCGATGGTTTCGAGGTGATACTGCCGCCCGCTCGACGGATCGTGACGTACGCGATCGAATTCCTCGATATCAGCGCCCGCAGCAAAGTTGCCACCGGCGCCCGCGAATCACGATCACGCGCAGACGAATCCGCATCACCGATCTCGTTGAACATCCGCGCCAGGCCTTGCCACATTGCAACGCTGACGGCATTGAGCTTGCCGGGCGAGTCGAGCGTAACGGTGGCGACGCTGCCGTCGAATGAAGCGTCGACTTTGCCCGCCATTTGCGTCAATCCAGTTTCGCGCCAGACGCCTTCGTAACCTGCTGCCCAGCGCTTGATCTCGCTCGACAGCAGTTTCGAAAACTGGTCCGGCGTCATGGTTGTGGTGTCCGAACCCTGGCTGGCCCAGATCTCGCGCAGCTCGGGGCTCGAAACCGCCTTGACCACTTCTGCATGCATGCGATCGAGAATGTCCTTCGGCGTTCCCTTGACACCCCAGATGCCATACCACGTTGATACGACATAGTCAGGCATGCCCACTTCAGCCGTCGTCGGAACATTCGGAAACGCAGGTGATCGCGCTGGTCGCTGCAATTGCGAACGGCTTGATGCGACCCGCCTCGAATGTGCTGCGCGGATGAACCAAGGCCGTCGAACATCATGTCGACGTTGCCCGCCAGCAGATCGTTCAGCGCGGGACCTGCACCGCGATAAGGAATGTGAATGATGAATGTCTTGCTCTGAATCTTGAATAGCTCGCCCGGCGAGATGATGCGAGGTGCCGTTGCCTGCCGACGCGTAGTTCAGCTTGCCCGGATTCTTTTTCGAACGTAGTCGAGAAACTCCTTGAAGTTCTCGGCCTTGACGCGCGTGGGATTGACGACAATGATCTGCGGCGGATTCGCAATGATCGTCAGCGGAACCAGATCGGTCTCGATGTTGTAGTCGAGTTTCGGATAAAAGCTGGGTGCAATCGCGTGGTGAACCGCGCCGAGGAAAAACGTGTAACCGTCGGGGGCCGCCTTGGCCGCAATCGATGCACCGACCGTGCCGCCCGCGCCACCCCGATTGTCAATGATCACCGGCCTACCGAGTTGCTTCGACAGGATCACCGCGAGCGGGCGCGCGAATGCATCAGTGCCACCGCCCGGCGGGAACGGAACGACCAAAGTGATCGGCTTGTTCGGCCACGCCTGCGCCTGAACCGGCGACGCCACAGTCGCAAGCAGCGCCACCATGATGGCGATCAAAAATCTCATGCTGTCTCCTTGGCTGGTCAATTTTGTACATGATCTCGCATCTTCGCGCGGACTGTCGAGGACGTGATACCGGACTTATACCAATCGGGCGACCGCCTGTGCGTGCACCACGCTACCTTCGAGAAATCGCTCGTGATACTCCTCAACTTTGGCGAGATCGTACAGATAGTTGACCATCATTCCACCCGATTGCCGGAGGCCATTCTTCGACAGATCACCCGCCCAGTTGATGCGCTGCAGTCGCGCGCCATTGCCCAGGTGAAATTTCGCAACCGGATCGCCACCGGGGGTAGGCGACGCGAAGCGCAGGTAGATCGATGCGAGCGCAAGCAGCGCATCGCGCTCGCTCCTGCGACGCCGATTGCTGATTCGGGCACGTTTCTGTCGCTGCCAAGTTTGCTCAGCGCCGATTGCAATTGGGCGCGCACCTTGCCGAACTCGGGCGCATCGATGTTGACTTCTCGCAACCATCGCGCAAATCCCGGAATCGGTGACAGCGTGCAAAAAGTGCGAATCGAAGGAAACTCCGCGTGCAATTGCTCCGCAACCCGCTTGATCAGGAAATTACCCGAGCGAGACGCCGCGCAATCCCGGCTGGCAATTGCTGATCGAATAAAACGTCGCGACCTTGTAACGCTTTGCCTCGGCCGGCTGCGCCGACTTTTCGATCAGAGGCGCTATCGCGGCAGGCATTTCCTGCACCAGCGCGATCTCGACGAAGATCAGCGGCTCGGCGGGCAGCTGCGGATGGAAGAATGCAAAACATCGGCGATCGGGCTGCAGGCGCCGGCGCAGATCATCCCAGCCGTCGATCGCATGCACCGCTTCGTGCTGAATGATCTGCTCGAGCAGTTGTGCGGGCGAGTTCCAATCGACCTTCTGCATTTCGAGAAAGCCGGGATTGAACCAGGACGACAGCAAATGAAAGAAATCCGCTTCGACCGCGGCCAGGTGCGGATGCTGCGGAAGCATGCGCAGCAACTGCCGGCGCATCTGCACGATCAGCGCGGTTCCGCCCGGAGCGCGATTCAAGCGGCGCAGCAATTCCTGGCGCGGAGGTTCGGCGACTGCCGTCAGGTGCATCAGCGTTTGCACAGTCGGCTCCGCCGCGTAACGCTGCGCCGCTACCAGCACGTCCGCAGGCATCGAGCCCGAACTGCTCGTCGAGATGCTCGAAGAATCTGAGCTGCTGCGGCTTCGGACAAATGCTGATATTGCCGAAGTGCGGTGGCCGCGTGGACCGCGCTGTTGGACTTCACCCCGCGCGGACAACAGCCGGCGACACGTGCGAATGAACTCTTCGACCTCACGCTCGACCAGCAACTTGCTGATGGCTTCTGCGTCACGTCAGGCATTCAGGCCGTTGCGGCGCAACAGCATGAAGCAGACGACCCGATGACGACCATCGGAACCGATAACCATTGCCCGGCGGACATCCCAAGCGGCATGTGACCGTACAGCGCCTCGGGCTGACGAAACACCTCGCCGACGATGCGCAACAAGCCATAAAAAATCAGAAAGAGGCTGCCGACCGTGCCGGCGCACGCGGCTTGCGCGAATACATCCACAAGATCACAAAAAGTGTGACGCCCTCGAGCAGAAACTGATAGATCTGCGAAGGGTGTCGCGCCACGCATCGCCCGCCTGGGAAACACAACCGCCCACGGCAGCGTGGGCGAAGTCAGCTGCGCGGCCCCAGAGCTCACCGTTGATGAAGTTACCAATGCGGCCGGCACCGAGGCCCAAGGGGCACCAGTGGGACGACGAAGTCCGCGACGCGCAGAAACGACTTTCCGCGGACCTTTGCGAATAGCGCCATCGCAACGATGACGCCGATGATCCCGCCGTGCGACGCCATGCCACCCTTCCACACCGCGAAGATCTCGAGCGGATGCGCGAGGTAGTACGACAGCGGCCCGTAGAACAAACGTGCCCGAGGCGGCCACCGACGATCATGCCGATCATTCCGTAGAACAGCAGATCGTCGACGTCCTGCGACTCATGTCGCGCCATGGCTCGCGCGCGCAGCTTGCCCAGCACGAGAAACAGCAGAACCCGATCAGGTACATCAAGCCGTACCAGCGAATCGCGAGCGGCCCGATCGAGAATGCGATTGGGTCAAGGTTGTGGATGTAGGGCACGGCAGCTCACGCACGGAGCGTGCCCTATTATTGCTGATCACCCTGCAACTCATCCAACTCTCGATCACCATGCCGAACAACGAACGCTCGAAGCACGTCACCCAAGGCGTCGCCCGCTCCGCCAATCGCGCGATGTATTACGCGATGGGCTACCAGGACGAAGACTTCGACAAGCCGATGATCGGCGTAGCCAACGGCCACTCGACGATCACGCCATGCAATGCAGGGCTGCAGCAGCTCGCCGATGCGGCGATCGCCGAGACTCAAGAATGCGGCGCGAACGCTCAGGTGTTTGGCACGCCGACAGTATCGGACGCGATCAGCATGGGCACCGAGGGCATGAAGTATTCGCTGGTATCGCGCGAAGTGATCGCAGATTCGATCGAAACGTGCGTGCTCGGCCAATGGATGGACGGCGTGCTGGTGATCGGCGGCTGCGACAAGAACATGCCGGGCGGCGTTGATGGCGATCGCACGCTGCAATGTCCCTGCAATTTACGTCTACGGCGGGACGGTGAAGCCCGGACGCTACAAAGGCAAAGACCTGACGATCGTCTCGTCGTTCGAAGCAGTGGGCGAGTTCAAGGCGGGCCGACTGAGCGAAAAAGACTTCAAGGAAATCGAGCGTCGCTGCGTGCCGGGCTCGGGATCGTGCGGCGGCATGTATACCGCGAACACAATGAGCTCGTCATTTGAAGCGCTTGGCCTCAGCCTGCTTTACTCGTCGACGATGGCCAATCCTGACCACGAGAAGGCAAGCAATACGGCGGAAAGCGCGCGAGTGCTGATTGAGGCGGTCAAGAATCAATTGTTGCCGCGCCAGATCATCACGCGTAAGTCGATTGAAAACGCGGTGTCGCTGATCATGGCCGTCGGCGGTTCAACGAACGCTGTACTTCACTTATCTGGCCATTGCGCACTCGGCTGGTGTCGAGTGGACGCTCGAGGATTTCGAACGAGTGCGACGAAAAGTACCGGTGCTCGCAGATTTGAAGCCATCAGGGCGTTATGTCGCGACCGATCTGCACAAGGCCGGTGGCATTCCACAAGTTCTGAAAATATTGCTGGTCAACGGTTTGCTGCATGGCGACTGCATCACGATCACCGGCAAGACGATGGCCGAGATGCTGGCCGATGTGCCGGCCGAGCCGCGCAGCGATCAGGATGTTATCCGCCCGTTTTTGAATCCGATGTATGCGCATGGGCACCTGGCGGTACTGAAGGGAAATCTAGCTCCCGAAGGATGCGTCGCGAAGATCACCGGACTTAAGAATCCAGTGATCACCGGACCCGCGCGGGTGTTCGATTCCGAAGAAGCCGCATCGACGCGATCCTGACGGACCGAATCAAGGCAGGCGATGTGATGGTAATCCGCTACGAGGGGCCGAAGGGCGGCCCGGGAATGCGCGAAATGCTGGCGCCAACGTCGGCGCTGATAGGCAAAGGGTTGGGCGAGAGCGTCGGATTGATCACCGACGGCAGATTTTCAGGAGGCACCTGGGGCATGGTGGTAGGCCATGTGGCCCCCGAAGCGTATGTCGGCGGCAACCTGGCGCTGGTCAGAGAAAACGATTCGATCACGATCGACGCGCACAAGCTCTTGCTGCAGCTGAATGTCGAAGATAAAGAGTTGAGCCAGCGCCGCGCACAGTGGAAGCAACCGACCCCGCGCTACACGATGGGAGTATTGGCAAAATTTGCGAAGATGGCGTCGACCGCGAGCAAGGGCGCGATCACCGACGAAAAATTGTTCGACTAGCGCTATCGACGCGCACGCGGATTCTTGTCGATCTCGAGACGCTTCTTGATGCGGTCCTTCTTGGCTTTGTCGATTTCGTCGAACGCTTTTTTCTTATCCATGCCGAGCCGCTTCTCGACCAGCTCGAACCAGAGATAGCCAACTCCAAACGGCAATGCAATCCACCACCACGATAGTTCAGAGAAGACGCCGATATCCAACAGCTTTAGGGCGATCATCGCCACGCCGACCCAGATAAACCACATAGTGCCCACCCGATGCTGATGTAACCGATCGTAAATATAGTCTTCGATCAAGGCACATACGAGGCGTATCAAGGCGTATACGAGGCGTATTTAAGGTCAACCGGTCGGTGGCATTGCCGTTAAACTTGGTGACAACATCAACGTACGGAGCGATGGGATGAACAAGAAATTTGCAGCAGCTGCCCTTTTCGGTGCGTGCGGCATGCTAACGATCGGCGGACCGGCTGTCGCCAGTGCCGAACTGGCGAAGCAGAAAAATTGTCTGGCTTGCCATGCATCGGACAAGAAACTCGTCGGGCCTGCATACAAGGACATAGCGGCCAAATACAAAGCTGACAAGAATGCGCAAGCCACGCTGGTGAAAAAGATTCGCGAAGGTGGGGTGGGCGTCTGGGGCCAGATTCCAATGCCGGCAAATCCGCAGGTCAACGAGCAGGAAGCACAAGCGCTCGTCAAGTGGGTGCTGTCGATGTAGTCGTTTGCTGAACCAAAAAAGGGCGCTTGATGCGCCCTTTTTTATGCCACAGTCCTTGGCAATGCAATCGTAGTCGGCCGGCCGCTGACCAGACTTGCGATCAGTTCGCCGCAGCCGGCCGCCATTGTCCAGCCTAGAGTGCCGTGCCCCGTATTCAGGAAAAGCGCCGGCACGCGGGTCGCACCCAAATACGGAATGTTGGAAGGCGTGAGCGGGCGTAATCCAGCCCAGTAACGTGTCTGAGAAAAATCGCATGCGCCGGGAAATAACGCTTCGGTGCGCCGTGTCAGCGCGTCACATCTCGCCGGATTGAGGTCGAGTCCGGCGCCGCCTAGCTCAACCGTACCGGCCACGCGCAGGCGCCGGTCGAAGCGAGAGAACACGATCTTGTATTCATCGTCCGTCAGGCTCACGCTTGGCGCGCGTTTTGGATCGATGATGTCAAACGTTGCAGAATACCCTTTGGCCGGAACAATCTGCAGGCGAATTCCAAGCGGGGCCACCAGCGCACGAGTCTGGACGCCGAGACAAGCGACGACCGCGTCTGCGTTCATAACTGTGATGTCCTGATCGCGGTGCATGACCTGGACGCCCACGCAACGACCCTTTTCAACCAGCACACGCCTAACGGTTGTATTCAACATGAATTCCACGCCCTGTTGCCGGCATCGCTCGGCAAGCTGCACCGTGTAGGCGTGCGCATCGCCCGACTCGTCCTCGGCACAGTAGTCAGCGCCGACGATACGGTCACGTACCGGTGTGAGCGCCGGTTCCAGCTTGACCGCGTCGTCAGGAGAAATCGTGCGTCGATCACAGCCCAACGAACGCATCAACGCGGCCGACGTGCGCGCGAGTTCGAAATCAGCATCATTCGTATAGAAGTGCAGGATGCCCCGCTCACTGTACGGATAGTCAAGCGCAATCTCTGAACGCAACTGCTTCAGCACGCCGCGGCTATAGAGCCCGAGCGCGACCAATCTGCGCGTGTTCTGCGCGGCACGCGCAGCCGTGCACTCGCGAAGAAAGGCCAGGCCCCATGTCCATTGCTCGGCGCTCAAGCGCGGCCGAAACAACAGTGGAGCGTCCTCGCGGCCCAGCCACTGCAGCACCTTGCGCGGAGCTCCGGGATTGGCCCACGGTTCCGCGTGGCTGACCGAGATCTGCCCTCCATTGGCAAAACTCGTTTCGCGGCCAGCACCGATTTGCCGCTCGATGACCGTCACGTCGTGTCCTGCCTGGCGCAAAAACCAGGCACTTGTCACTCCGACAACACCAGCGCCCAATACGAGCACGCGCAATTGCAACTCCTGTCAAATCGATGAGTGTACGAAGCCGATCATTTCAGCCAAGCGAAAATTCGGGTTTGCCCGCCCCTCGCTTGCCGCGCTTTCAGTCGTGAGTACAATTCCCGCCGTTCGTCTGCCTGGCCCTCGAACATCGTCTGGCGCTGCGGGCATTGCTGCACAACATTAAGCCGAGGAGAAAACAACCATGAACCATCAGCTTTTAAGACTCGCACCCGTGGCGTTTGCCGCCGCGCTTGCGCTGACAGCCTGCAATCGGCAGGAGACTCCCGCACCGAAGACAGCGGCGCCTGCTCCCGCCCCAGCTCCCGCCAAGGCAGCTGGTTCGGACGTCGTCAAAATCGGCCACGTCGGACCGATCTCGGGCGCTATCGCGCACCTTGGCAAGGACAATGAAAATGGCGCGCGACTCGCCGTTGAAGAGATCAATGCCGCCGGCGGCGTCAAACTCGGCGATCAGACCGTTAAGCTTGACCTGGTGACCGGCGACGACAAAGCCGATCCTAAGGACGGCACATTGGTCGCGCAGAAGATGATCGACGAGGGCGTTGTGGCGCTCGTGGGTCATTTGAATTCCGGCACGACGATCCCTGCGTCGAAGCTGTACGCGGACGCGAACCTGCCCCACATTTCGCCGTCAGCGACCGCAGTTAAGTTGACCGAACAAGGGTTCAAGACCACGTTTCGTGTCGTCGCCCGCGATGACAAACAAGGTGCCGCGCTGGCCAACTTTGCCGCAGGCCCGCTGAAAGCGAAGTCCGTTGCGGTCATTGACGATCGCACACCTTACGGCCAGGGTCTGGCTGACGAGTTCGAGAAGTTTGCTAAAGAGAAAGGCATGAAGGTCGTGGGGCGCGAATTCACCAACGACAAGGCGAGTGACTTCAACGCCATTTTGACCAAGATCCGCTCGATGAAGCCGGATGTGGTCATGTATGGCGGCATGGACGCCACAGCAGGGCCGATGGCCAAGCAGATGAAAGCGCTCGGAATGAAGTCGACGCTGCTCGCGGGTGACGGAGTGTGCTCGCCCGAGTTCATCAAGCTGGCTGGCAATGCGGCGGACATCATGAAGTGCTCAAACGCGGGTGAAGCTGTCGAGAAACTTGCCAAGGGAGCGGATTTTGTCGCCAAATACAAGAAGCGCTTTAACACCGATGTCCAGGTGTATTCGCCTTACAGCTACGACGCTGTTTATGTGATCGTCGAAGCGATGAAAAAAGCCGGCAAGGCCGATCGCGCTTCGATCACCACCGCATTGCGCGATACCAACTACGACGGCCTGACCGGCAAGGTCGCGTTCGATGCAAAAGGTGACATCAAAGATGGCGCCATTTCGATGTTCGAAGTGAAGGACGGGAAGCTCACATACGTTTCTACCGTTCGGTAGTCGCAGTGCTTCACAAAATAACGGCGCCCATTGAGGCGCCGTTTTTTTGAGACTCGCCACGCCTTGCTACGATCACCATCAAGCCAACGGCCGGACCAACCTAGGGATCGCGGATGGAGCTACTTCTGCAGCAGATCATCAACGGGCTGGTCCTCGGCAGCATGTATGCGCTGATTGCGCTCGGCTACACGATGGTTTACGGGATCCTGAACCTGATCAACTTTGCGCACGGCGATGTGCTGATGGTCGGAGCCCTGACAGCGCTGTCGACGATTCTGTTTCTGCAGCCAATGTTCGTCGACGCACCCGGATGGTTGCTGCTGCTGGTAGGCGTTTTGGCGGCGATTCCGGTGTGCATCACGATCAGTCTGGTCATTGAACGCGTTGCTTACCGACCGCTGCGTAACGCGCCTCGCCTGGCTCCGTTGATCACGGCCATTGGCGTATCGATTCTGCTGCAAACGTTCGCGATGATCGTATGGGGTCGCAACTTCTTCACTTTCCCGACACTGCTTGACGATCGGCCGATTGAATTTTTCGGGGCGACGCTAACGACCACTCGCGCGCTGGTGATCGTCACTTCGGCGATCATCATGATTGGACTGATGGTGCTGGTTAACCGCACCAAGCTCGGACGCGCGATGCGAGCAACCGCAGAGAACCCGCGCGTAGCGGGACTGATGGGAGTCAATCCAAACTACGTGATCGCCCTTACCTTTGCCATTGGGGCCGCACTGGCGGCGGTCGCAGGGGTTATGTGGGCGTCGACGTATTCAACCGCGCATTTTTTCATGGGATTCACGCCTGGACTGAAAGCGTTCACGGCGGCAGTGCTGGGCGGCATTGGCAATATCCCAGGCGCGATGCTCGGCGGCCTGCTACTTGGGCTCATCGAGGCGCTGGGAGCAGGGTACATAGGCGATCTAACCAACGGCGTCCTTGGCTCGCACTATCAAGACATATTCGCGTTCATTGTGTTGGTGGCTGTTCTGATCTTCCGGCCGTCGGGACTGCTCGGCGAGCGCGTCGCCGATCGCGCCTAGAGGTGTAGTCATGGCCCTTCTTCTTCCGCGTTTAAGCAAAGATCCGCGCGCTGCGTGGATTGCTGCGTTCCTTCTTGCCGCCACGCTGATGGCTCTGCCTTGGGTCGCAGGTATGTTTGGCAACGCTTGGGTTCGAGTTCTCGCGTTTGCATGCTTGTACGTGATGCTGGCGCTGGGCTTGAATATCGTAGTCGGCTTCGCCGGCTTACTCGACCTCGGCTACATCGCCTTTTATGCGGTCGGCGCCTACATGTACGCGCTGCTGGCTTCGCCGCATCTGACGCAACAGTTCACCTGGATCGCACAATTGTTTCCGAATGGTTTGCATCTATCGATCTGGCTGGTGGTTCCGTTTGGCGCGGCCATCGCGGCCATTTTTGGCCTGCTGCTCGGGGCACCCGTTCTGAAATTGCGCGGCGATTACCTCGCGATCGTCACGCTCGGCTTTGGCGAGATCATCCGCATTTTCATCAACAATCTAAACGCGCCGCTCAATATCACCAACGGACCACAGGGCCTCACGCTGATCGATCCAATCACGATCGCTGGCGTCACGTTTACCAAAACCATTAATTTCTTTGGTTACGAAGTGTCGTCGCTGGTGCTGTACTACTACCTGTTTCTAACCTTGACGATCGTCACGGTCATCATCTGCATGCGGCTGCAGGATTCACGGCTGGGCCGCGCATGGCTGGCGATCCGGGAGGACGAAATCGCAGCAAAAGCGATGGGGATCAACGTCCGCAACGTCAAGCTGCTGGCGTTTGCTTTGGGCGCAACATTCGGCGGCGTCGCCGGCGCCATGTTCGCTGCATTTCAAGGATTCGTATCGCCGGAATCCTTCGTGCTCAATGAATCGATCATCGTTCTGGCAATGGTCGTACTCGGTGGAATCGGCCATATACCGGGCGTGATTCTGGGCGCCATATTGCTGGCGGTTCTTCCCGAACTGTTGCGATATACGGTTGAGCCCGCACAGATGTTCCTGTTCGGCACTGTGATTCTGCCGGCCGAAATCTTGCGCATGATGCTGTATGGCCTTGCGATGGTGCTGATCATGCTGTATCGGCCAAGGGGATTGTGGCCGGCGCCCGAGCACGGAGTGAATCCGGTCGTGCAGCTGCATTCGCGGCTTGTGGCCTGAGCGTCGTTGTCGGTGGCGGACCTCATCCTCAAAATATCCGGCGTTAACAAACGCTTTGGTGGATTGCAGGCGCTGTCCGACGTTGGAATCGAGATCGAGCGCGGGCAGATCTATGGGCTGATCGGACCGAACGGCGCGGGCAAGACGACGTTCTTCAATGTCATCACCGGGCTGTACGCACCGGACTCGGGAACGTTTGAACTATCCGGCACGCCGTACTCGCCAAGCGAAGTTCACAAAGTAGCGGCCGCCGGCATAGCGCGCACATTTCAAAACATCCGGCTGTTTCCCGACATGACGGCGATGGAGAACGTAATGGTCGGCCGCCACGTTCGCACCAAGGCCACCGCGCTCGGCGCCGTGCTGCGTACACGCGCCACGGTCGCCGAGGAGCGCGCGATCCGGCAGCGTTCATTCGAGCTGCTCGAATATGTGGGCGTCGCCAAGTACGCCGATTATCAGGCGCGAACGCTGGCTTACGGCGACCAACGCCGGCTGGAGATCGCGCGAGCGCTTGCGACCGATCCGAAGCTGCTCGCGCTCGACGAACCCGCCGCCGGCATGAACGCGACCGAAAAACTGGCACTGCGTGCGCTGCTCGAAGCGATCTGTCGCGATGGCGTGACGATTCTGCTGATCGAACACGACGTCAAGCTCGTGATGGGCCTGTGCGACCGGGTCACCGTGCTCGACTATGGCAAGGTCATCGCAGTCGGTACACCGGGCGAAGTGCAGCGCAATCCCGCTGTCATCGAGGCGTATCTCGGAGCCGCCCACACAAACGTCGCCTCGAAGGCACCGGCATGACCAGCGCCGTCCTCAGCGTACGTGGCCTCAAGGTGGCCTACGGTGGGCAGAGCGCTATGCGCTCGGCCCACCCGGGCGGGTATTTGGCTCCCCTCTCCCCAGCCCTCCCCTTCAGGGGAGGGAGCGCGTCCACCCGAAGCGACGATGTCTGAAGTTGTCCTTCGCGTACATGGGCTCAAGGTTGCCTACGGTGGAATCCAAGCCGTCAAGGGCATCGATCTGGAGGTGCGCGCAGGAGAACTGGTGACGCTGATCGGCGCCAATGGCGCCGGCAAGACGACGACGCTGAAAGCCATCACCGGAACACAGGCGTGGAGCGGTGACGTCGACTACATGGGCACTTCGATTCGAGGACAGGCGCCATATCAGCTGCTGACCAAAGGCCTGACGATGGTGCCCGAGGGACGCGGTGTGTTCGCGCGCATGAGCGTCACCGAAAATCTGCAGATGGGCGCCTACGTACGCACAGATGCTGCCGGCGTCAAGCGCGACATCGATCAGATGTTCGCTTTGTTTCCACGCCTGAAGGAACGAGCCAAGCAACTTGCCGGAACACTGTCGGGCGGCGAGCAGCAAATGCTCGCGATGGCGCGTGCGCTGATGAGCGAGCCAAAGCTGCTATTGCTCGATGAGCCGTCGATGGGTCTCGCGCCGATTCTTGTTGAAAAAGTGTTCGAAGTCATTCGCTCGGTGGCCGAGAGAAAAGTGCCGATGTTGCTGGTCGAGCAAAATGCGCGGCTGGCGCTCGAAGTCGCGCATCGCGGGTACGTGATGGAGTCCGGGTTGATCACGTTGTCAGGCGATGCGAAGGCGCTGCTGAATGATCCTAAGGTGAGAGAGGCGTATTTGGGCGAGGCTGCCTAAAACGTCTCGGCGCGCCAGCAGTCTCGTTGGGTGTGGAGAAAAGAAAAACATCTCGTGCGCGGCAGTGTCGCAACAGCAGCGGCTGGTGCAGCTGCGCCGCCTTTGAGTCGTCGCCCGAGGAACGGAGCGCCAGCGGAGTAGTTAAGGGCCTGCCTGTCTGAGCGCAGCGAGTTGCAGGCCCGCCGCTGGCGGGAGTACCGCAGTGGTTGCCACTTCAGTGGCCGACGACGTAGGCGGCACGGCTGCGCCAGCCGCTGCTGCTGCCAGGGGCACCTCATTAATTATTGCTCCACCTGCACATCAGTCACCCACATCAGCTCGCACGACCCTCCTCCGGTGTCGTCGCGCGTCAACGATGAGCGCCATGTCCAACCGTCGTTGTGGCGCACGTTGATCAGGTAGCCGCTGAGTCTGACTACTTCGCCCTTGTTTACTTTTAGCAATCGATTTTTCACTGAGTCGTCAGCCGGCACCAGATGCGTGTTGGCTGAGCTTTTCGCCATCAGCGTCGGATCGATCGGTGGCGAACCCTCCCACCTGAAGTGGTACCAGCGATTGCTTTGATTGATGCTCAGCCGATCCAGCACGGCGGCGTCGGACATCGGTCCCCATCCCAGCGCAAAGTCGAGCGGCGACAGGTCGGCTTCGCGCCCCATTCGATATCGCTCGACTGACAGCACGCGCGCTCGGATGTCATATGAGGCGAGTGGTTCGATGACGTAACCGGCGCGCTGCAGCGCGGATTCGCTCGCGCTCGACTGCAGCGGGATCTCGGCAACCGGCCCGCTTCTTAGGACACGCCGCTCCGCTACGCGATCGTGCACGTAGTAAGCGACGCAGCCGGCCATCACCAGACCGACGAACCAGGGCTTTAGGCGTTCCATCGCGCTTGTTATAGGGCGACGTGGCCACGCCTGTGGCGCCGAACAGCCAGTACTTTGCAACTGTTATCGCCGGAACGGCCGAAACGTCTCGGATCGCCTTCAGACTCGACGCACTGATACCTTGACGTCCATTCCGACGTAGTCGGAGGCGGCACCAAACCAGCTGCCAGACAATGGCGCGGCGAGCTTCGGATCGCGCGCGAACGCAACGCGAATCAGATTTGCGCTCCTGAAGATAGCGTTGGTCGGATCGAACGGCACCCAGCCGGCGCCTGGCAGATACACATCGAGCCAGGCATGCGTTGCGCCCGCCCCGACGACGCCTTCATCCCAGCCGCTGTCCTGTGCAGGGTCATACAGATAGCCGGAAACGAATCGCCCGGCCATACCGAGTCTCCGCACGGCCTCCATCATCAGTAATGCATAGTCGCGACAGCTTCCTGAGCCACGTGCCAGCGTCTCGTCCGGTGTCTGTGTGCCTTCTTCGTCGCGGACTTCGTACTTGAGCCCGCTCTTGATCGCATCCGCAAGCGACATCAACAGCTCTTTCGTGTCGGGGCGCGCGGCTTGCGAAAAAAAGGGCGCATCCACTCGTACAGCCGACCGTCGGGGTCAAGATAATGGGGCTCGAGCATTGCACCGAGATCGCGCCTCTCCTCACCGCTGTAATCAAACGGCCAACGCTGCGCGTGTGCAGCAAGCGGCAAGTCCTGCGCGCTACGCACGCCGTGCTGTTCGATCTTGAAGCGGCATTCGATCGTGAGCTCTGCCGATTCTTCTTGCGGCGTCACCAGTGTGACCGAGTTCGATTGCGTGTCGAGCATCCAGTCGATGCGCGATGGCACACTGACATTGACTCCGGCTTCGAGCACCTGAACGTCGTGCCCTTCACGCGGCCGGAACATCAGGCGATGCTGTCCGAACCTCACCGGCTTTCGATATTGATAGCTGGTGACGTGTTCAACCGTCAGCAAACTATGGGACCCCGCTCCGGTCGTCCCAACCTCGCCGATTTCTAATGGGTTCGCGGCCAACGGTGACTTCTTTGCACTAATGTGCCTTCACGGGCGCTTTGATAGGTGCCCTACCGCTCACCGCAGTTTTCGTCCAGTGAACGATAACCGTTCAACCCCGTCTGCTCCGGCAGGCCAAACATCAAATTCATGTTCTGCACCGCTGCGCCGCTTGCGCCCTTGCCGAGATTGTCGAGCCTCGCCACCAGCAACGCCTGCTCGTTAGCGTCGTTGGCAAACACAAAAACCTCGATGCAATTCGTACCGTTCAAAGCTTCTGGCTCCAGATATGCGCCGTCGCGCAGCGCGGAGCTGTCGTTCAACGGCCGCACGGTGATAAACGGTTCATCCGCAAAATGATCGACGTAGGCGGCATGCAACGATTCGCCGGTGACGCGTCCCGGCAGCTGCCCTGTGTGCAGCGGAATCGAAACCAGCATTCCGCGCATGAAATCACCGACGTGCGGCGAAAAGACCGGGGCACGATCCAGAAGTCCCATGGTTTGCATCTCCGGAAGATGCTTGTGCGCTAAGTTAAGACCATATAAGACGATCGTCGCCGGGCGGCCGCCTTTTTCCCCAGGCTTGCGCTGATACGCCTCGATGAGTCTGCGGCCACCGCCTGAATATCCGGAGACTGCATTGACATTGATCAGCGTGCTCGGTGGCAGGATCTCGCGCTCACGCAGCGGCCGCAGCAACGCAACGGCACCGGTGGGGTAGCACCCGGGGTTGGAGACCCGCTGCGCAGAAGCAATGGTTGCGCGCTGCGTTCGTGTCATTTCCGGAAACCCGTACACCCAATTTGCCGCCGTCCGGTGCGCGCTGCTTGCATCGATGAAACGCGTTGCACTCTGGCCGGCCAACGCAACCGTTTCGCGCGCAGCATCGTCGGGAAGACACAGGATCACCAGATCGACCTTGTTCAGCAAATCGGCCTTCGCAGCGGTATCCTTGCGATGCTCGACAGGCAGGCTTACCAGCTGGATGTCATCGCGCGCAACGAGCCGCTCGCGGATTTCAAGTCCCGTCGTCCCATGCTCGCCATCGATAAAGACTCTCGGCTGTGCCATCTTTGCTCCGTCCAAACTTTTATGCGCTGACCAAATCTGCCTGCGTCGTGAACGCGTCGGCGAAAAACTCACTGTCCGGCAACCCGCATTGTCCAACGAAGTCGCGCCGCGCAGCATCGATCATCGCCGGCGCGCCGCACGCGTAGACCTGAAACGCAGACAGATTCGGCAGATCTTCCATCACCGCCCGATGAACGAATCCGGTGCGGCCCTGCCATTCGTCCTCCGGCTGCGGATCCGACAGCACCGGGATATAGCAAAAATTGGGCTGCTCACTTGACCACTGTTGCGGCAGCGATGGCATGTACAGATCGGGCCTCGCGCGTGCACCCCAGTACAAGTACACGTCGCGCGCTGGCTTGTCGGCGTCACCGCGATTTATTCGTTTGTGAAACACATGTTCTGCAATGGCTTTCACCGGAGCAAATCCAGTTCCACCGGCCAGCAATACGATCGGCCGAGCATTGTCTTCGCGCAGGAAAAATGTGCCGAGCGGCGCTTCGATACGCAGAATGTCGCGCTCCTTGACGGACGGCTCGACCGCCCCGAATAGCCGATCGGTGAATACACCTCCCGGCGTGCGCCGAATATGCAACTGGATCAGCTCATCGGCGTGCGGAGCCGTGGCGATTGAGTACTGGCGGCGCGTGCCGTCCTTCAGTATGAAGTCGAGATACTGGCCTGCGCGAAACTGCAATCGCTCGTTGGTCGGCAGCTGCAGCGAGATCACGGCGACATCCGGCGCGGGCCATTCGATCTTCGCGATGCGTGCGGGCATTTTGCGAATCGGAATATCGCCGAAGCCGGTGAGCTCACGTGCTTCGATCACAACATCGCTTAGCGGTCGCGATGAGCAGAACAGCGCGAAACCTTTGGCTTCGTCTTCGGCTGACAGCGCCGAGGACGAATGCACGCGATGCACTAGCTGGCCTTCGAGCAATTTCCCGCGGCATGTACCGCATGCCCCGTTCTTGCAACCGTAGGGCAAGCCCACGCCGTTGCGCAGCGCGGCCTCCAAAACGGTTTCGTCGCTCTCGACGCTAAACGTGCGGCCGCTGGGCCGAACCGTGACGCTAAAGCCCATGCCGCTACGGCTTCAGATATGCGTATCCCTCGCGACTTTGCAATTGCGTGATTCGTTGCACGCCCGAGGGGGTGAACGTCACCTCGGGAATGAACTGCTTTTGTTCAAGCTTCCGATTGCGCAGGGTGATCTGGCAGACTTCAAACGTCACGCCTTGCGACTTCAGGTCTTCGACGATCACGTTGTAAGGATTCTTGTTCGCATCCTGCGCGCCGGTCATCAGAAAATCGACGCCTTGCGCATGAGCGACGACCGTGATTTTGGCCTTGGGATCGACCTCCAGATGGTTGCGGATGTTGCGCAGCCCGTTTGTGGCCTGCGCAAGCCCTTCGCCGAAGTGATAGACGACCTTGTCCTGAGCGAATGCGGCACACGAAAACAGCGCGGCGGCGATTGCTACCAGTAACTTGTGCTTGAACATGCTCACTCCTGACACGAATATCGATCTCGTAAGTCTGTTGGTGCCGCTGAGAGGAGTCGAACCTCCGACCTTCGCATTACGAATGCGCTGCTCTACCAACTGAGCTACAGCGGCCGATGTTTGTTGGCTTTCGCTAAAGCGAGCGGCGAAGTATAAGGGGCACCGGTTGCACGACTCAGTGCACGACGTGCTGCGCGATGGCCCACGCAACGTGCTCGCGCACCAGTTCGCTCGGATGATCTGTGCGCGTTTGCAGCGCATCGATCACTTCGCGGCTCGTCGGAGCGTTGCCAAGCGCCACGGCGATGTTGCGCAGCCATCGTTCGTGACCGATACGGCGAATCGCCGAGCCTTTGTGCCGGCTATCGAACTGCACTTCGTCCCACGCAAACAACTCGATCAACGTTGCGCAATCGAGTCCGTTGCGAACATCGAAGTCCGCCAGTTCGGCGCTGCGTGCAAACTTGTTCCACGGGCAAACCAGCTGGCAGTCGTCGCAGCCATAAACGCGATTGCCGATCAGCGGCCGCAGCTCCACAGGGATCGACCCATGGTGTTCGATCGTCAGATATGAAATGCACCGTCGCGCATCGAGCTGATATGGCGCGGTGATCGCCCGTGTCGGGCATACGTCAAGGCAGCGCGAACAGGTGCCGCAGTGGTCGCCGGTCGGCTCATCGATCGGCAGAGGCAAGTCGGTCAAAATCTCGCCCAGAAAGAACATTGACCCGGCGTCCTGCGATAGAAGCAGCGTGTGCTTGCCGCGCCATCCCAGCCCCGCTTTGCGCGCCAGTTCGACTTCAAGCACCGGCGCCGAATCGGTCGCAACGCGATACCCAAACCGTCCGACCTCCGTTTCGATGCGCGAAGCGAGCTTCTGCAATCTTTCGCGCAGAATCTTGTGATAGTCGCGGCCTCGCGCGTAAACCGACACAACGGCCGTGCGGCCCTCGTTCAACAGATCGAGCTCACGACGCGCCCAATCGCGCGGCGTCTCGCGCGGCAGATAGTCCATGCGTGCGGCAATTACCCTTAGTGCCCCCGGTAGCAAACGTGAGGGCTCAGCGCGCAACGCTGCGTGGCGCTGCAAGTAATCCATATCGCCATGGCGCCCGTCCGCAAGCCATGCATCAAGATGAGCAGCCGCTTGCCTGACATTGACATCGGCGATGCCGATATGCGCAAAGCCAAGCTCTTCTCCCCACTCGACGATGCGCCCTGCCAGCGTCCTTAGATCTTCTCGATCCGCCACCACCTTCGCTGTAGCAGCGTGTGGCACTTGGTCAAGCACTCGTGCCAAATCTCACTGCTGCCTTGGCTTGCGCACGCGCCGCTTCGACCTCGCGATCGCGCGGGTCGGCGGTTGTTACCAGCGATTGGATCAGCACGCGCGCCGCAGCGGCCACGTCGTCCACGGCTCGATCAAACGCCTCTTGATTGGCTTTGGACGGGCTGTTGAATCCGCTGAGCTTTCTGACGAACTGCAGCGACGAGGCCCTGATTTCGTCCTCGGTAGCCGGCGGTTCAAAATTAAACAGCGTCTTGATGTTCCTGCACATTTGTCTGCTCCTGAGCCGGCACACGACGGGCATTAAAAACGGGTCAGTAGGATAGGCCACTCTTCTTATCAAACGACGCGCGAATTCCCGTGCCTACCGTACTGGCTCTGAAGGATGCGGACGCAACCAATGCGTTGGGACACAGCCTTGCCAGCACGGTTCATCAACACGTTGATGCAATTCGTAGATCGGGGTTGCAAATCAACCTCTCCGGCGACCTCGGCGCTGGAAAAACCGCGCTCGTGCGGGCGATGTTGCGCGCGCTCGGCGTTCAAGACACGGTCAAGAGCCCCACGTTCGCCCTGCTTGAACCTTATACCGTTTCGAGCTTAGACTTCTACCACTTTGATTTTTATCGACTTACGAACACCGCTGAGTTTGAGGCAATGGGTTTTCGGGAGTTGTTCGGTGCGGGTCGAATCTGCGCCGTCGAGTGGCCCGAGCGGGCCGGACCGCGGCTGCCAACCGCTGATATCTCGATCTCGTTGAGCGTCGATGGCGAGGGGCGACGGGCAGCGATAAGTGCAGCCAGTGAACTGGGCAAGACATGTCTGAGGCAGGCGATGGCGAACTTCGAAGCGGGCGTCGGCGATTCATCGCCGCAGGCGCCGGCACGCTTGTCTTAGGGCTGACACAGCACGAGATTGCATTTGGAGCAACGCTGCTTGCGGTACGCGTATGGCCCGCAGAGGATTACACGCGCGTCACGCTCGAACACGACGGGCCGCTGACCTTCTCTCACTTCATGGTGCGCGATCCGGCGCATCCGCTGCGGCTGGTTGTTGACATCGACGGACTTGATCTGACCCCGACCTTGAAAGAGCTGGTCGGCAAGATTGAGGCGAACGACCCCTATATCGCATTGGTACGAGTCGGACAGAACCGGCCAAAGGTCGCGCGGCTGGTGATCGAGCTCAAGGAGGACATCAAGCCGCAGGTGTTTGCGCTTGAGCCTGTGGGGCCGTATCAACATCGTTTGGTAATGGACCTGTACCCGGTGAATCCACCGGATCCGCTCCTTGCATTGCTGCGCGAGCGTGCGCCGGCCAAGCCGCCGGTTGTTGTTCAGCGACCGCATGACCAGGTCAAGCAAGCCGACGTGCAGCGTGTGGTCACCGTTGTGATCGATCCAGGTCACGGCGGAGAAGACCCCGGCGCGGTCGGTCGCGGTGGCACGTATGAAAAAACCGTGACCCTGGAAATCGGTCAGCGCCTGCGCGAACTGATGGCAGCTGATCCGCAAATGCGCGTGGCGATGACGCGCGAGGGTGATTTCTTCGTACCGCTGCGTACGAGGGTCGCGAAAGCGCGAGCGGTGCATGCTGATCTGTTCGTCTCGATTCACGCGGACGCCTGGATCAGACCCGACGCGCGTGGCTCGTCGGTATTTGCACTGTCCGAACACGGCGCAACGAGCAGTGCGGCCGCCTATCTTGCAAAAAAAGAGAACAATGCCGATCGGGTCGGCGGCATTAACCTGGCATCGAAAGATCGGCAGCTACAACGCGTTCTGCTCGACCTGTCGACCACCGCGCAGATCAATGACAGCTTGAAGCTGGGTGGCGCCGTATTGCGCGAGCTCGAGCGCATCAACCGTCTGCACAAACCGAGGGTCGAACAGGCCTCTTTTGCAGTGTTGAAAGCACCGGATATTCCGTCAATCCTGATCGAGACGGCTTTCATCAGCAATCCGGACGAAGAAAAACGTCTGCGCGACGATGACTATCAGGATCAAATGGCGCGTGCAATCCTGGCGGGAATCAAGCGTTACTTCGCCAAGAATCCCCCGCTGGCGCGCGGTCCCCTCACCTGAACTACTTGAGCGCCCGGCGCGGCTTTCGCCGTAGCAGTCTCATCAACGCCGCGAGCATCAGCGGCCCCACGACTGCGCCGATGCCGACGATCAGAATCAGACCCAAGTTGTCGCGAACGAGCGGTATGTTGCCGAACAGATAGCCGCCATACACGAGGGATACCACCCACACGCCAGCGCCGAGCACGTTGAAGAATTGGAACTTGTGAAAGTCCATGCCAGAGGCGCCCGCAACGAGCGGCGCGAACGACCGCACTACCGGAACAAACCGCGAAATCATTACTGTCTTGCCGCCGTGGCGCTCGAAAAAAGCGTGCGTCTTCATCAACGCGTGTTGATCAATCCAGCCAATCGTGCCGTCGTAGACTTTTTTTCCAAGCCACGCGCCAATGAAGTAATTGAGGGTATTACCTAGCACCGCGGCGACAGCGATGATGACCACCAGCAGATGGACATTAAGACCCTTGAACTCGATCGCGGGCAGCGCTGCAACTGCGCCGGCAACGAACAGCAGTGAGTCGCCGGGCAAGAACGCCATGAAGACGAGCCCGGTTTCGGAAAAGAAAATGGAGAACAGCACAACGTAGACAAGCATCACGTTGCGCTCGACGATGGTCGCCAGGAAGCGATCAGTCGCCGTGAACAAATCAAGCCAGTTGATACCTTCCATTGGGGCAAATAGCAGCTGCGCGAACGCGCACGGCGGGGGATACGAGCAGCGCTGGATCATACGTGAGCGATGCACGGATTCTGCTTGCGCCGCATTCATATAATCCCTGCCATGAGTGCAACGCTTCGTCGCGCAATTCGTCCGTTGGAAGATGCGCTGATCAGTCAGATTGCTGCCGGTGAAGTGATCGAACGCCCGGCCTCGGTGGTTAAGGAATTGCTGGAAAACAGCCTGGATGCGGGGGCGACACAGATTGATGTCAAGCTCGAAGCCGGCGGAATCAAGCGCATCATCGTGTCCGATAACGGCACCGGCATACCACGCGACGAGCTGTCACTCGCACTGGCGCGGCACGCGACAAGCAAGATTTCAAGCCTTGACGACTTGGAAGGCGTCGAATCGCTAGGCTTTCGCGGCGAGGCGCTGTCATCGATCGCCTCGGTTGCCGACGTCGCAATTACTTCGCGCGTGGCAGGCGGCAACAGTGCGTTTTGCGTTCGTAGCGGCTCTGGGTCGGCCGGGGCTGAAATAGAACCTGCGGCTGGCGCGATCGGCACACGCGTCGAGATCGCCGATCTCTTTCACAAGACGCCGGCGCGCCGAAAATTTTTGCGCAGCGAAGCCACCGAGCTCGCGCACTGCATCACGCAGATCGAGCGTGCGGCTGCGGCGCACGCATCGGTGGCTTTTACCGTCACGCATCAAGGTCGCACGGTGCTGGCCTTACCGGCGCAGGCGCCGCGTGACCGCGCGCTGCGTCTGATGCCCGAGGAATTCGCAAGCGCGCGGCGCGAAGTCGAGCAGGATGCGGGTGCTATTCGCGTGCACGGCTGGGCCGGCGCCGCGACGGCAAGTCGTGCGCGCGCCGATGCTCAATATTTTTTCGTCAACGGCCGCTACGTACGCGACAAGGTGCTGACGCACGCCGTTCGCGCGGCGTATGCGGACGTGCTGCACGGCGCCTCGCAACCGATGTACTGTCTGTATCTGACAGTCGACCCGAAGCGAGTCGACGTCAATGTTCACCCGACCAAGACCGAAGTCCGCTTCCGCGACTCATCCAGCGTGCACCAGTTTGTGATGCACGCAGTGCAGGCCGCACTTGCACCCGCAGCACAGCCAACGCATTGGCAACAGCCTTCACCTGCAACCTCCGAATCGGAGGGCTATCGACTGACGCACCAAACTTCATTTGGCGTTGCGCAGACGGTCGCCAGTTATCTCGCGCTGCTGGCGGAACGGCCAGCACCTGCACACACCGCAAATGAAGCGCCGGATGATGTGCCGCTTGGATTTGCGGTCGCTCAGCTTTCGGGCATCTACATCCTGGCGCAAAACGAGCGCGGCCTGATCATCGTTGACATGCACGCGGCGCACGAGCGCATCGTGTACGAGAAACTGAAGCGACAACTCGATCAGCGGCAGATTCCGCAACAGCGGCTGCTGATACCGCAGGTATTCGCGGCGACGGCTGTCGAGGTTGCAACGGCGACCGAGCACGTGGAACTGCTCGAGCAGCTTGGACTCGACGTTTCGCTTGCTTCACCGACGCAGATTGCCCTGCGCGGCGTGCCCGCCCTGCTCTCACAGGCCGATGGTGCGCAACTGACGCGGGACGTATTGCGCGACGTCCGTGAATACGGCGGATCACGCGTGCTGACCGAGCATCGAAACGAGCTGCTGTCTACCTTGGCTTGCCACGGTGCGGTACGCGCCAATCGGCGACTGACGATCGACGAAATGAACGCGCTGCTGCGCGAAATGGAAGCGACCGAGCGCGCCGATCAATGTAATCACGGCCGTCCGACCTGGGTTCAGCTGGCCGTCGGTGATCTCGACAAATTGTTCATGCGCGGTCGATGAGCAGCAGCGTTCCCGTCGGGTCGAGTAACGATCGACTCGCCGCGGCCGGGTTGACAGCCACAACGATTCTGCTGCTGACAGCCGGGCTGTCGATGCTACAGCCGGCGTCCACGGACGTGTACCTCTCGACGCTACCGGGCATCGCTGCATACTTCGACGCGAGTGTTGCGTTCGTGCAGTCCACGCTCTGGATCTTCATCGCAGCGTTCGGATTCTGGCAGCTTGTCGCAGGGCCACTGTCAGACCGCTTCGGGCGCTATCCGGTCGTGGTGATCGGTGCGGTCACCTTCTGTGCTGCCAGCCTGCTGGCGATGCTTGCGCCTTCACTGCCCGTACTGATCGGTGCGCGGGTGCTGCAAGCCATCGGCGCGTGCTCATGCCTGGTCAGCGCACGCGGCTTCGTCCGTGATTTGTATCCGCCAACAGAAGGTGCGCGGATGATTGCGGGCGCCGCAACGCTGATGAGCCTTGCGCCGCTGATTGGTCCGCTGGTCGGCGCTGCGCTGTACGTGCAGTTCGGTTGGCGTTCTTCCTTCGCCGCCTTGGCGGCTTTTTCGTTTGTACTGGCCTGCTTCGCTATTACGAAGCTCAAGGAGACGAACACCCGCCGCAACCCGGATGCGTTGAGGATCGCTCCGATGCTGAGGACCTATCTGGCCGTCTACAAGTCGGCTGCCTTTCGCGCGTACACGCTGGCGGCTGCGGCAACGTATGCAGGATTGTTTGCATTCCTGTCGGGTTCGTCGTTTGTCTTCATCGATGTTCTTGGACAGACGCCAATCAGTTTTGCGCTCTGGTTTTCCGCGATGGTTCTGGGCTATGTGATCGGCACGCTGATCTGCCGCTGGCTTCTCGCAACGCATGGGATTCAACGCACCGTCTACGCGGGTGCGACGGTTCAGATGTCTGCCGGACTCGCGATGGCCGCACTTGCGCTGGCCGGAGAGCATGCGCCCGCCGCGGTCGGCGTTCCGATGTTCTTTTTCGGCGTGTCGCACGGAGTGATCCAGCCACCAGTGCAATCCGGCGCGGTGGCGCCGTTCGCGCATGCGGCGGGCGCCGCAGCCGCATTGCTCGGCTTCACGATGATGCTCGTAGCGACAGCCGTCGGCATCTGGATCGGCGCAAGCTACAACGGCACCGTTTATCCACTGACGTTGACGATCTGCGCGTGCGGGCTGGTGTCGGCCGCGATTGCGTTCACGCTGGTGCGCAGCGACGGCGATATCGCCGCGCATGGCTGACGCGATCGATGCGGTGATGCTGCTCGGCCCAACGGCCAGCGGCAAGAGCGTCCTTGCAATGCAGCTCGCCGAACAAATTCCACTTGAGATTGTGTCGGTTGACTCGGCTCAGGTCTATCGCGGTATGGACATCGGCACCGCGAAGCCCAGTGCAACGGATCGCGCATCGGTGCCACATCACTTGATCGATATCCGCGATCCGGCCGATCCGTATTCAGCTGCTGACTTCGTGCGCGATGCCACCGTCGCCATTCGCGAAATACAAGGGCGTGGCAAGCTGCCCGTGCTGGTTGGCGGGACCATGTTGTACGCGCAGGCCTTGCGCAACGGCCTGTCCGAATTGCCATCGGCTGATCCAGAAGTTCGCGCGAGAATCGAAGCGGAAGCGCGCGAACGGGGCTGGCCGCAGCTGCATGCCCAGCTCGCCAGGTTCGACCCGCTGACGGCGGCACGCCTGAAGCCCAACGACAGCCAGCGCATACAACGTGCAATCGAAGTCTACGAAACGGCCGGCGTACCGATGTCCGAGCTGGTGAATGGTGACAAGACATCCGGATTCAGACTGCCAACAATTTCCTTGCTACCAAGTGATCGGGCTGCCTTGCACGGGCGCATCGAGAAGCGCTTCGATGCCATGCTGGATGCCGGGCTGCTGGATGAGATTCGAGTTCTGCACGCACGTGGCGACCTACACCCGAACCTGCCCTCGATGCGCAGCGTCGGCTATCGTCAAGCCTGGCGCTTCCTCGACGGTCAATGCACCGTCCAGGAGTTTCGTCAGCAGGCAATTACGGCGACACGGCAGCTGGCCAAGAGGCAAATGACGTGGCTTCGATCGATGCCGGACGTCACCGTGGTCGAGGCGACGGCGAAGTCTGCGCTGTCAGCATTGAAATTGTTGTAGCGTTCCGGCTTCGCCATTTCCGGCGCTTCAGCCATGCACCTTCTGCATGTGACGGTTCTGACCTTAGGCGTCATCGCGCTGCCGCTGCAGTCGCTGGCCGCCGATTTCTCCGGGCATTGGAGACACTTCCAACGCGATGCGATACAGATCCATCCGCAGAGTTACGACCACTCAGCCGACTTCATTTTCTGGCAGCGGGGCGATCGCCTTTACGGCACCTGGAGCGAGAGTGGACATCGTGAAACCCACGGCTGCGTAAAAGGCGTCGCCAAGGGACGCTCCGTGGAAGTGCAGATGTGCCTGGAAGCCGCAAGCTTTGGAAGCGAACGTGCAGCGGTATGCCCCAAGTACGCACCACCCAGCCATCGTTTCGATCTCTCGCGAAAGTCACTCACTTGGTATCGCTACAACGAGACTGCTCGCAAGTGGGAGAAGTACGTCACTTTGACGAAGCGCAACGCGGTTCCCGCGAAGTCCTGGCCAAAGGAATGTGGTGCGGCTGACACGCGGGATAACCGGGTCGCTAACGCCGCAGCAGATCCTTCCACGCAGATGACGACAAAAGCCCGCGGCGATGGAAATAAATGACCCGTGCCGCGGCCGATAGCGCACCGGTTGCAAGCAGGGCGTCGAACAGCAAGTCACTCTGAAACACATCGAACGCCTTGCGCAGCAGGCGCTTCGTTCGAAACTGCGGTACGTCGATCGTCGCGCTAAGTGCCGAGCCAGGGTCGTGTGGGAAGGGCAGCGGCGATCGCTAGCGCCGCCGCGCGCCCCGACTCCAGAGCGGTGTGAATTCCACCCGCCGTGAGCGGGGATACCAGGCCTGCCGCATCGCCAATCAGCAACACGCGATCGCCTGCGATAGGAGTGACCGGGCCGCCAACCGGAATCAAGCCAGCGCGTCGTGCGACGATATTCATCGACGTGAGATCGAAAACGCGAGCGACCTTCGCTAGAAACGTTTCAAGGTCGGCGGTCTCGCCTTTCCGCTGCCTTGCGGCAAGGCCGACCTGCGTGACTCCAACGCCATTGAAGGCCCATCCGATATAGCCGCGCGCGAGACTACGGTCGAGAAAACACGATCAGTAGATCCGTAAGGCTAACCGCGCCGCCGCGTCCGGTCATCGGCTCTGTCGCGCATCTGGCACGTGAATATTCGACCGCGCGTTCACCGGCATCTGCCTCTGCCAGGCTTCTTCCTGATTTGTGGGGCATCCGTGGGGTGCCTCATCTGAAGCTGCTTTCCATCCGCGGCGCGGTGCCGCGGGCAACCTGGAGAGCAGCCATGAAGTCACGTGAAGTTTTGCCGTCAGAGGCGGCGTTGTTCCGGCTGGTGCTTGCGCGCGTCGCGGCCGCCCTGATCGTCGTAATTGCAATCGTTCTGGCTCCGCCCGTCGCAGACTCAATCGCCACCTTCAATCTGTCTGCTGCGGAGCTCGCGGATGCAATGGATGATGGAGGCAAGCCGCCCGCCGACCAAGGTATCGATGTGCAGCAGACCAACGCGGCACCCGTTGAGCCTTTGACAACGTCGTATTGACAGCGGGTCAGGTCTTGGGCAGCGTCACACCACGCTGCCCTTGATACTTTCCGCCCCGATCCTTGTACGAGGTCTCACAGACTTCGTCTGACTCGATGAAGATCACCTGTGCGCATCCCTCGTGCGCATAAATCTTCGCCGGTAATGTCGTCGTGTTTGAAAACTCGAGCGTTACATGGCCCTCCCATTCGGGCTCCAGCGGCGTTACGTTGACGATGATTCCGCAGCGTGCGTACGTCGATTTTCCGAGGCAGATCGTCAGCACGTTACGCGGAATGCGAAAGTATTCGACGGTGCGCGCTAGAGCGAAAGAGTTGGGTGGGATGATGCACACGCTGCTTTTCAAATCGACGAACGAATTGGGATCAAACGCCTTCGGGTCGACGATCGTGCTGTTGATATTGGTGAAGATCTTGAATTCGTCGGCGCATCGAATGTCGTAGCCGTAGCTCGATGTGCCGTAGCTGACGATTCGATGGCCATTGACATGGCGAACCTGCATCGGCTCGAACGGCTCGATCATGCCTTGCGCGGCCATTCGGCGAATCCATTTGTCGCTCTTGATACTCATCGATTGCTCGGTACGAATTGAACGCGCGATTCTACGGTTCTTCGCTCTATACACTTGGGCGATGAATTCGAACTGGATTCCTGCCCGCGTCGGTGACGGGCTGATGGACGTCGATACGCCAGCGCTGATCCTCGACTTGGACCGCTTTGAGGCCAACCTGATGCGGCTGATGAGCGCGGTCAAGGGACGCAACATAAGCATTCGTCCGCATGCGAAGAGCCATAAGTGTGTCGAGATCGCGCGCCGTCAGGTCGCGGCCGGTGCGATTGGCATTTGCTGTCAGAAAACGTCGGAGGCTGAGCCGTTTCTGGCCGGTGGCATCGTCGACGTACTTATCACGAACGAAGTGGTCGGCGAACGAAAGACGATGCAGCTCGCGCAGCTGGCGGCACGCTACCCCCGCTCAAAAGTCGGGGTATGCGTAGACCAATTGCGCGCTGTTGAACAATTGGCGCAAGCTTGCGACAAGGCGCGCGCCACACTCGACGTTTACATCGAGCTGGATGTCGGGCACAACCGCGCGGGTGTCACCGACGTCGCCGACGTTTCGCGATAGGTCGGGCGATCGCCGCCCATTCAAGTCTGTCATTGCGTGGCCTGCATGCCTATTTCGGCAACGCTCAGCATCGGCGCAGCGTTGCCGAGCGCCGCCAGGCAATCGTTCAGGCGACGGCCTCGGCTCGGTCGGCGCAGCGAGCGCTGGTTGAAGCCGGGTTGCGATGCGACGTAATCACCGGCGGCGGAACGGGCACCTTCATGTTTGAAGCCGGCGGCGGCGTGTACACCGAAATACAGCCAGGCTCGTACGCGCTGATGGACGTCGACTATGCGAAGAACGAGCAGGAGCCTTCATGGCCGACGTTCGAACAGTCGCTGACGATCCTGACGACCGTGATGAGCCACCGCAAGGATGAGGTTCCGATCGAGCCACGCTCGACGCCGGGTTGAAGACTTTTTCGACGGACTCGGGGCCTGCGCTGCCTGCATTCGCAGGTTGGCAGGTAAGCGGGGTATCAGACGAACACACGGTGCTCGAGCGGCACGGCGCAGGCCCTGATCTTTCACTCGGCGACAAGCCAATGTTGATACCGGGGCACATCGACCCGACCGTCAATCTGCATGATTGGATAATTGCAGTACGCGGTGGCCGAGTTGAAGCCGTGTGGCCAATCGACGCGCGCGGAGCTATCTTCTAGATATTGCTTGAAAACCTGCCGGAGAGACGACATGTCAATTACTCGTTCAATCGCGTTTGCATTTGCACTGACGGTCGGCGCTGCAGGTCCTTGTTTGGCGCAAAACTGGCCCAGCAAACCGATCCGGCTGATCGCAGTCTTTCCGCCGGGAGGTTCGGTCGATCAAGTTGCACGGATTCTTGCGCAACCGTTGTCCAAGCAGCTGGGCCAGAGTGTCGTCGTCGAGAATGTCGGTGGCGCATCAGGGTCGATCGGCACCAACGCAGTCGCCAAAGCGGCCCCCGACGGCTATACGTTCGGCGTCGTCTTCGATACGCACGGCACGAATGCGAGCCTGATTCCGAACATCGCATACGACACGCTGAAGGACTTGGAGCACGTCACCCTGATCGGTACGTCGCCGATGGCGTTGGTGGCTTCGGCAAAATCGCCGTACGCGAAGATGGCCGATGTGACAGCGGACGCACGTACGATCAAGGGCATCACAATTGGCTCCATCGGTACCGGCAGTCTCGGTCATCTCGCGATGATCCAGGCGGGTCAGCAAGCAAGCTGGGCGTGGACGCATGTGCCGTTCCGCGGGGGCGGCCCATTGATGAACGACACGATAGCGGGCCATGTTCCTCTTGCCATCGGCACCGTGTTCCTGGTGTTGCCCCACGTGAAATCGGGCGCCGTCAAGCCCATTGCAGTAACTGGCGCGAAGCGTCATTCAAGTTTGCCTGACACGCCTACGCTTGCAGAAGCCGGGGTCAAGAATTTCGAAGCACTCGCCTATTGGGGCGTGATTGCGCCCGCGAAGACACCGGCTGATGTCGTGAACCGGATGAATGCGGAAGTTCAAAAAGCGCTGAAAGATCCGGCCGTCGCCGAACGGCTGGCGGCACAGGGGATGACGGTCACGGGTCAGGGGCCTGCCGAATTCAAGTCATTCATGCAGAAAGAGCTCGATCGCTGGTCCAAGATCGTCAAGCAGCATCGCATCAGCGCCGGCAACTGATCGTTGAAGAAAGCCGCTAAGTTTCTGGAGTCACCTGCAGTGCGACGAGGAATCGCGCCACCATGTTGTAAGCGGCAGTGACTGCAGCAAGCTCGACAAGCTCGGTCGGCGACATGCGCTGTCTTAGCGCGTCAAACGTCGAGTCCGGAATCTTCACGCTGCGCGTGCTTGCAATTGCAAAAAGGATCACCGCTCGCTGAAGCTCGTCGAACTGACTGCTTGTCGCGGCGATGTCTGGATCGTCGAGCGCTTGAAGTTGCGCATCCGATCCGCCTGCCTTCCTCAGCTCGGGCGCATGATGATGAAATTCGTAGTCGGCGCCGGTGAGTCGCGCGACGACGCATATGGCAAGTTCGCGCAGGAACGGTGACAGTGAAATCTCCTGCCGCAACGCGCGCAGGTACACGTTCCAACCGCGTGCCAATGGCTCGGACCACAGCAGCATCCGGTCGAGGTTGAATAGCGCCCCACCGCGACGCACTTCGATCGCAGACACAAGTTCTGGATCACGCTTGGCGAGCGCGGGCGCCCAGGGTTGAACTCGCATGATGTGTCCTTTGTAGTTTCTATTCGCGAAGCGATTCTGCGATATAGCGAGTCACCTTCGGCGGCTCGGAGCCAGTATGAAACGAATAGCGCCTCACCCGCAGGTCTGCATCAGCCGCGGTGAAGCGATCGAAGCGGCGCAAATGATCGGCCCACGATTCGTCCAGGTAGTACTCGATGTAGTGGCCCGGCTCGCTGGTGTCGTGAAACAGCCCCCATGACAGGGCACCCATCTGCAGCCGGTTGGCTCGGCTCTCGCGCATCACGCCGGTGAACTCCGCCGCTCGCGACGGATCGATTCGATAGTCAACCGTCACCATCACAGGTCCCATCTGGTGCTCGACCGGAAACGCAGGTACCGGCTCCTTCAGAATCCGCGCGGGCGTCAGGTCGTGCTGCTCGGCCGGTGTTGCATGCAGACGTCCTGATACCAGCCACAATGCGATTCCGGTCGCCGCGGCCGCTACGAAAGTCCACGGCACATCGATCAGGCTCGCAACCTGTCCCCACACGGCAGCGCTCACCGAGGTCGCCGCCATCATTGTCATCATGTAAAGCGACATTCCTCGAGCGCGCACCCAGTCGGGCAATGCTAGCTGTGACGAAACCGTCAGCGTGTTGACGACCGCGAGCCATGCTGCACCAGCCAGCATCATCGCCGGCACTGCGGCCCAGACGTTAGGCGCGAATCCTGCCGCGACCATCGCGAATGCCTGCATCAGCGTCCCGTCCCGCAACAAACGCTCGCGTGTGATCAACACGCGCAAGCGCGGCAGCAAGAATGCGGTGGCGATGGCTCCCAGTCCAAGAGAGGCGAGCAGGAATGTGTACGTCCACGCCCCGCCACCCGGCATGCGCTTCGCAACTAGTGGCAACAGAGCGAGCAGCGCGGTCGATTGCAGAAAGAATATCGCGATGCGCAGCAGAATCGAGCGAATCAATGGCGACTGCGCGACGTATTGAAACCCGACACGCATCGCTCCCAGAAAGCGCTCGCCCGGCAGCACGCTCGCCTTCGGCTCAAGTCGCCAGCGCATGATGACGAAGCCAGCCACCAGCGAAAGTGCCGCATTCAACAGATAAACGTATCCGGTGCCAAGGCTTGCGATCAGAGCGCCTGCAACCACGGGCCCGACAATGCGCGACGTGTTCATCGCGATCCCGTTGAGCGCAATCGCACTTGGCAGTTCCACTCGCGGCACAAGCTCCGGCACTATCGCCGCATAAACCGGCCAGCGCATCGCAAGTCCGATGCCGTTACCGAATGTCAGTGCCAGCAACAGTGGAGCGGTCATCGCGTCGGCCGCAAGCACAATGCACAGGACTACCGCATTGGCGGCAACCCAAAATTGCGTGAACATGAACCAACGTCGTCGATTCAGGATGTCGGCTAGTGCACCACTTGGCAGACCGAACAGAACGACCGGCAACACTGAAGCCGATTGCACCAGCGCGACCATTACCGGCGACGTGGTCAATGTCGTCATCAGCCACGCGGATGCGACCTCGTTCATCCACATGCAAATGTTCGCGGTCAGCCAGGTACCCCAGAGCAGCCGGAACACCGGGCGACGCAGAGGCGCCCATGCCTGATCACGTCTGGCGCGGCTGTTTCTGGTTCGGCGGACTGTTGCATGCGTCGATTGTATTGACGCAGAGAATGCGCCGATAAACATCTGTTGCACGGATGCAGATCGACCGCGATGCTGTTATGGTCCGAGCCCCTGCATGTCGCCGCACAAGCTCACGCTGAGGACAGACGAGTGGACGTCAGCAGCATAGACATCAAGCCATTGCACCGCTGGTCCTTGATAGGTGGACTGATTGTTGTCTATTTCCTTGCTGGCAAGCTTGGACTTCAGTTTGCCTTCCTGCACTCGAGCGCCACAGCAGTATGGCCGCCGACGGGTATCGCGCTGGCCGCGGTGCTGCTGTTTGGCAACCGGATAGCACCCGCCATTTTCATCGGCGCGTTTCTCGTCAATATCACCACCACCGTATCGGTATTCAGTTCGCTTGGCATCGCGGCAGGTAACACGCTCGAAGCCGTCGCCGGAGCATTTCTTGTCAACCGATTTGCAAACGGACTCGCTGCGTTCAGCCGGGCCCGGGATATCGTGTCGTTTTCGGTGCTGGCGGGAATCGTCAGCACGTCGATCAGTGCAACGATCGGCGTAACGAGCTTGTTGCTTGCCGGCGACGCACAGCCTGGCCAGTTCGGCGCAATCTGGCTGACGTGGTGGCTGGGCGACGCCGCAGGGGCTCTGATTGTTACGCCGCTGCTGTTGCTCTGGGTAACGACATCCGGCCTCGGGCCCCTGCGAGCGCGCCCCGTCGAAGCAATACTGCTGCTGCTAACGGTCACGGGCGCGGGCGCGTTGGTGTTCCTTCATACGGAACTCAATCGCTATCCGCTGCCGTTCCTTTGCATACCTCCGCTGATATGGGCCGCATTTCGCTTTGGGCAAAGGGAAGTTGCAACGGGAGTCGCGATTCTGTCAGCGGTTGCGGTATGGGCGACCGTCGGCGGCAGCGGTCCATTCGTGATGAGAAGCGAGAACGAGTCGCTCCTACTGCTGCAGGCATTCATGGTCACGATCGCGGCGATGACGCTTCCAGTCGCTGCGTTGATATGGGAACGCAAGACCATCGAGCAGCAGCGACTTGAGTTGCTCGATCGCGAGCGCACAGCACGCGCTGAGGCCGAGGCGGCGAACCGGTCGAAGGATGAGTTCCTTGCGATGCTGAGTCATGAGCTTCGCAATCCGTTGGCGGCAATATCCAACGCATCGCAAGTCCTGGTAAACCTCAACCCACCCGAGTTTGGAAGTCGCGCCGTAGAAATCATCAGCCGACAGACGAAGCACTTGACACGCCTTGTCGATGACCTGCTGGACGTTGGTCGGGTAACGGCCAGGAAGATCGTGTTGTCTCAACAACGCGTCAATCTGGCGGACGCAGTGCAAAGGAGCCTCGCAGTTTGTGTGGATGTTGGGCGCCTTACGGACCACAGGACTGAAATCGATTTGGCGCCGACCTGGGTCAACGGCGACCCTGACCGGCTCAGTCAGATCATCGACAATCTTCTTACAAACGCAATCAAGTACACGCCAGCCGGCGGCCTGATCCGCGTGCAGACTCAGACCGAAGGCGAAGAATCGATACTGCGAGTCACTGACAGCGGGATCGGCATCGCTGCCGATCTATTGCCGCACGTGTTTGACCTCTTCACGCAAGGTCAGCGCAGCCTGGACCGCGCACAAGGCGGGCTCGGCATCGGACTGACACTGGTGCGCCATCTGGTCGAGCTGCATGGAGGTCGCGTCGATGCTTACAGCGCCGGCACGTCGAAGGGCAGCATGTTTGTGGTTCGCCTGCCACGCGCAGAGTCACGGCGGACCGATGAGCCGCCGCTTCCGAGCGCTGTAAGTGTCACGCCGATTCGTCGGATATTGATTGTTGAAGATGATGTGGATGGCCGCGAGGCACTGCGGATGCACCTGGTGATGTCGGGTTATGAAGTGCACGAGGCCCACGATGGTGAGTCTGCGATTGAACTCGTACAAGGCGTGCAGCCTGACGTGGTGCTATTGGACATCGGATTGCCAGGCGTCGACGGATACGAAGTGGCACGACGGCTAAGGAAGGCAGCGGCCTGTCCGCGACTGATAGCGGTAACCGGCTATGGGCGACCGGAAGACTATCAGCGAGCGATAACCGCCGGCTTCGATCTGCATTTGACCAAGCCATTGAACTACGACGAACTTCACCGAGCGCTGCAAGCACCCGCTTGATGCCAAATCGCCGTCGTCTAGAAGCTCACGACGACTGAATCCGCTGATCTCTTTGCCGGGCCGTGATAAACCGCCTCGACGTTATTGCCGTCGGGATCGATGACAAATGCGCCGTAGTAGCCCGCGTGGTATTGCGCGCGCACGCCGGGCTTACCGTGATCCTTGCCACCAGCTGCAATCGAGGCGGCGTGAAAGCGGTCGACGGTTGCGCGGTCCGGCGCCTGGAAGGCGAGATGCACGTGTGTGGCGCCCGTGGTCGACATCGCGTCGGTGCTGACGAAAAGCTCATCCGACCAGAAATAACCTTCTCCTTCACCTTCGATCTTGAGGCCGAGTGCACCGAGCGCGGCGGCATAGAAGCGCTTAGTAGCTTCAAGATCGCGCGCGATCAGATGCACGTGATCGATCAACCGCCCGCGGTGCAAACGTTGAGCTTCCATCGCTACGCTGCAGAATGCTGACTGAACTCGGCTTCCATCCGCAGCTGTGCTTCTTCCTGCGACACATCTTCGATGTGCGTCGACAACGTCCACTGAAAACCAAACGGGTCCTTTAAAGTTCCCGAGCGGTCGCCGTAGAACTGATCCTGAACGGCGCGCACTTCGGTGGCGCCGGCTGCGACCGCCTTCTTAAACGCTGCATCGACATCGGGCACGTAAATCATCAGAAACATCGGCGATCCGCCAAGAGTCTGCGGGCTCCTGTTACCCCAAGCCTCGTTCTCCTCGCTCATCATCAATGTCGAATCTCCTATGCGGATCTCGGCATGCGCAACCTTGCCGTCAGGCATGTCGAGCTGCATCGTTTTCTCAGCGCCGAAAGCGCGCCGATAAAAGTCGATCGCTGCAACGCAATCGCGTACGGCCATGTACGGCGTCACGGTGTGGTACCCCTGCGGCCTGGATTCAACTTTTGTCATGACTCCTCCTTTCAAAAGAACTGAAATTACGTGCAGCAGTTAGCGAGCGGATGACTAGTACGTCATCGAAGCAGCATTGAGCAGTCCGAGGGCAATCGCCATTGCGCCCAACAAAATGCCGCTTGCCACCTGCCCCTCGCGAACATGACGCGCGATATTCGGCACCAGAAGGCGCACGCCCGCGAAGGCCGCCAGTTGAACGACCAGGGCGACCGCTGACCAGAGCAGCATATCGAGCAACGAGACGCTGTTGACGACGACGCTCGCCAGCGGCAGGGCGAACCCGATGACAGCGCCGCCCAGGCTCGCCGCCGCTGCTGTGTTGCCTTCGCGGATCAGCTTCACCTCCGGATACGGTGTGATCCACACGTAAAGCGCAAGGCATATCGTCAGCAACAGCAGCGATACGCCAAAGAACGCGGCGAAGTACGGCAATCCCGCCAACGTTTCGAACGCTGTATTTCTCATTGCGTCTCCCGGCTCTCACTCATTGATACTCAAAACAATGCGGCACAAAACGGCTCGTGTTGCGTGTGATCGGCGACGTGTCTTCGCGAATACCGATACCCGCCGGCTTATCGCCGACGATCCAGGATCCGATGACCGCATAGTCGTCGCCGAACTTCGGCAACGGTGCGACAGCTTGGTACACGAATCCCTCGGCGCCGTAATCACCTTCTGTTGTTCTAACCAGCGCACCGTCAACCACCGACACGTTAGCGCCCTCGCGTGCCAGCTTCGGCTTCTTCACGTACTTCGAGCCCAACGCCGCCGGCTCGTGGTACGCAGGAAGAAGGTTTGGATGATCGGGATACAACTCCCATAGCACGACGAGGATCGCCTTGTTGGAGAGCAACATTTTCCAAGCCGGCTCGATCACCTGCATTGTGCTCGCGAGCAATGCAGGACCGAAGTCTTCGCGGACGAGCCACTCCCACGGATACAGTTTGACCAGCACTTCGATTGGCACATTGAACTCGTCGACAAACCTGGTGCCGTTCCACCCTATGCGTTCGACGGGCAACGAAAACGTTTGCCATCCTGCCTGTATCGCGGTATCGCGCAAGTAATCGAGGTTGCCCCAGTCTTCCTGGCTGTCGCCAACTGCGGCGAAGTGCAGCCGGGACGGACTCGATCGAGCCAGCAGCTTTTGCCAAGCTGCAATCAGCTGCTCATGCAGCGAGTTGAACTGATCCGAATGCGGCCGCACCGCCTGCAGCCACTGCCACTGAGCCACGCTCGCTTCAAGGCAAGCAGTCGGCGTGTCGGCGTTGTATTCGAGAAGCTTTGCCGGCGCTACACCGTCATAAGACAGATCCATCCGACCCAACAGAGTAAAGGCTTCGGGCCGATCGTCGCGATACGCCTGCCAGCTTCGTTCAATGGCCGGCACGCACTCGCGCGGAATCGCAAACTCTTCGTAACGCTGGCTTCCGATGACCTGCTGCGCGGCGTTGAGCGTCATCTCGTGAAGCTCGGCTGTCGCACTTTCCAGTTGATCAACCTCGAAATCCGAGAACACATAGCAGCGTGACTCGTCCCAATACGTGCCGTCGATCGAGTGGTAGTGAAAGCCGATTGATTCCATTTCGCTTTGCCACGCAGTTCGGGGCGCCAGCAATTCGCGCCGCATTAGCCGCCGGACGTATACGAGCGCGACGACGATCCGAAACCACCGCGCGACGTCGGCGCTCTCGTAGAGCCAATGGCCCGCCCTTGCCGAGTCGGATCGACGAAGTTCGGATTGGCATTGCGCCGTGCATCGTTCAGCGCAAGGTTGCGCGCGCCAGCTGCGTACAGCGGCCCCCAGAAAAGAAACCCGCCCGGATAGCCTGAGCTCTGTACACGCTCGCAGCTCTCGGGGCGACCCCAGTCAGCCGCGCAATCTTCCAGTGAGGCGTACTGATCACGCGCCGAGGGCGTCGATTGCTGGCTGCAGCCAACCAGCGTCACCGTGCCGATTAGGACCAGCGTGATCTGGGTCGAGGAACGTCGCCGCTTCACTTTCGCAAGCTGCCCCTTGGTGTCTCAGGTATTCGACACCTTGATCGTCGGCATCTTCAGCGACATGTCCTTCGCTCGTTCGGCGATGCTAACCGCAACCTTGCGCGCGATCTCCTTGTAACTTTGGGCGACCGGACTGTCGGGCTCAGCGATCACGGTGGGTCGGCCGGAATCGGCCTGCTCGCGGATACGAATATCTAGCGGCAAGCTGCCCAGAAAGTCGACGCCGTACTCGGCCGCCATTTTCTGACCGCCTTCGGAGCCGAAGATGTGTTCGGCATGGCCGCAGTTGCTGCACAGATGCACCGCCATGTTTTCGACGATGCCGAGGATCGGGACGCCGACCTTCTCGAACATCTTCAATCCTTTTTTAGCATCCATCAAAGCGATGTCCTGCGGCGTCGTGACGATGACGACTCCGGTCACGGGTACCTGCTGCGCGAGCGTCAGCTGAATATCTCCAGTGCCCGGCGGCATGTCGACGACCAGGTAATCGAGATCGCGCCAGTTCGTCTGCGTCAGCAGCTGCTGCAGTGCCTGCGTGACCATGGGCCCGCGCCACACCATCGGTTGATCCGCGTCGATCAACAATCCGATCGAGCTCATCTGCAAGCCATGGTTCTCCATCGGTTCGAGCGTGCGATTGTCAACCGTGGTCGGGCGCCCGCTGATGCCGAGCATCGTCGGCTGGCTGGGTCCGTAGATGTCTGCGTCGAGCACACCGACTTGCGCGCCCTCGGCGGCTAGGGCCAGCGCAAGATTCGCTGCGACCGTACTCTTGCCAACACCGCCCTTGCCCGAGGCCACAGCTACGATGTTCTTGATGTTGGGCATCACCTTCAGCCCGCGCTGCACGGTATGCGCGACGATCTTCATCGTCACGTTGGCGCTGACATTGGCAGCGCCCGCCGCCTTCAATGCGTCGATAACCAAACGGCGGATGGGTTCGATCTGGCTGGCAGCCGGATAACCGAGCTCGACATCGACGCTGACGTCACCACCCTCAACGCGAACGTTGCGCGCGGAGCGGGACGCCATCAAATCTTTGCCGGTGTTCGGATCGACGACTTTCTGCAGCGCTGCCTGCGCTTGTTCAACGTTCATGTTCATAGTCCGCGAAGTATGCACGCTCCGGCATGCCTAACGTAGCCAGCCGCGGCGCTTGATGTACCAAAGCGGAAGGATCGCGGCGCCGAGCGTCAGACACATCGAATAAATGAACCCGTGCTCCCAAGATAGCTCCGGCATGACGGCGAAGTTCATGCCATATAGCGTTCCAATCAGCGTCGGTGGCAGAAACACGGCTGTGACAATCGTAAACACCTTGATGATCTCGTTCTGCTTGATATTCAGAATGTTGGTGACCGCCGTCTGCAAATAGCGGACTCGCTCGTGCTGGAACATCGCATGCTCCTTGGTCCCGGCAACGTCACCCGCCAGCTCGTTGACCAGCACCTGCAAGTCATGTTCGGTGCGATTGTCCACCTCGTCACCGAGATAACGTATCGAGCGCCCGAGTGTCAGCTGCGCCTCGACGCAGCGCAAGATCAGCTCCTCCATCTCATTGAGGCCCCGCATCGTTGTACTCAAATCGCTAACCCCCAGCTCGCGGCCCCTTTTGTCGTAGCCATCCGAAATCTCCGAGATCTCGCTTGTCGTCTGGACCAGGGCGTCAGCCACATAATCGATGACGCCCGCCGCGCGGTCGTTCGCCGTTTGAAGCAGGAGTCGCAACAGAGCCTTCGGACTCTCGGCATTGCTCGGCCGGCGCTTGCAGCGCTGCAAAATGGAGCCGAACGGCCTGAAGTCGGCGTCGTCACTGATCGTTGCTACGACGTGATCTCCGAGGACGAATGTGATGCTTGCAAAGCGCGGTTTGTCATTGGGGTCCAGCTCGATCAGCTGCGATCGCAGGTAAAGCAAGTCGCCGTCCTCAACAACGTTACCGACTTGCCGGCGTGTTTCAATTCCGAAACGCCCGCGCAAGGCCACACTTTCTTCAGCGCTAGGCGCATTGACTTCGAGCCATATCACCTGCGCATCGAGTTCCTGCTCCGGCAGGCCATCGATCGATGACAGTTGCCCGCCGATTCTGAGAACGGTGTGAATCATTGGATTCTCCAGGTCTTATTTCAGCGGACGCACGCGACAAGAGCTCAGGGAGCAGCCGATGGCCGGCTTCGCTCGCTATGCGAGGGCGATCTCGATGATGTCGCCGTTTCCTGACCCAACGGCTGAAGGTAATGGACCGTCACCATCACACCCGTGATCATCAGATACAGCACGACAACGGCGATGATGATTTCACGCTCGAGGCTGCGACGGCGCGGTGGTCCTAACGGGGTTGTCATGTCTGACCCTGATCCTAGAGCCGGAGGATACGGCGGTGATGTGATTTTCTCGAACGAGTTCAGAGCAAGCAACGATCCGGCCACCTTGACACTTACAATGCCGCGCTCGA
>CAVQBE010000026.1:0-18884 GCA_963710675.1 uncultured beta proteobacterium | reverse complement strand
CGTGCTCCCGAGCGTGCCTAGTATCGCCAATAGCAACGCGCAGTTGGACTAAGAGCAGTTCAACATGCACCGCAGTGACCGCCTGCTCTACTGATTGAAGATTTGTTAAGGACGAATGTGCAGCCTGCGCTGTTTCAAGTGCACGTTGTAATTCCTTAATCCTTAGCAGTAATTGACCTTGATTAGTCAGCGCAACGGCGTGCGACAAGTCAGGCGCGTGCGCTGGCAGTGCCTCCAAGGCTTGCTGAAACACTCGTAAGCAATGCCGTAGCGGGCGCCGCAAAACTGCGTGAGGCCCAAATTCGTAAGTACCCCTGAAATCTGAACGCCATCACTTACTGAACGAGCGTTCTCCAAAGCTTCAAGCAAAACAGGAACTGCTTCCGCCGGCTTCCCCATTTCAGCTAGCACCAGACCTAGTAGTTTTAGTGCTTTTGCGAGAAATAGCGGATCGTTGGCGCCTCGCGCGATGGCAATAGCCTGAGCCGCGCACTTTTCGGCAGCCTCGTATTCAAGATCGAGAAAGTGCCGGCGGGACACGAAGAACCAGCACGCGCCGTGAGGTTCTGTCGCTGGCTCTCCCTTCAATGCTCGCAACGCAATTTCCGCGGGCGCGAAAAGAGATTCTTCATTTGCGAGTAACCGACCTTTAAGGCGCTCAAGACGCGCTTGGAGATCGGGAGCCTCTGCGTAAGGCAAGTCCGCATCTGATTCAGCGTCGAGTAAACGTTGGCGCGAGTTCATTCGCGTTATAGAAATCCAGCAGCAGGCAACTTCCGCCGCCCGCCCAGCACATCAAGAATCAGCGCAAACGTTGCCTCAGTCAGCGGCTTGCGCAGCACCGGAACCTGCTGCGAGATTCTTATGAGGTTTGGATTCCGCGCGTGGCCGGTGACGACGATCATCTTCAGCCCTTGTCCGCCCCATCGGCCGCGGATCACGTCGAGATAGGTCGTGCAGTCTCCGTCTTTCAGTTGGTAATCGAGAATGACGAGATCGGGCATCCGCTTCATCTCGACTACGCCATTGAGCCAGACCAGCGGTTCGCTGTGCGCAAATACTTCGACGCCCAGGCTGCCGAATAGACGCTCGGTCGTGCGCAGCACGCTGACGTCGTCATCGAGAATGGCGACGAGCTTGTTCTTGGCGAGCTTTGCTGCGTCAACGTCGTGCAGACGCGGTTGCGGCGCGACGGTTGTTATCGGCCCGGGCAGCGTGATCCGAAACATGGTGCCGCGCTGCGGCGTCGATTCGCAATTCACCGTTCCGCCCATGCGCTCGGTGTAAAGCCGTACGTTGTAAAGGCCGAGGCCCGAGCGTGCGGCGGATTGGCCGATCGGCGATAGCGAGGGCGCTTTGAGCGGTTCGAAGATGCCGGCGACGGTTTCGGGCTTCATGCCGCGGCCGTTATCGCGGACCTCGAACACGATGTCATCCTTTTTGCGCCGTGCGCCGATCAGAATCTTCTTGCCGTTGGAGTGCCAGATGGCGTTGGCGACCAGGTTGTTCAGGATGCGCTCGACCCAGCGTTCATCGGCGACGAAGGCGAGCCGCGAGCGGGCGCCGCGCACGGTGATGTCCAGGTCTTTGGCGAGCGTCATGTTGCTCTTGCATGCGCGCTCGACCATCTCGTCGGCGTTGATCGTGCGCGGGGAAGGGCGCGTGTCGTCGAGCTCCAGGCGAATCGCATCGACCAGGTCTTGCTGAAGATCGATGATCTGGCGGACGGCGGCTTGCACCGCGACGAGCTCGGCCTTCACTGACGGAATCGATTTTCGAAGCGCCTTCACCGTCGTGTTCGCATCCAGATCGTTGACGAGGATGCGCAGGTTGCGCAGGCTCATCGCCAGTGTTGTCTGCGGCTGGCGGCCGTCGTGATCGAGTGCGACGACGACGCGCACTCGTTCCTCCGGCGTCATCGTGCCGGTCAGGCGCGGCATCCTTCGAAAGATCGGATCGATCATGCGCGCCTGCGGATCGCGAGCAGGCCAAGTTCACGGGCCCGGCCCGCCGCCTGAATGCGCGTCCTGACGCCGAGCTTTCTGTAGATCGCACGCAGGTGTGTCTTGAAGGTGCTTTCGCTCACGCCGAGCATGTCGGCGAGCTGCTTGTTGACCTTGCCCAACGCCAAGGCTCTGACGACTTCTTCTTCGCGGTCAGTGAGATGCGCGGCAGGTGTGGTGGGCGCCGGCGTCGTGACTTCGGGTGGGAAGTAGAAGCCGTAGTCGAGCACTTTGCGCAGGCCTTCGGTGAACTGATCGATGTCGCGACCCTTCGTCAGGTAGCCGCGCGCGCCTTGCGCGAAAGCATCGCGCATGATGTGCGGATCATCTTCGGCGCTGATGATCGCAATCGTCGCTTTCGGGCGCGAGCTTGTGCAGGTGAACCAGGCCGGAGAGGCCGTCGGTGTCGGGCAGCCGCAGATCGAGCAGGATGGTGTCGGGCGCTTCCCAGTCAGCGATGACGGCTTCGGCCTCCTCGATGGAATGTGCGAGCCGCGTTTCGGCCTCGCGCTTGACCATGCGCACCTCATTGGCTGTCGCGCGCGCAACTAGCGGATGGTCGTCGACGATGAGTACGCGTGTCATGGTGTTGAATCCCGGCGGGATTCTGCCAGTGCCGGTTCGAAAGCGCGCATGCGATTACGAGTTCCCGATCGATTTTCTCTCGTCCGATCGGACGAGGCAGTCTGACCCATCGAACGATATGCATCACGCATAAGTGCGAGGACTATGCAGTTGAACGGTGTGATTGCACGGATCAGCGGCAGCAACCGGTGAAGTCAGAGTCAGCGTAGCAAGAGGAGGGGGACCATGTTCAATCTTCAGAGGCGCGGAACGTGGGTTACGTGGTGCCGCGCGCTTTTCAATGCAGCGATGCGGCCGCCGTTCGCGTTTGCCGTTTGCCGCCCCTGACCGGCCATGGATGCGTTCCGGTGTGTGATTGCTCAGCGTGGCAGCGATCCGGCTGTCGTTGCGGAAGTGACCGCGGTGCTGAACGCCGTTGCAGGCGTCAAGTGCCAGAACGTGGCGGCGCACGAGACCGCCAGCGCCGCCGCCGACATTCTCGTCATCTGCTGGGCTTCAACGGACTTGCACTCGCTGACGTTGCTGGTCGCGCAGTGTCGCGGGCGCGATCTCAATCGCAGGGTGATCGTCGTGGGTGAGCTTGACGACGAGCGCGCGCTCAATGCGCTGCTCAAGCTCGGTGTCTCTGATTTCGTGCGGCTACCGTTGTCCAAAGTGGAGCTGCGCGCGCGGGTTGAGCGTGCCCTTGGCTTACTGGAATCGGGCCTGGAGCATCCAGTCTCGCGCTGGCTTGGATGCGAAGAGCCGCTGCTGTGCAGCGTGAACCCGCGCTTCAACGCGCAAGTGGCGCGGCTACCGGTGTTGGCCGGGCAAGCGGGCGATGTGTTGGTGTGTGGCGAACGAGGAACCGGCCGAAGGGCGTATGTGCGCCAGATAGTGCGGCTGACCGGCGGCGCCGCGCCGATCGAGTTGGATCCGGAAACTTGCGCCGGGGCCGAAGGCGAGCTGCTGCTGGCGACCCTGCTCGAAAGGTCAGCCGACGCGTCGCATGCGGCGGCGCTGGCAGCGTGCGGCACGATGCTCGTTGTGCACAATCTGGAGTTGTTGTCAGAGCGTGCACAGTCGCTGCTGTTGAAGCTGGTGCAATTGCCAAACGCTCAAGAGGGGGCAGGGCGGCTTCGCGTGCTGGCCACCGCAGCCGACTCCACCGCTGACGCCTACGTCCCTGGCTCCCCACTAGCTCAGCTGATCGAGCGCCTGTCTACGCTGCGCGTGCGTTTGCCGCCGCTGCGCGAACGGCGCGACGACTTGTTGCCACTGGTGCGCCTCTTCCTGGCGCAGCGCTGCAGCGAACTCGGCCGCCGCGTCCCAGCCTTGACGCCTGCAGCCGCGAGGTACTTGCAAACGCACGAATGGAGCGACAACGCTCGCGAGCTCTCGGTCGTGATCTCGCAGGCATTGCAGTCAACCCCATCCGACGTTCTCGGGGTTCATGATCTTTTCACCGAGCACAATCAACAGAACAATCTGATCGAGTCGTCACTGCAACAGACCAAGACGCAGATGATCGTGAGTTTCGAGCGGACGTTTCTAGAACAGCTACTGCACGCGTGTCAGGGGAATATTGCGAAGGCGGCGCGAATCACGCAGAAGAACAGACGGGCGCTGTTTGAGTTGATACGGAAGCATGAGATTGATGTGGAGCAGTATCGGGAGGAGGCGACGGTGGCGCGGCAGCGGTAGACGGCGGGCTTGAAAGGATCGCCGCCGTCCAAGAACGTGGTCTCGACCCTCAGTAATGAGTGTCGACAAAATCTCCTCCAGGAAATTGATAACGCAATCCGGTTCCGTGCTGAGTTGTATGCGTCTCCTCTACATCCCAGCCGAACAACACGCCGTCGTCCTTGAGCCGAAACTTCAGCCGCAGCGCACGTCGGCGGCCGGCGCGAATGTAGTTAAGCACCTCATCCGGAATGCGACTCGCGACTTCGACCACGTAATCGCCAAGCAGCTGCACCGCCTATCCAATGTCCTAGCGTGGCCCCACCGCGCGGTGGATCATCGGGCCTAGACGGATCGGCCTGGCGCCACGTGACACGCACAGTCCTTGGTACCGGCAGATCGCCACCAGTGAAACCCAAATTGCCTCGACCACCATGCACCATGCCAGATGGTGCCGCGATGTGTCGTCCGGTGTCGGACGTGAATGTGACGTACTTCTTATCTGCCGCGCCCTTAGCAACGTCCAAGACCACCACCACGCCCTTGATGTCTCTGAATTTGTGCCGGAGGGACGAATCCGCGTCGTTAGAAGCGGCGGAGGCGCGGAACGCGGTTATGGCGAGTGTCGCCAGCAGCATGCGCTTGCGCATCTGTGGAGTATCAGGAAAAGCGCAGACGTTCAAACAGTTCATTGCACGGTGAGGTTAATGCCATAACCATTGGCGTTAAGCCATTGCAGGTAGCCGCGCATATCGACCGTGCCGGTTACGTAGTCACTGCGGCGGCGCTCCGGCAAATACGTGATGTACTGATCGGTGTCGCCATAAGTCATCCCAGTGCCAGTCATGGCCCGTTGCGTCGTCGTGCTGCCGTTGGAAAAGCGCACCTGACGATCCTCCATATTCGGGGTCGGTCGCCCGATCACCAAGCTGTCGCTCTTATCGTGCAGTACAGGTTGCTAATGATGGTGCCCAATAGCGGATCATCGTCCATTTGCACCCCTGCATTACGGGCTTGATTGATCATCCACACTAGCGCCACCCGCGCGAGGTCGCCTTGCTCAAATCCACCTCCGATGTCGCTGTGGCTGCCAAGGAACCCGCGTTCGATTCGCGTGGCTCCAGCGGGTACAGCTCGGCCTTGAATCGATTCGAGCGGGAATGCTCCGAATGAAAGTGCGCCGCATGAGCCGTGAACGTCCTCGATACTCATTGAGAGCTACCGCCTGAGAGACGTGGCGAACGCATCAGGGATGGTGAAGTTGTATGTTCACCGACATGGTACTAAGCACAGTGTCCCACAGGCCCATGAAGCGGAAGTTGATTCGCTGACATTGCTCGTCCTGTGACATCAGATAGCTATACCAGCCGTTTCGGGTGGCGCTACGATGCGGTTGGCAAACTCGCGCGCTTGTGCCGCACCTCGGCTGAAACCGATGATATCGATGTCCATCGCGATGTTGTCATCTGCGCGGTCGGCCTCCTGAATTGAGATAATCAACACATATAGCTACGCGTTCCAAACCGGTAAAGGAGTAGCCTGCATCGACCGCGTTTCCACCGCGCCATCAGGGATTCTCGATGCCGCTTTGCGGATCAGCGTGTCCCGGCCCGGTGATATAGTTAGAGCGGCGACTATCATCCGAACGGTAAAGATCCCTGAATAAACACTACATTGGACAACGTCTGGGATCACTCTCATCGTTTCCCGTCCCATCAAACGCAAACAGGATCAACCCGAGCGGGTCGGCGTAGAGGAGCGGATTGTGACTGGCGTAACTGAACGGCTGTGTCAGCGCTGTCCGCGTCGACGGACGTCGGACCGAGCGGATCAGATTCAAGGTACTGCCCGCGCGCCGGATCGTAGGTACGCAGTAGTTGTCGTGCCAGCCGGTTTCGCATCCCAATACTGGCCGGGCAGGCGCAAATTGAGCGCATACGCATCCAGCGCCGAGTTCGCAGCTACAGCCGCCGCTGCAACTTGCGCCTCTCCGTACACGCGGTACTGCGCGCGCCATTGCAAGCGCTGTGCGCTGTCGTTACCGCCACCGGGGTGCCGATCTCGTTGGCATGTACGTAGGCGATGCGAGGGCTACGGCCGGAGACGCGGTCCAGCAGCGCTTGCGGGTAGTCGGTTGCCTGCGTCGCGTACCCGCCGTGTTTCCCTGTCGGCTTTAGCATTTGCCCGCGCGGATAGTCGATCACCGCGACTGGTACACCGTGCGCATAGACATAGCGACGCGCCAGGCGGTCGGGACGGTCAGGCACAGTCTCGCCTACCAGTTGTTGTCGGGCGTAGAGATAGTCGGTCGCACTGCGCACCGGATCTTGTTTACCGATGCGCTCCCCGTAGGCGTTGTGGCGATAACGCGCGAGCAGCCGGCCAGATTCTTGTCACTTCTATCAGGCGACGATCGGCGCTGTATGTGAGAGTGCGGCTCCCGATCTGCTGCGGTAGTCCTCCCGCGGTCCGTTCGATAACCAGCGTGCGGAAATCGTCGTCGTCGCTGTTGACGCGGCGGCCCAAAGTGACGCCGCGTCCGTTGTAGGCGTAGTACTCGCGAGTGGCAGTTTCAACTTCCGAAGTCGCGACGGTACCTTGCGCTGCCGGCTGTAGCGTCACTTGAGACGCCGATATTGAAGCGGGCTCGGACACCACCAACCGGCCGACGCCGTCATAGCCAAAGCTATTTACGACGCTGGTGGTCGCATCGGAGCGCATCGCCATGCGGCCCAGCGGGTCGAAGCCATAACGCCAGGCTGCGATTGGCGCGCGCATCGGCTGCCCACGCCGCCGGAATCCATGCGAACAACGATCCCACCACGATGCCTGTGTGCCGCCTGCCGGCTCGGTACTGCGATGCTCCAGCGCGGCGAGTTGTCCGCTGCATTAAGTTGCCAACGCGCCTCGATGCCGTTGCCATAGCGATAGCCGCCGGCCGCCACGTGCCAAGCATCGGTCGATTGTGTGCTTGTATGAAGTGCGACATCAGTGGCCGTGGGTGGCCGTGCTGCCGTAATGGCATTGGCTCGTGGCAAAGGTTCGATTAGCGACTGCGTTCTGCCCAGCGGTGACTGATAGTCGACCGCGCGCAGTTGCGTACCGATACCCCACGCGTAGCGCAGCGTGCCACCCTCCGGCAGGTCATGGACGTGAGCCGATCGCCAGCGTCGTAGCTAAAGCGCTCAGTGAAACGCACGCCACTGGTGCGTTGCGATTGATCGCTCGCCCAAGCGACCAGCGCTGTCGAAGCGGCGATCTTCAGTCTCGTTTGGATGCTCAACGCGAATCGGATAGGCACCGAACCAATGCACACGAGTGACGACGGTTTCGGCATTCGGTGCGGTTACGGCGTGGGCAACAACACGCCCAGCGGCGTCACGCTCGTAACGCCAAACTCCGCCGTCGGCAAAGCGCCGTTCGAGTAGACGGTCACTTTCATCGTAGCGACGCACCTCCAGGCCGGTCGCTTGCGTGCGCAGCGTGACTAGGCGACCGAAGTCATCGCGCTGCACTTGTACCTTACCCCAAGAAGAGATCGAGTACTCGCACCGGATGGCAGCTGGCGCAGCTTGACTGTTCGCGGGAGAAACGGTTCGAGTGTCATTCGAGAGGAACTTGTTCGCTAAGTGCTGAGCGGCTTCAAGTGTTCGCACTCGCCAACGTCCCGAGCCGTGGTTCGAGATAACGGCACCGAGACCTCCGGGACCATCATGACCTATCCGCCGCACCTCCCCGTCAGGCGTGTCGATGCGCAACGGCCGTCCCAACGCGTCTCGCTCAACCGAGACGATCGCCTCACCGCGCTGCCAAATGCTCGGGTTCACCGCTTGGATCAAACTTTCACGCGCACAGGTACTGCATCGTTCGGTGTATGCCATACGATGCGGCCGGCGTCGTCGTAGGCGATAGCGCTGCTGCAGATCGGCCGGTTGTCGCACTAGGCGCAAGCTACCGACTTCGTCGTAGTGCAGCGTCGTGATGTCTGCGCGGCCTGGCAGCGGCCCATCTATCGCGGTCAGTCGGCTTTCCCCGGCAATCTACGTATAGGTATATGACGTCGTCCGCGATAGTGCAGTCGGCACAAATTTCCGTCTGCATCGATAGGGCTCGCGCCGGTTTCGGTTATCGATCAGTGCCTGCAGCCGCTCGTTGTATGGAAAGGCAACTTTGCGCTCGTATCCTGGGATGGTGCTTGGCCGCGCAACTAGCCTCGGCCGCCACAAGGCCGCGTATATCGATGCCGTCAACTCCGCGCTTTGTAACTTTTCCGGCATCGGGTGATACTCGCGCGAAAAACCAGCTCGGGTCTCTGCGCTTGACTCGCGGCGGCTTTGACGTTCACGTAACTGACTCTTTCGAACCGCGTTGCGCGCCCCCACGCGTCGAACGTGACGCGCTCCTGTTGCAAGCGGCTTGCCCTGCGTGTCTATCCGCAGCGTTGCCTCGAGTTGGCCTGCTTGCGGCCCAGTCGTAGATATCGATAGCGAACATTCGATAGCGGGCAAGTCGCGCATCCCGGTCCGATGGCCTCGACCGTCTGCCATTGACCCGCCACCATCGCGTGGCGATACACGGTGCGCGCGCCCGCGGCAGTGGTGATCGTAGTCTGCGCCTTCGGCCCGTACACGAGTGTCAGATCATCGCCGCGCGACATGCTGCGTGCGAACCGCACGCCCCTGCGCGTCGTAGGCATAGGTCGCCAGCCGTTGCGCGATTGACTTTCCTTCGTGCATCCATTCGACGCTGATGCCGGTCAGCGCCCAACTGAGGCTGTCGCTTCCTTGATGCTCGGATTCGTAGTGATATCGCTGCACTTAGCCGCTTCGGCTGGCTCGCGACTGCAATCGACCGTATCTCATCGTGCGTGTAGGTCACGCGTCCGACCGGCGTATCGATGGCGCTCAGCGCATACATCCGATAGCGGCTGCTGCCGGCGGTCTAGCGGGCGGCTGTAGATGAAACGCAACGTGCGGCCATTCGGATCGCGCACGCTGATCGAGCGCGCCGCCAAGATAGTTGAGCGTCATGGTGGCGCCGCTCGCGGCACGTATCGATTGCAGCGGATGGCCGTCGCCGCTACCGCCACTGAACACATACTCCGCACCGTCGAGCCGTTGCCAGCGGTAACTGACGGGGCGTGTTTTTGGGCGCGCACTAGAAGCTTCCTGGGCTGATACGTCCTTGGCACCTTCGTCGACGATCACGCGTCCATCCTCGGGTCGCGCGCCCACACACAAGCTGGGCTGCGCTGTGTGCCGATTGAACGTCAGACGCCGACCATCGGCGTCGATGATCTGCAGCGCGCTGCCCAGGTCGACGAGTACGACTTCGTAGCGTGCTGCGCCAGCCGACCCCGGTCAAGCCGCGGTGCGTGCTGTTGCTGTTGTAGTGACGGGAGAAGTGGAGCCCCAACTCGCCAGGCAGCGGAGCAAGGTCAATCTCACGTTGGTACTTGTTGCCGGTGATGATGTCGACCGGATTACCGGCGCCGTTGCAGCCGGGGTCGCCGTTTGGATTTGGCGTGCACTGCCCAGGATTGCCGCCGCCAGGAAAGCCGCCCGGGATACACGACGTATTCGGTGGGCAGCCTGTGTTGGGCGGCGGCCACGGAAATGGCTGCGGTTGCGCCAGCGCAGGAGAGAACAACGCAAACCAGACCGCGAAGAAGATCGCGGCCCACAAGACCACTCGCATCCGCCACAACACGTCAAGCGTCGCCGCGCGCCACGATGGATGAGAACTCGTTGTGGTCATGGTGCCTCCATGCGATTTGTTAGGCGGGAGACGCGGAGCAGGTTTCGGGGCGACAGCCGGGCGTGCTCACACCATCCGGACAACTGGCGCAGCTCGGGTCCCACCACGGACACGTCGGCAATGGCTCACCCGCGGGCGGATTGCCCGGGTCCTGCGGATTACCGTTGTTGCCCGGCCCGGGGTTCGATCCGTTACCGCCTTCGATCGGCGGGCTCATCATGCGCACCGTTGTGTGCGCCACCAGCGGAATGCGGCCCCGTTGCACCAGCGAGCTGCGAAACGCATCGGTGTCATTCGGGTTCATTCTCGCCAGCGCCCACGTGTAGAAGCGGCCGACCATCGGCATCTGTTTTTCTTGCGGGATGCCGTAGGTGACGCGGATTTTCAGCAGATTGGCGTCGGCCAGCGTTTGTCCGGAGCTATTGGTGTTGGGATCGCTGTTGCATCCGGGCACGTCGCGCGGGCATCGGATGAAGCCCAGGTTGTCATTGGGAATCACGCGCGCGTTGCCGGTGTTCAGTTGCGCCTGCAATGCCGGGCTGTTGTAGTCGTCGAAGCTCTCGGTCGTCGGCGAGAGGACTTCTATGCGCACGTTCGCCTGCGCGAGGTCGGCAGCTGCGCGTCCTTGCGCCTGCGTTAACTCTGCGAGCGAAGTTCCGCCGCCGTAGTAGCCGACCATGCCGCGCGTGAACGCAGGCGTCATCGCATTCATTGAGGCGTTCTCAAAGCTGCCGGCGCGCGCGGCGGCGGCGGTGGCGTGATTGACCTGGCTCTTGGCGTGGAACGCGAATGCGGCCTGCAGTACAGCCATGATCATCATCAACAGCGTCGGGATGACGACAACAAACTCGACGATCGTGGCGCCGCGTGCCGCTGCAAGACGCGTGACTTTCACCTCAACCTCCTATTCCACTCAGCGCCGCATCGAGCACCGCGCCTGGATAAAGCTGATGCGCCGCCGCTCCGCCCGCCGATAGTTCGAGCACTGCAGCCGCGCCGGGTTGGGACGCAATGCGCCACGGACGCAGCGAGCGCGCGACATGCAACACGCGGCCGAGGGGATCGAGAAACACGACGTCGATCGCGTAGCGCATACCGAACGTGTGCACCGATGCGCAGCCAGGAAGCAACAGCGCTTCGTTTGCCGCGAGAGGCGGGCGCAGCAACAACCCACGCGCACGCTGCAGAAAGCCGGCTGCAATCCGAACGTGCAGTACACGCGCCATCAATCTTCCTTTCATAGGCCTGACGCCATGAACTTCATCACGATCGGAAATGCGATCACCACAAACGTGCACGGGAAGATGAACGCGATCAGCGGGAACAGCATCTTTACCGGCGCTTCCATCGCGAGCTTCTCGGCGCGCGTGAAGCGCTCGGTGCGCCGTTGCTCGGCCTGCGCGCGCAGGATCGGGCCGAGGTTCATGCCCATGCTTTCGGCCTGGATCAGCGCGCTGACGAGGCTGCCGACCGCCGGCTCGTTCATACGCTCGGCAAATGTGCGCAGTGCATCGGTGCGCGACTTGCCGGCGCGCACGTCGCGCAGGATGCGTGCGATTTCCTCACGTAGCGGACCTGCAGGGCCGCGGCGCATCGCCTGCTCGAACGCGCCGCTCAAGTTCAGCCCGGCCTCTACGCACAGCGTGATGATGTCGAGATAAAACGGCAGCTGCTTCAGCAGCAATCGTTTGCGCGCGTCGATGCGATCCTTCAGCCAGATCGCCGGATACAGATACGCAAACGCAGCGGCACAGATGGCATACCACTTCGGCGGCTGCAGGAAGCTGTCCGCCAGCCACGTGGCGAGCGCGGCGGCAAGCACGGCGGCAACGATGCGGCCGGCAAAGTATTGCTCCGGCGACATCGTGTAGTCGAGACCAGCCTTGCGCAGTTTGATCATCACTGCCTGCCGGTACCGCGCTGGCAACAAGCGGCCCAGGTAATACGAGATCCATTGAATCGGCCACCAGACGAGGCGGAAGCCGATCGGGGGCCGGTCGAGATACGTGCGGTCTTCGTCGGGCACGTCGGCAACGGCACGGCCCAGGACCAGCGATACGAGCATCGTTGACACGCCGATGCCGGCGCCGAACGCGACGCTGACGAGGGTTGGATTCATCGCCGCACTGAAGCTCTGCATCACGCCGCCTACACGTCGATGGCGACGATCTTGCGTATCAGCAAGACGCCGAAGAATTCGAGCAGCGCGATCACGATGATCGCGGCGAACCCCATGCGCGTGGTCCACAGCAGGCTCATCGCCTCGGGTTCCATTTTCGCGAGCACGAACATCAGGCCAAGCGGCAGTGCGCCGACGATCCACGCCTGCAGCTTTCCCTGCGCAGTGAGCGCGCGAATCTTGCCTTCCATCGCGAGCTTGCTGCGCACCGTATGAGACGCGCGCTCGAGCGTCTCGGCCAGGCCGCCGCCGGTGTGGCTGGCGATGCGCATTGCCGAGACCACCAGCGTGACCGATTGGGTCGGAACACGTCGGTTAAGGTTCTCTAGTGCTTCGTCGAGGACGACGCCGAGCCGTTGCTCGCGCAGCATCAAGTCGAACTCCTGCGATATCGGCGGCGGCGCCTCGCGCACCAGTTGCGAGATGGCCGAGGTCAGGCTGGTGCCGGCCTTGAGCCCGCCGGCGAGTATCAACAGCGCATCCGGCAATTGATCCTCGATTTTCAGCAGCCGCCGTGCGCGCATCCATCGAAACGCCCACCACGGCACGAACCCGGCAGCGAGCGCAAACCCGACACCGAGCAGCGAGCTCTTGGTCAACAGCCATACGACTGCGCCCACCAGAAGCATCACGCCCACGTTCAGCGCGTACAGCCGGGCAGGGTCCATGAACAGGAACAACTCGCGCAAGTTGAAGCGGGCGCGTTCGGTGAACGATTGCCGGTAGTTCGCGAGTCCGACAGCGCCGATCTCGGCGCCGGACCACACCAGCAGCACTGTGGCAAGGGCAACCACGACCGACAGAACAACGGGAGCGTCGATCATCGTGGCGCCGTTTCAATATTGTCTTTACGCACGGAAAATCTCCAGATCGAGCGCCACGCCTTGCCCTCGAAGCTCTTCGTAGAAAGTCGGCACCAAATCGCAGCCGACAAACGCGCCGCGCACCTTGCCGTCGGCGCCATAGCCGCTGTGGTTGAATCGAAAGATCTCCTGCATTTGCAGGCGGCCGTTTTCCATGCCTGTGACTTCGGTGATGCTCGTGATCTTGCGCGAGCCGCATGCAAAGCGCGTCTGCTGCACCAGGATGTCAACCGCAGACGCAATCTGGTCGCGAATCGCGGGCAGCGGCAGATCCATGCCTGCCATCAGCACCAAGGTTTCAAGGCGTGACAGCGCATCGCGCGGCGTGTTGGCGTGCAACGTCGTCAGCGAGCCTTCGTGGCCGGTGTTCATTGCCTGCAGCATGTCGAGCGCTTCGCCGCCGCGACATTCGCCAACGACGATCCTGTCGGGCCGCATGCGCAGCGCATTGCGGACAAGGTCGCGAATGGTGATCTGGCCGCGCCCTTCGACGTTGGACGGCCGCGCTTCCAGCGCCACCAGGTGTGAGTGGTGGAGCTTCAGCTCCGCGGCGTCTTCGATCGTTACGATGCGCTCACCGTTTGGAATGAAGTTCGACAGGACATTCAGAAACGTCGTCTTGCCGGAGCCGGTGCCGCCCGACACCACGATGTTCTTGCGCTGTTCGACGCACACGCGCAGAAACATCGCCATCGACACCGACAGCGATCCGTATCCGATCAGGTGCTCGGCTTCGAGCCGCTTCTTTGCGAACTTGCGGACCGTCAGCGTCGGGCCTTTGAGCGCGAGCGGCGGAATGATCGCGTTGACGCGCGAACCGTCTTTCAGGCGCGCGTCGACCAGCGGCGACGATTCATCGATGCGGCGGCCGAGAGGAGCGACGATGCGTTCGATAACGCCCATCACCGCGCGGTCGCTCGAAAACGAGGTCCCGTGCCGGACGAGGCGGCCGTCCCGCTCGACGTAAACCTCGTCGAAGCGGTTGACCATGACTTCTGAGACGCTGTCGTCGGCGAGCAGGTCTTCCAACGGACCAAGCCCAACCGCTTCGTTGAGCACTTCGTGCAGCAACGCGGCGCGATCGATCTTCGGAGGCAACTCCGACTCGCGCCCCATCAGCTCACGAACCACCGCCTCGGTTTCACTGCGGATTTCATCGTCGGACATGCGCGTGAAGTCCCGGCGCCGCAGATCGATCGTGTCGAGAAGTTTCTCGTGCAGTTTGCGGCGCCAGACGATGCGGTCGTGGGAACCCGTTAGTTCCGGGGATCGCACCGCGTTCGGTGTCGGAGGTTTGGCGGCCGCCACCTGTTTCGGTATCGGCAGCGCGCTCGGCGCGCCAGTGGCGGCACCATTGCTTTTCGCGGGCGGCTCCTGCACGCGCAACTTGAATCCGCCAATCGCGATCTCATCGGCTGCGTTCAGCGGCCCATGCTGCACGATGCGCGCGCCGTTGATCCAGGTGCCAGTCATGTGGCCGAGGTCTTCGATCAGAATGCCGCCGCGCGTGCGCGTCAGTCGCGCGTGCGTTTTGCCAACGCGCCAGCTTTCGAGACGAACGTCGCATGAGCTATGGCGGCCGATGACTGCTTCGGTTGACTCAATGCGCATCGCACGCCTGGCACCGCCGCCATCAATGACCTGAACAACCATCATCGGAGCACTGCTCCCGCCCGCGCGGCCACGGCGGATGTATTCGGATTGTCCTTTTTCACGTTAGATGAGACCGGCTCGACAGCTCCTTCCACCGGCGGTGCGATGTACCTTTGAACCTTGTCGTTGACGGCGCCGGCGGGTGCGTTCAGCGGTGAGTCTTGTGCCGTCACGATCACCGGCGTAACGAAAATAACAAGCTCGGATTCGCCATCGGCGAATCTCTTCGATTGAAACATGTGACCCAGGATTGGAATCCGTCCCAATCCCGGCACGCGCTCGTATGTGACACCCTTTCGCCGGTCGAGCAGCCCCGATAGGACCATCGTCTCGCCTGCACGCACGTTGAATTCGGTTTGGGTACGGCGCGTGCGCAAGCCGGGCACCCCTTGCAGAGTGGAAACGCTGGGGTCCGGCTCGCTGACTTCGGCCAGGATTTCAGAGCGGATCGCGCCTGTACTGTCGGCGCGCGGCTTTACCTCTAGGATGATTCCGAAGTTCTTGAACTGCACGGTCACAAACCCGTCTCGGCCTACGACCGAGTACGGAATTTCTCCGCCCGCCTGAAACTTCGCCGAGCTGCCGCTGCGTGCGGTCAGTTGCGGCGTGGCGAGCACAATTGCATCGCCTTCCCGTTCCAAGAGGTTCAGGCGCGACGAAATTGCGGACACGATGCCGAAGTACCAGCGAAACGGGTCGATTGGCCGCGGCAGTGTCTCTATGCCTTCGATTCCGCCAGTGCCGGCTGGCGGATTAACCACGAACCCGCCGCGAATAATGTCACCCGCGACGCCAGCGTTGAATCCGGGCGCACTGGTGGCCCAACGAACGCCGAGCTCAAGAAATTTGTCTTTCTTGAATTCGACGACTTTGACGTCCATCAGAATCATCCGCTCCCAGCCGACGCGCGTCGTGAAGTTGACGATCTGCGGATAGCGTTTGGCCAGCTCGTCGATGCGAAACAGTTGCTCGTCGGTCAGGTTCTGTCCCTCGACCAGAATCCGATCACCCACGGCTCGCGCACGCACGTTGTTGCTGCCCGACAAAAAATCGAGAATTTCGCGTGTCGTGCGCGACATGTCGGCTGGGCGCACCTGCACGTTGTAGCGTCGTGTTCGACCATCGCTTGCCCACGTGTGGATCATGGTCGAGCCCGCGTCGTTGGCGATCAACAGGATGTCGCGCTCATCGACTACGGATGCGGAAAGCACGCGGCCGTTGCCGACCGCAATGCGCGCCACCTTGGGACTGGGTAGAACGCGTGTCTCACCAACGAACAGTTCCAGCTCAGCCGGAATCTCATCGACGACAGGCGGTGCAGCAACCGTAGCGCGTGAGGTCTGTGCGCCGACAGCGCCCGCGAGGAAAGCGCAGGCGCCAGCCAATACTGCGGTTACACCGATGACTCTGTGTGCAAACACTTGAATCCCCCGCGCTCTGAGCGTTGGTTTGAGACGTTGTGATCGAGCGTTGCCATCGTCGTGCGGATCAAATCGAGGCAGTTTCTGTTCAGTTGCTGCTCGCAGCGACCAGACCAGGCGCGTTTGCGGCTGGCGCAGCGGCGACAGGAGCAGCGCTGCCGGCTGGGGCACTCGCGCGCGTGTCAGCCGCACCGGGCAGAGGCGCAATCGCCTGCGTGCGAGCGGTGCCGCCATAAATGATTTGCACTCCGCGGCGGGCGGCAAACACAGTCGGCGGTGCCAAGCCAAGCAATGCGGCCGCGTCGTCGCGCGAACCCGACACCGCTCCGCGATCACCCGGCGCGCGCAACAGTGCGGTGATCTTTCCGATCTCGCGCGCGGCGATGACCTGCCGCGCCTGCTCGGCGTTCACGTCCAGGGTGATCGTGGTGAATGTTCGGCGCGAGCCGTCGCGGCCGTCGTTACCTTGTTCGACCTTGGTGCCGGTGGCTAGCACCGGCACGCTTTGCAGCAGGATGAACGCGAGCTGTCGTGCTTCACGCCGCACAGTCACCATGATGTCGATCCGATCGCCGGGTTCCACCAGGCCCGAGATCGAACTGATCTCGTCGACCGGCACTGTCACCGCGCGCCGCCCTGCGCCAACACGTGCCGAAAAGGTCGGCACCTTGTCGCCTTCGAGCTGCGACCACAACAGTGGTTCGCCGCGTTTGGCCGGGTAAGCAAGGGCGCCGCGATCAATGCGGTCGAACTGCTCCGGCGTGACCGCGTTCGAGTGGGCCCATTCGCGTGGCACGTTGCGCACTGCGAGTGATTCAGGGCCGAGCGTCGCGCCCTTTGGCATGTCTTTCTTGGCTACGACGAGCTTGACGTTCTCGCCTTTGCCGCGCGACTCGATCTCCTCGACCTGCGCACGCAGATAGCTATTCGCCATGAAAGCGGCGCCACCCCCAACGACGAGTGCGACACCGAACACGATCCAGGTCTTGTTGATCTTCAGTCTCATGGCAACTCCGATGAGTTTTGTGACAGGCTCGTATCAAACGGGCAGCGCCAGCGCAGTCAGCAAGCGCGCCCAGCCGGTCCCGACAGAATCAAGAAACAACTGCAACACCGACGGATCGCCTACGTTTGCGCCGGCGAGGACCGCAGCCAACACGGCCAATGCAACCAGGTATTCCGTCATCGACTGTCCACGCAGCGAGACATACCGATCGAACCGCAGCCGCGCGTGGCGTCGCGCCGAGGAGAGCGACGGCGGCGCACACGCACGTTTTGCTGACGGCGATCGAATAGGCATGGCAACGTGAGGCGAGCTCTTACTTGGCCGCGTTGCCGGTGTAGTTCTCGAGGTTGCGTTTCGTGTTCGCCTCGGTCGCGGCACTGGTCGCAGCGGTCGATGCGGCGGTACGCGCAGCCGTGCCGTCATTGCCGGCAATCTCGTTAGCAATCGCAGCGGTTTGGTTGCGCACCGTGTTGCCAAAGAATTGATAAACGGCGATGGCCGCCACCGCGATCAGCGCGACGATGATGATGTACTCGGTCATGCCCTGGCCCCTTTGCTTGGCGCGCTTGCGGCCACGTGCAACGGCTGACTTCAAACGATTGACAACTTGCATGGTGTTCCTCCGATCGGTTAGTGCGCGGCCGTACTTGCCGCCGGAACGAATTAGACGAACTCAGAGGTGTGCATGACAATCGCTCGCAACCGCGAAGGAAACACATCGCACTCACGCGTGCGGGACGGAGTGCAATAGCCATCTCGGCCGGCCGATGGACAAATTGATCCGTCGCGGTCACGGGGGGTTGGCGAAGCGTGCATAGCAACGAATCATTCGTCGCATTTGCGGTTAACCCTTTCGAATATCGAAAGGTGGCGCGCCATGAGTTCGACGCCTGTCAATTCGATAGCACCAACCACGCATGTCGCTTCGCTTGATCAACACGCGATCCGGCGGGGCGTCAACGCGGCCTGGCGACGCGCGCTGCTCTTGTCGACGATCACCTGCGCCGCTGGTGTTGCGCTCGCTTTCTCGCACGAGTACGAATCGCTGTTCGGGCTGGCAGTGGTTGCGATAGCGGTGTTCTTGGGAGCCGCGTCGGTAACGAGCGGTCCCGGATTCGGCTTCGTGCTTGGCTTCACCTTTGGACTGTCGTGTTTCGCGACCGGTTTGCCGTGGCTTTTCAATCTGCTCGATCCGCGCGAAGCACCGCTCGCCGCCGTGTTGTTGCCGACGCTGTTGATTGGGGCGCTCAGCGTGCCGACAAGATCGTCGGCGCATGCGTTGCGGTTCGGTGCGATCGGGTGCGACACGGTTATTGCTGGTGGCACCGCCAACCATCGCGTTCGACTGGCTGCGCCATCAAGGTGAAGTGGCGTTTCCATGGTTCACCGTGGGTTACAGCCAAGTGGCAGAGAGCCCGCTCGCTGGCTATGCGCCGATTGGTGGCGTGCTCGGTGGGCTTCGTCACGGTGTTGGTCGAGGGCTGATCGCGCTGGCGATCCAAAGACGCGATCTGCGGAGAGGCGCGGTGATCGGCGCTCTCGCATTACTCGTCGTTGGCGCAGGGTTGCAACATGTTCCTTGACAGCAGCGTCCGGCACCGCGATACGGGTCGCTGTATTGCAGGGAATATCGGCGCCGCAGCGAAGTTCGATCCGCGTGCGCTGTCGCGCACGCTGACGCGATACGAATCGTTAATCCGCTCGTCGCAAGCAAACGTCATGTTGTTGCCGGAATCGGGGCAGCCGCTACCAACG
>CAVQBE010000025.1:0-302515 GCA_963710675.1 uncultured beta proteobacterium | reverse complement strand
ACTTGGGCTGCCGCCGACCGAACCTTCGCTTGGTTTGCTGATCGCCAATGGCTATGAAGTGTTGATGTCGGGCAAGTACTGGATCAGCCTGTACCCCGGCATCGCTTTGTTACTAACAATCCTCGCGATCAACCTAGTCGGCGATCAACTGCGCGACATCTTGAATCCTCGGCTGGCAAGGTAACCTTTTGCAATATCGATGAACGCGCTGCTGTCCGTGCCGCCTTTGCTTTCGGTAAATAAACTGCGCACCGAATTTCTGACACGCGATGGCGTGCTGCCTGCGGTCGGCGATGTTTCGTTCGACCTTCATCGCGGAGAGGTGCTGGGACTGGTCGGTGAATCGGGCTCCGGAAAATCAGTCACCGGATTTTCGATCCTGGGTTTGATTGATCCGCCGGGCCGTATCGCAGCCGGCAGCATCGTATTCGACGGCACCGAGCTGATCGGGGCATCGCCCGACCACATGCGCGCGCTGCGGGGCAAGCGGATCGCAATGATCTTCCAGGATCCGATGATGACGCTGAACCCGGTCCTGTCGATCGAAACGCAGATGGTCGAAACGGTGCTTGCGCACGAAAACGTTTCGCGCGAGTCGGCGCGTCAGCGCGCAATCGCAACGCTTAGCCGTGTCGGCATCGCGTCACCTGCCGAACGCCTGGTGCAGTATCCGCACCAGTTCTCGGGCGGCATGCGCCAACGCGTCGCGATTGCGATCGCGCTGCTGCACAGCCCTGATCTGATCATCGCCGACGAGCCGACTACCGCGCTCGACGTCACTGTGCAGGGCCAGATCCTGTACGAGATGCAGAAGCTGGTGCGCGAATCAGGCACCGCGCTGATCTGGATCACGCACGACCTGGCGGTGGTCGCTGGTCTCGCCGATCGTATCGCGGTGATGTATGCGGGCCGCATCGTCGAGCTCGGTTCGGCAGACGACGTACTTGAGACTCCGCGTCATCCTTACACGCGCGGACTGCTTGATTCGGTGCCCGCGGCGACCGCCCCCGGTCAGCGTCTGCGGCAGATCAGCGGTTCGACACCGTCGCTGATTACGCTCGGGCCTGGATGCGCATTCAGGCAACGCTGCCCACGCGCAGCAGAACCTTGCGAAGTCATGCCCGCGCTGACGCAGGTCGACGGCCGGCAGCTGCGCTGCTACTTCCCGTTGCAATACTCGGAAACAGTCGATGAGCTCACTGCTTGAGTTCGACGCGGTATCAAAGCGCTTCTCGAAGCGCCTCGACGTCATCGAGAAATTTGCACGACGCTTGGGCGCGAAGGTCAGCGAGCACACCGTGCATGCGGTCGATGGTGTCAGCTTTTCAGTCAGTGAGCGTGAGGTGGTTGGACTGGTCGGCGAGTCGGGCTGCGGCAAATCGACGCTCGGCCGTGTTGCCTGCGGGCTGTATGCACCGAGCGACGGTGTCGTGCGTTATCGGGGAGAGCCGGTGGCACACATCAACGGCGCACGGCGTCCGATCCAGATGATTTTCCAGGATCCATTCGCATCGCTGAATCCGCGGATGCGAGTCGCGCAGATCATTGGTGAAGCGCCGCGCGTGCACGGACTGATCGATGCCAGGCAGATCGAGGACTACGTCGCGCAGCTGCTGAAGCGGGTGGGGCTCGACCCCGGTTACGTGCGACGTTATCCGCATCAGTTTTCGGGTGGGCAGCGCGCACGCATCGGCATCGCGCGCGCATTGGCGGTGAAGCCCGAGTTTCTGGTGTGCGACGAGGCAGTCGCCGCGCTCGACGTGTCGATCCAGGCGCAGGTACTGAATCTGTTCATGGATCTGCGCGATCAATTTCAGCTGACGTATTTATTCATCAGCCATGACCTCGGTGTCGTACGGCACCTGTCGGATCGAGTGGTCGTGATGTATTTGGGTCGCATAGTCGAGATCGCGGCGACGGAAGCGTTGTTTGCGGCGCCGAACCATCCGTACACGCAGGCGCTGCTGACCGAGGTGCCGCGCATCGATCGTAAGCGGCGCGCTTTTGTTCCGATCAAGGGCGAGATTCCCTCGCCGCTGGCACCGCCGACGGGATGCCACTTTCATCCACGCTGCCCGCATGCGATGCCGCGTTGTTCGGTCGAAGTGCCCGCCTTGCGCGAGATCGCACCCGCGCGCTGGTCGGCGTGTCATTTAAACGATGTAAGAACTGTTTCCTTGCAATGAACGACACGACGTTTCGCTTGTATGGACCGCAACAGCCGCGCGTACCGCTGGTGCTCGACTCGCCGCATTCGGGATTCGAATTTCCACCGGACTTCGATGCGGTCGTTTCCGAATTCGATCTGCGCGATGGTGAAGATTGCTTTGTCGACGAGCTCTATATGCCGGCGACGGAGCTCGGCATTTCGTTACTGGCCGCGCAAACGCCGCGCACGTATCTCGATCCGAATCGGCATGCCGGCGACATCGACCTTGATTTAATTGAAGGCGGCCAATGGCCACGCGCGCACGTGCCGAGCGGCAAGGCACGCATTGGCAAGGCGCTGATATGGAGGACGCTCGACGATGGTCGGGCCATCTACGGCCGCAAGCTGAAAGTTGATGAAGTGCTGGCAAGAATCGAGCGGTATCACACTCCATACCACCGGGCTCTGAAGCAGACGATCGACGGTGCGCATGCGAGCTTTAGCGCCGTGTATCACCTGAACTGTCATTCGATGAACTCGGTGGCGGGAAAGATGGGCGAAGGAGGGCAGGGTTCGGCGCGGCCGGATTTCGTTCTCGGTGATCGTGATGGCACCACCTGCGATCCGGCCTTCACCGAGTTCGTGCGCGCCGCGTTGGCATCGATGGGCTACCTGGTCACCGTCAACGACCCGTACAAGGGTGTGGAGCTGGTCAAGGCTTATTCGCAGCCTGCCAACCGGCGTCATAGCCTGCAGGTCGAGATCAACAAACGACTCTATATGGACGAGGCCAAGCGTGAGCGTCATGCTGGGTTCACGCAACTGCAGCGCACGCTGCAGAATCTGATCGAAGCGATCGTTGATTACATTGGAAAGGAAGTTCGACGTGCCTGAAGCTGTCACTCAACGCATCGCCACGCCTGTGAGCGGCCATCACCCGATCGAGGTTCAACCGCCCGACATCTCGAACTACAAGCAGGGCAACGCGGCAGTCGACTACGTTCACGTGCTTGACTCGGGCCGCGCGGGCCCGACCGTAATGGTGCAGGCGCTGACGCACGGCAACGAATTTTGCGGCGCGTACGCGCTTGACTACCTGTTCCGCGAGCGGATCAAGCCGGCCGCGGGCAAACTGGTGCTCGCTTTTGCGAACGTCGACGCCTACGCACGTTTCGATTTTGACAATCCAGACTTGTCGCGGTACATCGATGAGGATTACAACCGCGTATGGGGCGACGATGTTCTGTTCGGTGCCCGCGATTCTGCAGAACTGCGACGGGCGCGCCAACTGCAGCCGTTTGTCGATGCCGCCGATTTCCTGCTCGACATTCACTCAATGCATGAACCCTGCCGGCCCATCATGGTGTGTGGCATTGTCGACAAGCACGTCGAGCTGGCGCGCAAGGTCGGGCTGCCGGCGGACCTGCTGCTCGATACCGGCCATCCGGCAGGCGTGCGCATGCGCGACCGCGGCAGCTTTAACGACCCGGCGAGCCCGCGTGCGGCCTTGCTGATCGAGTGTGGCCAGCATTGGGAAAAGTCATCCGTCGACGTAGCCGTTGACACGATGCTTCGCTTCCTGGCCGCCACCGGCAGCGTGCCATCCGAGTCCATCGAATCAAAGTTGAAGGTCAGACTGCCAGCTGAACAAAGGGTGATTCGCGTCACCGAGCCCGTTGTTGCGCAGTCAATGAACTTTGAGTTCGTAGTGCCGCTCGAAGGTCTTGGAATAGTGCCGAAGGCCGGCATGCCTATTGCACGCGACGGCGACAAGGTATGGGTCGCACCCTATGACGACACGGTGCTGGTGATGCCTTCTTTGCGACACCTGAGGCCTGGTAATACTCAAGTGCGCCTGGGGCGTTATGAAACGACGTTGTGATCGGTTAAAGGTTAGGAGACAACCATGAATCGAGGACTGGCAGGCGCGGCACTGTTGATGGCGGTCATCGTGACTCTCTCAGGTTGCGGAACCAGCACCGAACTGAACGCACAGTGGTTGAACCCGCAGGCGGGCAGCCGTCTGCCGGTGAAGAGCGTGATGGTGATGGGCATCAACCGCGATTCGACCGCACGTCGCATCTACGAAGACGCAATGGTCGCGCAACTAGGCGCGCGCGGCGTCAAGGCGGTGCAGTCATATAAGTCCGTACCGGAGGAAGGGCCTGCTGAACAGCAGAAGATACAAGCGGCCGTAACAGCCGCCGGCGCGGATTCAGTGCTGATTTCGCGTACCGTCAGCGTTACCAACGAAGTACGCGTATCGCCGGGGTACGTCGCTGGCCCGCCGTGGGGCTTTGGATGGCCCGGTTTCTACGGTTACTACCACAGCTACTGGTCCGCCGCGTACGCGTTCCCGCCCAGCGTCTACACCGTGCAGAACGTGCTGGTCGAGACGAGGCTGTTCGACGCCAAGGAATATTTGCTGCTGTGGTCGGGTTCGTCGACGACGGTACCAACCGGTTCGATGCAGCAGACGATTCAAGACTTCGCGAAGACAATCAGCGCAACACTGGCCAACGATAAAGTGATCTAGTAAGTCGCGACGACACTGTCGTCGCGAATATCGATCAGGGTCTGCGCGACCCGCACGCAATCGTCCACGTGCCGGTCGCCGAGCGCTTTCAGCGCGGCGAACGTGAGCGACGCGGCGACTGCCTGGCCGGCAAATGGAACGTACTTCGCCGCCTGCCTGACGCTCAGCTTGACGCCGACGGTTTTCAGCACCTTGATGACCAGCTCGCGCGTAACGACGCGACCTATCAACGCGCTGCCGACCGCCATCGCCGCCTTGTACGCAAATAGCCTTCTTTGCGGCGCGAGCCGTTCTATCTGCTCAAGCGTCAGCCCGAAGCGTTGATTGATCTGTTCAATCATCTTCAGCAGCACCGTGATGTCAACCGCAACATCGACTCCCGGCATCGGAATCACCGACGCGCCAGCAGAAATGAGCGCGCGGCGCGTAACAAGCTGCCGGCATTCGCCGGCAATCTGCACGACATCCGGGCGCGTCGCGGGAATCAGATTGGACGCCGCGTTCGGCTTGGCGCTCTTTGCGCGACGTTTGCGCCCGACTGATGAAGTGAAGGCCATCGGCACGTAGCTATTAGATCGTTGGGTGATGCTTCGAAGGCAGGTTCGTACGTCCCCATTTCAATGTACGGCTCATCCAGACGACTTCATCGAGAAAGCCGTGGACGCGGGTTGCGTACGCATCATCGAGCAGCTTGCCGGATTCGTCGAATTTGCTTTGCACCGCAGGGAAATGCAGGTCGGTAAATGTCACGGCAAGACCCAGCTCGCGCACCATCGGCACCATGGCTTCGATAACGCGCGTTCCGCCCCAGGCGCCAGCCGACACGCCCACTAAAGCCACCGCCTTGTGCACATATTCCTTCAGCAGCAAATCCAGCACGCCTTTTAACGCCCCCGGGTAGCCATGGTTGTACTCCGGGGCAACGATGATCAGACCATCGGCACGAATGATTGTGTCGCGCCACTTCGGAAACTGGTGTTTGATGTCCAAACCGTAGTCATCTTGCGGCAGCGCGAAGTCCGCGACGTCGAACAACTCGGTTTCGATATCCGGCCGCGTCGACATTGCTCCGTGTAACCAGCGGGCGACATGCACACTCCTGCGCAATTTTCGATTCGTACCCAGCAGGACCGGCAGGAAAACGGATGAAGTGTCCAAACGCGAGCTCCGGTTCAGTTATCGCCTTGCTATCGTCGCAAATCGACGGCTTTGCGCCGCAGCATGGTAATCCGATTAACTGCTGACAGCCCCGGTTCATCACCGTTTTGGATAGAACGTGCGTCACTTTGCGCCCCTATAATTCCGCGGTCCCCCACAAGGATCCAGGCGCGCGATAGCGGCCAACGCAGTCGTCGATGCAGCTCCTTACTCTCGGACTCAATCACACCACCGCGCCGCTCGCCGTGCGTGAGCGCGTGGTGTTTCTGGCTGACGAGGTCGGTGCGACGATCGGGCGATTGCGCGAGCGTTTGAGTGCACCTGCCGGCGGTCGCGTCAGCGAGGCCGCGATCGTTTCCACCTGCAACCGTACCGAGCTCTACTGCGCGGTCGAAGAGCCCGACGTGGCACAGCACGCGTTGCGTCAGTTTGTTGCTGCCGAGCGCAGATTGGACCCGGACGAGTTGCACAGGCATTCATACGTGCTGCCGCATGTGAATGCAGTACGGCACGCGTTCCGCGTTGCCAGCGGGCTTGATTCAATGGTGCTGGGTGAGCCGCAGATCCTCGGCCAGATGAAGGAAGCCGAAAAACTGGCGAGGAACGCCGGCGGACTCGGCCTGATGCTGAACCACCTGTTCCAGCGTACGTTCGCTGTCGCCAAGGAGGTTCGCTCCACCACCGAAATCGGCACGCAGTCGGTCTCGATGGCGGCAGCCGCAGTCCGCGTTGCACGCAGGATTTTCGGTGAGCTCGGCGAAAGCCATGTGTTGTTCGTCGGTGCCGGCGAAATGATCGATCTGACCGCAACGCACTTCGCCGCGCAACGACCGAAGTCGATCACGGTGGCCAATCGATCGCTCGATCGCGCCGAGGCGCTTGCGACGCGTTTGCACGGCAGATCGATGAAGCTTGGCGACCTGCCTGAAACGATGGCGAAGTTCGACATCGTCGTGTCGTGCACGGCCAGTCTGTTACCGATCATCGGACTCGGCATGGTCGAGCGTGCGATTCGCGCGCGCCGGCACAAGCCGATGTTCATCGTCGATCTGGCGGTACCGCGCGATGTCGAGCCCGAGGTTGCGCGGCTCGACGATGTCTACGTGCATACGGTCGACGATCTCGGCAAAGTGGTTGCGAGCGGCAACGACACGCGGCAGGCCGCCGTTGCGCAAGCCGAAGCCATCATCGAATCACGGGTGCGAGACTTCGAAGAATGGATCCGGGTGCGCCGTGCGGTGCCGACGATCCAGGATTTGCATGGCCGCGCCGATGCGCTGCGTGCGCGCGAGCTGCAGCGCGCGATGAAACTGCTGGCCAAGGGTGAGCCGCCCGAGCGTGTCATCGAGCAGCTGTCGCACGCGCTGACCAACAAGTTTCTGCACGACCCAATGAGCGCGCTGCGCTCCGCCGGTGACGACGCCGAGCATGAGCGTCTGCAGGCACTTCTTGCCCGCTTCTACTCGGAATAAAAGAACAAAGCCGTTGCATGTGCGACCGCCGGCCGCGCATGCGGTCTAGCCTAACTAATGAAATCATCCATGAGAACCAAGCTCGAGCAGCTCGCGAAGCGGCTCGATGAAATCGACATACATTTGTCGGACGAGCATGCGGCGCGCGACATGAATCGCTTTCGCGCCCTTGGACAGGAGCGGTCGGAAATCGAGCCTGTCGTCAGCCGGTTCCACGACTACAAGCGTGCCGAGAGCGATCTGCAGAGCGCGCAGCAGATGTTGTCCGAACCCGAGATGAAGGGGCTCGCCGAAGAAGAAATCGATTCGTCCAAAGCTCGCATAACAGAACTCGAAGGCGAACTGCAGGGGCTGCTGCTGCCGAAAGATCCTAACGACGATCGCAACATATTCCTCGAGATACGCGCCGGGACCGGTGGCGACGAATCCGGCCTATTCGCCGGGGACCTACTGCGCATGTACCTGCGCTACGCCGAGCGTCACCGCTGGTCGAGCGAGATGATCTCGGAAAGCTCCTCCGACATGGGTGGCTACAAGGAAGTAATCGTGCGGCTGGTGGGAACGGGCGCCTACTCGAAGCTTAAATTCGAATCGGGCGGCCATCGAGTCCAGCGCGTGCCCGTGACGGAAGCGCAGGGTCGTATTCATACGTCGGCATGCACGGTGGCCGTGCTGCCGGAGGCCGACGAAATCGACGATGTGAAGATCGACCCGAGCGAGATTCGAATCGATGTCTTTCGTGCCTCGGGCGCTGGCGGTCAGCACGTGAACAAGACCGAAAGCGCGGTCCGCATCACGCATTTGCCGACGAATATCGTCGTCGAGTGCCAGGACGACCGGTCGCAGCACAAGAACCGCGAGCGCGCAATGAAGATTCTTGCGGCTCGCATCAAGGATCAGCAAACTCGTGATCAACAGGCGAAAGAGGCGTCGACGCGCAAGACGCTGATCGGATCGGGCGATCGCTCGGAGCGCATCCGCACCTACAACTTTCCGCAAGGGCGGGTGACCGACCATCGCATCAATCTGACGCTGTACAAAATAGACGCGATCATGGACGGCGATCTCGACGAGCTGACCGAGCGACTTGCTGCCGAGCACCAGGCTGAACTGCTGGCGGCGCTGGGCGATGCTGTTCAGTGAGTTGCTGGCCGCAGGCGCACCGAGCGTCGGCGAGTTATTGGTCGCAAGCCCGCTGCCGCGCGCGGAGACCCGCGCGCTCCTGGCCCACCAGCTGCACGTCGCACGCGAACAACTGATTGCGCAGCCCGAATTGCGCGTGGCTCCGTCCGACGTGCAGGCGTTTACGCAGCTCGTACAACGGTGTCAGCGCGGCGAGCCGCTTGCCTACGTGCTGGGACAAAAGGAGTTTTACGGGCGGATGTTCGAAGTATCTCCGGCGGTGCTGATACCGCGACCCGAAACCGAGCTTCTGGTTGAGGTGGCACTATCGGCGGGCCTAACCGATGGCGCCGATGTGCTCGATCTTGGGACCGGTTCGGGCTGCATCGCTCTGACGCTGGCGCTTGAGCGTCCATCATGGAAGATTACCGCCACCGATGTTTCGCACGGCGCACTCGAAGTCGCGCGATCGAATGCGGCGAAGTTGGGCGCGGAGGCCGTGACTTTCCGCAAAGGACCCTGGTTCGCCGCGGTTTCGGATCAGCGCTTCAACCTGATCGTCAGCAATCCGCCCTACGTCGCGGCAGGCGACTCGCACTTGCAGGCCTTGCGCTTCGAGCCGCAGATGGCGCTGGTGGCTGGAGGAAACGGACTGGCGTGCCTGCAGCAAATCATCGCAAACGCCCCGCGACATCTGCTGCCTGCCGGCACGCTGGCGCTTGAGCACAGCTATGAGCAGGGCGAGGCAGTCCGTGCACTGTTTGATTCGGCAACTTGGCGCGATATTCGGACGATGGCCGACTTCGCCGAACTCGAACGCGTGACGCTGGCGCGCCTCGCCTGACGTTCGTTTGACGTGCTCTGACTGCTCGCTACACTCGGAAATTCCCATTTGAATGCATGCCATGAACCCTACAGATTTCATCAAGAAAACCGTGTCCGAGAACCCTGTCGTGCTGTTCATGAAGGGCACCGCGCAGTTTCCGCAATGCGGATTCTCCGGCCGTGCGATTGCGCTGCTGAAGCAGTCCGGTGTGAAGAATCTAATCACCGTCAATGTGCTCGACGACGACGACGTCCGGCAAGGCGTCAAGGACTTTTCCAACTGGCCGACTGTTCCACAGCTTTACGTCAACGGACAGTTTGTCGGCGGCTCAGACATCATGGGCGAAATGTTCGAATCGGGTGAACTGCAGACGCTGCTGAAGGACGCCAAGGTCGTCTAAGCGGTCCGTTGAGACTACGAAAATGCAGCGCCTGATCGTTGCGATTACAGGCGCTACAGGCGCGATCTACGGCGTGCAGTTGCTGAGACATCTGCGCAAGCTCGGCGTTGAAACGCACCTGCTGCTATCACCAGCTGGCGTGTTGAACGTGAATCAGGAGCTCGGCTTGAAGCGGCCGGACGTTGAGGCACTGGCCGACGTCGTGCACGGCGTTGGTGACGTCGGTGCCACACTTGCGAGCGGATCGTTCAAGACCAGGGGCATGGTGATCGCGCCCTGCTCGATGAAGACGCTGGCGGCCGTAGCGCACGGTTATGCCGACAATTTGATCTCACGATCCGCCGATGTGTGTTTGAAGGAGCGGCGCAGACTCGTCTTACTACCGCGCGAAGCGCCACTGAATCTTGCGCACATTCGCAACATGGAGGCCGTCACGCTGATGGGCGGCATCATTTTTCCGCCGCTGCCAGCGTTCTATCAGCGGCCGCAAAGCTTTGAACAAATGGTTGATCACACGCTGGCGCGCGTGCTCGATCTATTCGACATCGAACATCAACTGGCGCCGCGCTGGGACGGACAAATCGGCGCCGATCCGCAGCACGCCTGAAATTGTCTCTACCTTGCAGCATCGCAACGCTACCCACTGGCAGTGTCAGCATGAAGCCAGGCACGGTTAAAAGTGTATTGCGGTGTCGCGATCCGCTTTAGAAGTGAGAGTGCCTTGCTGTCGCTGCTCTAACGCAGGAGCTGCGGGCGGTGAGGTTCCGATGCTCGCGCGCTGAAATTCGATCGCATCATCGGTTTCGTTTGCATTGGCCATCAATGTGACAGATGCCACCGTGTCGGCCAGCATTCCCTCGACATCGGCCTCCTGATCGAACTGGCGCAGCCGCTGCGAAATTCGGTCGAGCGCCAGGACGGATGCGACGCGCACCTTGGCGCGTTGCGCAGTTTCGACCAATGCGCAGTACAGCACGCGCGACACGCTTTTCAGTAGCCGCGATGTCTCGATGCTGTTTGATTGATCGTGCGAGGCGCGCTCGGCACGCGCCGTCAAGCGCTCAGCTTCATCGGTGTTAAACGTCGACTGCGGCGGATGCGCGGAAGTTTGAGATTGCGCTTCGATGGGTGAATGTTTCATCGCAGGCTCAGCCTGCTATCACGGGCGCAAGACAAAGACACTAGCCGGAGCAGGACCGCCAGCCTTGTTGCAATACATCCCAGCGTCCGCCTGCTTTATCAGATCATCGAACTCAATTCCGTCGATGGGATAGACGGCGATGCCAATGCTTGCAGTGACTTGACTGCTGGTGCTGTCGACTACGTACGGCGTCGCAAGATGGGCGCGGATCTTCTCGGCCGCTGCAACGGCGCTCTCGGCGCACTCAAGCTCCGGCAGCAAGAGAACGAATTCGTCTCCTCCATACCTGCAGGCGGTGTCGGACGTGCGGATACTGGCGGTCAGGCGCGCTGCCACCTGCTGAAGCAGTTGGTCCCCGGCCGAATGGCCCAGCACGTCGTTGATGCTCTTGAATCCATCAAGGTCGAGGAACAGCAGTGCTACTAGCTTGCGCTGACGGGCTGCGCGCGCTGCGGCCTGGTTGAAGCGATCCAACAGCAACGTGCGATTGGGCAGACCGGTCAGCTGGTCGTAGTGTGAGGACTGGCGCGCCTGCGCCACGGCTTGGGCCAACTGGTTTACTTCCTGCTTTAGCAGTTCATCTTGTCTTTGCAGGATGTCGATCTGCCGAAGTCCTGTTAACACCTCTTGCTGGCTTATTGACAGTGCGCGTTGAAGATCTGCTTTGCTTGCCGCCGGTAGTGTTGACTCATTTCCTTGAAGTACACGGTCGACCGGCGCGTGCGCCGCGTCGGGCCGCGCTTGCATGTCGGGTGCTGCTTCGACCCAAGCGTGCGCATGTCCGTTAGTGACTTCCATCGCCATTACAAATTGCTCGCTATCGTCTGAACAAACAGACACCTGGCTCTTAATTGCCGAGGGAGCAGGATACGAAGCGCAGCACGCATCGTCTGTGCGCTAACGCACAAGAAGCTTCTATCTTCTGAACGCGAACCTCAGCTGGGTTGCGGGTCGCCACCCAGCGGCACGAGGTTCGAATTAGCGTACACTCTGTACCGCTTTCGCTTGAGTCTGTCGTTCTCCGGTTATCTCTGGCCTGTTGCTTGGTTCGTAAAACAACGGCGCGTCTTTTTTATCAGGTACGTCTCTTGATCGTTAGCTCGCCGCCGGACCTTTCTGGCGGCTGATTTTGTTTGATCTTAAATATCAAGGAACGTAGAAAAATGGCAACAGGTACCGTCAAGTGGTTTAACGACGCAAAAGGCTTTGGATTCATCACGCCGGAAGATGGCGGCAAGGATTTGTTCGCGCACTTCTCTGAAATTCAGGCCGGCGGCTTCAAGTCGCTGACTGAAGGACAGCGCGTTGAATTCGTGGTGAAGCAAGGCGCGAAGGGTCCGCAAGCTGCGGAAATCCGTCCGTCGTAATAACCACATCGCATCAGGAAAACCGCAGCTTGCTGCGGTTTTTTTTCGGGTTGTTGCGTGGTGCCGGCAGAGGGACTCGAACCCCCGACCTTCGGTTTACAAAACCGTTGCTCTACCAACTGAGCTATGCCGGCTGCACAGTGCAGGCCGCGCGACTCTACTTGATGCGCGTCAGCTTGGGTCGATCGCCACGCCGTGGTGATGGAGGCGGATCGCTCGGCTCATTGTTGTCGGCGCTGGTAGCGGGCGCACGTACCGGCACCAGCGCCATCGGGGTCGGACCTGGCAATGTTTTCGCGCCATCGTTGTCGGCAATCGCCGGGTCTTCGACAGCAGTCGCATTGCGCGGCACATCGAACGCCATGCCCTGCCCGTTTTCGCGCGCGTAGACGGCAATCACCTTGTCGACCGGCACCATCACTTCACGCGCCACGCCGCCGAACCGCGCCTGAAACTCGATCGACTCGTTGCCGAGCTTCAACCGATTGGTAGCAAGCGGCGAAATGTTCAGCACAATCTCGCCGTTCTTGACAAACTCGTGCGGCACATTGACGCCCGCGTCTGCAAGTACCGCGATATAGGGTGTTAGCCCCGAGTCAGAACACCACTCGTGGATCGCGCGGATCAGATACGGCTTGGTTGAGACGTCAGCCATTTATGCAGGCCGACAAAAGTGCACACCTAGTTTTGTCGGACGAGTTACCGTAGGCCTGAAACTTAAAGGGACCGCTCACCATTTTCTTGCGAGTTATCTACGCATTACCTTTTCGGAGGGTGTCAGCGCCTCAATATAAGCCGGTCGCGAAAACATGCGTTCGGCATATTTCATCAGCGGGGCGGCTGTCTTGGGCAGATCGATGCCGTAGTGGTCGAGCCGCCATAACAACGGCGCCAACGCAACATCGAGCATCGAAAAATCATCGCCGAGCATGTACTTGTTTTTCAGCATGATGGGCGACAGCTGAGTCAACCGGTCGCGAATCGTCGCGCGGCCCTTTTCCATCGCCTTCTGATTGTTGCTGTTTTCTAGCGTCTGCACGTGTACGAACAGCTCTCGCTCGAAGTTGAACAGGAACAGCCGCGTGCGGGCGCGCATCACAGGATCAGCCGGCATCAATTGCGGGTGCGGGAAGCGCTCGTCTATGTATTCGTTGATGATGTTCGACTCGTACAATATGAGATCGCGTTCGACCAGGATCGGCACCTGACCGTACGGATTCATCGTGTTGATGTCTTCGGGCTTGTTGAACAGATCAACGTCGCGAATTTCAAAATCCATTCCCTTTTCAAACAGCACAAAGCGGCAGCGCTGTGAAAATGGGCAAGTTGTTCCGGAGTAAAGCACCATCATTGTTATCCCTTTGTTTTTATCAGAGCCTGCGGACGCCCACCCCGATGCCTGCAGGTCAAACTACTTGAGGCCCTTCCAGTAGACGGCATTGAGCCGCCACGTGACCACGGTAAAGAGTGCGAGAAATATCAACACCCACACACCAATCTGCGTGCGCTTGCCTGCGGTCGGGTCGGTCATAAAGGACAGGAAGGCGACTAGGTCGGCTGCATCGTTATCGAAGCGTCTTGAAAGCTCCGGATTCTGCGGCTTGAATGAATACGTGATTCCTTCGGCACCATGCATCGTCGTCGGTGTTTCGTTGCGCGATGCTGCACCGCCGGCGTCGTAGGTTGTTACCACTTGCATATGCTGAACCGCCCCGGTTTTCGCATCCTTGCGTTCTTCGCTCGCTTCGATGCGCGCTTCGCGTGGCCCTTGTTCCTGCCAGAAAACGTGCGGCATCGAGATGTTCGGGTAGGCGACGTTGTTCCACCCTGTCGGCGAACCCGAGTCGCGGTAATAGCCACGCAGCAGCGTGTAGATGTAGTCGGTCCCAGCGTGGCCGGCCGTCGTACGGGCGCGGGTGATGACCGACAAATCCGGCGGAGTCTTGCCGAACCACCGCTTCTGGTCCGATGGCAACGCTGAATTGCGGATCAGGTCGCCGACCTTCTGATTGCCGAAGATCAGGTACTGCTGAATCTGCGCGTCAGTCAAACCGATCTCCTGCAGCCGGTTCCAGCGCACCAGATTTGCCCCATGGCAACCGATGCAATAGTTTGCAAACAAACGCGCTCCGTTCTGAAGCGCCGCCGGGTTCTGCACGCGATCGACCGGCCAGGTGTCCATCGGAACTCCGCCTTCAGCAGCGAGTGCGGAGGGGAGGCCGAATATCGCGCCGCATATCGACGCGGAAAACGCGATGCGCGCGACGAATGTTTTGATGTGCGCCCTCATCTGCGTCTCAGTGCGCCGCAACCGTAATACGGTCGGGAACCGGCTTGAACGAACCCATTCGGCTCCACCACGGCATCAATGCAAAGAACGCAAAGTAGAACAGCGTCAAAGCCTGCGCGATCAGCGTAGCCGCGGGGGTCGGCGGTTGCGTACCCAGATAACCCAGGATCAGGAAGGCGACGACCCATGCGATCAACAGCCAGAAATGCCAGGTCGGGCGATACCGCATCGAGCGCACCGGCGAACGGTCAAGCCACGGCATCGCAAAGAAGATCATCACCGACACACCCATTAACACGACGCCCCAGAACTTCGGATCGAGCGTAAAGAACCCAAGCAACAAGACGATCGTTCCCAGCGCGATTGCACCGCGTGCGATCGAATTGGAAATCGTCAGCAACACCAGCGCTGCCAGGCCGAGCGTTCCGATGGCGAGCACGATCATGAATTGTTCGGTCGTGGCGCGCAGGATCGAGTAATACGGCGTGAAGTACCACAGCGGCGCGATATGCGTCGGCCCCTGCAGCGGGTCCGCCGGGATGAAGTTGTTCCACTCGAGAAAATACCCGCCGAACTCGGGCCAGAAAAACACGACCGCGAAAAACGGAATCAGGAAGATCGACAGCCAGTAAAGATCGTGCACCGTGTAGTAGGGATGAAACGGAACGCCGTCGAGCGGCCGGCCCTGCGCATCCTTGTGCGCCTTGATCTCGACACCGTCCGGATTATTCGAGCCGACGTCGTGCAGCGCGATGATGTGCGCGACCACCAGTCCCAGCAATAGCAACGGGATCGCAATCACGTGGAATGCAAAGAAGCGGCTTAGCGTTGCGTCACCGACGACGTAATCACCGCGAATGAAAATCGCCAGCTCTGGACCGATCAGCGGAATCGCGCCGAACAAATTGACGATCACCTGCGCACCCCAGTAGCTCATCTGGCCCCAGGGGAGCAGATAGCCGAAAAACGCTTCGGCCATCAGCATCAGGAAGATCAAACAGCCGAAAATCCAGATCAGCTCGCGCGGGTTGCGATAGCTGCCGTACAGCAGCGCGCGAAACATGTGCAGGTAGACGACGATGAAGAAGAACGACGCGCCGGTGGAGTGCATGTAGCGGATGAACCATCCGCCCGGCACGTCGCGCATGATGTATTCGACTGACGCAAACGCCAGATTCGCATCCGGCTTGTAGTGCATCGTCAGAAAAATGCCGGTCAGAATCTGCAGCACCAGGACGACGATCGCGATGCCGCCGAAGATGTACCAGAAGTTGAAATTCTTCGGCGCGTAATACTCGGACGCATGCTTCTTGAACTCCGACATGACGGTCGGCATGCGGGAGTCGAACCATCCCAACAGTCCGGTGTATTGGCTTTTTTGCTCCGCCATCGGGTCCTCGATCAGGCCTCGGTCTTTATGCTTTGGAGTCGTCGCCGATCAGCACGACACTCGCAGATAGATATTTATGCGGCGGTATCGGTAGGTTATCCGGCGCCGGCTTGTTCTTGTACACGCGGCCGGCCAGGTCAAACGTCGAGCCATGACACGGGCACACGAAGCCGGGTTCCGCGCCCAACATCGAGTTGGCGCCCGGCGCAAACGGTCCAATCGGATTGCATCCCAGATGGGTGCAGATGCCGACGGCTACCAGGTACTCGGGCTTGATCGACCGATATTCGTTGCGGGCGTAAGCCGGCGTCGGAAATGCAGTGCGCACCGACTTCGGGTCGGCAACTTCGCCATCCGCTTTGCGGATTGACTGCAGCATCTGCGGTGTGCGGTTCAAGATCCAAACCGGCCTGCCCTGCCACTCAAACGAGCGCATCTCACCTGGAGCCATACCGGAAATATCGGCTTCCACCGGAGCACCCGCTGCTTTCGCGCGTTCGGAGGGCAAAAACGAGGAAACAAAAGGCACCGCGGCTGCGACTACGCCTGCGCCGCCTACTGCTGCGGCTACGGCGATTGTGGCGCGTCGTTCCCTGTCAACCGGCTTACCTAGAGGCTCGCCACTCTCGTTAATCGTGGTCGTCGACATGAAAATCCCGGATCAAAGGGTAAGCGTTAGGAGTTGACGAAGCGGACGCAGGCGACACAACGAACCCTACGATGCGATCTTGCGAATCAGCTCGCGGTCACTTCGCGAATTTCGTCGCACACGCCCGGGGCCCCATGCGCAGCAGCGCGGCATTCTACTTGATCCGTCATCACGATTTCCACTAACCCTCGTACACTTTGCAAGTCTGCTTATCCGGAGAGCCTATGGGAATGCTTAAGGAGTTCCGCGACTTTGCCGTCAAGGGCAATGTCATCGACCTGGCGGTCGGTATCATCATCGGCGTGGCGTTTGGCAAGATCGTTGATTCACTTGTCAATGACGTAGTGATGCCTGCGATCAACGCGATGACCGGGGGCGCGGTCGATTTCTCCAATCAGTACATCGTGCTGGCGGGCAGTGTGGCGCCTGGAACACCGCTCGCTGCCGCACGCACGTCTGCGGTGGTGCTGGCGTGGGGTAACTTCCTCACGATCGTTCTGAATTTCATCATCCTTGCTTTCGTGATCTTCTGGATGGTCAAGGCAGCCAACCGCGTCCGCTCGCGTTTGGATGCTGCGGGGCCCCCTGCGCCCGAGGATGTCGTACTGTTGCGCGAGATTCGCGACGAACTAAAGCGGCGTTGACCACCGCTCGGCGGTGCGGTAGCAGCACACGGATCAACGGCTCGCCGGTCATCGGGCGAGTGGGGAATAATGCTTGCCCCTGATATGTGAACCCGCGCCTGCCGCTGGTTTGGGAACAAACTTGATGATCCGCCGTCTTTGGCTCGTCTTTGCTCAGGCCACGACCATCGGCCTGGCCCTGCTGTTTATCGTTTCGACGCTGCGGCCAGAATGGCTTTCGCGGGGCCGGGACGCGCCGGCGCCGTTGCCTGCCGCGGAAGGCCTGGGTATCAAGCAGGCGGTGGTTCCCGACGCCCGCGCCAACGCGCTGACTTCCTACGGCGGCGCCGTCAAGCTCGCTGCCCCCGCCGTTGTGAACGTTTACACGACCAAGGAAGTCCGCCGCCGCGGTTCCGGCGAGGACCCGCTTTACCGCTACTTTTTCGGTGATGCACGCGGTAGCGATCGAATAGCAAGCCTTGGCTCCGGAGTGGTCGCCACCCGCGATGGCTTCGTATTGACCAACAATCACGTGGTGCAGGCCGCGGACGAAATTGCGGTGGCGCTCTCCGATGGCCGTCAGTTCGAGGCCAAGCTGGTCGGCGCCGACCCGGAAAGCGATCTGGCCGTGTTGAAGATCGAAGCGCGCGACCTACCGGCGATCACGTTTGGGCGCTCGGACTCCTTGCAGGTGGGCGACGTCGTGCTGGCTATCGGCAACCCGTTTGACGTCGGTCAGACCGTGACGATGGGCATCGTTTCGGCGCTCGGACGCACCAACCTCGGCATCAATACGTTTGAGAATTTCATTCAGACCGACGCGGCGATCAACCAGGGCAACTCGGGCGGCGCGCTGGTGGATTCGAACGGCAACCTGGTCGGCATTAACACCGCGATCTTTTCGCGCACCGGCGGTTCCATCGGTATCGGTTTCGCGATTCCTTCAACGCTGGTCACGCAAGTGATGGATCAGCTGATCAAGACCGGCAAGGTGCAGCGCGGATTTTTCGGTGTCGAACCTGAAGACATCACGCCTGAAATGGCGGGGCTGCTGCGCCTCGGACGCGAAGAAGGTGTCATTCTCAAAGGTGTGCAACGCTCGAGTCCCGCCGGCAAGGCCGGCCTTGAACCCGGTGACGTGATGCTCAGCATCAACGGGCAACCAGTCGTCAACAGCAAAGCAATGCTGAACCAGATCTCGCAGTTGCCACCGGGGTCGGACGCACGTGTGAGGGTCGTCCGCAGCGGGAAAGAACTTGACGTGCAGGTGGCCGTGGGGGAACGCCCGACACCGCGTGCGCGTTAGATAAGGCTGTTTGCCGGCTGGTATGCAGTCAGCGCCTAATCAGCGCCCCAGCTTGTCGCGCATCTCACGCGCCTTTAGTCACCGCGGCCGGCTCGCCTCCGCTCGCAGCAAGGCTGTAGTAGTAATAGGCGCGCGCGTAATTTTGCTCGACGCCTTCGCCTTTCTCATACAGGCTAGCAACGATATAAGCAGAGGCTTCGTCGCCCTGATCGGCGGCACGCTCATACCATTGCGCCGCCTGTTCGTAATCGCGCGGCGCTCCGCGGCCAAGAAAATACTGCGTCGCCAGTCCGACTTGCGCTTCGAGATGATTTTGATCGGCCGCCTTGCGAAACCACAAGGTCGCTTCTTCCTGCGACTTGATAACGTGCTCACCCCGTTCGTACAGCAGCGCTAGCGCGAACTGGGCGCGCGAAAAGCCGCGGTCGGCGGACTTGCGCAGCCACCCAAGCCCCGCGACCGTATCGGCAGGCCCTGCCTCTCCAGATAGAAGCATCACCGCCAGGTTGAATTGCGCAACGCGATTGTTGCGTTCGGCTGCCTTACGGTAGTGTGCCAACGCGCGCGCCGGGTCGTTCGCGCGGTATGCGCTCCAGCCAGCAGCAACATCGGGATCCTCATCAGAGACAACTTGCAATCGCCCCGCCGAGACATCACTGCAAGCCAATAAAAGGGCAAGCAGCAGTGCGGCGGTACGAGTCACGTGGACGACGTTTGCTGCGATGGCGCGGTTTCCTCAGTCGCCTTCGGTCTGCCGACGAAGCGCGCAATAACGATACCGAGCTCGTACAAAATGCACAGTGGAATAGCGAGCAATAGCTGAGACAGGACGTCCGGGGGAGTGAAGATCGCCGCGACGATGAACGCGCCGACGATCACATACGGTCGCGCTTTTTTCAGCTTGTCGATACTCGCAATGCCGAATCGGACCAGCAGCACGACGACGATCGGCACCTCAAACGTCAGCCCGAACGCGATGAACAGGCTCATCACAAAGCCGAAGTACGCCTCGATATCAGGCGAGACTGAAACCGAGGCCGGTGCAAAACCTGCAATGAACTTGAACACGAAGCCGAAGACAACGAAGTAGCAGTACGCCATGCCGGCGAAAAACATCAGCACGCTGGAGGCGATCAGTGGGCCGGCCAGACGCTTCTCGTGCCGGTAGAGCCCCGGCGCCACGAACGCCCACGCCTGCCAGAGCACGTACGGAAGCGCGATCAAAAACGCGCCAAAAAGCGTGACCTTCAGCGGCACCATAAACGGCGTGATGACGCCGGTTGCAAGCAACTTGGTGCCTGCAGGCAGTGCGGCGAGCATCGGCTTCGACAGGAAATCGAAGATCTGCTGCATGAAAAAAGCCATCGGAATGAAGACGACGATGATGGCGATCGACGCACGGACGATGCGCTGTCGCAGCTCGACCAAATGCGACAGAAAGCTTTGTTCGGGAGCCGGCTCCTCGGTTTCGGCGGACATCGTCCTAACGCCGAATCCGGGGCTTGTTAACGCGCGCGCGTGGCGAGCGCTTGTGCCGCGTGGGGCCTGTATCAGGTAGCGCCAATTGACGCTTCAGCCTCGCAATCTCTTCGCTGAGCTCGTTAATGGTGGGGCCGGGCTTGAAGCGGCGTTCGAAGACCCGATTGACCCATGGCTCGTGCGTGCCTTCCCACGAATAGTCGGTCGGCGGCGAGCTGGTCGCCGCGGCCGGATCGTCAAAGCCGGTGTTCAACCCTTTTACCGTCGAGTCGATACCCGCTTGCAAGGTCGAAATATTTCCCTGCACCGTGCTTTCGATCGAGCGTGCGACATCGCGCGCTTCGTCCTGCAGTTTCTTTAAATCTGCCAGCTCGACTTCGCGATTGATGTCCGACTTGACCTGTGCCACATAGCGTTGCGCTTTCCCCGCCCACTCGCCCACCGTACGCGCAACGCGCGGCAGCCGCTCGGGACCGAGCACGATCAACGCCACGGTGCCGATCACGGCAAGCTCACCGAAACTGAAATCAAACATCAGAGGTTGAACGTCGAGCGCACTGTTAGCGCTCGACAGTCTCAGCAGGCTAGACGTTGGACGCCGGGCCTTTTTCCTTGGCTTGGACGTCGATGGTCTGTCCCGGCACCTGGCGGCGGTCGTCGACCTTGCCCGTGACGTCGTCGGTGCCGTCCTTCATGCCTTCCTTGAAACCCTTGATCGCGCCGCCCATATCCTTGCCGATATTTTTCAGCTTGGCGGTTCCGAAGACCAGGATGATCACCAGCAATACGATCAACCAGTGCCAAATCGAGAATGAACCCATTTCGTACTCCTACATTCGTTTCCACGGGCGCGGTCCGCCCAGGATGTGGATGTGCAAGTGATTAACCTCCTGCCCGCCGTCCGGACCATTGTTGATCACGAGCCGAAAGCCATTGTCGCAGCCTTGTTCCTTTGCGAGGCGCGGCGCAAGGGCGACCATTTTACCCAACGCAGCCTCGTGTTCCGGTCCGGAAGTAAGCAGTGAATCGACATGAGACTTCGGGATTATCAGAAAGTGCACCGGGGCAGCCGGATGGATGTCTTGAAATGCAAGCACGGTGTCATCCTCGAAAACCTTCTCGCTCTGAATTTCGCCGCGACCAATGCGGCAAAACAGGCAATTAGCGTCGCTTACGCTCATAGGCCCCTCGCAAGGGCCTTGCGCAACGCCTGTTCCTCGATACCGGAAGTACCCGCGCGTTTTGAAAGTTCATCCAGCACGTTTTCGGGGCGCAGACCGTAATGCGAAAGCATGACCATGCAGTGAAACCATAAGTCGGCTGTTTCAGACACGATGCGCTCGCGATCGCCGCCCTTGGCTGCCAGCACAGCTTCGGTCGCCTCTTCCCCAATCTTTTTCAGAATGGCGTCGTCACCCAGTGCGAACAGGCGTGCCACATACGATGCGGCCGCATCGCCGCCCTTGCGTGAGTCGATCACGTCAGCGAGCTGCTTCAAGATCGCGTCGGTCATTTTCGACCAGTGGCTCCATACATCAGTTCAGGATCCTTGATCACAGGATCGATTGCTTGCCACTGTTCGCCTTCAAGACGGCGAAAAAAACAGCTCTCTCTACCAGTGTGGCAGGCGATCCCGCCCGTCTGCTCAACAGCGTACAACACGACGTCGCCATCGCAATCAAGGCGAATTTCGACGACGGTCTGACGATGCCCCGAGGCCTCCCCCTTACGCCATAACCGCTTGCGCGAGCGCGACCAATAGACGGCACCGCCCGACGCCGCTGTCTCAGCCAGCGCTTCGCGATTCGCCCAAGCAACCATCAGCACCCGTGCGCTTGCGCTGTCCTGGGCGACCACGCGTCACCAGGCCGTCGGCGTCAAACTTGACTTCATCGAGCCAGCTCATCAGTTACGGCAACCTCATCGATATGCCACATTGAGCCATATGCTGCTTGGCTTGCAGCACCGTGAATTCGCCGTAGTGAAAGATGGACGCCGCCAGCACTGCATCGGCACCCCCCGTCAGCACGCCATCAGCGAGATGCTGCAAGGTACCAACGCCGCCCGATGCGATCACCGGGACCGAAACCGCATCGGCGACCGCCCGAGTCAGTTCAAGGTCGAACCCGAGCCTGGTTCCATCGCGGTCCATGCTGGTCAGCAGGATTTCGCCGGCACCCAGCCTGACAACTTCGCGTGCCCAATCGATTGCATCGAGTCCCGTCGGCGTGCGACCACCGTGGGTGTAGACCTCCCAGGTCAACGCCTCCGATGTCTGCTTTTGGGCATCTACGCGGCGCCGCGCGTTTGGCGAAGAATCGACGCGGCGTCGCGCGTCGATGGCCACCACGATGCACTGCGAGCCGAAGCGCGCGCTGGCGTCCGCCACCAGACGAGGAGTCTGTACCGCGGCCGTATTGATCGATATCTTGTCGGCGCCGGCCAGCAGTAGCCGGCGCACGTCTTCTACTTTGCGCACGCCGCCGCCGACGGTCATCGGAATGAAGACTTGATCCGCGACCGCTTCGATCACGTCAACAATAATGTCGCGCTGGTCCGAACTCGCCGTAATGTCGAGAAAGGTCAGCTCATCGGCGCCTTCGGCGTCGTAGCGGCGCGCAATTTCGACGGGATCACCGGCGTCGCGCAGGCTGACAAAGTTGACGCCCTTGACCACACGCCCAGCGTTTACGTCGAGGCAAGGAATGATGCGTTTGGCCAGCATGGATGAGGCAATGTCTGCCTACGCAGACTTAAATTAAAAGAGAGAACGCGGGCGGTTACGCGGTAAGTGCGTCCGCACGTTCCTGCGCGACCTTGAAGTCAATGGCACCCTCATACAGCGAGCGTCCCAGTACCACTCCTTCAACTCCCTCGTCCTCCATCGCGCACAACTGCTCGATGTCGGTCAGGCTGGCAACGCCGCCACTGGCAATGACCGGGATCTTCACGTGCCTCGCGAGCTCGACGGTGGCTTCGACGTTGACACCGGTCATCATGCCGTCGCGCCCGATATCGGTGTAGATAATGGCTTCGAGACCGTAGTCCTCGAACTTCACCGCAAGGTCCGTTACATCGTGACCGGTCATCTTGCTCCAGCCATCGGTCGCAACCTTTCCACCCTTTGCGTCGAGCGCGACGATCACGTGGCCGCCAAATGCGCTGCACGCATCGTGCAAAAACCCCGGGTTCTTGACCGCCGCGGTACCGATGACGACAAAGCTGACACCGTCGTCGATGTAGCGCTCCACGATGTCCAGGTCGCGCAGGCCACCGCCCAGTTGAACGGGCAGCTCTTCGCCAACGGCTTTGACGATTTTCTTGATCACAGCTTCATTAACCGGCCGACCCGAGCGCGCACCGTTTAGATCGACGATGTGCAAACGTCGCGCACCCTGGTCGCGCCAGTGACGCGCCATCGCAACCGGATCTTCCGAGAACACAGTGACGTTGGCGTCCATGTTGCCCTGACGCAAGCGCACACAGCGTCCGTCTTTCAGATCAATGGCCGGGATAAGCAGCATGGGGGCAGCGCCGACTAACAGCCTACTGCAAATCTACCGCTACGATTTTCATCTGGCTGTTAAGGAATGGTCGCGGAACTCAAGGGTTCCAGCGCGTGAAGTTTTCGTAGATGCGTAGGCCGGCGGCGGCGCTCTTTTCCGGATGAAACTGGGTGGCAAAAATATTATCTCTCGCAACGGCGCAGGTAAAGACATCGCCGTATGTAGTTTCCCCTGTAATCAGCTGTTTTTCACGGGGGTCCACGTAGTAACTGTGCACGAAATAGAACCAACTTTGGTCCTCGATGCCCTGCCAGAGCGCATGCGGCTTGCTCTGCCGGACGCGGTTCCATCCCATATGCGGTACCTTGAGTCGCGTCCCGGGTTCCTTTAAAGCGGCCGTATTCTGACGAAAACGGACAACGTCACCGCCGAACACACCCAGGCCCGGCGTATCACCCTCTTCGCTACGCTCGAACAACATCTGCTCGCCGATGCACACAGCCAGCAACGGTTTGTTCATTGCTGCATCGCGAACCGCCTGCTCCAGACCCGATTCACGCAAATATCGCATGCAATCCGGCATTGCGCCCTGGCCCGGAAACACAACGCGTGCAGCCGCCCTGACGACGGAGGGATCCGACGTTATCTGTACCTGCTCCTGCGGCGTGACATGCTCGATTGCCTTGGCAACGGAACGCAGGTTGCCCATGCCGTAATCAACAACAGCGATCAGAGCGATCCTTTCGTCGAAGGCACTCCGATCGCCCGCGGGTCGTGCTCCACGGCCATGCGCAGCGCTCGCGCAAATGCCTTGAATACCGTCTCGCACTGATGATGCGAGTTGTCTCCGCGCAGATTGTCCACGTGCACGGTGGCCAGCGCATGGTTGCTGAAGCCCTGGAAGAACTCGTGCGCCAGATCGACATCAAAGCCACCGATCATCGCGCGCGTAAACGGCACATGCCATTCGAGTCCCGGCCGGCCTGACAAATCAATAACGACCCGCGATAGCGCCTCGTCGAGCGGTACATAGGCGTGTCCGTAGCGGCGGATCCCAGTCTTATCGCCCAGCGCCTTCGCCAGCGCCTGCCCGAATGTGATGCCGACGTCCTCGACCGTGTGATGACCATCGATGTGCAGATCGCCGCGCGCCTCGATGGTCAGATCGATCACGCCGTGCCGCGCAATCTGCTCGAGCATGTGATCGAAAAAACCGATGCCGCTGGCAAGCTTGCTGGCGCCGCTCCCGTCGAGGTCGACAGCAACGCGAATCTGCGTTTCCTTGGTGTTGCGCTCAACCTCGGCGCGCCGCGAAGAAGCCACCATTTTCACTCTCTGTCTACCGAGCGATGCTCGCAACGCCTTCATGAACGTCTCGTTTTCTGCGACGGTACCTACTGTAACGCGGAGGCAGCCTGCGAGCAGCGGATGAGTGGACGCCACGTTCTTGATCAGCACGCCCTGCTGCTTCAACCCGGCAAAAACGGCATCGGCATTGGTAACACGAAACAAAATGAAGTTTGCCGCCGAATCGAACGCGCGCACGCCGGGAGTTGCCTGCAACTGCCCAAGAAGCTTGCTGCGTTCCTGGCGCAGTACGCCGGCTTGCGCGTCCAATATCGACATGTTTTCAAGCATCAAATCGGCGGCGGCAAGCGTCAGCACGTTCACGTTGTAAGGCGGACGCAGCTTCTCGAATTGCTCGATCCAGGCAGCATCGCCCGCCAGATAGCCAAGACGGATCCCGGCCAGCCCGAGTTTCGACAGGGTACGCAACACCAGCAGGTTCGGCGTGCGCTTCAGCAGCGGCATCCAGGTGTCTTGCGCAAACGGCAAGTACGCCTCATCGACCACGACAATGCCGGGTGCAGCACGCAAGATGGCCTCAATGCCACCCCGATCGAACAGATTGCCGGTGGGGTTATTCGGATACGCGATGAAAATCACCGCAGGCCGGTGTTCATCGATTGCTTTCAACATTCGCTCGATGTCGAGCGCGAAGTTTTCTTTTAGCGGTACGCCAACGTAATTGCAGTGGTCAAACCGCGCAGACATCTCGTACATCACGAAGCTCGGCGCCGGCGCCAGCACGGTTGTTTCCGGCTTCGCACACGCCAGAGTGATCAGATGAATCAGCTCGTCAGAGCCGTTTCCCAGCATCAGCTGCATCCCAGGAGGTAGGCCTACTGCCTTACCCAACCGCTCCTTGAATCCGCGCGGATCCGAAAGCGGATACCGGTTCAGTGCCTGCTTACCAAGCCGCTCACCGAGTCGCTGCTGCAACCCTTCAGGCAGCGAAAAAGGATTTTCCATCGCGTCGAGCTTTACGAACCCGACGGCACTCGGCACCGCATACGCGTCGATGGCACGTACATCCTCGCGAATGATTGTCAGATCGGGCCGCGGGCCTAGGCGGTCCAGCGGATTCATGTCGACAAGGCCATGCGCAACTCCGCGCTCGCCGCGTGCGCCGGCAATCGCTCTCCGCGCGCGAGGGTCGCTGCAACTTGACCCAGTGTGTTCGCGCCGGCTGCCGAAACACGAACCACGCTCGTGCGTTTTTGAAAATCGTAAACGCCGAGCGCCGATGAAAAGCGTGCGGAGCGCGCCGTGGGAAGGACATGGTTAGGGCCGGCGCAATAGTCTCCAATCGCTTCGCTCGTGTAGCGACCCAAGAACAATGCACCGGCGTGCCGGATCAGGTCGGCCCATCGCTCGGGATCATCGGTCGAGATCTCCAGATGCTCAGGGGCAATGCGATTGGCAACTTGGCATGCTTGCGGCAGATCTCGCGTCAGAATCAACGCGCCTTTGCCGGCCAATGAGCGTTCGATGATCGCGCGGCGCGGCATCGTCGGCAGCAGACGATCGATCGACGCCTGGACGCGCTCGATAAAAAGCGGATCGTCAGTCAACAAAATAGCCTGCGCCGACTCGTCATGCTCGGCCTGCGAAAACAAATCCATCGCAATCCAGTCAGGCTCGGTCTTGCCGTCGCAGATCACCACGATCTCGCTGGGACCCGCAATCAAGTCGATTCCAACCGTGCCGAACACACGCCGCTTCGCAGCAGCCACGTAGGCGTTGCCAGGGCCAACGATCTTGTCGACGGCCGCAATGGTTTGCGTTCCATACGCAAGCGCCGCAATTGCCTGCGCTCCGCCGATCGTGAAGATGCGCGTGACACCGGCCAGCGATGCCGCGGCCAATACCAGTGCGTTACGCACGCCACCAGGGGTGGGTACCACCATCAAAATGGTTTCTACGCCGGCAACTCGCGCGGGCAGCGCGTTCATCAGCACCGACGACGGATAGGCTGCGAGACCACCCGGTACATAAAGCCCAACACTCTGCAGTGCGTTGATGCGCTGTCCCAGCTCGGTCCCATCTGCTTCGGTATAGCTCCAGGAACTGGCCAACTGCCGCTCGTGGAAGGTGCGGATTCGCTGGGCCGCCGTTTCGAGGGCATTGCGCTGCTCGCCGCCCAGCGATTGCAGCGCGTCCTTCATCTCGGCCGCTCCGATCTCAAGCGCGGCGACTGTGGTCGCATTGATGCGATCGAATCGATTGGTGTACTCAAGCAGCGCCACATCTCCGCGGTGTCGAACGTCGTCGACAATCTCGCCGGCGACACGCTCGACCTCTCTATCGATGGCAGTATCCGTCGCAATCAGCGCAGCAAACTGCGCGTCGAAACCTGGATCGCTTGCGTCGAGCCGACGTAGCTTCATCAGGATTCAACGGCCGCAGTTGCTGCCTCGATGCGTGCGATCAGCGGCATCAGCTCTTCGCGCCGCACCTTTAATGCCGACTGGTTGACGATCAGCCGCGCCGAAATGGGAGCGACTTCTTCGACCTCGATCAGGTTGTTCGCTTTCAGGGTGCTGCCCGATGACACCAAGTCGACAATCACATCGGCCAACCCCGCCAGCGGCGCCAGTTCCATTGAACCGTAGAGCTTGATAAGGTCGACGTGCACGCCCTTCGCCGCGAAGTGCTCGCGGGCCACTTGAACGTACTTGGTCGCGACGCGCAGGCGGGCGCCACGTTGCACAGCACTCGCGTAATCAAAGCCTGCGGTTACGGCGACACACAGCCGGCATCGCGCAATGCCGAGATCGACCGGCTGATACAACCCGCGATCGCCCCAATGTGCGCCGTGCTCTAGCAGCACATCTTTACCGGCGACACCAAGTTCTGCCGCGCCATATTGCACATACGTCGGTACGTCCGCGGCACGCACGACAACGATTCGCACGTTTGGATCGGTCGTGCCAATGATCAGCTTGCGCGAAGTCTCCGCATCTTCGATCGGAGTGATACCGGCAGCGGCAAGCAACGGTTGCGCCTCGTCGAATATTCGTCCTTTGGAAAGCGCAAGAGTAATCATTGACGAGCAGTCTTTGTGTACGCGACGAGCGACATGCCGGGGGCATGTCGCACCGGCGGCAAAGCCGCCGGTGGTCCCGCGCGCAAGCGCGGGATTGGCGGTTCGCGCTAGACGAACCGCGAACACCGCTTTGCGGTCGCACGTGCACTCACACTGATCAGTTAGGCGCGTTCCCTTCGGAGCGGCCGCGCGTATGCGCGCAGCACAAGGGCAAGCAACAGCAGCCGCGTTCATCGATTCGACTTTTTCATTTCACTCTATCAACATCGGCACCCAGCGCCGAGAGTTTGCGCTCCATGTGCTCGTAGCCACGATCCAGATGGTAAATGCGATTGACCGTCGTCTCGCCGTCGGCCGCGAGGGCCGCGACGACCAGGCTGGCGGACGCGCGCAAATCAGTTGCCATCACCTGCGCGCCGGCAAGCTTGTCGACGCCGCGAACAGTGGCAGTGTTGCCTTCGATCGTGATGTTGGCACCGAGCCGCTGCAGTTCGGAAACATGCATAAAACGATTCTCAAAAATAGTTTCCGTAATCGTCCCCACACCGTCCGCGACACAATTGACCGCCATGAACTGCGCCTGCATGTCAGTAGGAAAATCAGGATAGGGAGCGGTTCGCAGGCTCACCCCGCGCGGACGAGAGTCCATGCGGATACGAAGCGCGCCATTTTGCGCATCGATCTGGGCACCGGCTTCCCGCAGCTTGTCCAAGACCGATCCCAACGTGTCCGCTGAAGCACCGCGCAGCACTACGCTGCCACCTGCAGCAACAACGGCAGTGAGGAATGTCCCAGTTTCGATGCGATCGGGCATCACGCTGTGGCGTGCGCCGTGCAAACGCTCTACGCCCTCTATGGCAATGCAATCGGTTCCTGCGCCGCGAATGCGCGCTCCCATTGCATTCAGTGCGGTGGCGAGATCAACGACTTCAGGCTCGCGTGCGGCATTCTCGAGGATCGTTTCGCCCTGAGCCAGTGTGGCGGCCATCATCAGGTTTTCAGTGCCGGTGACGGTGACCATGTCGGTCACGATGCGCGCGCCCCGCAGCCGCTTCGCTTCGGCGACCACGTAGCCGTTTTCAATACGGATCGTCGCGCCAAGCGCCTCCAAGCCTCTGATGTGTTGATCGACAGGGCGAGCGCCAATCGCACAACCGCCGGGCAATGACACGCGTGCGCTACCTGCGCGTGCCATTAGCGGGCCGAGTACCAGAATCGACGCCCGCATCGTCTTTACCAGCTCGTAAGGCGCTTCGACGCTCGACAGGTCACGCGCCGTTAATCGCAGGGTTGCGCCGTCACGCTCAGTGGCAACGCCCATTTGCTTCAGCAGCTTCAGCATCGTCGCCACGTCCTGCAATTGCGGAACGTTGTCGACGATGAGTTCGTCGGCGGTCAACAGCGACGCGGCGAGGATCGGCAGCGCCGCATTCTTGGCGCCCGAAACAGTGACTTCCCCGCCCAGGCGTCTACCCCCACGAATTTTCAGTTTGTCCATCGCGCCAACGCCGCCGGCCGACTCAAATACGAGCGGCCTATTTACCGAGGAGCGGAACTGTACGGCACGGGTGAAACGGGGAATTGCGGAGTTGACAGGAAGAGAGTCGGGCATTCGAAGCTCCTTGGAGGCGTACCCGCACACGCGGGCCATCGACTGCAAGGCTCGCGCGCGCAGGCGAACCGCACACGAAGGTCGAATGAAAACAACGTGAAATCACTGCTCTGATTTACGGTACTCAGCCGGTGTCAGAGTGCGCATCGACAAGGCATGGATCTCCTGCCGCATACGGTCTCCGAGCGCGCGATAGACGTGCTGGTGACGCGCGATACGTGGCTGGCCCTCGAACGCTGAGCTGACGATCAACGCTTCAAAATGCCGGCCGTCGCCTGAGACTTTGACGACTTCGCAATCGAGTCCCTGCGCGATGTAGCGTTCAATATCGTTCGCGGATGGTTCCATCACTGTCGCAGCTTAAAGCCACGCGCCAGCAAGCTGACAGCAATGCCGGCAACGATAACGAACGCGAACGTGAGCACGGCGAGGCTCACCCAAGGGTTGACGTCCGACTGCGCGAAAAAACCGTAGCGAAAGCCGTCGATCATGTAGAAAAATGGATTGAAGTGAGAAATCGTCCGCCAGAACGGCGGCAGGCTTTGCACCGAGTAAAAAACCCCCGAAAGAAACGTTGCGGGCATCACGATAAAGTTTTGAAACGCCGCCAGCTGATCGAACTTGTCGGCCCAGATTCCGGCGATCAGGCCGAGCGTTCCGAGCATTGCGGCCCCGAGCAGCCCAAATGCAATGATCCATAGCGGCGCAGCAAACGTCGGGGGCGCAAACCACACGGTGATCACAAACACACCAAGCCCCACAACGACGCCACGCACGACCGAAGCGGCCACATAAGCGCCGAACAATTGCCAGTGCGAAAACGGCGGCAGCAGTATGAAGATCAGGCTGCCCATGATTTTCGACTGAATAAGGCTCGATGACGAATTCGCAAATGCATTCTGCAAAACCGACATCATCACCAGGCCGGGAATCAAAAATGACGTGTAGCTGACTCCGGGCAGCGCCTGAACGTGCTCTTCCAGCACGTGACCGAACACCAGCAGGTACAGCACCGCCGTCAACACGGGTGCGCCCACCGTCTGGAAGCTCACCTTCCAGAAGCGCAGCATCTCCTTTGTCAACAGCGTACGAAACGACACCGCGGCCGATGCACGCCTGGCTGCGCCCAGCTCCGTGACGCTGCGCATTCCTGCAAGCGAAGCGGGGCCCGCGTCGGAGTGGCCGGGCGAAGGCGTCATGCGGTGGCCAGCGCAGGAATACGCTCGGATTCGGCGCGCTCCGCCATCAACTGCAGGAACACATCTTCGAGATCGGCACGTCCGACTTCCAGATCTTCTATCTCGCAACCCGCTGCCTGGCACTCCGCCAGGACGCGGCCGACATCGCCCGGTTCACCCAGACGCAAAACCAGCGCACCCTCGCGCTCATCGATTCGATGCGCCAGCACAGACGGAGGCACGGTACCGCGCACGCGCAGCGTCATCTGCACGCCCTCGATATGCGAGAGCAATGCACGCGTGGTATCGAGCGCGATCACCGTCCCCGATCTGAGCATTGCGATCCGTTGGCAAAGCGCCTGAGCCTCTTCCAGGTAGTGCGTGGTCAACACGATTGTGTGACCTTCCTGATTGAGGCGGCGGATGAACGACCAGAGTGTCTGCCTGAGCTCGACATCGACGCCGGCAGTAGGCTCGTCGAGAACGATCACCGGCGGCTTGTGCACCAGCGCCTGTGCCACCAGCACACGTCGCTTCATTCCCCCTGACAGCGCGCGCATGTTGAAATCGGCGCGCGACGCGAGGCCCAGATTGGCAAGCACTTCATCGATCCAGGCAGCGTTGTCGGCCAACCCGAAGTAACCCGACTGAAAGGCGAGCGTCTCGCGCACAGTGAAAAACGGATCGAACGCAAGCTCCTGCGGAACTACGCCCAATGCCAGGCGAGCTGCACGGTAATCGTCGACCACGTCATGACCCATTACGCTCACGTGGCCGCTGCTAGCGCGAACAAGCCCCGCAATAATCGAAATCAGCGTGGTCTTGCCGGCGCCATTGGGACCTAGCAAGCCAAAGAATTCGCCGCGCTCGATCTGCAAGTCGATACTGTCAAGCGCAAGCGTCGAGCCGTAGCGCTTGGTAACGGCGGAAACCTGAATGGCAGCCACCGCAAACGACAATCCGATTCAGTGACCGGCGATCGGCGCGGGGCGCACGGAGCCCGAGATCGGCAGAATGCTATCGACGCCGTAAACGGTCGCCAGGCTCAACAGGTCGGCCGGTACACCGGAAACTTCTAGCGCCCGTCCGGAAGCCAGCGCGGTGCGCTGCCAAGCCAGCAGCACCACTAATGCGGACGAATCGCAGGTGCGTACGGCCGACAGATCGAATTCGGCATCGCCGGCCTGGATCGCCGCAATCCCAAGCTCGGCGAGTTGCGCCGCGTTCGCCAGGCTCATGTCGTCGGCCTCGATACGCATCGCGAGCTACGCTTTTTTCTGCGCCAGTTGACTATTGCGCTCGGTCAGCGTCTTGATCAAGCCGTCGATTCCACTCGAGTTGACCTGCGAGCTGAATTGCGACTTGTAGTTTTCGACCAGCCAGACGCCGAGAATATTGATGTCGTAGATCTTCCAGCCGCCGTCGGTCTTTTCGAGTCGATAGTCGAGCTGGATGGGATCACCCCGTGAGGCGACGACCTGGGTGCGCACGATGACGTCGGTATCGGTCGGTTGCGCGCGGAACGGCCGCAGTTCTACCTTGTGATCGCTGACTTGCGCCAGCGCGCCGCTGTAAGTGCGCACCAGCAGAGTACGGAACTCACGAGTCAGCGCTGCACGTTGCTCGGGCGTCGCGTTGCGCCAACCGGGACCCACCGACAACTGCGTCATCTTTTGAAAGTCGGTGTACGGAAGAACTTTGTCGTCCACCAGTTTTTGTACCCGGTTTGTGTCTCCGGATTTCAGTGCCTTGTCGGCCTTGATGGCGTTCAACACTTCGTTCGACAAGTCACGGACCATTGCATCGGGCGTGCTTGCGGGCGCTTGCGCCTGCGCGGCGGAAACGAAGAGTGATGAAGCGGTCAGAGCAAACAACAGGGATCTTGGAAATCGCATCGTGATTCGTCTCGTGAGAATGAAAGAGGTTACTGTAGGACCGGCACCGCCCACCTTTGTTCAGGCAGTTGCGCGCCTACTTGCTTGCAGGCGCAGGCTCCGATTGCGGCGGTACCAGCTCCTTCTTAACGTTTGAGTCCGCTGGCGGTGCACCGCCGGGCGAAGGCTGCGATGTGTCGTCTGCAGCGGGTGGCGGACTACCGTCGTAGACCAGACTGCGCCGGCGCTGCAAGTAGCCGTCGCGGATAAACCGATATTTGTCGAGCGCCGCTCCGGAGATCAAATCATCGGTTTGCAGCAACTCAGCGCGCTGATTCACGACGCGCGTGCCAAGGATCGCATTGCGAACGCGTACGTTGTCGATGTAGAAATTGACATCCAGATATGGCTCGGCACCGTAAATGCCGATCGCGTCGCGCAAGGTGCTTGGACCGAGTATCGGAACAACGAGATACGGTCCGGAACCGATGCCCCACCGACCCAACGTCTGTCCAAAGTCTTCATTGTGCTTTTCAAGCCCCATCTGACGTGCGGGATCGAAGCACCCAAGCAGTCCAATCGTGCTGTTAACGACAAAGCGGCACGTGTCTGACACGGCGTCGACAGGCTTGCCTTGCAGCAAATTGTTGATGGCGTTGGACGGCTCGCGGAGATTGCTGAACATGCCGCTGACGCAGTCTCGAACCGGCTCCGGCAATACATACTCGTATGCCTGCGCTACCGGCTTCAGGATCGCGCGATCGACCACGTCGTTGAACTCGAACACCTGGCGGTTGAACGATTCAATCGGGTCTCGAGGATCGTTGCCCGAATCAGCCGGCACCGTTGCGCAGCCCGACATCACAAAAGCCACGACTATCAGAAGTGGAGCGGCTGCGCGTTTTAACAGGCGAGTCAACATGTGCATCAATCAACGTTTATCAGGGCCGGAAGCAAGCGGTGCACCCGTTACTTCGCAGGCGCCGTGGGTGGCGTATCCGGTGGATCCGCTGCCTTGTTGTACAAGAACTGGCCAATCAGATTTTCGAGCAGCACGGCTGACTGTGTGAGCTTGATCTCGCCGCCGGCGTCCAAGTTTTTATCCGATCCTCCGGGAACGAGACCGATGAATTGGTCACCGAGCAGCCCTGACGTCAGAATCTTGGCCGAGGTGTCGCTGGGAAACGTCACGCTTCGTTCGAGCTCCATCGTGACTCTTCCCTGATACGTATTCGTATCCAGCACAATCGCCTTCACGCGGCCTACCGTCACACCGGCGCTTTTAACTGGAGCGCGCACCTTCAGCCCGCCAATGTTGTCGAATCGCGCCGTGACGAAATATGTTTCCCCGACTACGAAGTGGCCCAAGTTGGCCGCTCGCATCGCCAGGAACAAAACCGCCAGAATGCCGAGCAGAACGAACAGCCCGACCAGCGTTTCAACTCCTTTACGTCCCATCGAACGTCTCCAATCCGAAAGCTAACTCGGGGTGCTGAACATCAAAGCCGTCAATACAAAATCGAGCCCCAGCACCAGCAGCGACGAAATAACGACTGTACGCGTCGTGGCCTCGGACACGCCCTCCGGTGTGGGCTTCGCCTCGAACCCCTGATACAAAGCCGTGACCGTGCATGCAATACCGAACACAAAACTCTTGACGATGCCGTTACCGACGTCATCGACGGCGTCGACCCCATTTTGCATCTGCGACCAGAATTCGCCGGAATCTATACCGATCATCAGCACGCCCACCACGTAGCCGCCGAGTATGCCGATTGCAGAAAACATCGCGGCTAGCAACGGCATCGACACCAATCCAGCCAGCAGACGCGGTGCCAGCACGCGCGCCTTGGGATCGACCGCCATCATTTCCATGGCGGCAAGCTGCTCGCCGGCTTTCATCAAGCCGATCTCCGCCGTAAGCGACGTTCCGGCGCGGCCAGCAAACAATAAGGCGGTGACCACCGGGCCTAGCTCGCGCACGAGAGACAGCGCGACCACCAGACCGAGGGATGCCGTCGCACCATAACGACTGAGCGTGTAGTAGCCCTGAAGCGCCAGGACAAAGCCAACGGCCAGGCCAGAAGCCAGAATGATTACAAGTGACCGATTACCAATCGCGTGAATCTGCGCAATCGTCAAGAAAGGGCGCGACACCGCCGACACCGAATTGCGCAGCAGATCGACAACAAAAAAGGCCGCGTGGCCAAGGCCGCGCAGTACGTCGAGCGCTTGCACACCGAGCTGCGGCAGAAAATTGGCTGTCCTCATATGCGCAGCCCGAGGTCCTGCGCGAACGGCTTTGCCGGGTAGTGAAACTTGACCGGACCATCGGGCTCACCGCGAATGAATTGCCGCACCTCTTCATGATCGGAAGCTTCGACTTCGGCAGCCGTTCCGTGACCGACGATGCGTCCTGCCGACATCACGTAAACATAGTCGCTGATCTTGAAGCACTCCCTGACGTCGTGTGAAACCACCAGCGAAGTCGCGCCGGTTGCATCGTTAAGCTCGCGAATCAGATTCGCCGCCACACCCAGCGAGATTGGATCGAGCCCCGCAAACGGCTCGTCATACATTATCAGCTCGGGGTCAAGTGCGATGGCTCTTGCGAGTGCAACGCGGCGCGCCATCCCGCCAGATAAGTCCGCGGGCTTCAGCTGCGCCGCGCCACGTAGTCCGACTGCGTTCAGCTTCAGCAACACCAAGTCGCGCAGCATCGCAGACAGGCAGATCGGTGTGCTCACGCAGCGGAAAAGCGACGTTATCGAACACCGTGAGGTCGGTAAACAGCGCACCGAACTGAAATAGCAATCCAACGCGGCGCCGCAATCTGAACAGCGCCTCGCGATCACGCGGATTGACATGCTCGCCGTCGAACATGATGTTGCCTTTAAGAGGCGTCAGCATGCCGCCGATCAGTCGCAGCAGCGTCGTTTTGCCGCAGCCCGAGCCGCCCATGATCGCGATGACCTTGCCGCGCGGAAACGACATGGTCATGTCGTGCAGCACGATGCGACGGCGGTCGTAGCCAAACGTTACGTGATCGATCTGAACGAGCGCGTCGTTTCTCATCTTCTAATTGTTCGCCGAGCCCGCATGCGGCTGCGCGCGCGCCGGCGCTCGGGGGCGCATTGTCGCACGGCGACTACCGTGCATTCACGCGTTAGCGGTAACCCAAAAACGCGGGCAGCACGAAGGCGAACAGGACGCCTACGCCAATATGGCAACCGAGTCGGATTAAATCGATGCCGACAGTCGGCATGCACGCTTGCGGAAGCCCGTATCGGACCGGCCGACACAGCGGGACCGTGCCCGCCGCCACTGCGGAAAGCCAGCGGCGGCAATTATCAGCCTGGCAACACCGGAGGAAAATGACGAACCGCCGCGTGATTTTAAAAGCTAGTCACCGCGGCAGAACGCTGCTTCCCATCAAGTATTCGTCGACCGCGCGTGCACACTGTCGGCCTTCTCTGATTGCCCACACAATCAATGACTGCCCTCGGCGCATGTCTCCTGCCGCGAACACCTTGTCAACGCTTGTCCGATAACAACCTACGCCTTCCGCGGAAGCCAATGCGTTTCCACGCGAGTCCTCGCGCCACTCCAAATCCATCCAGTACGCTTGCAACCGGCGAAACAAAGCCCATCGCCAATAGCACCAGATCGGCAGGTACCTCGAATTCAGATCCTGCAACTTCAACCATTCGAGACTGCCCGGTTACCGGGTCGACCTGCCACTGCACTCGTACAGCAATCAGTGCAATGACGTTCCCGGCGCCATCGCTCTTAAATGCCTTGGTGGCGATCGCCCAGTCTCGCTGCACGCCTTCTTCGTGAGAGCTCGAAGTCCGCAGCTTGATTGGCCAGTACGGCCACGTTAAAGGCTTGTTCTCGCTTTCGGGCGGCTGTGGAAGCAGCTCCCACTGCGTCACGCTCTTCGCACCATGCCGATTGCTAGTGCCAACGCAGTCCGAGCCTGTATCACCACCACCAATCACGATCACGTGCTTGCCGGTCGCAACGATTTGGCTCCTCACCTTGTCGCCGGCAACGAGCTTGTTCTGCGGAGGCAGAAAGTCCATCGCAAAGTGCACACCTGCCAGTTGACGCCCCGGCACCGGCAGATCCCGCGGTTGCTCGGCGCCTCCCGACAAGATCACCGCATCAAACCCGGCTAGCAATTGCTTCGGTTCAACCGTATCGCTGGCCCAGTTCGTGACTGGTGCGCCGCCAAGCTCGCCGACCAGCACACCGGTTCGAAACGTCACACCCTCGGCCTGCATCTGCTCGATCCGCCGATCGATGTGCGACTTTTCCATCTTGAAATCGGGGATGCCGTACCGCAGCAGTCCTCCGATACGATCGTTTTTCTCGAACACGGTGACTTCGTGTCCGACACGCGCGAGCTGCTGTGCGGCAGCCAATCCCGCGGCGCCACTGCCGACGATCGCTACTTTCTTTCCGGTGCGAACATCCGATGGCTGCGGCACGACCCAGCCCTCTTCCCATCCCTTGTCAATGATCTTGTGCTCGATCGATTTAATACCCACCGGTGCATCGTGAATGTTCAACGTACATGCTGCCTCGCACGGCGCGGGACAGACCCTTCCGGTGAACTCTGGAAAGTTATTCGTGCTGTGCAAAACGTCGAGCGCAGTTTTCCAATCCTGCCGATACACCAGGTCGTTGAAGTCCGGGATGATGTTGTTGACCGGGCAGCCCTGATTGCAAAAGGGAATACCGCAGTCCATGCAACGTGCCGCCTGTACACCGGCTGCATCGTCGGTCAAATGAACGATGAACTCGCGCCAGTGCTTGGTGCGTGAGCGCGGCGCTTCGGCAGCTTCTTCCAGCCGCTGATACTCAAGGAAGCCCGTGATCTTGCCCATGGTTACTTATGCTGACCGTGACGAAACAGAAAGTCGCGCAGCCCTATCTCGTCCGCTCTCAATTGCCGTGCGCGCTGCCACGCCCGTAGCAGCGCGGTGTTGACATGGCAGCCGGCGACTGCCGAAATCAACACGATGCCGCCTAACCAGTCGAGCACCGCAGGCACCGGACCCTGAGTGTGCAGCCACATATACACAGGCGCCGATAGCACAGCAAACAGCATCGTGGCCGGCACGATCCAAGGTACCGACAGCACAATCGCCACGCTCGCCAACAGCGCCGCCGATGAAGCATCCGCGCCGCGACTGTTCAACAGCAAAATCGCCAACGGCACGCTGGCCCATAGTCCAGGCAACCATTCGCCGAGCGTGCGCGGCCAGTGAGGTTGCATGCGCATTCTGATGTTCGACGATAAGCGGCACGCGTCAGGCCGCAAGTTTTTGAGTGCCGGCCGGAGCACCTACGGCGATCATCTGCTTCAACGCGCGCCGATACTCCTGCGGGAACACCTTGACGAATCGCGCACGCATCGTCAGCCAGTTATCGAGCAACATCCGCGCACGCAAACTGCCAGTGACCCTGAAATGGCTTTCGATCAAGCCACGCAGCAGGAACTCGTCGGTCTCCCCCAGGTGCCAGATCGCTTCATCGACACTTTCCTCCTGTTCGGCGGTCGGAAGCACCGCCTCGAGCTCGCACATTGACTGATTGCACTTGCTCGCAAAGTCCCCGAACTCATCGAAGACATAAGCAATGCCGCCTGACATGCCGGCCGCGAAATTCCGCCCGGTCGCGCCCAGCACGACGACCGTACCCTTCGTCATGTATTCGCATCCATGATCGCCGGTGCCCTCAACGACCGCAGTCGCGCCCGAGTTGCGAACCGCGAATCGCTCACCCGCAACGCCATTGAAAAACGCTTCACCCGCAATCGCGCCGTAAAGCACAGTATTGCCGACGATGATGTTCTCCGTGCCGGCGCCGCGAAAGTCGTTTGGACACCGTACGATCAGCCGTCCGCCCGACAACCCTTTGCCGGTGTAATCGTTGGCGTCGCCAACCAGATCGAGCGTAATCCCGGCGGCCAGAAACGCACCGAAGCTCTGCCCTGCGGTACCGTTGAATTGGATGTGGATCGTGTCGTCAGGAAGTCCCGCATGCCCATAGCGACGCGCGACCTGACTGGACAACATCGTGCCGACCGCGCGGTTGACGTTGCGAATTGGCATGATGAAGCTGACCCGCTCGCCATGCTCGAGCGCCGGCTTGCATTGCTCAATCAGCTTGTGGTCAAGCGCCCGACCGAGACCGTGATCCTGCGACTCAGTGCACAGGCGAGGCACCTCGGCAGGCATCTGTGGCAGATAAAAGATGCGGCTGAAATCTAACCCACGAGCCTTCCAGTGCTCGATGCCTCGACGCGTGTCGAGCCGGTCGGCGCGACCAATCAGTTGATCGAACGTGCGCACGCCCAGCTGCGCCATGATTTCGCGCACTTCCTCGGCGACAAAGAAAAAATAGTTAACCACGTGCTCGGGTTGGCCGCTGAATTTTTTCCGTAACAGCGGATCCTGCGTTGCAACGCCCACCGGGCAGGTGTTCAGATGACACTTGCGCATCATGATGCAACCCTGCACGACCAATGGTGCGGTGGCAAAACCAAACTCATCGGCGCCCAGGAGTGCGCCAATGACTACATCCCGACCCGTTTTCATCTGACCGTCGACCTGCACTGCGATGCGGCTTCGCAGCCGGTTCAGCACCAGCGTCTGCTGAGTCTCGGCGAGCCCGATTTCCCACGGCGTGCCGGCGTGCTTGATCGACGATACCGGCGATGCACCGGTCCCGCCATCGTGACCCGCAATCGTGACGTGATCCGCCTTTGCCTTTGCAACACCGGCGGCGACTGTTCCAACACCGACCTCGGAGACCAGCTTGACGCTGATTGACGCCTGCGGATTTGCATTCTTCAGGTCGTGAATCAGCTGTGCGAGATCTTCGATTGAATAGATATCGTGATGCGGCGCCGGCGAAATAAGACCGACACCCGGAACGGCATAACGCAGCTCCGCGATGTAAGGGCTGACCTTATGTCCGGGCAGCTGACCCCCCTCGCCCGGCTTCGCGCCTTGTGCCATCTTGATCTGCAGTTGATCGGCGCTGATCAGGTATTCGGTCGTGACACCGAAGCGACCCGACGCTACCTGCTTGATTTTCGAGCGCAGCGAGTCACCCGCGCGCAACGGTGTATCGACCTCGACGCGATCTCGCCCGAGCACGCTTGATAGCGTCGCGCCCTGTTCGATGACGCTTGCACCAGCACGCAACTCCTGCCGGTACCGCATCGGATCTTCTCCGCCTTCACCCGTATTGCTCTTGCCACCGATGCGGTTCATCGCAATCGCGAGCGTGGTATGCGCTTCGGTCGATATCGAGCCGAGTGACATCGCGCCGGTTGAAAACCGTTTGACGATGCTTGCCGCCGGCTCGACCTCGCCCAGCGGGATCGCATGCGCAGCATCGAACTTGAATTCGAACAGGCCGCGCAGCGTCATGTGCCGCAGCGACTGATCGTTGATCAGCTGTGCATATTCCTTGTAAGTTTGATAGTTGTTGGCCCGCGTCGAATGCTGCAGCTTTGCAATCGCATCCGGCGTCCACATATGCTGCTCTCCGCGCACACGCCATTGGTATTCGCCGCCCGCATCGAGCTGGGTTGCGAGCACCGGGTCATCGGAAAACGCCGCGCGATGCGTGCGGACTGCCTCTTCCATCACCTCGAACAAGCCGACGCCGCCAATGTTGCTAGCGGTGCCGCGGAAGTACTTCTCGACGAATTCTTTCGAAAGCCCCACCGCTTCGAAGATCTGGGCACCACAGTACGACATGTAGGTGCTGATGCCCATTTTGGACATTACCTTGTGCAACCCCTTGCCAATCGCCTTCACGTAATTTGCGATGGCCTTGTCGGCATCGGCGGCGTGCAGCTCAGCCAGCGTCTCGAGTGCAAGATAAGGATGCACCGCCTCCGCGCCGTAGCCGGCAAGCAGAGCGAAGTGATGCACTTCGCGCGCCGAACCTGTCTCGACGACCAAGCCCGTGCAGGTCCGCAGGCCGACCGCGATCAGATGCTGATGCACGGCGCTTGTGGCCAGCAACGCCGGGATCGCGACGCTTTCCGCGTCAAGCGAACGATCGGTGATCAACAACAAGTTGTAGCCAGCACCAATCGCGTCGACCGCCTGCGCACACAGAGACGCGAGCCTAGCTTCGACTCCAGCTTTACCCCACGAAAGCGGATAGCAAATGTCGAGCTCAAACGAGCGAAACTTGTTCGAGGAAAACTTTTCGATTGCGCGGATTTTTTCGATATCGGCGAATCCGAGAATCGGCTGGCTGACTTCAAGCCGCATTTGCGGATTGACGTTGTTGATGTCGAGCAGATTCGGCTTCGGCCCGATAAAGCTCACCAGCGACATCACCAGTTGTTCGCGGATCGGATCGATCGGCGGATTGGTAACTTGCGCGAACAGTTGCTTGAAGTAGTTATACAAAGGCTTCGCGCGATCGGATAGAACCGGCAATGCGGTGTCGTTACCCATCGAGCCGACTGCTTCTTCAGCCGCGACCGCCATCGGTTCCATCAGCAGGCGCACATCTTCCTGTGTGTAGCCAAACGCCTGCTGACGATCGAGCAACGGCACGCCGAGCTTCGCGGCCGAGCGGGAGTTCACGCTGCCGCAGGGAAGATCGTTCAGCTTGATTCGAATGCGCTTGATCCATTCCTTGTAGGGCTTGCTGGACGCGAGCTGCTGCTTCAGTTCCGCATCGTCGATAATCCGGCCCTGCTCGGTGTCGATTAAAAACATCTTGCCCGGCTGCAGTCGCCACTTCTTGACAATGCGGCTTTCTGGAATCGGGAGCACGCCAACCTCGGACGCCATCACGACCATGTCGTCGTCAGTAACGATGTAGCGCGCGGGGCGCAAGCCATTGCGATCAAGCGTCGCGCCGATGCGAACTCCGTCCGTAAACGCAATCGCTGCGGGCCCATCCCATGGCTCCATCATTGCGGCGTGGTATTCGTAAAACGCGCGCCGCGACTCGTCCATCAACGTGTGCTGCTCCCACGCTTCTGGAATCATCATCATCATCGCGTGCGCAATCGGGTAGCCGCTCATAGTCAGCAGCTCGAGCGCGTTGTCGAAGCACGCAGTGTCCGACTGCCCTTCGTAGATCAGCGGAAAGAGCTTTCCAAGATCCTCTCGCAGCACCGGTGACGACATCACCCGCTCGCGCGCTCGCATCCAGTTGAAGTTGCCCTTGACCGTATTGATCTCGCCGTTGTGCGCCACCAGGCGATACGGATGCGCGAGCTCCCACGATGGAAACGTGTTGGTTGAGAAGCGCTGATGTACGAGCGCTATTGCGGAAACTACGCGCGGGTCGCGCAAATCGCGGTAATAGCGGCCGACCTGATCGGCGAGCAATAGTCCCTTGTAAACGATCGTGCGTGTCGACATAGACGGCACAAAATATTCCTTGCCGTGCTTGAGCTTCAGCGCCTGGATCTTGTGGCTCGCGGTCTTGCGAATTACGTAAAGCTTGCGCTCCAAGGCGTCTGGGACCATCACGTCGGCGCCGCGGCCGATGAAAATCTGCCGGATCACGGGCTCGCGGTCCTTGACCAGCGGCGACATTGGCATATCGCGGTCTAGTGGTACGTCTCGCCAACCGAGCACGCTCTGACCTTCGGCGCGAACGGTGCGCTCCAATTCCTGTTCGCACGCCAACCTGGACGCGTGCTCGCGCGGCAGAAAGATCATGCCGACTCCATACTCGCCCTGCGGAGGCAACGAGATGGAATGCTTGGCAAGTTCCTCGCGGTAAAACGCGTCCGGGATCTGGATCAAAACGCCCGCACCATCGCCGCACAACGGATCGGCTCCGACAGCACCACGATGGTTAAGGTTTTGCAGAATCAACAGGGCCTGCTCAACCAAGGCATGACTTGGCCTGCCTTTTATGTTGGCGACGAACCCTACACCGCACGCATCATGTTCACTGGAACACGAATACAAGCCGTTCTTCGCGGCGTGATCGACTGCGGCGCTGACTTGCTCAGAAAGTTTGCGTGCGGGCATCCGACCCTCAGGAGGAGACAAGAACTTTACTGCGATGCAGCACCCGTTTCAACTGAAAATCCCCCTGAACTGACAGACGCGATTTGTCGCGATGCGAAACGCATCGCGTCTGGATCTAGTCATCTACGGCAAACAGCCGCCGATGTTCCTTGATCGCATAACGATCCGTCATCCCGGCGACATAGTCGGCCACAGCGCGCGGCACGCCAAATGCGGCTCGACTTTGATGATCGGCGGGCAACAACTTCGGCTCCCCGACAAAAGCGTTGAAAAGGTCGGTGACGATACGCCGCGCCTTGGTAGACATGCGCATCACGCGATAGTGCCGATAGAGCTGATCATGCAGGAACGACTTGAGCTCAGTGGCCTCAACGCGCATCGCAGGCGAAAACGCTGTAAGGGTCGGGGCCGCGCGAACGGCGTTGATATCGGCTGGGGCAGCAGCCGCAATCAGTCGTCTCGACTCTTCAGTCAGATCCACCACAAGCGTATTAATCATGCGTCGCACCGTCTCGTGAATCATGCGGCGCTCGGCAATGGCCGGATATTCCTCTCGAACAGTGCGCGCGTGACGCGCGAATATCGGCACTTGCTCGAGTTGCGACAGTTTAAGCAGGCCTGAACGCAGCCCGTCGTCAATGTCATGGTTGCTGTAGGCAATTTCATCAGCCAGATTGGCAATCTGTGCTTCCAGACTTGGCTGCTGCCTTGTCAGAAACCGCTCGCCCACCTCACCCAATTCGCGCGCGTTCTTGGCCGAACAATGCTTCAGAATTCCTTCCCGCGTTTCAAAGGTCAGATTAAGACCGTCGAACGCTGCGTAGCGCTCTTCCAGTACGTCGACCACGCGCAGCGATTGCAAGTTGTGCTCGAAACCGCCGTACGGCTTCATGCATTCGTGCAGCGCGTCCTGACCTGCGTGGCCGAAGGGCGTGTGCCCGAGATCGTGCGCGAGCGCTATTGCTTCGACCAGGTCTTCGTTTAAACGCAGGTTGCAAGCCACGGCACGCCCTATCTGGGCGACTTCGAGCGAATGTGTCAGGCGCGTTCGAAACAAGTCGCCTTCATGATTGACGAAGACCTGTGTCTTGTATTCCAGTCGTCGAAAGGCGGCTGAATGAATGATGCGATCGCGATCGCGCTGAAACTGGGTGCGGCTGACCGCGTCCGCTTCATGGTGAAGACGGCCGCGTGATTGACCGGCGTGCGCAGCATACGGAGCCAGTGTCATGTCGCTCATACAAATCCGCGAGCAATCAACGCCTGCAACAACGTCGCGTGCGGAACGGTGCGTTGCGTTGCGTGGCCGATCCGATCAAGAACGATAAATCGTATCTGGCCCGCCTCGGTTTTCTTGTCGCCGCGCATCACCTCGATGGCGGTCAATGCGGATAGATTGTCGACTCGCGTCGGCAGGCCGGCGCGCGCGACCGCACGTTCGATTGCTTGCACCTCCGCGCCCGTCATCGTGCCCAACAGGTGTGAAAGTTCGGCAGCCAGGACCAGGCCGCACCCGACCGCTTCGCCGTGCAGCCAGCGTGAATACCCGGTCATTGCCTCGATTGCATGACCAAAGGTGTGGCCAAGGTTTAGCAGCGCACGTTCGCCCGCCTCGTGTTCGTCCCGCGCGACGATCGAGGCCTTGATCTCGCACGATCCTTCAATCGCCGCCGCCAAAGCGCGTGCATCGAGCGCGCGCATCGGTTCGATTGCGGCAGTCATCCGCTCAAAATATTCATGGTCAGCAAGCAAGCCGTGCTTAAGGACCTCGGCCAGGCCTGCCGACAATTCCCGCGGCGGCAATGTACGTAGCGTGTCGGTATCACTAATGACCGCAGAGGGCTGGTGAAATGCACCGACCAGGTTTTTGCCGCCTGGATGATTGATTCCCGTCTTACCGCCGACCGACGAGTCAACCTGCGCCAACAGTGTCGTCGGTACCTGCACATAGCGGACGCCGCGCATATAGATCGATGCTGCGAAGCCTGCAATGTCTCCGACGACTCCACCACCCAATGCGATGATCACTCCGCGACGATCGACTCGCGTGTCTACCAGCGCATTCAATACTTGCGATACGGCTGGCCATTGCTTGTACTGCTCGCCATCCGGCAGTTCGATGACGCTGGTCGAGACGCCTGAGAGCGCGTGTTGAACGCGTTGCGCGTACAGAGGGCCCACGACCATATTCGTGACAACAGAAACAGACGTTGGCGTCAGCGGCGCGATAAATTCGTGCAGACGATCGATTAAGCCGCTGCCGATCGCTATCGGATACGAACGCTCTTTCAGATTGACGGTGATGCAGCGCATGCGTCAGTTTAAGTCGCGCACGTTGCCCGACCGATCACGCGCTTCGATTGGCGATCGCTTGCAGTTGCGGGTGCTCCAAAAGTCTGCCGACAAGACGGCGTGGATTTGATGCGGCAGATTGAAAAACAAGATGCGCCGCCTTTTCGTATAACTGCTCGCGCTCGGCCAAGAGCTGATCGATGCGCGCGCGGGGATTTGCGGTTTGCAGCAATGGCCGCGATCGATCGTGGCGCGTACGACGGTAAATTTCATCGGCGCTCGCACGCAGGTAAATAACCAAGCCGCGATCCTTCATCGACTTAACGAGGTCCGCGTCGAGCACTGCGCCCCCGCCAGTGGCCAGCACAATGCCTGCACGCTGTGTCAGCTCGTCAAGTAGCGCAATCTCGCGCCGTCGGAAACCTTCTTCACCTTCGATCTCGAAAATTGTAGGTATGGGAACGCCACTGCGCGCCTCCAGCTCGCGGTCCGCATCAACGAACTGATAATTCAGCTGCTGAGCGAGAAGCCTGCCGACCGTAGATTTGCCGGCCCCCATCATCCCAATCAGGAACACAGAGCGCTGGTCGGTTTGCATGGCGGGCGGGCGATGTAGGCTCAGAAAAAAAAGAGCCGCAGGAGCGGCTCTTTTTTTAGCAGAGATTACGTTAACGCATCGCCGCGTTGACACGCTCCGAGATCACGCGCGGCGTAATGAAGATGATCAACTCGGTGCGATCGTTGATTGACGACGTGTTCTTAAACAGGTTGCCAACCACCGGAAGATCGCCGAAGAACGGGACTTTAGTGACGGTCGTGCGTTCCTGCTGTTCGTAGATTCCTCCGAGCACGACCGTTCCCCCGTTCTCAACCAAGACTTGCGTCTGTACGTTTTTCGTATCGATAGCAGGTCCGGACAGGGTCTCTTGCCCGCGCGTGTCCTTGTTGACTTTGACGTCAAGAAAGATCGCGCCCTCTGGAGTGATCTGCGGAGTTACCTCAAGCTTGAGCACCGCTTTTCGAAACGAAACCGATGTAGCCCCGCTCGACGTCGCCTGCTGGTACGGAATTTCGGTTCCTTGTTCGATAGTGGCCTTGACCTTGTCGGCTGTCACGACCCGTGGGCTGGAAATGATCTTGCCTCGGCCGTCGGCTTCCAGCGCATTTAATTCAAGATTAATCAGGCGCGTCAGTGCGCTGTTGAACAAGGTCAAATTAAACGAGCCCGGATTAAAGCCTCCGATACCTGCGGCAGGCAGGTTGACGTAATTCGAGTTGACCGTGGTAACGCCGCCGACAACCCCTCCTCCTCCGCCGATACCACCGGCGCCCGGCAACGTTGGCAGCACATTTTGTCCCCCCACTGCCACTTCGTTGGTGACTCGCCCGTAACCGAATCGCACACCTAGGTTGCGGCTGAACCGATCGTCCGCTTCGACGATCCGGGCCTCGATCAGCACTTGCGGCACCGGAATATCGATTCTTTGCAGAAGTCTGCGCACGTCTTCGAGCCGAGCGGTCGTGTCCTGCACGAAAATCTGATTGGTGCGTGCATCGACCGCCACGCTGCCTCGCTTGGAAAGCAGGCGCTGCTTGTCGTCGCTCAGCAGTTTTCTTACATCCTCCGCCTTCTGATAGTTGACGACAAACGCTTCGGAGCGCAGAGGTTCAAGATCTGCGATCTGATTACGCGACTCGAGCTCCAGCTTTTCCTTGGCGGCAATTTCGTCACGCGGCGCAACGAGCACGACGTTGCCGTTTTTCCGCATGTCCAGACCTTTGCTCTGCAAGATGATGTCGAGTGCCTGATCCCAGGGAACATCTTTTAAGCCGCAAAGTGATCGTGCCACCGACCGAATCACTGGTAATGATGTTCAGATTCGTAAAATCGGCAATCACCTGCAGCAAAGAGCGCACGTCAACGTTCTGGAAGTTCAGCGACAACCGCTCGCCTTGATAGCCTTGCCGCGTGCCCTGGAACAGTCGCGTCGGATCCTCGCGCACCGGCCGCACCTCCAGCACGAAACGCGTATCGCTTTGATAGGCGTTGTGTTCCCACACGCCGCGGGGCTCAACCACGAGGCGCGCGTTGTTTCCTTGCTGGCTCGCCGTGACCTGCGCGACAGGGGTTGCAAAATCCGATACGTCGAGCCGGCGCTTCAAACTATCTGGCAATGTCGTGTTCTGAAAATCGACGATGACGCTGTTTCCCTGCTGGCGGATATCGACGTTGGTGTTCGGGTCGGACAGATCGACAACCACCCGTGCCTTCGTTCTCGGCGCCGCGGCGGAAATCGATACCACGCAAAGCACCGGCCGCCGGTAAAGGCCGATGGGCCAGCGGTGACCGGCGCTGTGCTCGACGGTGAAGCTTGCGCTGCCGTGGCCGACGCCGTGCCCGGTGCGGCTCGGAAGGTGCTCGTATCCGCAGCGCCTCCCAGCGCAACTAACACGCGCTTGCCCTCGATCGATACCGTATGCGTCATCGGCCGCTTCAGATTCACAACGACACGTGAACGACCTCCAGCCTGCACCACGTTAACCGAGCGTACGTCGCCCTGGTTCAGCTCGACCATGTTCTTGCCCAGCCCGTTGACGGTCGCCGGCATGTCGAGCGCAACGCGCGCGGGATTTGCCACTGAAAAGCTCGCAGGCACTCCCTGAGGCGCATTCTTCAACTCGATGCTGACTACGACGCCATTGCTCGTCTGAATGGCGTCGACGCGTTCGATTGCATTGCCTGGATCACTGGCCGCGGCCTGCGCCCAGACTACCGACGCCGTTGCAACCAAGCCCAGCATCGCCGCCACTCGCGACAAGCACACGGCCACATTTTGGACACTGATACTCATCGCTTGCTCCCTTGTTGCCCGGCTCTCTGGGCGGCTTCCTGCAATTCCAGCTTGGTGGGCCTTTCGATCCATTCGCCGGCGGCGTCCTGAACGATTTCCTTCAAGTCCACTTCGGTTTCAGAAATCTTGGTGACCAATCCAAAATTTTGTCCGATGTAGTTGCCACGACGAACCATGAACGTCTGCCCGGCAGCGTCGATCAGCGCCACCTGATTGCCGGCCTGGCGCAGAGTACCCACCATCTTCAGTTGATCCAACGGATACCCTTCAAGCATTTCGCGGCGACGATCGAGATCCGGCCTGATCGAGCTGGTGCTCGACCGCGATTGCGCCTGCCGGGCCGCAGCCAGAATCATCTTTTGCGGATCGAACGGATCGATCAGTGTTTTTGCCTCATAACTGAACGGCGTGAACTGCTTCGGCTCCGGAACGGGTTGTGTCGTAGGCCGCATGGTCTTGCGCGTATCGTCCATCCACGTCCGCAATTCGGCTTCGTTGCCGCCACCACAGGCGGCCAACAGCAGCGTGACGGATGTGATCGCGCTAAAACGATTGAGAGTCATCGAGGGTCTCACTTGCCAGGCCCTTTCTTCTCGAGTTTCGCCTTGGCAGCTCGCTGCGCGGCAATTTCCTCGGGATCCAGATATCGATAGGTCTTGGCCGTGGCGTCAAATGTCAGGCTTCCGCCCTTACCAGCCTGCACATTGACGTTGTTCAATGTGACGATGCGCGGCAGATTGGCAATATCGCTCGCAAACGCTCCGAGATCGTGATACTTCCCCGATACCTTGACCGCGATGGGCAGCTCGGCGTAGTACTCACGCACGTTCGTCTGTCCTGGGCGAAACAATTCAAAGTCAAGTCCTCGTCCGACGCCTGCCTGGTTAATGTCCGATAGCAGCGCGTCCATTTCGGACTTGCTTGGCAACTGCTTCTCAAGGGTCAACACATATTGACTCACCTGCTCGCGCTGCTTGCGCAATTCCTCGAGATTGACGGCCTGCTGCAGCTTGCCCTTGTATTCGTCTTTTAGCTTCTGCTCTTCGGTCTGCAGTTGCTCGAGCTGCTCTTTCTGGCCGCTCCAAAGACCAAACCAGCCCCCTACGCCGCATACCAAAATTAGGAACACCCACATCGCGATGCGCGGCGCTGCTGGCCATGAGCCGACGTTATCCAGGCTCAAGCCCTGAAACTGTGATGCCAGACTACGACCGGTTGCCATCGATTCCTCGTTCCTACTTGGTTGCGGGCGTTGCAGGTACAGGCGCCGAAGACGACGTGATGCTCGGCGTCGATTGCACGGCAGTGGGCACGGGAGACGTCGGCACCAGCGCGGTCCGCGGCGCACCCGGCTGAGCAGCCTGCATCAATGCGCGCTCCGGTGTCTGCTTCAGCGAAAAATTCAGCGAGAACTCGAAAACGCGGCGGTTGACCCCCTGTGGACCTGCGCCGGCGACCTTGATCTCGATTAACTCCGGGCGCTCGAGCACGCGCGAGTTGTTCTGCAGGTTCCGCAGAAACTCCGACACCCGCTCGTTGGACGCTGCCCAACCGCTGACATTGACCCTTCGATCTTCCTGCTTGATGCCGCGCAGATAAATGCCTTCGGGGACCTGCTTGGCAACCTCGTCAATTAGATAGACCGGCAAATTGCGGTCAGCCTGCAGGTCCTCGACGGCGCGCTGACGTGCGCGCAAACCGTCAATTTCGGCGCGCAACGAAGCAATCTCCTTGATCTGCGTATCGAGTTTGCGGTTTTCGGCGCGGATAAACTCGTTGCGTGATTCCTGATTCGAGATGTATCCCTGCAGCACGGTCCACACGACCGCGATCATCAACAGCCCGGCCACGACCGAAAGTCCGGTCATGAACCAGAAGACTTTCTTCTGCCGCTCGCGTCTGGCTTCGCGATGCGGCAATAGATTGACGCGAGGTGTTGTCATCGATCGAACCTCCGCATCGCCAATCCGCACGGCGTAAGCAGTGCAGGCGCGTCCAGCCTCAACTGTTTCTCGCGAATGTTCGATGAGATTTCCATTCCTTTGAATGGAGAAATCACTGATGCAGGAACCTGCGAGCGCTCCATCAGAGCTTCAGGCAGGCCGCTTAGAACCGCAGAACCACCGGCCAACATGATCTGGTCGACACGGCTATACGGCGTCGACGTGAAAAAGAACTGCAATGCGCGCGTGATTTCGATCGTCGCGGTATCAATGAACGGCTTTAGCACCGCGGTTTCATAGTCGGCCGGCAGATCGCCACTGCGCTTTTTCTGTTCGGCCTCCTCGCTCGGGATGCCGTAGGTACGCGAAATGTCACCGGTCAGCTGCTGCCCCCCGAACGGTTGTTCGCGTTCGTAGATTGCTTCGCCATCATGCATCACGGTGACGCTTGTCGTATTTGCTCCGATGTAAAACACCGCGATAACCAGGCCCTCGCCGTTGTTAGGCAGTTGCTCGATCAGCCGCTCGATCGCTGAACGTGCCGAGTACGACTCGACGTCGACCACCATTGGCTTTAATCCCGCCGCTTGGGCCACCGCCACCCGATCTTCGACTTTTTCCTTACGCGAAGCTGCGATCAGCACTTCGACGTCGTCCGGAGCGTTCGGGATTGCGCCCAAGCACCTGAAAGTCCAGGCTGACTTCATCCAGCGCGAACGGAATATATTGATTGGCCTCGCTCTCGACCTGCATCTCAAGCTCTTCTTCGCGCAGGTTCGCCGGCAACGCAATACGTTTGGTGATGACGGCCGACGCCGGCAATGCCATCGCGACGTTTTTGACTTTGCCGCCCGCGCGGCGCCAAGCGCGCCTCACTGCTTCGGCCACCACATCAATCTTGTCAACGTTGCCATCGACCACAGATCCCCGTGGCAGTGGCTCGATGGCATAGCGCTCGAGGCGCAATGTGCCCTTGCCGGCCTCGGACAACTCGACGATCTTCACGCTCGACGAGCCGATATCAAGGCCGATCAGCGGCGGCGCTTTAGGCGAAAAAGGCAGATCAAAGGCCAAGGTGATGCTCCCAGCTGGCGACGCTTGAACGAGTGCTCAACCGCGCACTCCATGAATCGGCAAGACAATGAGCGAAGAAAACGGACCCCCGTCTCCTCGATCCCCCAAGATCCCGATCGGCGCAGTCGGATCGAAACCTGTTTTTCCTTATGTTTCGAGCGTTTACCGCAGATTTATCGGACGCTACGCGAAATCCTATCAACATACGCAAAAGCCACACAAGCCCCGTGTTCGGCCTAATCGTGCCCTCTTTGAGGGATTAACAACGAACATCTGTCGCCAGCCAGCGTCCAACATGAGCTTTACCCAGAACGCGCTTGCGCATACCGACTCCTATAATCTCGTACTCTCTCAGCAGCGAAGCGCAAAAAAGCGGTCGCTCACACGCCTAACTCGCCGTTGCGAACGCCGGTCACTACAAAACACGTGAGCTCCCGCAATTCCGACAATTACGACGACGAAGCGCCACGCGAGCCGCTGGCGTGGTATTGGCGCGCCCTGCGGATCCTGGGGATCGTCGCCGCCGGTGGGATCGCCACCGGCCTGCTGCTCGGCAACATTCGTTTTCGCAATCGTCTATTCGAACTTGCCGCCGATCGATGCGCTAACCGACTACCGGCCGAAGATTCCGTTGCGGGTCTGGACGGCAGACGGCATATTGATTGGGGAATTTGGCGAGGAGCGACGAGAGTTCGTGCCGTTGGCGGAAATTCCCGATGAGTTGAAAAAGGCGATCCTGGCGGCCGAGGACGATAGCTTTTATCAACATCACGGCGTCGACTACGCCGGGCTCGCACGGGCGTTCGTCTCCAACTTTGCTTCCGGTCGCCGCGGCCAGGGTGGCAGCACGATCACGATGCAGCTCGCGCGTACGTTTTTTCTGAGCTCCGAGCGCAGCTATGTTCGTAAGCTCTATGAGATTGCGCTCGCGTACAAGATCGAGTCGTCGCTTTCGAAGGACCGGATTTTCGAGGTGTATGCGAATCAGATCTTTCTCGGGCAGCGCGCTTATGGCTTTGCGTCGGCGTCACAGATCTACTTTGGCAAGAAGCTGAAGGATTTGACGACCGCCGAGATCGCGACGCTGGCCGGATTGCCGGTGGCGCCCGCCACCTACAACCCGTTCGTCAATCCGAAGCGCGCCAAGGGCCGGCAGCAATACGTCCTAGCGCGAATGTTGCAGCTCCACTACATTGACCAGGCGACGCACGACGCCGCGCTTGCGCAGGAACTAAAGCCGCGTGCCGCCAATTACGCGGTCGAACAGGCGTTCAAAGTGCGCCTGCACGCCGAATATGCGGCCGAGCTGGCACGGCAGCTGGTTTTCGAGGTGTTTCGCGACGAGACGTACACGCGTGGATTGAACGTGTTTACAACGCTGCGCAAGGACGACCAGGAAACGGCATACACGGCATTGCGCGCGCAAGTTCTCGCCTATGACCGCAAATACGGCTACCGAGGGCCCGAGGCCTTTATTGAGCTGCACGCCGATCCAGCCGTGCGCGAACAGCGCATCGAAGACGCGTTGATCGAAGCGATCGACAGCCCCAATCTGGTGCCGGCAGTCGTGCTGGAGGCATCGCCCGCAACAGTCAAGGCGATGGTGCAAGGCGGCTCGACAATCGAGATCAAGCCGGACGGTTTGCGATTTGCCGCCCCTTCGTTGTCTCCCAAGGCACAGCCCAATCGCAAGATCGTTCCGGGCGCCGTAATTCGGGTCACGCGCGATGACAAGGGAATCTGGCAAATCGTTCAGCTGCCACAAGTCGAAGCTGCATTCGTCGCCGCAAGCTCGAAGGATGGGCAAGTCAAGGCGCTGGTCGGAGGATTCGACTTCAATCTGAACAAGTTCAACCATGTGACTCAGGCGTGGCGCCAGCCCGGATCCAGCTTTAAGCCGTTCATTTATTCGGCGTCGCTTGAAAAAGGCTTCATGCCGAGCACGCTGATCAACGACGCACCGATCAGCATCGACCCGAATCTGACCGGCGGCCAGCTATGGGAACCCAAAAACTACGACGGCAAGTTCGACGGTCCGATGCGCTTGCGGCAGGGCCTCGCTCGATCCAAAAACCTGGTTTCGGTTCGCATCCTGCAGGCGATTGGCCCGCGCTACGCGCAAGACTGGGTCACCCGATTTGGCTTCGACGCTGAAAGGCATCCGGCGTACTTGACGATGGCGCTCGGCGCGGGTGCGGTCACGCCCTGGCAGATGCTCAATGCGTACTCGATATTCGCCAACGGCGGCTATCGAACGAATATGCACCTGGTCGCCAAGATCACCGATGCAACCGGCAAGGTGCTGATGGAAGCCAAGCCGCTGCAGGCAGGTGATGAAACCAATCGCGTGCTGGGCGCACGCAATGCGTTCCTGATGGATAACCTGCTAAAGGACGTCGCCCGCTATGGCACTGCGGCGCGTGCCGGAAGCACTTTAAAACGGCCCGATATTGCAGGCAAGACGGGAACGACCAACGACTCGCACGATGCGTGGTTCGCAGGTTATGGCGGTGATCTGGTAGCGGTCGGATGGATGGGGTTCGATCAACCGCGGCCGCTTGGTGAGCGCGAGACCGGCGGTGGGCTTGCGCTGCCGATCTGGATTTCCTACATGGCCAAAGCACTGAAAGGTGTGCCTGAAGCCACGCGCGAAGTGCCCAGCGGCGTCGTTAATCTGGGCGGCGAGTTCTACTTCGTCGAGCATCAGCCCGGCCAGGGCGTGGCCAGCGTCGGTCTGGAAGACATGCTGCCGCCGGAAGAACAGGTCAAACGAGAATCCGTGCGCGAACAGATCTTCTAGCGGCTATTAGCCTCGCAACACGACCGCTTTTCCACCCTGCGCCGAGATCAGGCGCGACAACGCCGCAAACAGCTCGCTGCCGTCGCGCGTATCGAGCCAGCGATCGCCATTGCGCGCGTAGTGAAACGCACCACTTTTGGCTGCGACCCATATCTGCTGCATCGGCGTCTGGCTATTGACGATCACCTTCGACGCATCGGCAAGTTCAAGCGTCAACACATTGCCAGTGCGCGATGCCTCGATGTCGGCCTCCGCACAGTCGACAGCGCGCTCAATGGCAGCGAGTGTCGACTCCGCCAACTCCACGAATTCCGATTCGCTCATGTTAGATTGATTGCCATGCGATTCGCCACAACGATACTCGTCGCGATCACTGCGCCCACACTGATCGGCTTGCGGCCAAAAAGGTCCGCTCACGTTGCCGCCGGCACCTTCTGCACAGCAATCATCAGCGCCGAAAAAATCGGTCGATCGGCCTTTTCCGGACGTCCCCGCCACCTCAGAACAGAAATGAGTCTCGCGCAGCCGGGCAGCGAGGCGTTCAGCTACCGCGAAAACCAACTGTACTGCGAAGACGCTGCACTCGAGGAGCTCGCGGAGCGGTATGGCACCCCGCTGTATGTGTATTCACGTCGCGCCATCGAAGGCGCTTATGGCGCTTACGACGCGGCGCTGAAGGGGCGAAGTGCGCTGGTTTGCTATGCCGTCAAGGCCAACTCGAACCTGGCCGTGCTGGACGTGCTGGCCCGGCGCAATGCTGGATTTGACATTGTCTCCGGAGGAGAACTTGCTCGGGTCTTGGCTGCTGGCGGCGACGTTGGCAAGACTGTTTTCTCGGGCGTAGGAAAGAGCGAGCCCGAAATCGAAGCTGCACTGAAGGCCAACGTTGCATGCTTCAACGTCGAGTCATCCGGGGAGCTCGATCGCATCGATTCGGTGGCACAACGACTACGGCGACGGGCGCGGGTTGCGCTGCGTGTCAATCCGGACATTGATGCCCGGACGCATCGGCACATCTCGACCGGTCTGAAAAATAACAAGTTTGGTGTTGCATACGATGACACGCTGGCACTCTGCCGGCTTGCATGCGCTAGGCCAGCGCTGGAGCTCACTGGACTTGGATGCCATATTGGCTCTCAAATCACCGAGATCGCTCCCTACGTCGAGGCCGCCGATCGCATCATCGACCTGGTCGATGCGCTCGAACGCGAAAAAATTCACCTTCAGCACATCGATCTAGGCGGAGGGCTGGGAATTCGCTATCAGAACGAATCGCCCCCGCAGGTATCGGAGCTCATTGAAGCACTGCTGGCCCGGCTTGACGCACGTGGTCACCACAGTAAGAAGGTGATCTTCGAGCCGGGGCGCTCGATTGTTGGCAACGCCGGCGTGCTGCTTACGCGCGTCGAATATCTGAAACCGGGGGATTCGAAGAATTTTGCAATCGTCGATGCAGCGATGAATGATCTGATCCGGCCAGCGATGTACGACGCCTGGATGAATGTAATCCCGGTTGCGCCGCGCAGCGGTGACGTCACACGGTACGACGTTGTCGGTCCAGTTTGTGAATCCGCTGACTGGCTTGCACGTGATCGCCATCTTGTCTTGCAGCCTGGCGATTTGCTTGCGATCGCGAGTGCAGGCGCCTATGCCATGGCAATGAGCTCAAATTACAACAGCCGCGGACGACCCGCCGAGGTCATGGTCGACGGTGCGCAATCGCACTGTGTGCGCAGACGCGAAACGATCGAAGAATTGTTCGCGACCGAGTCGCGCTTGCCGTAGTGCCTACTTGACAGCGTCTTTGACCCGCAGCCCCTGAACGAAGTCTGCGACCGCGCGAATCTCGCTGTCGGACAGTTTCGCGGCAATCTCTTGCATCGCCGGGTTATTGCGGCGCGTGCCCTGGCGGAAGTCCTTCAATGTCGCTTCGACATAGTCGGCATGCTGCGCAGCGAGTCGCGGATATTGACTTGGAATACCGAGCCCTGCCGGGTTGTGGCAACCTGAACACGCCGGCAACGATTTTTCTGGCAAGCCGGCGCGCCAGATACGTTGTCCGAGTTCCAGGGTTTGTTTGTTGCGCGCTGTATTCAACGCCGCCGTCTGGGCAGCAAACCACGCCGATACGTTGCGCTTGTCGTCGTCGGACAACTGCGCGGCGAAGCCATTCATGATTGCGTTCTCGCGCGCCGGACGCTGCTGGCCTTGCCTGACGGTGTAATCAAGCAGCTGTTTGTAGAGGTATTCAGGATGCTGCTGTGCGAGCCGTGGGTTGGCTGCTGCCGGCGCATTGCCGTCTGCGCCATGGCACGCAGCGCACACCTGCGAGGCGATCTGTTGGCCACGCGCAGGATCGACTGTTGGCGCTGGTTTCATTTGCGCATGCGCTAGAAGCGGCGCTGTAAAGCCTGCTACAACGGCCCAGCGAATCATCAGACGCACGCAGCAGGCTATTTTCATCAACCACTCTCTCCAGACAAGGGCGTTTGCCGGCAGCATCGGGCGGCTCAGCAAATCGCCGCGTATTCTACGCAACCCGACGCATTGCTTTGCAGCCCGGAGCGCGTGGCCAGTGCAGCTTTTCCGTTCAGCCCGGTTCGTGATGTCCGTTGCTGCTCTCGACGATTTGCCGGCGCCGGCCCTGCCGGAGATCGCCTTCGCAGGGCGCTCAAACGCCGGCAAATCAAGTGCGATCAATGTGCTGACAGGTCAGAAGAGACTGGCATTTGCCAGCAAAACGCCAGGTCGAACGCAGCTCCTGAACTTTTTCGAGCTTTCCGAGCGCGATGAAGACAAGCAAATCGTGGCGCGCGGAACGCTCGTCGATTTGCCCGGCTACGGATTCGCGCAGGCACCGCAGGCACAGCGCAGTCAATGGGATGAGCTCGTCGGAGGGTATGTCTCATCACGCCAGACGCTGGTCGGAATAGTGATCGTGATGGATGCACGACGTCCACTGATGCGCGGGGATGAAGCATTGATCAGTTTCGTGGAGCCGCGCGAGGCATCGTTGCACTTCCTGCTGACAAAGTCGGATCAACTGAACAACGCAGAAAAGAAAGCGGCATTAGTCGCCGCCCAACAGCGCGCCGCGCAGATTGGCGCACGCGCAACGACTCAGCTATTTTCGGCGCTGAAGAGAGAGGGCGTCGACGAACTGGCTTACATCCTTTCAGGATGGCTGCGCAGTTGACGTTGCGGTGCACAGTGGCTAATAAGACGCCATAACAGGAGTCGTCATGCAGATTCTCGGCAACTATCCATCAGTGCGAATGCGCCGCATGCGCCGCGACGACTTTTCGCGTCGGCTGATGCGCGAGTGTCGGGTTACAGCGGACGATTTGATCTATCCGGTCTTTGTTCTCGACGGTAAGGACAGAGCTGAACCGGTGGCGTCGATGCCCGGCGTGGAGCGCGTATCGCTGGACCGGCTTTTGCCGATCGCAGAAGAGTGCGTGCGACTGAAGATACCGGTTATTGCGCTGTTTCCGGTCATCGAACAGTCGCTCAAGTCGACCGACGGACGCGAGGCGACAAATCCTGACGGCATCGTGCCGCGCATCGCAAGCCAATTGAAGCAACGATTTCCCGAACTTGGGGTGTTGACCGATGTCGCTCTCGATCCCTACACGACGCACGGACAGGATGGCGTCGTGAATTCTGCCGGCTACGTGCTTAACGACGAAACGATCGCGATTCTTAAGCAACAGGCGCTATTGCAGGCGCAAGCCGGCGTTGACATCGTCGCCCCGAGCGACATGATGGATGGCCGCATCGGCGCGATTCGTTCAGCGCTCGAGGACAACGGCGCGATACACACTCGCATCATGGCCTACTCGGCAAAGTATGCGAGCGCTTTTTTCGCTCCGTTTCGCGACGCGGTCGGGTCGTCATCAAACCTCGGCGCGTCGAACAAAATGAACTATCAGATGGATCCGGCCAACACCGATGAAGCGCTCTGGGAAGTCGGGCTTGACCTTGCCGAGGGCGCCGACATGGTGATGGTCAAGCCTGGCATGCCCTACCTCGACATCGTGCGGCGTGTGAAGGACGCGTACAAGGCGCCGACGTTCGTCTACCAGGTGAGCGGCGAGTATTCGATGCTGAAGGCTGCAGCCGCCAACGGCTGGCTTGACGAGAAAAAAGTTGTGCTCGAATCGATGCTCAGCTTTAAACGGGCTGGCGCCGACGGGATACTGACTTACTTCGGGCTGCAGGTCGCGCGCTGGCTGCGCGAAGAAAACCAGTGAACTGCTAGGCAAGGATCGAGCGGGCGGTTTCCGATTCGATCCAGCGCAAATAGGCAGCGTGGCCGGCTGCAATTGGCAGCGCAATGATTTCGGGAACGTCGTACGGATGCAAATGGCGAATCGCCTGCTCAACGTCGCTATAGCGCTCGCGCGTCGTCTTGATCAGCAGCGGCACTTCGGTCGCGCGTTCGACATTGCCTTGCCACCGGTAGACCGACTGCACGGGCGCTAGTCGATTGACGCACGCAGCGAGGGACTGCGCGACAAGCGCCAAGGCGATGCGATCTGCTACCGCTTCGTCTGGACAGTTCGTCAGCACGAGCAGCGCCTCAGTCATCGGCTACTACGTAACGGAGTCGTCGCTCTCAGCAGCAACGGGCTGCGGACGATCGACCAGCTCCATAAACGCCATCGGCGCGTTGTCGCCCACCCTGAACCCCATCTTCAGAATGCGCGTGTAGCCGCCGTTGCGCGCGGCATACCGTGGGCCGATTTCGCTAAACAGCTTCACAACGATCTCGCGGTCGCGCAGCCGATTGAACGCCAGGCGCTTGTTTGCGACCGTTGGCTCGCGGCCGAGTGTAATCAGCGGCTCGACGACACGCCGCAGCTCCTTGGCCTTCGGCAGCGTCGTCTTGATTGCTTCGTGCCGCAGCAAGGAGTTAGTCATATTGCGCAACATCGCGAGCCGGTGTGAGCTCGTGCGGTTGAGTTTGCGCAGTCCGTGTCCGTGACGCATGTGTCGCTCCGATTCAATGTCTAAAGTTGCGAGTCTTCGATCCCAATCCGTGGGCGGCTCGCTTGATTATCAAAAACCTACTGTCGCTCCATCCCTGCTGGCGGCCAATTTTCCAATTTCATGCCGAGCGTGAGTCCGCGCGCAGCCAGAACTTCCTTGATCTCGTTCAGCGACTTGCGGCCGAGATTCGGCGTCTTCAACAGTTCATTCTCAGTCCGTTGAATCAGATCGCCGATGTAATAAATGTTCTCCGCCTTTAGGCAATTGGCCGAACGCACGGTGAGTTCAAGATCATCGACCGGCCGCAGCAGGATCGGGTCCACCTGCGGTGCACGCGACGATTGCGCCAGCGCCGACTCGGCCATCCCTTCCAGCGCGCCAAATACTTGCAGCTGGTCCATCAGGATGCGTGCCGATTGCCGCACGGCTTCCTCCGGCGTAATTGCACCGTTGGTCTCAATCGTCATCACCAGCTTGTCCAAATCAGTGCGCTGTTCGACGCGCGCCGCTTCGACCGCGTACGAGACACGCTTGACGGGTGAGAACGACGCGTCCATCACGATCCTGCCAATCGTTTTCGAATGGTCATCACGAAACGCGCGCACGTTGCCGGGCACATAGCCGCGGCCTTTCTCGATCTTGATCTGCAGCTCCAACCGACCCCCGCCCGACAAATGCGCGATCACGTGATCCGGATTGACGACCTCAACATCGTGCGGCAGCTCGATATCACCCGCAGTGACGACGCCTTCGCCGTCCTTCTTCAACGTCAGCGTGACTTCGTCGCGGTTGTGAAGCTTGAAGACGACGCCTTTCAGGTTCAACAGGATGTCGACGACGTCTTCGCGCACGCCATCAAGCGTCGAGTACTCGTGCACGACACCGGTGATCTGCGCTTCGGTCGGCGCATAGCCAACCATTGAAGACAACAGGATGCGACGCAGCGCGTTTCCGAGCGTGTGGCCGTAGCCACGCTCAAACGGCTCCATCGTGACGACTGCGGAGTTATGCCCGATCGCCTCAACTTCGATCGCGCGCGGTTTCAGTAATGCAACGTTTGCCATGATGATCCTTTCAATACCCTCGGCTCGTTACGCCGATAAGGCTGATGGGGCGGTTACACCGAACCGGCTGCCCAACCCGATCCGTGAATCTGTTTCCGGTGTCATAGACACCGGCTTCCCTGAACGCTCAACGCGAATAAAGTTCAACTACTAACGACTCGTTAACGTCCTTCGCAACATCGCTGCGCTCCGGCGTCGACTTAAATTTGCCTTCCAACTTGGTCGTATCGACGTCGACCCACGATGGAAAGCCCGTCTGCCCAGCCAACGTCAACGCCTCTGCAATACGCCCCTGCTTACGTGCTTTTTCGCGCACGGCGACCAGATCACCGGGGCGCACACGCATCGAAGCAATTCCGGCGCTCTCACCATTGATCGTGATGGCACGATGCGACACCAGTTGCCGCGCCTCGGCGCGCGTCGCTCCAAAGCCCATTCGATAGACGACGTTATCGAGACGCGATTCGAGCAGCATGATCAAGTGCTCGCCGGTGTTTCCCTTGCGGCTCGACGCCTCCTGGTAATAGCGACGGAACTGCCGCTCGAGCACGCCATACATACGCTTCAGCTTTTGCTTCTCGCGCAGCTGCGTGCCGTAGTCCGACTGCCGCGCACCCGAGATGCGCCCATGCTGTCCCGGCTTGCTATCGGCCTTCGCCTTCGAATCGAAAGCGCGGCGCGAGCTCTTCAAAAACAGATCAGTGCCTTCGCGACGCGAAAGCTTTAATTTAGGTCCTGTGTAACGAGCCACTTCGTTTCCTTATCCTGCGGTTACCCCGCATTAAGTCGCGGCCTATGAACCGCGACGCAGTTTCCTGCCGTTGTACTAAAAAGTTTGTGTGGCTTCGCCACCGAACTTTTTCAAACCAATCGCGCGAAAGTAGGTTTGCACTTTCGCGCGCCTGCTTAGACCCTGCGACGCTTTGGCGGACGCACGCCATTGTGTGGAACGGGCGTGATGTCCTGAATCGATGAAACACGAATACCGATTGCATTCAACGCACGCACCGACGACTCGCGGCCAGGACCGGGGCCGGTAATGCGCACATCGAGATTCTTGATGCCATGCTCCTGCGCTGCACGCCCTGCCGTTTCGGCGGCGACTTGCGCAGCAAAGGGTGTCGACTTGCGTGAGCCCTTGAAGCCAGCGCCGCCTGACGTCGCCCATGACAGCGTATTGCCCTGGCGATCGGTAATCGTAATGATCGTGTTGTTGAAAGACGCGTGCACGTGCGCGATGCCGTCCGAGACGACTTTCTTGATCTTCTTGCGTGCACGCTGCTGAGCAGCGACCTGTTGTGGAGACGGTGCTTTCGCCATTCTTACGCTGCCTTCTTAAGTGATACGCCGGCCTTGCGCGGCCCCTTGCGTGTACGGGCGTTGGTACGCGTGCGCTGTCCGCGAACCGGCAGACCGCGCCGATGCCGAACGCCACGATACGTCCCGAGATCGATCAGCCGCTTGATCGAAAGCTGAACCTCACGCCGCAGATCACCCTCGACCATCGCGCGCGCCATCGACTCGCGAATGCGCTCAACTTCGGCGTCATTCAGCTCCTTGACCTTCTTGTCGTAAGGCACGCCGGCAGCGTCGAGAATCGCGCGCGCACGAGCGCGGCCAATGCCATAGATCGACGTCAAGCCGATATCGGCGTGCTGATGCGGCGGAATGTTGATACCGGCAATACGAGCCATCGTCCTTACTCCTATCCTTGCCGCTGTTTATGGCGCGGATCAGTGCAAATAACCCGCACCACGCGCTTGCGCTTGATGACCTTGCACTTGCGGCACATTTTCTTAACGGAAGCCATCACTTTCATTTGAATCTCCACGTGCCTTATTTGGCACGAAACACTATGCGCGCTCGCGACAGGTCATACGGCGTGAGCTCCACTGTGACCTTGTCGCCCGGCAGGATACGGATGTAGTGCATTCGCATCTTTCCGGAAATATGTCCCAACACTACGTGCCCGTTTTCCAGCTTTACCCTAAACGTGGCATTCGGAAGATTTTCAAGAATCTCCCCCTGCATCTGAATCGCGTCGTCCTTCGACATCAGCGCGGCAGCTGCCCCGGGCCAAAGCCCTTGAAATTAGCCTTCTTCAGCAACGATTCGTATTGATGCGTCATCAAATACGCCTGCACCTGCGCCATGAAATCCATTGTCACAACGACAACGATCAGGAGCGACGTACCACCAAAATAAAATGGCACCGAAAAGCGCGTGTTCAAGAATTCCGGCACCAGGCACACGAACGTGATGTAAATCGCGCCCGCCAACGTCAGGCGCATCAGAATGCGGTCGATGTAGCGCGCGGTTTGATCGCCTGGACGGATTCCGGGCACGAACGCACCGCTCTTTTTCAGGTTATCCGCCGTTTCCTTGCTGTTGAAGACGAGCGCGGTGTAGAAAAAGCAGAAAAATATGATCAGTGCCGCATACAGAAACATGTAAAGCGGCTGGCCCGGCGATAGCGCGGCAGCCAGATCGCGAATCCACAGCGTCGCGTCGCCGGTGGTGAACCAGCTGGCGAGCGTCGCCGGAAACAAAATCAACGATGACGCGAAAATCGGCGGAATCACGCCCGACATGTTCAGCTTCAGTGGCAAGAAACGAGCTTTGACCACCGTAGACCTTGTTACCCACCTGACGCTTGGCGTAATTGACCGTTATCTTGCGCTGCCCGCGTTCGACGAACACGACGAACGCGGTCACCGCGACAATCAGCGCGATGATGAAAAGCGCTGCCAGCGGAGCCAAACCGCCGGTTCGAACCAACTCGAATAGCCCGCCAATCGCTGTTGGCAATCCCGCAACAATTCCGGCAAAAATCAGAATTGAAATGCCGTTACCCAGCCCTCGTTCCGTGATCTGCTCACCGAGCCACATCAGAAACATCGTGCCGGTCACCAACGAAGTGACGCAGACGAAGCGAAACATCAGACCCGGGTCGAGCACCAGGTTGGCCTGTGACTCAATCGCCACCGAAATGCCGATTGCCTGAAAAATTGCCAGTGCCAACGTCCCGTAGCGGGTGTACTGCGTGATCTTGCGGCGCCCGGACTCACCTTCCTTTCGCAATGCCTCCATCGATGGCATCACGTAAGTCAACATCTGCATGATGATCGAAGCCGATATGTACGGCATGATCCCCAGCGCGAGCACCGAGAAGCGTGACAGCGCGCCACCGGAGAACATATTGAACAGCCCGAGGATGCCGCCCTGCTGGCTGTTAAACAGCTGCCGCAACGCATCGGGGTCGATGCCCGGTACGGGGATATGCGTGCCGACCCGGTATACGACGAGCGCCAGCAACAGAAAGATCAGGCGCCGCTTAAGGTCGCCGTATTTTCCTGTGTTGCCTAACGTACCGGGGAGACTGGTCGCCACGTTCCTATCTCGCTATTTCTAGCTGCCTTCCTTGTTCTTCTGCTTGCGCGGCGGCTTACTCGCGGATTCTTTGGCGGTACTTCCTTAGCCGGCGCTTTCCTAACCGCTTCGAGTGCAGACTTCTTCGCCGCAATCTTTGCCGCCTTCGCGGCGGCCTGCTTGGTCGGCTTGCTGTCCGTAGCCGGCTCGTCTACCAACGAACCACCAGCTGCTTCGATCGCCGCTTTGGCACCTTTGGTAACGCCGAGACCACGCACGCTGACCTTGGTCGACAACTCGCCCGACTTGACAATGCGCGCGTCGAGCGCCAGTGCGGACACGATGCCGGCCTGCTTCAACACGCTCAAATCCACTTCGGCGAGGCCGAGCCTTTGCAGATCGCTCAGCCGCACGACGTCGACATACCGGCGTGAGCGCGATGTAAAGCCACGCTTTGGCAGCCGGCGATGCAGCGGCATCTGGCCGCCCTCAAAACCGACTTTATGAAATCCGCCGGCGCGCGACTTCTGCCCCTTGTGACCACGGCCCGCCGTCTTGCCCCAACCGGAACCGATGCCGCGGCCCACGCGATGCCGTGCACTCTTGCTGCCGACGCCAGGCTTTAGATTATTCAGGCGCATCAGACAACCTTCACGAGAAACGAGACACTCTTGATCATTCCGCGCACCGCCGGCGTATCTTCGAGCTCGCGGGTCTGGTGCATACGTCGCAGACCCAGTCCCCGCACCGTCGCCTGATGCGCGACGTTGGCCGATATCGCGCTCTTGACGAGCTTTACCCGGACTTTCTTATCGGTTTTGGTTTTTTCAGCCATCGCCTTCCCTAGCCCAGGATCTCTTCGACCGACTTGCCACGCTTGGCCGCAATTTCCGACGGCGTGCGCAGCTTTTCGAGCGCATTTAACGTCGCACGCACCAGGTTGTACGGATTGGTCGAGCCGTGCGACTTCGCAACGACATTGCGCACGCCCATCACGTCGAACACCGCTCGCATCGGTCCGCCGGCAATGACGCCAGTACCGTCAGCCGCGGGTGACAACAGAACGCGTGACGCGCCATGCTTACCTTCGACCAGATGGTGCACGGTTCCGTTCTTCAACGGAATGCGAGCCATGCCGCGACGGGCACGCTCCATCGCTTTTTGCACCGCGACCGGCACTTCGCGCGACTTACCCTTGCCCATGCCGATCCTGCCATCGCCGTCACCGACAACGGTCAGCGCAGCAAAACCGAGAATGCGTCCGCCCTTGACCACTTTGGTCACACGATTGACGGCGATCATCTTTTCCTTGATGCCGTCGTCGCGGTCTTCGGTATTGATGCCCTTGGGCTGAAATCGTGCCACGTTGTGTCCCTGCCTTCCTAAAACTTCAAGCCGGCTTCACGCGCGGCTTCGGCCAGCGCTTTTACGCGGCCATGAAATCGATAACCTGCGCGATCGAAAGCAACACTTTCAACGCCCACTGCCTTTGCCTTCTCCGCCACTCGCGTCCCCACCAGCTTCGCTGCGTTGACGTTGCCGCCCTTGCCCTTCGCCGATGCCAGCTCTTTGCGCACTTCGGCTTCAAGTGTCGATGCCGAACACAAAATCTTGCCGTTGGCGCCCGAAATCACGCTGGCATAGATATGCGAATTGGTGCGGCTAACCGTCAAACGATCAGCCTTTTGCAATCCGATGCGCACACGCGTGGCACGGGAGCGACGTAAACGAGATTCTTTCTTTTGCATCATGTTGAAGTTCGCTTTGCCTATCGCGCTTTACTTCTTCTTGGTTTCTTTGATGATGACTGCTTCGCCGACGTATCTGACACCCTTGCCTTTGTAGGGCTCGGGGGGCTTGTAGCCGCGAACCTCGGCCGCGACCTGCCCGACCTTCTGCTTGTCCGATCCCTTGATCACGATTTCGGTCTGCGTTGGTGTTTCGCATTTCACGCCGGCGGGCATTTGATGGACGATCGGGTGCGAAAAACCGAGCGACAAGTTGAGCTTGTCGCCCTGGGCCTGCGCGCGATAACCGACGCCTACGAGTGCCAGCCGCCGCTCGAAGCCTTTGGATACGCCGTGCACCATGCCCGCGACCAGTGCGCGCATCGTGCCGCTCATAGCGCGCGCCTCGCGCGATTCGTCGCCCGCAACAAAGCTGACTTCGCCGTTCGCGACGCTGACGTTCACGTTTTCGGCTTTTAGCTGCTTCAGTGTTCCCAGCGGACCCTTGACCGTAATCTCATTGGCAGCAACTTGAACATCGACGCCCTTGTCGACTGTCACTGGAATTCTTGCAATTCGAGACATGATTCTGTTTCCTAGGCGACGTAGCAGATTACTTCGCCGCCGACGCCTTCAGTACGCGCCTTGCGGTCGGTCATCACACCGCGCGACGTCGATACGATCGCCACGCCAAGCCCATTCATCACTTGCGGAATATCGCCACGGCCATTGTAGATTCGAAGGCCCGGTCGTGACACCCGCTCGAGCCGCTCGATCACCGGTCGACCCGCGTAATACTTCAAACCGATTCGAAGCTCGGGCTTCGATGCTTTTGCTCCTGCCGCGCCATCGCCGTTCAAGACCTCGAAGCCGTCGATATAGCCCTCATCCTTCAACACCTCGGCGATCGCAACCTTCAGCTTCGATGCCGGCATCGTCACATCGACCTTCTCGACACCCTGCGCATTGCGAATGCGGGTCAGCATGTCGGCGATCGGATCACTCATACTCATCGTCGATCTCCTCGCCTACCAGCTGGCTTTGACCAGGCCGGGAATGTCACCGCGCATCGCCGCTTCGCGAATCTTCGCGCGCGCCAATCCGAATTTGCGAAACGTCCCGCGTGGCCGACCCGTCATTTCGCATCGATTGCGCAACCTGCACCGGACTCGCGTTGCGCGGCAAAGCCTGCAACTGCTTCATCGCCTCCATGCGGTCTTCCATCGAGCGCGTCTGATCAACGATCGCGGCCTTCAGTTCGGCTCGCTTAGTTGCGAATTTCTTGACGGTTGCGACGCGCTTGGCTTCGCGGTTTACCAAAGAAAGTTTGGCCAATTCGGAACCTCTAGTTTCTAAACGGGAAGCGGAACGCAGCCAACAACGCCTTTGCCTCGTCGTCCGTCTTTGCTGTAGTCGTGATGCTGATATTGAGTCCCCGCAGCTTGTCGATCTTGTCGTATTCAATCTCGGGGAAGATGATCTGTTCCTTGATGCCGATGTTGTAATTGCCGCGGCCGTCGAACGCGCGACCCGACACGCCGCGAAAATCGCGCACGCGCGGAAACGCGACCGTCACCAGGCGGTCGAGAAATTCGTACATCCGCTCACCGCGCAACGTCACCATCGTGCCAATCGCGAGGTTCTCGCGAATCTTGAAATTGGCAATCGCCTTGCGTGACTTCGTCACCACCGGCTTCTGACCCGGCGATCTTTGTCAGGTCGGCCACTGCCGTATCGATGTTCTTCTTGTCGTTGACCGCATCACCGACGCCCATGTTCAGCGTGATCTTCGTGATGCGCGGCACCTGCATCACGCTCTTGTAACCGAACTTCTGAACCAGCTCGGGCACCACTTTGTCACGGTACTGATCATGCAAACGCGCCATCACCGTCTCCATCACTTAACTCCAGCCGCTTTCTGCTTGGCCTTGCTAGCTTTCTTGGCGGGCTTGCCTGCACTTGACTGCCCCACCAGGTTGCCGTTGCCTTTAAACACCCGCACGCGCTTGCCGTCTGTCTCCTTGATCTGGATGCGACCGCCCTTTCCGGTGGCGGGATCAAACAACATGACGTTGCTGCGATCGACCGACATCGTTTTGTCGGCGATTCCGCCAGTGACGTTCTTCATCGGATTCGGACGTGTGTGCTTCTTGACAACGTTGACGCCCTCGACCATCACGCGCGAAGTACCGACGAGCGTCAACACGACTCCGCGCTTGCCCTTGTCTTTGCCGGTGATGACGATGACTTCGTCGCCTTTACGAATTCGTTCCATCTCTCTGTATTCCTACAATTCTCTACAGAACTTCCGGCGCCAGCGACACGATCTTCATGAAACGCTCGGTGCGCAGCTCGCGCGTCACCGGGCCGAAAATGCGAGTACCGATCGGCTCGAGCTTGGCGTTCAAAAGCACCGCCGCGTTGCCGTCAAACTTGATCGCAGATCCGTCGCCACGTCGCAATCCCTTGGCCGTACGCACGACCACCGCGCTGTAGACCTCGCCCTTCTTGACGCGGCCGCGCGGCGCAGCTTCCTTGATCGTGACCTTGATCACGTCGCCAATACCTGCATAACGGCGCTTGGATCCGCCCAACACTTTGATGCACATCACCGAACGTGCGCCTGTGTTATCGGCGACGTCGAGCATCGATTGCATTTGAATCATCTGTTTGCCGCCACTGGTTACCCACTCTCCCAACTTGACCGCACGTGCAGTCAGTCTTGGGCCCCGTTCGGGAACTTCGTCTTGCTATCAAACGCAGGGCTTCGCAAAAAGCGAAGCCGGCAAGTATATCCGACGGCGCGCTAGCGCCGCAACTGCTATATGACCACTGCTTCCTTGACGACCCGCGTCACCGTCCACGTCTTGGTCCGCGACAACGGCCGCGACGCGGCTATCTCGACAACGTCACCTTCATTGACCGCATCCGTTTCATCGTGCGCGTGATACTTGTTCGACTTGACGATGTACTTGCCGTAGATCGGATGCTTTTGACGCCGCTCGACCAACACCGTCACCGTTTTGGTCATCTTGTTGCTGACGACCTTACCGACCAGCGTGTGCTGCAACGACTTCTGCTCTTTTGCGGTGTTCTGTACGATCATTTGACGGCAGCCTTTTGTCCGAGCACGGTCCGCACGCGAGCGATGTCACGCTTAGTTCTGCGCAGCTGACTTGTATTGGTCAACTGCTGCGTGGCGTGCTGCATGCGCAATGAAAAATGTGCCTTCTGCAACTCCTGCAGTTCCTTTAGCAGCGCGGTCGGCATCCTTCTCGCGCATCTCTTTGACTTTCACGCTTCCACCTTATCCGATTCACTATTGCCCAAGCTGACGTACGACGAAGGTCGTCTTCAGCGGCAGTTTGGCAGCGGCCAAGGCAAATGCCTCGCGCGCCAATATTTCATTCACGCCATCGAGTTCGTACACGACGCTACCGGGCTTGACTTCGGCGACCCAGTATTCCGGATTGCCCTTGCCGTTGCCCATCCGCACCTCAGCGGGCTTTTGCGAAATCGGCTTGTCCGGAAAAACGCGAATCCAGACCCTACCGCCGCGCTTGATATGGCGGCTAATAGCCCTCCGTGCCGCTTCGATCTGGCGTGCCGTCAGCCGACCGCGCTCGGTCACTTTCAGACCGAATTCACCAAACGAAACGTGCGCGCCACGCAGCGCGAGGCCACGGTTCCGGCCCTTTTGCTCCTTGCGATATTTACGTCGAGCAGGCTGCAGCATTACTTGCCTCCCTCGGTACCGTCGGGCGCTTTGGTGACAGTCTTACGGACTCGCTTGATCACTGGCTTGGCGGGAGCGGTTGGCTTGGGAGCTCCGGTGGTGTCGCAGCCGCGTTGGTTGGATCCGCTGCTTTACGCGCGCGCTTGCTTGGCGGTCTGCTCGACGGCGGACGATCACCCGCCGGACGATCGCTTGCCGGCGATCACCAGCCGGCCTGTCCCGACGCGGACGGCGATCCTCACGCTCCGGCGGAGGCGTCGCATCCACGGCGCCAGGCGCTTCGTTCCGCCCAAGGGTATCGCCCTTGTAGACCCAGCACTTCACGCCGATGACGCCATACGTGGTTTTGGCCTCTGAAAAACCATAATCGATGTCGGCGCGCAGCGTATGCAACGGCACGCGACCTTCGCGATACCACTCGGTACGGGCGATCTCGATACCGTTCAACGGCCCGCGCTCATGATCTTGATGCCTTGTGCTCCGAGGCGCATCGCGTTTTGCATCGCGCGCTTCATCGCACGGCGAAACATGATGCGTTTTTCAAGCTGCTGCGTGATCGAATCGGCGATCAGCTGAGCATCGAGCTCTGGCTTGCGTATTTCTTCGATATTGACGTGCACCGGCACGCCGAGCATTTTCTGCAGCGCGGTCTTCAGCGACTCGATGTCCTCGCCTTTTTTGCCGATCACGACACCCGGCCGCGCCGAGTAAATCGTGATACGCGCATTTTTTGCGGGACGCTCGATCACGATGCGCCCAACCGACGCACTGCGCAGCCGCTTGCGCAAGAATTCGCGAACCTTCAGATCCTCGCTCAGCATCCGCGGAAACTCGGGCCCGGTTGCGAACCAGCGCGATGCCCAGTTCTTCGTGACGGGAAGCCGAAATCCGGTGGGATTGATCTTCTGACCCATGGTTGCTCTACTTTTTCTGTTTCTGTTTAACGTCGCCGACCGTCACGAAAATGTGGCAAGTCTTCTTCGTGATCCGCGTACCGCGGCCCTTTGGCGCGCGCCGAAAAGCGGCGTAACGAAGGCCCCTGCTCGACATAGATACTGGTCACACGCAACTCGTCGATATCTGCACCATCGTTGTGTTCGGCATTTGCGATGGCTGATTCGATTGCTTTTTTGATCAGCCCCGCCGCTTTTTTCTGCGTGAACGACAAAATGTTCAGCGCCTTGTCGACCGGCTTGCCGCGCACGAGGTCGGCCACCAGCCTGCCCTTCTGCGCCGACAAGCGCACGCCGCGTACCGATGCTGTGGTTTCCATCGTCGTCACCTTATTGCTTCTTCGTCGGCACGCTGGTCTTCTTATCCGCCGCGTGACCTTTGAACGTGCGTGTCAACGCAAACTCGCCCAGCTTGTGGCCAACCATGTTTTCGTTGATATAGACCGGCACGTGCTGCTTTCCGTTATGCACGGCGATTGTCAGACCGATGAACTCCGGCAGGATCGTTGAGCGGCGCGACCAGGTCTTGATCGGCTTTTTGTCGCGCGTCGCCGCGCGCCGTCTCCACTTTGGCCATCAAATGCCCGTCGACAAACGGACCCTTCTTCAATGAACGTGACATTCGGTCCCTTTACTTTCTCTTGCGCCGCTGCACGATCATCGAATCGGTGCGCTTGTTCTTGCGCGTGCGATAACCCTTGGTCAATGTGCCCCACGGGCTGACCGGATCACGCTTAGTCCCGGTACGGCCCTCACCGCCGCCGTGCGGGTGATCGACCGGATTCATCGCGACACCGCGAACCGTCGGACGCACGCCGCGCCAACGCATCGCACCCGCCTTGCCGATCTGGCGCAGACTGTTTTCTTCATTGCCGACTTCGCCGATCGTCGCACGGCAATCGATCAGCACGCGGCGAATCTCGCCTGACCGCAAACGCAATTGTGCGTAACTGCCCTCGCGTGCGAGTAACTGCACCGACGTACCGGCAGCACGCGCCATCTGCGCGCCTTTGCCCGGCAGCATCTCGACGCAATGAATCGTCGTACCGACCGGAATATTGCGCAACGGCAACGTATTGCCGGCACGAATCGGTGCTTCGTTACCGCTCATCAACTGCACGCCAACTGCCACACCTTTGGGCGCGATGATGTAACGACGCTCGCCGTCAGCGTAAACAAGCAACGCGATATGTGCGGAGCGATTTGGATCGTATTCGAGACGTTCGACCTTCGCGCCAATGCCTTCCTTGTCGCGCTTGAAATCGATCAGCGCGATATGTCTGCTTATGGCCGCCGCCCTTGTGCCGGATCGTGATTCGGCCCGAGTTGTTCCGGCCCGAGCCGCGGATCTTCGGTTCGGTCAACGAAGCCAGCGGCTTGCCTTTGTGCAGATGAGCGCTGACAACCTTGACGACGCCGCGTCGTCCGGCTGATGTTGGTTTGACCTTTACGAGTGCCATTACTTAACTTCCTGCGCAAAGTCGATTTCCTGTCCGGGCTTCAGCCGGATATACGCCTTGCGTACATTGCCGCGGCGGCCTTCAAATCGGCCGAAGCGCTTCTGCTTGCCCTTTTGATTCAGGATCGACACACGATCGACCTGCACCTTGAACAGCAGTTCGATCGCCGCTTTGATCTCGGTCTTCGTCGCGTCGTGCATCACACGAAATGCCACCTGGTCGTGCTTCTCGCCGATCATCGTGCTTTTCTCTGAGACGACCGGTCCGAGCAGCACTGCATAGAGCCGATCGTTTCTACCGTTCGGCATCGAGCTCGTTTGCTTGGTCGCGCTCATCCCCACATCTCCTCGAGCTTGGAAATCGCGGGCTTCGTCACGATGACTTTCTTGTAGTGGATCAGCGACAGCGGATCCGCATAGCGCGGCTCGACGATCAGCACATGCTTGAGGTTGCGCGACGCAAGATAGAGGTTCTCATCGACGTCGTCGGTGATGATCAGCACCGACTGCAGCCCCATCGCTTTCAGTCGGTCGGCGAGTTGTTTCGTCTTTGGTGAATCGACTGCCAACGAATCGACGACGGCGATGCGATCGTCGCGTGCCAGCTGCGACAGGATCGATGCCATGCCGGCGCGATACATCTTCTTATTCACTTTTTGCGAAAAATTCTCGTCTGGCGAATTCGGAAACGTACGGCCACCACCACGCCAGATCGGGCTCGAGCGTCATCCCTGCGCGCGCGCGACCCGTTCCCTTTTGCCGCCATGGTTTGCGGGTCGAGTGCTTGACGGTTGTTCTGTCCTTTTGCGCGCGCGTACCCTGCCTCGCATTGGCCTGGTACGCAACGACGATCTGGTGCACCAGCGCTTCGTTGTACTCGCGACCAAAAACCGTTTCGGGTGCCGACGTCGTTCCAGCGTCCTGGCCTTGGGCATTGAGCATTTTCAGTTCCATATGCTCCCCTTATTTTTTCGCCGCGCTGCCGGATGCAGCTGTCGTTGGCTTGGCTTTTGCCGCCGGCCGCACAACTACATCTCCGCCCGCGGCACCCGGCACTGCACCACGAATCAGCAACAGCTGCCGCTCGGCGTCGATGCGCGCGACGACCAGGTTCTGCGTCGTGCGCTGCTTATCGCCCAAATGACCGGCCATCCGCTTGCCAGGCATCACGCGACCCGGATCCTGACGCATGCCGATTGAGCCCGGCGCATTGGTTGATACTGAATTACCGTGGGTTGCGCGGTTCGACGAAAAGTGATGGCGCTTGATCGCTCCAGCGAATCCCTTGCCAATCGTCACACCGGTGACGTCAACCTTTTGGCCCACCGAAAAAATATCGATGCCGACGGTTGCACCTGCTTTGAACTGTTCGACTTGCTTCGCGTCGAGGCGGAACTCCTTCTGCTTCGAGCCCGCTTCGATCCCGGCCTTCGCAAAGTGGCCCGCCTGCGGCTTCGACACGCGTGAAGACCGGCGCGCGCCGTAGGCAACCTGGATCCCTGTGTAGCCGTCGGTTTCAGCAGTGCGTACCTGCGCAACCCGGTTGTTCGACACGTCAAGCACGGTCACCGGAACCGACTCGCCTTCGTCGGTAAAGATGCGCGTCATGCCAACCTTGCGGCCAAGGAGGCCTAAGGTCTCTCTCATTCTTTTCTCCACTCCCGGCTTCGATTGGCCGGGACATTCTCAAACGGCTACTTGAAAGACGCGTCCGGCTTATGTGTCGGCCGACGGATCGCGAAAAGCCTGCGAGTTTATCGCAAGCGACTACTCGGACGCAACCCGCTGTACCTTGATCTTGATATCCACGCCGGCCGGCAGATCGAGCTTCGCAAGCGCATCTACGGTCTTGTCGGTTGGATCGATGATGTCCATAAGCCGCTGATGCGTCCGCATTTCCATCTGATCGCGTGACGTCTTGTTGACGTGCGGCGAACGCAGGATGTCGAAGCGCTGGATGCGAGTCGGCAACGGCACCGGGCCACGGACGACCGCGCCGGTGCGCTTGGCTGTATCAACAATCTCAAGCGCCGACTGGTCGATCAGCGCGTAGTCGAACGCTTTCAGGCGAATTCGTATTCTTTGGCTTTGCATGGCATCTTTCAAAGAGCGAGGCAGCAGAGCTGCCGAAATGGTTAACTAATCACTACTCGATAATTTTGGCGACGACCCCGGCGCCGACGGTTTTGCCACCTTCGCGCACGGCGAAGCGCAGGCCTTGTTCCATCGCGATCGGGGCGATCAGCGCCACTTCCATCTGGATGTTGTCGCCCGGCATCACCATCTCGGTGCCGGCCGGCAACTGAATCGAGCCGGTCACATCGGTGGTGCGAAAGTAAAACTGCGGCCGATAGCCGTTGAAGAACGGGGTGTGGCGTCCACCTTCTTCCTTGCTCAGGACATAGACTTCGGCGTTGAACTTGGTGTGCGGGGTGATGCTGCCGGGCTTGGCCAGCACCTGGCCACGCTCGACTTCTTCCCGCTTGGTGCCACGCAGCAGCACGCCGACGTTGTCGCCCGCCTGGCCTTGATCGAGCAGCTTGCGAAACATCTCGACCCCGGTGCAGGTGGTCTTCAAGCGTCGGCTTGATGCCGATGATTTCGATCTCGTCGCCGACTTTGACGATGCCGCGCTCGATCCGGCCGGTCACGACGGTGCCGCGCCCGGAGATGGAGAACACGTCTTCGACCGGCATCAGGAAGGCGCCGTCGATGGCGCGCTCCGGCGTCGGGATGTAGCTGTCCAGGGCTTCGGCGAGCTTCATGATCGATTGACTTCGCCCAGATCGCCTTTGTCGCCTTCGAGGGCGAGCTTGGCGCTGCCTTTGACGATCGGGGTGTCGTCGCCCGGGAAGTCGTATTTGCTGAGCAGTTCTCTGACTTCGATTTCGACCAGTTCGAGCAGCTCGGCGTCGTCGACCATGTCGACTTTGTTCAGGTACACGATGATGTAGGGCACGCCCACCTGGCGCGCGAGCAGGATGTGTTCTCGGGTCTGCGGCATCGGGCCGTCGGCGGCCGATACGACCAGAATGGCGCCGTCCATCTGGGCGGCGCCGGTGATCATGTTCTTGATGTAGTCGGCGTGGCCGGGGCAGTCGACGTGGGCGTAGTGGCGATTCGCGGTCTCGTACTCGACGTGGGCGGTGTTGATGGTGATGCCGCGTGCTTTTTCTTCGGGCGCGGCATCGATCTGGTCGTAGGCGCGGGCTTCACCGCCAAACTTGCTCGCCAGCACCGAGGTCATGGCCGCCGTTAAGGTGGTCTTGCCATGATCGACGTGACCAATCGTGCCCACGTTCACGTGCGGCTTGGTCCGCTCAAATTTGCCTTTCGCCATCGCTAATCCTTAAATTCTTAGTTAGTTACTTCGTTTTTGCTGAAATCACGGCTTCGGCGACCGATTTCGGCGCTTCTGCATAGTGTTTGAATTCCATCGTATACGTCGCACGCCCCTGCGTCAGTGAGCGCAGCGTCGTCGAGTAACCGAACATTTCGGCCAGCGGTACCTCGGCGCGCACGGCTTTGCCACCGCCGCCGGCGATGTCGTCCATGCCCTGAATCACGCCGCGGCGTGACGACAGATCGCCCATCACGTCGCCCATTTTCTCCTCGGGCGTTTCGACTTCAACCGCCATGATCGGCTCGAGCAATACCGGCGACGCCGCGCGCATCCCGTCCTTGAAACCCATCGAGCCCGCCATCTTGAACGCGTTCTCGTTCGAATCCACCTCGTGGTACGAGCCGTAGTGCAGCGTGACCTTGATGTCGACCACCGGATAACCTGCCAGCACACCGGCCTTCAGCGTCTCTTCAACGCCCTTATTGACGGCAGGAATGTACTCGCGCGGCACGACACCGCCCTTGATTGCATCGACAAACTCGAAGCCTTTGCCCGGCTCCTGCGGTTCAAGCTTCAGCACCACGTGGCCATACTGCCCGCGACCGCCTGACTGCTTGATGAATTTTCCTTCCGCGTTCTCGACCGTGCGGCGAATCGTTTCCCGATACGCGACCTGCGGCTTGCCGACCGACGCTTCGACCGAAAACTCGCGCTTCATGCGATCGACAATGATCTCGAGGTGCAACTCGCCCATGCCCGAGATGATCGTCTGCCCCGATTCGTCGTCGGTATGCACGCGAAACGACGGGTCTTCCTGCGCCAGGCGGCTCAGCGCAATGCCCATCTTTTCCTGATCGGCCTTGGTCTTTGGCTCTACCGCCTGCGAGATCACCGGCTCCGGAAATATCATCCGCTCCAGAGTGACCACCTTATCGGGGCTGCAAAGCGTGTCCCCGGTGGTCACATCCTTCAGCCCGACCGCCGCCGCGATATCGCCGGCGTAGACCTCCTTGATTTCCTCACGCTGATTCGCATGCATCTGCAGGATGCGGCCGATACGCTCCTTGCGTCCTTTGATCGCGTTGTAGACGGTGTCGCCAGACGTCAGCACGCCTGAATAGACGCGCAAGAACGTTAACTGACCGACGTACGGATCGGTCATGATCTTGAACGCAAGCGAAGAAAACGGCGCCTTGTCATTAGGCGGACGCTCTTCGGACTGACCCTTCTCGTTCTCCCCCGTCACCGGCGGAATATCGACCGGGCTCGGCAGGTACTCGATCACCGCGTCGAGCATCGCCTGCACGCCCTTGTTCTTGAACGCGGAGCCGCACAGCATCGGCGTGATTTCGCTCGCTATTGCGCGCGTGCGCAGTCCGTGCTTGATCTCCTGCTCGGTTAGCGCGCCGCCATCCAGATATTTGGTCATCAGCTCGTCGTTGGCTTCCGCCGCGGCTTCGACCATCTTCTCGCGCCACTCCTTGCATTCGTCGAGCAGCTCGGGTGGCACTTCGATGTACTCGAATTTCATGCCTTTGCTGGCTTCGTCCCAGATGATCGCTTTCATCTTGACCAGATCGACGACGCCGCGAAAACCCTCTTCAGCGCCGATCGGAATCTGGATCGGCACCGGATTGGCCTTGAGCCGCAGCTTCATCTGCTCGTAGACCTTGAAGAAATTGGCGCCGGTCCGGTCCATTTTGTTGACGAATGCGAGTCGCGGAACACCGTACTTGTTGGCCTGACGCCAGACGGTTTCGGACTGGGGCTGCACGCCGCCGACCGCGCAATAGACCATGCAGGCGCCGTCAAGCACGCGCATGCTGCGCTCGACCTCGATCGTGAAGTCGACGTGCCCGGGCGTGTCGATAATGTTGATGCGGTGCTCCGGAAACGACATGTCCATGCCGCGCCAGAAAGTCGTGGTTGCCGCCGACGTAATCGTGATGCCGCGCTCCTGCTCCTGCTCCATCCAGTCCATCGTCGCGGCGCCTTCGTGCACCTCGCCGAGTTTGTGATTCACGCCGGTATAGAACAACACGCGCTCAGTGGTCGTGGTCTTGCCGGCGTCAATGTGCGCCGAGATTCCGATGTTCCGGTACAGCTCAATTGGAGTCTTGCGTGGCATAAAGAACGACAAATCCCTACCTAAGTTGCCGGACTGCGAAGCAGGCCGGTTCCCCTGAACCTAAAACCGGAAATGCGCGAAGGCTTTATTCGCTTCCGCCATCCGATGCACTTCTTCTTTCTTCTTCATTGCGCCGCCGCGGCCTTCCGCGGCTTCCATCAGCTCACCAGCGAGCCGAAGCGGCATCGATTTCTCACTGCGCTTCTTCGCCGCCTCGCGCAGCCAGCGCATCGCCAACGCCATGCGACGTACCGGGCGCACTTCGACCGGTACCTGATAGTTCGCACCACCAACACGACGGCTCTTCACTTCGACCATCGGCCTGACGTTGGACAAAGCCGCGGAAAACACTTCGAGCGCATTCTTGCCGCCCTTGGTTTCAATCTGAGTCAACGCGCCGTAAACGATGCGCTCAGCGACGGCTTTCTTGCCGTCGAGCATGATCACGTTGACGAACTTGGTCAGATCCTGCGAATTGAATTTAGGATCGGGCAGGATGTCACGCTTGGGTACTTCACGACGACGCGGCACTTCTCACCTCTCTCTTCAGTCGTTATGCGGTTCCATGCTGACGAACCGCGACTTACTCGACCACCCCCATGTGGGGACGATCGATGCAAAATCATTAAGCCGGTTTCGGCCGCTTCGCGCCGTACTTCGAACGGCTCTGCTTACGGTCCTTGACGCCTTGCGTATCCAGAGAACCGCGCACGATGTGGTATCGGACGCCTGGCAGATCTTTGACCCGACCACCGCGAATCAGCACTACCGAGTGCTCCTGCAGGTTATGCCCTTCACCGCCGATGTACGAGATAACCTCGTATCCGTTAACCAACCGCACCTTGGCAACCTTGCGCAACGCTGAGTTTGGCTTCTTCGGCGTCGTTGTGTAGACGCGGGTACATACGCCACGCTTCTGCGGGCTTAATCTCAAAGCCGGGCTCTTGCTCTTGATGCGCGTACTTTCGCGCGGTTTGCGAACAAGCTGATTAATGGTCGGCATCTAGTTATCCAAAACGGTTTTCCAAAAAGCGCGGCGCCCGAGTCGAGCAACGGGCGCCGAAAAGCCTACGATTATCGCCAGACCCGAGTTAATGGTCAAGGCGCGGATCAACCCAGCAGAGTGAACGGCCCGTCGCCACGAGCCGTTCTGCCGTTTTCCGTGTTACTCGGCAACCTCTGCTGATTCGTCGGCTCCGGATTCCGCCTCTCCCGCGACCGGCGCCATCAACTCCATCTCGGCCAACTGTTTTTGCTCCAGCGCATCGGCCGCTTCCTTCTCCTTGCGCGCCCGATGGAACGCCATGCCGGTTCCGGCCGGTATCAGCCGGCCGACGATGACGTTTTCCTTCAGGCCGCGCAGATCGTCCTTCTTGCCCATGATCGCCGCTTCGGTCAGCACACGCGTGGTTTCCTGGAACGAAGCCGCGGAGATGAACGAGTCGGTCGACAAAGACGCCTTGGTGATGCCAAGCAGGATGTTTTCGTACAACGCGGGACGCTTGCCTTCTGCGATCGCCTTGTCGTTTTCGTCCAGCATCTCGGAGCGTTCAACCTGCTCACCGGTAATGAAGGGAGCATCACCCGGATCGCTGATTTGCACCCGGCGCAGCATCTGCCGCACGATTACTTCGATGTGCTTGTCATTGATCTTCACACCCTGCAACCGATAGACGTCCTGCACTTCGTCGACGATATAGCGGGCGAGCGCATCTACACCCAGCAGGCGAAGGATGTCGTGCGGATCGGCTGAGCCATCGACGATCAGCTCGCCCTTGTTCACCACCTGGCCGTCGTGCACGAGCATGTGTTTTTCCTTCGAAATCAGGAATTCATGCTCTTCGCCGTCCAGGTCGGTGATGATCAGGCGCTGCTTGCCTTTCGTTTCCTTGCCGAATGTCACGGTGCCCGTTACCTCGGCCAGCATGCCGGCGTCTTTCGGTGAACGCGCTTCGAACAGCTCGGCGACTCGCGGAAGACCGCCGGTGATGTCGCGTGTCTTCTGCGACTCGGTCGGAATCCGGGCGAGTACTTCGCCGACGCCTACTTGCTGCGCGTCGCGCACGACAATCAGCGCCCCCACCGGGAAGCTGATCGTCACCGAGTGCTCGGTGCCGGGAATCTTGACCTCGTCACCCATCTCGTTCAGCAGCTTCACCTGCGGACGCACGCCCTTCGCTGCCGTCGGACCACGGCGCTTGGCATCGATGACAACCAGCGTCGAAAGTCCAGTCACCTCATCGATCTGCCGTGCAACGGTGACGCCTTCTTCGACGTTCTCGAACTTCACCGTTCCCGCGAACTCCGTAACGATCGGACGCGTCAGCGGATCCCAGCTGGCGAGCTGCGTGCCGGCCTTGACCTGCTTGCCATCCGCCGCCAACAGCGTTGCACCGTAAGGCACCTTGTGGCGCTCGCGTTCGCGGCCGTTGTCGTCGACGATCGTCACTTCGCCCGAGCGGCCGATGGCGACCTGCTCGCCCTTGGCATTCGTGACATAGCGCATCGTGCTGGTAAAGCGCACGGTACCGTTGCTCTTGGCTTCGACGCCCGACGCCACGGCAGCACGCGACGCTGCGCCGCCGATATGGAACGTGCGCATCGTCAACTGCGTGCCGGGCTCGCCGATCGATTGAGCGGCAATGACGCCCACCGCTTCGCCAGCGTTGACCAACACGCCACGACCGAGGTCGCGTCCATAGCATCTTGCGCACAAGCCATAACGCGTTTCGCATGACAGCGGCGTCCGAACACGCGACTTCGTCGATACCGAGAGCCTCGATATTGTCGACATCGTCTTCGTCGAGCAGATGCCCGATCGGATGCAGCACTTCCTGCGTCTCCGGATTCAGCACATCCATCGTGATTACACGGCCCAGGATGCGGTCGCGCAACGCTTCGATGACTTCGCCGCCTTCGACCAGCGCTTTCATCGTGACACCGTTGCCGGTGCCGCAATCGTCCTCAGTAACGACCAGGTCCTGCGTGACGTCGACCAGACGTCGCGTCAGGTAACCCGAGTTCGCCGTCTTCAACGCCGTGTCCGCCAGGCCTTTACGAGCGCCGTGTGTCGAGATGAAGTACTGCAAAACGTTCAGGCCTTCGCGGAAGTTGGCGGTGATCGGTGTCTCGATGATCGAGCCATCGGGCTTCGCCATCAATCCACGCATGCCGGCCAACTGCCGAATCTGCGCTACCGAACCGCGCGCACCGGAGTCGGCCATCATCCAGATTGAATTGAACGATTCCTGTGACGAAACACGGCCATGACGGTCGCTTGCCTGCTCGGTCGCCAGCTGCTCCATCATGACCTTGCCGACGTGATCGCCGGCGCGGCCCCAGATGTCCACGACCTTGTTGTAGCGCTCGCCCTGCGTGACCAGGCCCGAGGTGTACTGCGCCTCGATCTCCTTAACCTCACGCTCGGAGTTGCGAATGATCTCTTCCTTTTGAGCCGGTACGACCATGTCGTCGATCGCAATCGACAGACCGGCGCGCGTCGCGAGGCGTGAAGCCCGTTTGCATCAGCTTGTCGGCAAAGATCACGGTTTCGCGCAGACCGCACTTGCGAAAGGCGAGATTGATCAACCGGCTGATTTCCTTTTTCTTCAGCGGCTTGTTGAGCACGTTGAATGACAGCCCAGCCGGCAGAATCTCCGACATCAACGCGCGGCCGACCGTCGTTTCGTAACGCGTCAGCTTCGGTGTCTTCTCGCCGGTCTCGACATTGACGTCGAATTCGCGCACGCGCACCGTGACACGCGTTTGCAGCTCGACTTCGCGGTTTTCATACGCGCGATGCACTTCAGCCAGATCGGCAAAGAACGACCCTTCACCCATGCCGTTGATCTTCTCGCGCGTTGCGTAGTAAAGGCCGAGCACGATGTCCTGTGACGGCACGATCGACGGATCGCCGTTCGACGGGAACAGCACGTTGTTCGACGCCAACATCAGCGAGCGTGCTTCGAGCTGCGCTTCGAGCGACAGCGGAACGTGGACAGCCATCTGGTCGCCGTCGAAGTCGGCATTGAACGCCGCACAGACCAGCGGATGCAGCTGGATCGCCTTGCCTTCGATCAACACCGGCTCGAACGCCTGAATACCAAGACGGTGCAACGTCGGCGCACGGTTCAACATCACCGGATGCTGGCGAATCACCTCTTCCAGGATGTCCCATACGACCGGCTCGCCCGACTCGACCATCTTCTTCGCGGCCTTGATCGTCGTCGCCAGCCCCTGCAATTCGAGCTTGTTGAAGATGAACGGCTTGAAGAGCTCCAGCGCCATCAGCTTCGGCAAACCGCATTGATGCAGCTTCAACTGCGGACCGACGACGATGACCGAGCGGCCCGAATAGTCGACGCGCTTGCCGAGCAGGTTCTGCCGGAAGCGGCCGCCCTTGCCCTTGATCATGTCGGCGAGCGACTTCAGCGGACGCTTGTTCGCGCCCGTCATTGCCTTGCCGCGACGGCCGTTGTCGAGCAACGAATCGACCGACTCCTGCAGCATGCGCTTCTCGTTGCGCACGATGATCTCGGGCGCTTTGAGCTCGAGCAGACGCTTCAACCGGTTGTTGCGGTTGATCACGCGGCGATACAGATCGTTCAGATCCGACGTCGCAAAGCGACCGCCATCAAGCGGCACCAGCGGGCGCAGCTCGGGCGGAAGCACCGGCAGCACTTCGAGAATCATCCACTCGGGCTTGATGCCGGAGCGTTGAAAACCCTCGAGCACTTTCAGCCGCTTCGCGAACTTCTTGATCTTCGCTTCGGAGCCGGTTTCCGACAGATCCTTGCGCAGCGTTTCGATTTCCTTGTTGACATCGATGCCGCGCAGCAACTCGCGAATCGCCTTCGGCGCCCATCAGTGCACGGAAGTCGTCGCCGTATTCCTCGGTCTTTGCGATGAAGTCATCCTCGGTCATCAGCTGCCCCTTCTTCAGGGGTGTGAAGCCGGGATCAACGACGCAGAACGCCTCGAAATACAGCACGCGCTCGATATCGCGCAGCGTCATGTCGAGCACCATCCCCATGCGCGACGGCAGGCTCTTCAGGAACCAGATGTGCGCGGTCGGGCTGGCAAGTTCGATATGGCCCATGCGCTCGCGGCGCACTTTGGCCAGCGTCACTTCAACGCCGCATTTTTCGCAGATCACGCCACGGTGCTTCAGCCGCTTGTACTTGCCGCACAGGCACTCGTAATCCTTGATCGGTCCGAAAATCTTCGCGCAAAACAGCCCGTCACGCTCGGGCTTGAACGTGCGGTAGTTGATGGTTTCCGGTTTTTTGACTTCACCGAATGACCACGAACGGATTTTGTCGGGCGATGCGATGCCGATCTTGATGGCATCGAATTGCTCTTCCTGCTGGACCTGCTTGAACAGATCGAGAAGTGCCTTCATTAGTTGCGCTCCAAATCAATATCAATACCTAGCGAGCGGATTTCCTTGACCAGCACGTTGAACGACTCCGGCATGCCGGCATCGATCACGTGATCGCCCTTGACGATGTTTTCGTACACCTTTGTGCGACCTTGCACGTCGTCCGACTTCACCGTCAGCATCTCCTGCAACACATACGCAGCGCCATAGGCCTCGAGTGCCCACACTTCCATCTCGCCGAAACGCTGGCCACCGAACTGCGCTTTGCCACCGAGCGGCTGCTGTGTGACCAGCGAGTACGGGCCGGTCGAGCGTGCATGCATCTTGTCGTCGACAAGGTGATGCAGCTTCAGCATGTGCATGTAGCCGACGGTCACCGGGCGCTCGAAAATCTCACCCGAACGGCCGTCGAACAAGCGCGTCTGCGTTTTGGTCGGCGTCAGTTGCAACGCCTTCGCTACTTCGTCCGGATAAGCAAGGTCCAGCATCGCGTGGATTTCTTTTTCCGCGGCACCGTCGAACACGGGCGTCGCAAACGGCACGCCGTCCTTCAGATGCTCGCCAAGCTGAGTGACTTCGTCGTCACTGAGCTGATCGATCTCTTCCGGCTTGCCCGAACGGTTGTAGACCTCTTTCAGGAAAGTTCGCAGCTGCCCTGCCTTGACGTTGGCGACCATGTCACCGATACGTTGACCCAGACCCTTGGCCGCCCATCCAAGATGGGTTTCAAGAATCTGTCCAACGTTCATACGCGATGGCACGCCAAGCGGATTCAACACCAGGTCGACCGGCGTTCCATCGGCCATGTACGGCATGTCTTCTACCGGCACGATGCGCGACACGACGCCCTTGTTGCCGTGGCGTCCCGCCATCTTGTCGCCCGGCTGCAGGCGACGCTTGACGGCCAGATACACCTTGACCATCTTCAGCACGCCTGGCGGCAGCTCGTCACCTTGTGTCAGCTTCTTCTTCTTGTCTTCGAACGCCTGATCGAACTGCTTGCGCTTTTGCTCGATCGAATCCTTCAGCGCCTCGAGCTGTGCCGCGGCGTCGTCATCGGCCAGGCGAATCTCAAACCAGTGATACTTCTCCAGCGATGACAGGTAATCCTTGGTCACCACCGTACCGCGCGCGAGACGATTCGGGCCGCCGGTCGCTTCCTTGCGCAGCAACAGCTTCTCGATCCGCTGGAACGCATCGCCTTCGACGATGCGCAGCTGATCGTTCAAGTCCTGCCGGTACCGTTTCAGTGCGTCATCGATGATGTTTTGCGCACGGCGATCGCGCACGATGCCTTCACGTGTGAACACCTGAACGTCGATCACCGTGCCGCTCATGCCTGACGGCACGCGCAGCGATGTGTCCTTCACGTCCGAAGCCTTTTCACCGAAGATCGCGCGCAGCAGTTTTTCTTCCGGCGTCAGTTGCGTCTCGCCTTTTGGCGTGACCTTGCCGACCAGCACATCACCGGCATTCACTTCAGCACCGATATAGACGATGCCGGAATCATCGAGCCGGCCGAGCTGATTCTCCGAAAGATTGGAAATGTCGCGGGTGATTTCTTCTGGCCCCAGCTTCGTGTCGCGTGCGACGACGTTCAACTCTTCGATGTGGATCGATGTGTAGCGGTCGTCCGAAACGACTCGCTCCGAGATCAAGATCGAATCTTCGAAGTTGTAGCCGTTCCACGGCATGAACGCGACCAGCATGTTCTGGCCGAGCGCGAGCTCGCCCAGATCGGTCGATGCACCGTCGGCGACCACGTCGCCCTTGGCAATCGATTCGCCCTTCTTGACGATCGGCGTCTGATTGATGTTGGTGTTCTGATTCGAGCGCGTGTACTTCGTCAGGTTGTAGATATCGACGCCGACTTCGCCCTGAACGTTTTCCTTGTCGTCAACGCGAACGACGATGCGATTCGCATCGACGTAGTCCACCGTGCCGCCGCGCAACGCCTGCACGGTCGTACCCGAGTCGACCGCCACAGTGCGCTCGACACCGGTGCCCACGAAGGGCTTCTCAGGACGCAGGCAAGGCACCGCCTGGCGCTGCATGTTCGAACCCATCAGCGCGCGGTTCGCGTCATCGTGCTCGAGGAACGGAATCAACGATGCCGCAACCGATACGATCTGCGACGGCGCGATGTCCATGTACTGGACGCGACCCGGTGACATCAGCACGAACTCGCCGTTTTCGCGGCAGCTGACCAGCTCGTCCTGGAACTTGCCGTTCTTGTCGAGCGGCGCATTGGCCTGCGCAATCACATACTTGCCTTCTTCGATCGCCGACAAATACGAAATGTCAGTCGTGACCTTCCCGCCGTCGACCTTCCGATACGGCGTCTCGAGAAAACCGTACTCGTTCAACTGCGCATACAGCGCCATCGAGTTGATCAGGCCGATGTTCGGACCCTCAGGCGTCTCGATCGGGCATACGCGGCCATAGTGCGTCGGATGCACGTCCCGCACCTCGAAGCCGGCACGCTCGCGCGTCAATCCGCCAGGTCCCAACGCCGAGACACGACGCTTGTGCGTGATCTCCGACAGCGGGTTGGTTTGGTCCATGAACTGGCTTAGCTGCGACGAGCCGAAGAACTCGCGGATCGATGCGCTGATCGGCTTACTGTTGATCAGGTCGTGCGGCATCAGGTTTTCTGTTTCGGCCTGGCCTAACCGCTCCTTGACGGCGCGTTCAACGCGAACGAGTCCCGCGCGGAACTGGTTCTCGGCAAGCTCGCCTACGACTCGTACGCGACGATTACCCAGGTGGTCGATGTCGTCGATCTCGCCTCGCCCGTTGCGCAGCTCGACCAGCAGCTTCATCGTGTCGGCGATGTCTTCGTGCGTCAGCGTCATCGGACCGGTGATTTCCGGTCGGCCGAAGCGGCTATTGACCTTCATGCGGCCGACGCGCGACAGGTCGTACGTGTCTTCGTCGAAGAACAGGCGACGGAACAGCGTCTCGACCGCATCCTCGGTCGGCGGCTCGCCCGGTCGCATCATCCGGTAAATGGCGATACGCGCAGCGAGCTGATCGCCGGTTTCGTCGATACGCAACGTGTTCGAGATGAACGCGCCCTGATCCAGATCGTTGATGTAAATCGTACGAATCTCCTGCACGTTTGCCACGCGCAGTTTCTTCAGCAGATCTTCGGTCAACTCATCGTTGGCGCTTGCAACGATCTCGCCGGTCTCCGGATCGACGACGTTATTGGCCAGCACACGGCCCAGCAGATAGTCCTCGGTGACCGCGATGCGCTTCATGCCCGCGGCTTCCATGTCGCGGATATGTTTGGCGTTGATGCGCTTGTCCTTCGCGACCATGACCTTGCCGGTCTTGTCGGTGATGTCGAAGCGCGCTGTCTCGCCGCGCAGCCGCTCGGGCACAAGCTCCATAAACCCGCCTTCGGCACTCAGTGCAAACGTGTCGAAGCGGAAAAAGTGCGCCAGTACCTGCTCGTTGGAAAGTCCAATAGCCTTCAGCAGAATCGTGGCCGGCATCTTGCGGCGGCGATCGACGCGGAAATACAGGATGTCCTTTGGATCGAATTCGAAGTCGAGCCATGAGCCGCGATAGGGAATCACGCGCGCCGAGAACAGCAGCTTGCCGCTCGAATGCGTCTTGCCACGATCGTGTTCGAAGAACACCCCGGGCGAGCGATGCAGCTGCGACACGATGACTCGCTCGGTGCCGTTGATGACGAACGAGCCGGTGGTCGTCATCAGCGGTATCTCGCCCATGTAGACCTCTTGCTCTTTCACTTCCTTGACGGTCGGCTTCGACGCCTCACGGTCCATGATCACCAGCCGCACCTTGGCGCGCAGCGGCGACGCATACGTCAGGCCGCGCTGTTGGCACTCCTTGACGTCGAACGGCGGTTCGCCCAGATGAAAGCTGACGAACTCGAGCCGCGCCATGCCGTTATGGCTGGAGATCGGGAAGATCGACGTGAACGCGGCTTGCAAGCCGTGGTTCTCGCGCTTGGCCGGCGGTACGTCGGCCTGCAGAAAGTGGGTATACGACTCAAGCTGGGTCGCAAGCAAAAACGGCACAGACAACACGCTCGGCCGTTTGGCAAAGCTCTTGCGAATGCGCTTTTTTTCAGTGAACGAGTACGGCATGGACGCTCCGTTCGGTACGGGAGAAGGGCAAAACAACTAGCCCAAGATGCTCGACGCGGGGACGACAAATGCCGCCACGGACGCAGCGTTAAACGCATGCATCCGAGCGGCGTAGGTGTGTCCTGCGCGTTCGTTCATCCAGGGAAGACTTTGATGTGGGGACGAAATCCCCACATCAAAGTCCCCTATGTGTTCAGGGGCGCCGGCGAAGCTGCGCTTCGCCGGCAACGCAAACTTATCTATTTGATTTCTACCTTTGCTCCTGCGTCTTCCAGCTTCTTCTTCGCTGCTTCGGCGTCGGCCTTGTTCGCGCCTTCCTTGACGGGCTTCGGTGCGCCATCGACCAGATCTTTCGCTTCTTTCAGACCGAGGCCCGTAAGCTCGCGAACTGCCTTGATCACGTTGACCTTGTTTGCGCCGAACTCCGCGAGCACAACCGTAAATTCGGTCTGCTCTTCAGCCGCCGGCGCCGCCGCACCACCGCCTGCGGGCGCTGCCACAGCGACTGCCGCTGCTGCCGCCGAAACACCAAACTTGTCTTCCATCAGCTTGATCAGTTCGCTGATCTCGAGAACGGACTTCGCCCCGATCGCGTCGAGAATTTCCTGATTTGAAAGTGCCATTACCAACTCCTAAGAAAATGCGTTGTATCGGTTCAATTGTCGAATGTGGATCACGCGGCTTCTTGCGTCGCGTACCGCAGCCAACGTGCGCACCAGGCGCGATGGCACTTCGTTCAACGTGCGAACGAACTGACCGATCGGTGCCTGCATCGTCGCCATCAACTTCGCGAGCAACTCGTCGCGACTTGGCAGCAGGGCCAACGCCTTGACTCCCTTTTCGTCCATCACGAAATTGGGCGTCCCGCCAGCCTTGACGATCAGCTTGTCGTTGTCTTTGGCAAAGCCGGAAAGCACTTTGGCGGCAGACACGGGGTCGTTGGAAAAGCCGTACACCAAGGGTCCGATCAATTTGTCGGACAGCCCTGAAAACGGTGTTCCACCGACCGCGCGACGCGCCAATGTGTTTTTCAGCACACGCAACTGCACACCCTGGCTGCGCGCTTGCTTGCGCAATCGGGTGATCGCATCCACATCCAGCCCACGGTATTCGGCCACCACGATCGATTGCGACGACGCCACAAGGGCGCCGACTTCCTCGACCACAGCCGCCTTCTCTTGCCGATTAAGACCCATGCACTGGCTCCATAAAAGTGCTTCGCAATGCTCAGCACCGGTTGAAAACCGGCGACCGAAGCGAAACACCGATGCACGTCTCAACAATTTCCTGACGCACTTCAATGCTCTCCTCGGGTCCACCGTCTGCGCTGGAATGGAAACCTCTCCAAACTTAAAGAAAACAAGTCTTAGAAACCCGTCTCTTCCAGCGGTCTCTGACAGCAACGCGTCCGTATCGATGCTCCGACGTAACGCGCAGCCCAAAGTCTTTACGTGACTACTTCCTTGCCTGTTAACGCTCAATTCAAGTCGACGCGTCGACGCGAACGCCAACTCCCATCGTCGACGACACCGAAATCTTGCGCAGAAAAACGCCCTTCGACGACGCTGGTTTCGATTTGTTCAACGCATCGATCAGCGCCGCTAAGTTGGTCTGCAACCGATCGACCTCGAACGAAGCGCGGCCTATCGATGCGTGCACGATGCCGGCCTTGTCAGCGCGAAACTGCACTTGGCCCGCCTTGGCGTTTTTTACCGCCTGGGCAACGTCGGGCGTGACGGTGCCGACCTTCGGGTTCGGCATCAACCCGCGTGGGCCGAGCACCTGCCCAAGCCCGCCGACCACGCGCATCGCATCCGGCGAAGCGATGACCACGTCAAAATCCAGAAAGCCTTCTTTAATCTTTGCCGCCAAGTCGTCCATGCCAATGATGTCGGCACCAGCAGCCTTGGCCTCTTCGGCTTTTGCGCCCTGCGCAAACACCGCGACGCGCTTGGTCTTACCGCTGCCTGCTGGCAACACGACCGAGCCGCGCACTGTCTGATCCGACTTCTTCGCATCGATACCTAGTGCGACCGAAACATCGACCGATTCGTCAAACTTTGCCGTCGCGCATTGCTTGATCAGCGTCAGAGCATCGCCGACCGGATACGTCTTTTGCGTATCGACCTTGCTGCGATTGGCTTTCGTGCGTTTGGAGAGCGCTGCCATTACAGACCCTCCACCGTGATGCCCATCGAGCGAGCGCTGCCTGCGATCGTCCGCACCGCCGCTTCCATATCCGCGGCGGTCAGATCGGGCATCTTCGCCTTTGCAATCTCCTCGGCCTGTGCGCGCGTGATCTTGCCGACCTTATCCGTATGTGGCTTCGGCGAGCCGCGCTCAATCTTTGCGGCCTTCTTGATCAACACCGTCGCCGGCGGCGTTTTCATCACGAACGTGAAGCTCTTATCCGCAAACGCCGTGATCACGACCGGAATCGGCAGCCCTGGCTCGACGTTCTGCGTCTGCGCGTTGAAAGCCTTGCAGAATTCCATGATGTTCAGGCCGCGCTGACCCAGCGCCGGACCGATTGGAGGCGAGGGATTCGCCTTGCCTGCCGGTACTTGCAACTTGATGAAGCCAACTATCTTCTTTGCCATCGCGAATCTCCTGTGGGTTCAAGCGCTACTCGTCAATGACTCGAGCCAGCTCCCCGTGTTCACTAAACTTTCTCGACTTGCCCAAACTCGAGCTCGACTGGCGTCGAGCGTCCGAAGATGGTGACTGACACACGCATCCGGCTCTTCTCGTAGTTCACTTCTTCGACATTGCCGTTGAAATCGGTGAACGGACCGTCTTTAACACGCACCATTTCGCCAACTTCCCACAACGTCTTGGGCCGCGGCTTCTCCGCGCCCTCCTGCATCCGCATCAGGATTTCGTCTACCTCTTTCTGACGCAGCGGCGACGGGCGATTGGCGCTGCCGCCAAGAAACCCGGTCACCTTCGGCGTGCTCTTCACTAGGTGCCACGCTTCATCGGTCATGTCCATTTCGACCAACACATAGCCCGAATACATGCGGCGCTCGGTGATCGACTTTTTACCGCCCTTGACCTCAACCACTTCCTCGACTGGCACAAGGATTTGTCCGAACTGCGACTGCAAGCCCGCGCGGTTAATACGCTCCTGCAGTGCACGCGCCACGCCTTTTTCCATTCCGGAGTAGGCGTGCACGACATACCAGCGCTTCGTACCTGCTGCCGCCGGCGAGGCGTTTTGCTTTGCAACTTCTGCTGCGTCCGGTGCTGATTCAGTTGCCATCTCGATTGCCATCTGTGTTTAGCGCCAGGAGAGCAGCGTGTCGTAGAGAACCCACTCGAGGCTCTTATCGACGAGGAAAAGAAAGATCGCCATGATCACGACGAATCCGAAGACAACGCCGGTCGTGGTGACCGTCTCCTTACGGCTCGGCCATACCACCCGCTTTGTTTCTTCATACGACTCACGGGCGTAAGCCAGAAAGCGCTTGCCCGACTGCGAAAACCACGCGATCGCGAGCGCAAGCACCAATCCACCGATCAACACACCGACGCGCGCCAGTGTCGGTTGCTCGGTCAAGAACGTGAATCCGAGCACTCCAGCCACAGCCGCCACAACCGCGAGTGTCACGAGGAACAAATCGGATTTGCTGGTGACTGTCTCGATATTCTGTGTTGCCATTTATGACTGTTTCCTACAAGTGGCAGGGGCGGAGGGCATCGAACCCCCAACCTCTGGTTTTGGAGACCAGCGCTCTGCCAATTGAGCTACGCCCCTAAACCGGTAATTACTACTCCAAACGGCTACTCGATAATTTTAGCGACGACCCCGGCGCCGACGGTTTTGCCACCTTCGCGCACGGCGAAGCGCAGGCCTTGTTCCATCGCGATCGGGGCGATCAGCGCCACTTCCATCTGGATGTTGTCGCCCGGCATCACCATCTCGGTGCCCGCCGGCAACTGAATCGAGCCGGTCACATCGGTGGTGCGAAAGTAAAACTGCGGCCGATAGCCGTTGAAGAACGGGGTGTGGCGTCCACCTTCTTCCTTGCTCAGGACATAGACTTCGGCGTTGAACTTGGTGTGCGGGGTGATGCTGCCGGGCTTGGCCAGCACTTGGCCACGCTCGACTTCTTCACGCTTGGTGCCACGCAGCAGCACGCCGACGTTGTCGCCCGCCTGGCCTTGATCGAGCAGCTTTCGGAACATCTCGACCCCGGTGCAGGTGGTCTTCAGGCGTCGGCTTGATGCCGATGATTTCGATCTCGTCGCCGACTTTGACGATGCCGCGCTCGATCCGGCCGGTCACGACGGTGCCGCGCCCGGAGATGGAGAACACGTCTTCGACCGGCATCAGGAAGGCGCCGTCGATGGCGCGCTCCGGCGTCGGGATGTAGCTGTCCAGGGCTTCGGCGAGTTTCATGATCGATTGCTTCGCCGAGGTCGCCTTTGTCGCCTTCGAGGGCGAGCTTGGCGCTGCCTTTGACGATCGGGGTGTCGTCGCCCGGGAAGTCGTATTTGCTGAGCAGCTCTCGGACTTCGATTTCGACCAGCTCGAGCAGCTCGGCGTCGTCGACCATGTCGACTTTGTTCAGGTACACGATGATGTAGGGCACGCCGACCTGGCGCGCGAGCAGGATGTGCTCTCGGGTCTGCGGCATCGGGCCGTCGGCGGCGATACGACCAGAATGGCGCCGTCCATCTGGGCGGCGCCGGTGATCATGTTCTTGATGTAGTCGGCGTGGCCGGGGCAGTCGACGTGGGCGTAGTGGCGATTGGCGGTCTCGTACTCGACGTGGGCGGTGTTGATGGTGATGCCGCGTGCTTTCTCTTCGGGCGCCGCATCAATCTGGTCGTAGGCGCGTGCTTCACCGCCAAACTTGCTCGCCAGCACCGAGGTCATGGCCGCCGTTAAGGTGGTCTTGCCATGATCGACGTGCCCAATCGTGCCCACGTTCACGTGCGGCTTGGTCCGCTCAAATTTGCCTTTCGCCATCGCCTAACTCCTCACTGCTTTCTGTCTCAACGTTCTTAACTTCTTAAAATTTGGTGCCCATGACGCGGATCGAACGCGTGGCCTCTCCCTTACCAAGGGAGTGCTCTACCACTGAGCCACATGGGCCTCGTGATCGCTTATCGCGCCGCATCTGCTTTGTTGCTCGCTCTCGCCGTACGTTCTAGTACTGTCTTCGAGCTCGCGTCGCGCATCTGCGGCACGCTAAGCGACACGGTTGTTGTTTTCGTAGCTGCTGTTGTCCCTGAATGTATTTAGTGGAGCGGGTGAAGGGAATCGAACCCTCGTCGTAAGCTTGGAAGGCTTCTGCTCTACCATTGAGCTACACCCGCCCGACGAAACTAATTTCCGCATCCGCGCTCGTCCGTTCGCTTTGGAGGTTGCAGTGGTGGAGGAGGTTGGATTCGAACCAACGTAGGCGTAAGCCAACAGATTTACAGTCTGCCCCCTTTAACCACTCGGGCACCCCTCCGCGGCGAACCGCAAATTATGGTTGCGGAACAAAGGCTTGTCAAACGGACCACCGAAAGTGGTCCGCTGCGCAACGCTCGCGCGCTCGGGAGCGGTGCACAACCCAACTTCAGATTTTCACAGTGGCCTGTATGTTAGCGCTCACTCTCTTGTACAGGCATGAGGTCAGAGCCCAGCACAAAAGTTGCTTTACTAGCGCCTTCCGTCTACCCACGTTGGCATAGATTACTCCGGCCTCATAATTGTGCAATGCATCAGAAACCTCCCCATCCATCTAACGCGTTGGTAGCGCAACTCGGTTCTCACCACCGTAAGCGCGTACTGCAACATCTGCGAGCACTGTCGCCGCACGATCTTTGGCTTCGTTTCGGTTACGCAGTGACGGACGAAGCGCTGCGCCTTTACGTTCGCAAGTTGCACTTCAGTCGCGATGCAATCTTCGGCATCTTTGACGAAGATGCCGAGCTACTCGCGCTTGGACATCTCGGCTTTGATAAGAGCGCCTCGTCGAAAACGGCAGAGTTCGGGGTCTCGGTGCTACCGCACGCTCGCCGTCGCGGTTTCGGCCTGCAACTGTTGCAGCGTGCTGCGGTGCATGCGCGCAACCGCGGAGCGACGTGTTTGATCATGAACTACGTTCCCGAGAACGATGCTTTGAAACAAATGGCCGAGCGCGCCGGCATGCATCTCGTCGCAGACGCCGAGGAACCTCGCGCGTATCTCAGTCTTGAGCGGCCGACGGCCGCTTCACTGATGGACGAGACGTTTACCGAAATGCTCGCAGCGATCGATCTGGGCTTCAGAGTCGCGCAATGCGGACGCCGCACAGCGCATGCTTACATCTGCTTAAAAAGGTGCGTGTAGTTGCGGCTGACCTCGAGTTTTTCGGTGTGACCTTTGATCAGCACTAGCTGACGGCCTCGGAAATCGCGTGTCACGCCTGCAATCGCCTTGGCGTTGACGATCGTGCCTCTGTGAATCTGCCAAAACTGCTCCGGATCAAGCTCGTCGATCAGTTCCTTGATTGGCTTTCGTATCAGCGCCTCGAACGATTCGGTCTGTACCCGGGTGTATTTCTCGTCGGATGCGAAGAAAAGAATTTCCGCGGTCGGTATCAGACGCAATTGCTGCCCGACACTTGCTTGTATCCATTGCAGGTAACTGCGCTGCGCACCACCACCTGCCGAATCGAGTCGTGCGCTCAACTTGCTCAAAAGCTCGCCGAGATCGGTCGGCTTCGAACCGAGCCGCTGCTTCACGCGGGCAACGGTAATCGCCAGGCGCTCAGCTTCGGCTGGCTTCAGAACGTAATCGATCGCACCGTGCTCGAACGCATCAACCGCGTACTCGTTATAGGCAGTGATGAATACGACGTGACACGCGTCACCGATATGTCGCGCTGCCTCGATGCCCGTCATACCGGGCATTCGGATATCGAGAAACGCAAGATCAGGACGATGGTCGTTGACGGCTGCGACTGCTTCTTCCCCGTTCTTAGCTTCCGCCAAAACCTGCAGATCCGGCCAGACTTCGGAGAGACGCGCACGAAGCTGCTCCCGCATTAAACGCTCGTCGTCCGCAATGATTGCCGTCGGCATTCGCCGATTCTATGCGTTGCCTTTGCTTTCCGAGGGCGTGTCTGTTTCAAATGTATACGGCACTTCGATCGTCACGATCGTCCCACTCGGGGAATTCGCTTCGATCGATAATTTCGCAGCGCCGCCATACAAGGCCGCCAGCCGCTCACGCACGTTCGCCAGACCGACTCCGCTGCCGGACACGCCGGCTGCCGCAAATCCCAGTCCAGAATCAGCTACCGTCACGCGCAGCCGGCCATTCGATATATCAGCGGAAATCGTCAACGAACCGCCCTCGGGTTTGGGCTCCAGGCCATGCTTGATCGAGTTTTCAACCAGTGATTGCAGCATCATCGGCGGAAACTGCGCTGAGCTCAGTCCTTGCGGAATGATCAGCGAGTACTGCAGCCGGTCCTCCATCCTGAACTTCAGTATCTCGAGGTACGAGCGGCACAGTTGTACTTCCTTGCCAAGCGTGGTCGAGCCTTCTCGCATTTGTGGTAACGCCGCACGCAGGTACTGGATCAGGCTCTTCTGCATCTTCGAGGCGGTTGATGGTGCGGTTTCGATCAGGTAGTCGACCGACGCCAGCGTATTGAAAAGGAAGTGCGGCTCCACCTGCGCCTGCATCGTCTTCAGCTGCGCTTCGGCAAGTTGCCGCTTTAGACTTTCTTCGGCCGCTGTTTCAGTCGCGGCTTCAGCGCGCCGCTCAGCGCGCTTTTTCCCGCCCAGAACCACCTTGACTATGATGCCCGCCATGATCAGCAGCATCACGAAACTCATCAGCCAATCGCCGGTTTTCTCGCGATAGCGCCGCGTCTCGCGCGCAATCTGCCGGTCAATCTGCTTCTCGACGATGTCTTCGATTTGATCGCGCGCTTTGTCGAGTGCCAGCGCGAGTTTTTGCGGATCCTGCGTGAATTCCGGGCTGATAGTGACCGTGCGCCCGTCCTCCTCGACGGTGACACTTGGCTCCTCGTCCGGTGTTTCAGCGTCGGGCTTGTTGGCGTCAGGCTTGTCCGCTTCGGGCGGCGGATTTCTCTCAACGCGAATACCGTTTTCGTCGATAACGACCGCCACGCGCTTGTTCTTGTCGCCGGCCATGATGCGCAAACCCTTGTCGTCGATCTTCACGCTGGGCTCGCCTCTGGATGCCGACGACGTCGCCTTCTCGCTCGGCGCCTGTATACGGACGCCGTCGGGCGCGACCTGCAGGTTGACCTGGACGCGATCCCTGCCCTCGCCCTTTTCACAACGACTATTGGCTTGGTGTCATAGAAAACGTTGTCGGCAATGGCGCCGACGATCATCAATAGAAATGCGATGAAAAAGAACTTGGCCCAACCGACGGTTGCTAGCCAGTCACCGATCGCGGGCGCCAATACTTTTAATCGTCGGCGCCGATGCACGCCCGGCGTCGGCTGCTGCATTGCGAGTCCTTGCAAATGCCTTACTCAAGCGCGATGTGCGAGAAGACGCTGGTTGCGCTGGTGGCATGTCGGCGGGTGCTGAAGTCTTGTCGGTGTTGTCTGCAGTTGTCATACGCGCACTTTATAAGCGGCAGCGAATCAACACCAATTCGGTGCGACAGATTGCACTAATCGGATCAATAGACTGCACAAATCGCGCCTGGGCGGTGCGACTGGGCGGTGTATTGACCGCGCAAACAAAAAGGCCCGGACTTGCCGGGCCTCTGTCGACGCAAAGAACGTGGCCCTAGAGTGCTGCCTTCGGTGCCTGTTCGCACGCCGCTGATAGCTGCGACGCTGGATGCATCTTTACGACGACAGGTTCGAGATGAATCACTCGCAGAGACTCAAGCGTCGTCGGCGCACGCTCCACGCGCAACGCACCGCCCGCTGTGGCGACCAATCCAAGTCCGAAAACTGCGGCAAGTGCCGCGCTCAGAATGCGTATTGAGTGGGATGTGCTGTACATGACCTTTCTCCTTTGTTGCGTTCTGTCTGACTGAAACGCACTGTAGGGAGACGTCTTGCACTTTGCGACCGGCGTGCGACGAACTGCGCAATCGAAGGGGCGAACTGCAGGCTTGCGGATCAACCGGAGTGAACTGCCCCCTGGCGCGATGAATCAGGGCAGACGGCGATGATTGCGGCAGAATCCTTGCTATCAGGTAGGTCATCCGTCAATAGGAGATCGCGATGCAATTCACCGGCTGGGACAACCCGATGGGGACCGATGGCTTCGAGTTCATCGAATACGCCGCACCGGATCCGGTGGCGCTCGGCAAGCTGTTTGAAACCATGGGCTTTTTGGCCGTGGCGCAGGCACCGCCACAAGAAGGTCACGCTGTACCGGCAGGGCGGTGTCAACTTCATCATCAACGCCGAGCCCGATTCGTTTGCACAGCGCTTTGCGCGGCTTCACGGACCGTCCATTTGCGCAATCGCGTTTCGTGTGCGCGATGCGGCGCAGGCATATCGCCGCGCGCTGGAACTTGGCGCTTGGGGTTTCGACTCACAGTCCGGGCCGATGGAATTGAACATCCCGGCGATCAAGGGCATCGGCGACTCCCTGCTTTATTTCGTCGACCGTTGGCGCGGCAAGAATTCAGCGTCACCAGGCGGAATCGGCGACATCAACATCTACGACGTTGACTTCGAGCCGATCGCTGATGCACAGGCCAATCCGACAGGCTGCGGACTCACCTTCATCGATCATCTAACGCATAACGTGCACCGCGGTCGGATGAAAGAATGGGCGGAGTTCTACGAGCGGCTATTCAACTTCCGCGAGGTTCGCTACTTCGATATCGAGGGGCAATTGACGGGACTGAAGAGCAAGGCAATGACAAGCCCGTGCGGAAAAATACGAATTCCGATTAACGAAAGCTCAGACGATAAGAGTCAGATCGTCGAATACCTGGACGAGTACCGGGGTGAAGGAATTCAACACGTTGCACTGGCCACCAGCGACATTTACGCGACCGTGCGCGCGATGAAACAAAATGGCGTCGCATTCCAGGACACGATCGACACCTATTACGACCTGATTGACACGCGATTGCCGAATCACGGCGAGCAGCTTGCGGAGTTGAAGACTACTGCGCATCCTGATCGACGGCGCTACGCATCAAGGTGCTCCGAACGAGCTGCTGTTGCAGATATTTACGCAAACAGTGATCGGCCCGATATTTTTCGAGATCATTCAACGTAAAGGCGACGAAGGGTTCGGCGAAGGCAACTTCCGCGCGCTGTTCGAGTCGATCGAGCTCGATCAAATCCGGCGCGGCGTACTGAAGCCCGACGAGAGCAAGGCGCCCGCATAGTCCCAATGGCTGTTGCACCCGTTACCTACGGCGCCAGCACGCGTCCGCCGCGCGGCGACTATTCCGAGGCGCGCGACGACTACACATGCGACCAACATTGGGAGCGCTACACGCCGGAAGAACATGCGATGTACGCACGCCTGTTCGCGCGCCAGGTCAAACAGGCGCCTGGTCAGGCATGCGAGGAGTTCATTGCTGCCTTGGGCGAGTTGGGTGCGAGTGACCACATCCCGCGCTTTGAATCGATCAGCGAATCGTTGCAGCGCGCGACCGGGTGGGAAGTGGTTGCGGTACCGGGACTCATTCCCGAGCACGCGTTTTTTTCGCTACTGGCGCACCGCCGATTTCCGGTCACTGTCTGGCTGCGATCGCCGGAGGAGTTCGATTACATCGTCGAACCCGACGTATTTCACGACCTCTATGGCCACGTACCACTGCTTTTCAATCCTGTTTTTGCGGATTACATGCAGGCATTCGGGCGCGGCGGGTTAAAGGCGCAGGGGCTACAAGCACTCGAATATCTCGCACGCCTGTACTGGTACACCGTCGAATTCGGGTTGATCGCTACCGCGCGCGGTTTGCGCGTTTACGGCGCCGGTGTGCTGTCGTCGGTGGGAGAAACGCAATACGCGCTCACCAGTCCACGGCCGCAGCGCCTTGCATTCGATCTGAAACGTGTTCTACGGACACCCTACAAGATAGACGACTATCAATCCGCTTATTTTGTGGTTGAATCGTTTACGCAATTGTTCGAAGCCACCGCACCCGATTTTTCACCGCTGTACGCGGAAATCTCAGATCTGCCCGCGCTTCCGATCGAGGCGACAATGCATGGCGAGAAAACGTATCCGCCAAACGCTGGCAAAGTCGTCGTGGCGTAAGTCTCGCGGCGTTACTGCGATTGCGGCTGTACACCGCCCGGAATAATGGGTTGTGGGACGGCCTGCTGCGGCATAGGTTGCTGCACGCCAGGTTGTTGCGGCATCTGCTGCTGCGTCTGCGGCGGCACTTGTTGAGTTGGAAATTGTTGGGCCGGCATTGGAGGAGGCTGCGGCAACGCAGAGCGCGGAGGCGGCGTAGACGGCCGTGGGATATTTGGCGCGCCATCGCTGCTCGGTGCTGTCAACGTGTTGCCTTCGCGGAAAAAATTCGGAGCTGCCGGGAACCCGCCGAGCTGCGCAATCGGTTGCGCCGGCATCCGCACTTCCTGGCGGCCACCCGCTGTTTCAAGAACGGCGATCTCTGATGTCACAGACACCAGCTTCATACCGGGCGCCACTTCCTGCCCGACCAAAAACACGCGCGCTGGCTTGCCGTCAACGACCAGAACGGCACTTGAATCCTTGCCGGCGGAGAAAATTCCTACCGCTTGAATATTGCTGGCGACCGACTGAACCACATCGACTTTGCCAAACATGCGCGCGGCCGCCTGCGGGTCGGGATCACGCAGCGGCGGCGGAGGCAATGGCGGCGGAGCGGCCAGCGGGGACGGCGTGAAGATTCGAATCCCCCAATAGCCGGCAATCGCGAGCGCCGCGACAAAGAAAAGCAGATGAACCGCAGCGAAAGCAAACTTTTTCACGATCTAGATTCCAACGTTCGGGCTGAGCTCACCATGTATTAGTCCGTGAAGCATCCCCTTTCCGGGGGGTGGGGCAGCCGATTCGCGTTGATAATATCCCTCGCACCCTCGGTTGTCCGCGTCGAAAAGCGAGGAACTTCAAGGCGTTCGACGCTTATCTTCAAGTTTTCTACCGCATTGGCCAATGGTCTGATGACTCCAATGACCCGCGTTCGTTCCTCTTTGCAATTGCCGGCACACCGCTTAGCGATGGTCGCCTCGGCCCCAAATCCATCGCATTCCCCTTCAGGGGGCATGCGCGCACTGACCAGGGGCGCACGCAATGGTGGCTTCACTTTGATCGAGATCATGGTCGTGATCACGATCCTCGGTGTGCTTGCCGCATTGATTGTGCCGCGAGTCGTCGGTCGCACCGATGACGCAAGGATCGCTGCAGCCAAGCAGGACATCGCATCGATCATGCAGGCTCTGAAGCTCTATCGCTTGGACAACGGCCGCTACCCGACAACCGATCAAGGACTGCAGGCGCTGATTACAAGGCCCACAACTGAGCCGATGCCCAGTAACTGGAAGCAGGGCGGCTACCTCGAACGCTCGACGGTGCCCGCTGACCCATGGGGAGAGCCGTACAAGTTTTTGAATCCTGGCGTACGCGGAGAGATCGACGTGTTCTCGCTCGGCCGCGACCGCGCCAACGGTGGCGAGCCGAACAGTCCGGACGCCGACATCGGGTCGTGGCAGCTTTAACTATGCAGACAAAAGTGCACCCCTGCCTTTGTCTGATTGGTTAGCGAAAAATCGCTGGCGAAGCCAGACAATTTTTCGAAGCAACGACATGAAGATCACGACTCGATCCGCCGCCGGCTTCACATTGCTCGAGTTAATGGTCGTCATCGTGCTGGCCGGCATCCTCGTGTCGCTGGTCACTATCAACATCGCACCCGATCCGCGCCAGCAACTGCAGCGTGAGGCGCAACGTGTTGGCCAGCTGATGGCAATCGCTGCGGATGAGTCGCGCATCACGCAACAACCGATCGTGTGGGAAGCGGATCTGCGCGGATATCGGTTTGTCACCGAGTCGGGCGGCGAACGCCGCCTGCTCACGGGAGACGACTTGCTGCGCGAGCGCACTTGGGAAACGCCGCTGACGCGACTCGCAGTGCTCGATAACGGCGGGCCGCAGCCGGCGCAAGTGCTGCTTAAGCCCCAGCGCGCCACCGGTGCGAGTGGCCATTGCGCGAGAGTGGATCCAGCCGCGGTGGCGACTCGAGTTGACCAGCGAAGACGGATCGGCGCGAGTCGATTTCGACGAGGCGGGTCGATCTCTGCTCGCGGTTGAACAGGCAACGAAAAAATGATGCGACTGGCCCATAGGAGCCGCGGCTTCACCCTGCTCGAGGTGCTGGTTGCGCTGGTGATCATTGGCGTTGCTCTTACTGCCGCGATGCGCGGCGCGATGTCGCTGACTTCTACCGCGGACTACACGCGGCAAAAGCTGCTGGCGGTCCTGACCGCCGAGAATCGGCTGCTCGAATTGCGCCTGGGACGTGAACGCCTGGAGCCAGGCGAGAGCATGCTGCCGTGTGACCAGGGCGGCGCGAGCTTTGTCTGTCAGCAAGCTGTCAAACCGACGCCTAATCCGTTTTTCAGGCGCGTCGAGGTGCGGGTATTTCGCCAGGACGACGCCGGCAACCGGAGCCAGCTCGCCGAGCTGATGACCGTGATGCCTACTAATCAATAGTGATGAACCATCGGATCTTCTCGCACGGATTCACGTTGCTGGAACTGCTGGTGGCGATCACCGTGCTGTCGATTGTCTCAATGATCGCCTGGCGTGGCCTCGATTCACTGGTATTAACACGCGAGCGGCTTGAACCCGAAGTTGATGACATCCGTTCGCTGCTGACCACGTTCGGTCAGATGGAGCGTGACCTGACGCAAGTGACAAACCCCGCGTTTCTCGGACTCACCACGTCGCCACTGAACATCGGCATAGCAGATGGCGGACAGGTGATCGAGCTGGCGCGCGTCGCGAGTCCGGTCGCAGACCGCGCGACCGAAGTACAGACAGTGTTTTACCGCGTCGTCGACGGCTCGCTGGTGCGGCAGGCCACGCCTCCGCTGCCGGCCTTCGACCGGGCGAACGCCGAGAACTTCGAAACCGCGCGTCTGATGAACAACGTGAAGTCGATGAGCGTGCGTGTATGGCAGGTTCCAAGTGGCTGGGTATCGCCGTTTCCCTCCGAAGGTGGCGGCGTGCAGCCACAAGCAGGCCAAACGCCCCCCGGCGTTGAGGTGACGCTGGTGCGTGGAGACGACAAGAAGTTTCGTCGCGTATTCCTGGTGGGTGCATGAAGCCGATCATCACTGCGCTTCGGTTACTTGCCCCCTCCCTCGCGGAGGGAGGGCCGGGGAGGGAGTCTTGGATTGGCGGTCCGACGCCATGAGCGCGGTGCAGCCGTGCTCATGGCTTTATTCGTCGCCGCGCTCGCGACGATGATCATCACAGGTCTGTTCTACAGACAGTTCGTGCTGTTGCGGACGATCGAAAACCAGCAGCTGACTTCGCAAAGCCGCTTGTTGTTGCGTGGCGCTCTCGACTGGGGCCGCGCTATTTTGCGCGAAGACGCCTTGCGCTCCCAATACGACGCGCTGAGCGAGCCTTGGTCGCAGCCGCTGGCGGAGACGCGGCTCGACCAACTTGGCGAAACGGGATCACTGGCGGCGCTGGCGACCATCGCGGGATCGATGGAAGATGCACAAAGCCGCTTCAATCTGCGCAACTTGGTTGAAAACGGCCAACTTATCGATCGTGAAGTGGAGACGTTGCAGCGGCTGGTGTTGCTGTTGCAGTTACCGCCAGCGACAGCGGAGTTGATCACACAGCGCATGCTGGAGGCGATGCCGGCCGCGGCGGCTACCAATCCCAGCGGGCAAGATACGGACGCCGAGCTACGCGAGCTCGACAAGCCGCGTCCGCTGCCGCTGATGCTTCCGCAGGACATCGTCGGTATCTCTGGCATCGACCCGGCGGCCGTGCAGAAACTGGCTCCGTATATCGTCGTGCTGGACGAGCGCACAGCGCTGAATACGAACACTGCAGCGCCGGAAACGATTGCGGCGCGTGTACCCGAGCTAACGCTCGCCGAAGCGCGCACGCTGGTCGCCGAGCGCGAGCGCCTCGCCTATTTCAATAACACCGCTGAGGTACGGACGCGGCTCGGCGCCAAGGGCGCGTTGGTAACCGACTCCGAGATATCCACTGCATCGCGTTTCTTCTTCATTCGCGGTGAAGTGAAGCTTGACCGAGCGATCACGCGCATGGAAGCGCTGGTAAAACGCGCAATTCCAGGTCAAGGCCAACAGGCGGTGACCGTGCTTTGGACTCGAGAAATTTGACGTAGGAGCTCCATTGAGCAACAGATCAGCACAACGGCTGCTTGTTTTCCTGCCTCCACGCCTCGGCGCCGGTGGACGTGGCCAGTTTGCTTCCGGTACGGTCGTGCCGTACGTCGCGCTGTCTGCCCGTGAGTCGACTCGCGGCGAAGCACCGGTTGCTTTGTTGCCGAAAGCCGGGGCCGTTGACCTGGTGTTCGATTCAAGTGATGTGTTTATCACTGCAATCGAGTCCCCCAAGTTGTCGGAAGGCCGCTTGCGCATGGCGCTTCCGAACATTTTGGAAGACAGGCTGCTCGCCGACGCGACTGATTGCCACTTTGCCTTCAATGTTCCACGCGGCGGCACCGGTACCACAACGATCGCGGCGCAACCGAAGATGCCGGTCGCAGTGATCGACCGTGGCATCCTGACGCGGGCACTTGATGTCTTGACCGACGCGGGCTTCAAGGTGCGTGCAGCGTATAGCGAGATCTACACCGTGCCTGCACCGGCCGCGGGGGTGCTGTCAGTCCGCGTGGATCGCGGGCGCGGCATCGCTCGCTCAGCCACCCATGATGGCTTTGCGTTTGAGCTGACCGACGATGCGGTTCCGCCCGCGCTCGCGCTCGCGGTGCGGCAGCTCGGCATCAAGCGGATTCAGGTGTTCGGACGCGACGGCCCGCGCATGGCGCCGCTGGCGCAACCGCTGAATGTGCAGATCGACGTCAATGCACAGGAAGCCGATCCGGCCAGCACTGAGACGGGCGTCAGTCTGTTGCAAGGCGCGTTCGCCCAGGGCGGCATGATCGGCGGTTTCGTCGGCAGCTCAAAGCTGTCGCTTTCGAGCCGCGCGGTGCGCATACCCCTGATGTGGCTTGCCGCGTGCGCAGCGGTCGCGGTCCTCGGCATGAACGCCTACAACCTGAAGCTCGAAAGCGAAGAGCGGGCGATCCGCAGCCGAATGGAAACCAACTTCCGCTCGACGTTTCCGGAGGTCACGACTGTCGCCGATACGATGGTGCAGACCAAACAGAAGCTTGCGGAAGTGCGCGCACGTGCCGGCATTGCGTCGGCCAACGATTTTTCGGTGCTCAATGCGCGCACCGCGCTGCTGCTATCGGCGGCGCCGGTGGGAAGTGTCGCCAGCATGGAGTATCGCGACGGTGCGTTGAAGATCAAGTTCAAGCCCGGGGTTGCCGACAACCCTAGCTTGCAGAACACGCTGCGCTCGGCCGCTCTGCAGCAAGGGTTGGCGATTCGCTTCGAAGGTGACGGCTCGGCGCGTGTCACGGCGGCAGGGGTTTAATCCATGCCCCTACGTCTACTTCGTTCACTGCCCCCCGAGGGGGCGCATCAGCGCCTTCGGGCGGCCGCGCGGCGCTGACATGGAAGCGCTGCGACTTTTTTGGGCCGAGCGTTTACCGCGCGAGCGCGCGATCCTGCTGGCAGGCGCTGCAGCGGTCTTGGCGGTTCTTGTGTTTCTTCTGCTGATTGAGCCTGCGTATAAAGGTATCGGCCGTCTCGAGCGCAGCCTGCCGCAGCAACGTGCCGGCGAAGCCGAACTCGAGTCGTTGCTGAACGAAGTGAAGGCGATGCGCTCGCGTCCACAGGTCGCGTCGGTGTCAGCCGGCGATGTTCGCGCGTCGGTCGACAAGTCGCTCGGCCGTGCAGGCATCAAGGCCGCGCGCATCGTGCCGCTTTCCGATGGCGACTTGCAAATGACATTCTCCGATGTGCCCTACGGCAGCTGGGCGCCGTGGCTTGCCGGCATCGAGCGCGAGCTTGGCGCGCGCGCGACGTCGGTGACAGTGACCGCCCGCGACAAGACACCCGGCAACGTCGACGTCGAGCTTGCGTTACGGCTGGCGCGCAAATAAACATCGGATGAACGCCAGGATCAATGCGGGCCGTCACCCTAATCGTTGCAGCGCTTGTCATCCTGATCGTGACGGCACTCGTGCTTGCGCCTGCGCAATGGGCCGCCAGTTATGTCCACTCGGCAAGCAATGGCCGGGTCGAGATGGCCGAAGCGAGCGGCACGATTTGGAACGGATCGGCGATCGTGGTGATCGCATCGCCGGCCGAAACCGGCGCATCGCGTGCCAGCTTGCCCGAGCGTCTGTCGTGGCGGTTGAATCCGTGGGCACTTCTGGCCGGGCAGCTCGATCTCGCACTGACACATCCGTCGGCGCTTTCGCAGCCGCTCACGGTCAATGCCCCGCTGTTCGGCAAGACACTCACGCTCGGACCGACCACGATGCGGCTGCCAGCATCGCTGCTGGTCGGACTCGGAGCTCCATGGAACACGGTGCGACCCGGCGGCATCCTGACGGTTTCATGGGATCGGCTCGCGGTCGAGCCGGGCCGCTGGCAGGGCCGCTTGAGTGGCGAGTGGCAGTACGCATCGAGCGGCCTGACGCCTGTGTCGCCGATGGGCCACTACCGCTTGCAAACGAACGGCATCTGGCCGGGAACTCAGCTGGAATTACTAACCATTTCGGGTCCCCTCGAGCTGAAGGGCAATGGCACAATCAACGAGGGTGGGCGCTTACGCTTCACCGGACGAGCACAAGCAATGGCCGGCACCGACCCTGGTGTCAAGGCGCAACTGACGGGGCTGATCTCGCTGCTGGGGCGGCGCGACGGCGAGGGATCTCTGTTGAACTTCGGTGGTTGAGATAAAGCCAATGTGCACGTCAGGCCGCGGTCTTCTGTTCCGCTCCATTGCATTTGCCTGCGCCTGGTTGATGTCGACCACGACCATCATCACGCCGTCGTTTGCGCAGACATCCCGCGCAAAGCCGCCGACAAAGGCTGCGCCCAATGGAACCCAACCGCAGCAGGCACGCGAAGAAGGCGTGCTGCTGAACTTCGTCAATGCCGACATTGACGCCGTGGTGCGCGCGATCGGGCAATACACCGGCCGCACGTTCGTCATCGACCCCAGAGTCAAGGGCACGTTGTCGCTTTCGACCGAGCGCCCGGTCACACGCCAGCAAGCTTATGACCAGCTGCTGACCGCGTTGCGGCTGCAGGGCTTCACCATCGTGCAGACCGGCAACGTTGCGCGAGTGGTGCCGGAAGCCGATGCCAAGCTGCAGGGCGGCGCTGTGATCATTCCGAGAGGCTCGGCACCCAGCGGCGACCAGCTCGTGACCCAAGTGTTCCGGCTGCAATACGAGTCGGCTACCGCGATGGTGCCGATACTGCGGCCCCTGATTGCACCAAACAACACGATCTCCGCCTACCCGCAAAACAACACGCTGGTCATCACCGACTACGCCGACAACCTGCGCCGGATCCAGCGCATCATCGAATCGATCGATACTGCCGCGACCAGCGATGTCGAGCTGATTCCGGTCAAAAATGGGCTGGCGCTCGAGATCGCCACGGTCGTCAACCGCGTGCTCGACGAAGGCGCGCGTGCTGCCGGTCAGGCAAGCGATGCTGGCCAGCGCGTTTCGATTCTGGCCGAGCCCCGTACCAACTCAATCATCATCCGTGCCCCGAGTCCCCAGCGGCTTCAGCTCGCGAAGAGCTTGATCGCGCAGCTCGACAAGCCGGCCCTGACGCCGGGCAATATCAACGTGATCCATTTGCGTAACGCCGAGGCGGTTCGACTGGCGCCGCTGCTGCGCGCAATCATTGGCGCCGATGCGTCCTTCGTGCCGCAAGGCAGCGGTGGAAGCAGCCTGTCACCAACCACCAGCATGGCGCCGGGCTCGAGCTCGGGCCAGCCCGGCTTATCGACCGGAACCTCGGGCGGTACTGCACCTGGGCTCGGGCAGATCGCGAGCGGCGGTGCAGGCAGCTCCGGTTCAGGAGGAACCGGCGGCCTGGCCGGAATGATTCAGGCCGATCCATCCACCAACTCGCTGATCATCACCGCGCCTGAAGTTTTGTACCGAAACATCCGCGCCATCGTGGATAAGCTGGATACGAGGCGCGCGCAGGTCGTGATCGAATCATTGATCGTCGAAGTCACCGCGGACAAGGCCGCCGAGTTCGGCATTCAGTGGCAGGCCTTAGGCGGAGTCGACAATTCGGGAACGAACGTTATTGGCGGTACGAATTTTGGTGTTGGCGGCAACAACATCATCAACGCTGCACAGAACATCGGTTCACTGGGCCAGGGTTTGAACCTCGGTGTAGTGCGAGGGCGCGTCAATATTCCAGGCATCGGCGAAGTTCTCAATCTCGCCTTCCTGGCGCGAGCGCTTGCTACCAGTGCCGACGCAAACATACTTTCGACACCGACGATCCAGACGCTCGACAACGAAGAAGCCAAATTCCTGGTTGGTCAAAATATTCCATTGATTACCGGTTCGTTTACAAACACTGGAGGCGCCGGTGCGGTCAACCCGTTTCAGACGTTCGAGCGGCGCGACATTGGCCTGCAATTGCGCGTCAAGCCGCAAATTTCAGAAGGCGGCGTCGTGCGACTTGCGATCTATCAGGAGTTCTCTTCGATCCAGAACACACTGACTGCGGCGCAGGGCGGCATCATCACGAACAAGCGCAGCTTCGAATCGAGCGTGCTTGTTGAAGACGGCAATATCGTCGTGCTAGGCGGCCTGATTGAAGACCGCGTCGATAACAGCAAGAGCCAGGTCCCGGTGCTTGGCGACGTTCCTATAGTCGGTGGATTGTTTCGATACGAAAACCGCGGTCGCCGCAAAACCAATCTCCTGGTGTTCCTGCGACCTTATGTAGTCCGCGACGAAGGCACATCGTCGTCGCTGGCGCTCGACCGGTACGACTACATCCGGGGGCAGGTCGCCGCCGGCACCCTTCCCGAGACGATGGTCTTCCGCGATTTGCAAGGGCGACAATTGCCCGCGACGCCTGCCGTTCCGCCCACGATGCGTAAGCAGCAGGAAGGCGCCGCTGGTGCACCCACATCGCCGGTACCCGCGCCTGGCGCCGAGCCTACCGTAGCGCCGCGCTCGCCCGAAGCGGGGCTTGGTGCGCGGACAGAGCGTTCGGAGCCGCCTGCACCGATCATCGACGTTGCTCCGCCGGTTGAAGCACCAACGCGTCCCATTCCGCCGCCGAGCGCTCCGACCTCGTCCGCGCCAGCACCGGTCGCTGTCGTACCTCCGGCTGTCACGCCACCCGCCGCAGCGCCGCCGGTTCAACCGGCGCGCGTCGAGCCGGCTGCCTGTACCGGCGCCAGCACCAATCGTGCGTGCAGAGCCCGCACCGATGCCAGCCCCGCCGCCGCCGATCGCTGCTGTGCCGGTGACTCCGCCACCTACGCCTGCGCCGATACCTGAGCCCGCACCGACTGCTGCGCCGCCTCCGGTATCGGTCGCCACCGCACCCTCTTCACCCTCTGCGACGACATCATCAGCGGCTGTTGCCGGAACGGCGGCGCCGTCGGCCGTGCAAGTGCCTCCCACCCGCGAGTCAGCACCGGCCGCGACGCGTCCCGGATCATCGACATCGACTTTGCTCCAGGTCGCTGCCGTCAATGACATCGCACGCGGCCGAGAGTTGCAGCGGCAGTTGCGCGCTGCCGGCATGGACGCTTATTGGGAAAGCGTGCGCACGAAGCAAGGCACCGATGTCGTGCGGGTGCGCGTAACGGTCGATCCAGCGACGCAAACGATGGCCGATGCCATTGCAAAACTGAAGTCGATGGGATTCGACCCGATCATCGTTACTCCCTGATGCAACTATCAGTACGCAAACAGTAGCCAAATCTAGTAGCGCAAAGTGATCACCGCCAATCGCCTCGTCCCCTACGCGTTCGCACGCGATAACGCCATCCTGCTCGTGCCGAAAAGCGAGCGCGATGCCGAGGTGTGGATCAGCGATGCGACGCCGTTGGCTGCACTGAACGAGGTCATCCGCGTCTTCCCCGGCAAGGTCAAACCGATCGTCGTCGAGCCGGGCAAGCTGGTCGCAGCGATCTCGCAGACATACGGCGATCAAGGCGGATCCGCGCAGCAGATCGTTGGCGACATCGAAGGCGAATTCGACATCACGCGAATGATGCAGGAGGTCCCGGATGTCGAGGACCTACTGGAGACCGAAGACGACGCGCCGATCATCCGCATGATCAATGCGCTGCTGACGCAAGCCGCACGTGACGGCGCATCGGACATCCACATCGAAGCGTTCGAATCGTATTCGCTGGTGCGCTTCAGGATTGATGGCACGTTGCGCGACATCGTGCGTCCGAAGCGCGCGCTGCATGCAGCGCTGGTGTCGCGCATCAAGATCATGGCGGCGCTCGACATTGCCGAGAAGCGATTGCCGCAGGACGGCAGGATCACTTTGCGCGTAGGCGGGCGCCCCGTCGACGTGCGCGTATCGACGCTGCCGACGGGGCATGGCGAACGCGTGGTGTTGCGTCTGCTCGAGAAGGATCTGTCGAAGCTCGAGCTGACAAACCTCGGCATGGCTGAGGGGACGCTGGCGGGGTTCGACAAGTTGATCCATCAGCCGCACGGAATCATTCTTGTCACCGGGCCAACCGGCTCCGGCAAGTCGACCACGCTGTACGCCGGCATTCGGCGCCTCGACAAGAACACGACCAACATCATGACGGTCGAAGATCCGATCGAGTACGACATCGAGGGTATTGGCCAGACGCAGGTCAACGCGAAGATCGACATGACGTTCGCGAAAGCGTTGCGCGCGATCCTGCGTCAGGATCCGGACATCGTGATGATCGGCGAGATTCGCGACCTGGAAACCGCGCAGATCGCCGTGCAGTCCTCGCTGACGGGCCACCTGGTGCTGGCGACGCTGCATACGAACGACGCCGCATCGGCGGTGACACGTCTGATCGATATGGGTATCGAGCCCTTCTTGCTCGCGTCATCACTGCTGGGTGTTTTGGGACAGCGCCTGGTGCGCAAGCTTTGTCCGCATTGCAAGGAGCCCGACACAACGGTCGGGGGATGGCGTGCAGTCGGCTGCGGCCACTGCGGGCACACCGGCTATCTGGGTCGCACCGGCATTTACGAATTGCTCACCGTCAACGATGAAATTCGCATGCTGGTGCATCAAGGGTCGAACGACACCGATATGCGCCGCGTGGCTGAAAAGAACGGAATGGTCAACATGCGCGCCGATGCGCAACGCTGGATCAAGACCGGCGTTACGTCGCAGGAAGAAACGTTGCGCGTCACCAGGGAGTAGCGCAGCTCGTGTACGCGACGCTACGCGTCGCACGTGCACTCGCCGCGATAAGTACGTGCGCCGAGCTCCGGGCGGCCGAGCGCCCGGCGCAGGTTCAATCGCAAGGAGAAGCAGATCGCCGCTTTTCGGTTCGCCGCAGTCGATAACTTAGGTAAGGAGTCTTCGGGCGTTCTCGAAGCGGACAGTGCGCGCCTCGCGCGCCAGCTGCTGCGCGGTCGCGGACTGATTCCGCTGTCGGTCGATCCGGTCATGAGCGATGTCGGTGCGCGCGCCGGCGGACTCTCACTCAGCCGGCGGCTATCGCAAACCGAGCTCGCGGTTATCACGCGGCAGCTCGCTTCATTGCTAGGCGCGCAATTGCCTGTCTCCGATGCGCTGACCGTAATGGTCGAGCAGAGCGAGAAGCAAAGCGTGCGCGAGCTGATGGCATCGATTCGCACCGACGTGCTCGGCGGCACATCTCTTTCAAAAGCGCTGGTGCGTCACCCGCGTCAGTTCCCCGACATCTACCGTGCGCTGATTTCTGCCGGTGAAGAATCGGGAAAGCTAGGCTCGGTGCTTGGCAGCCTGGCCGACTATGTCGAGGAGCGCGCCAGGCTCCAGCAGAAAATCACGCTGGCGTTCGTCTATCCGGCGATCGTCACGTTTGTCGCACTGGCGGTCGTCATTGGCCTGCTGACCTACGTTGTGCCGCAGGTCGTGCAGGTGTTTGCAAACACCAAACAGCAACTACCTTTCTTGACGGTCGCGCTGATCGGGGTTTCGCACTTCGTCCGCAATTACGGCTGGATACTGGTCGTGATCATCGCGATCGCAGCGTTTTTGACGCAGCGCGCATTGCGCGTGGCACCGGTGCGATTGCGCTGGCATCAGCGCATCCTGACATTGCCGGTCCTGGGAGTGCTCTCGCGTTCTATTAATACAGCGCGGTTTTCATCGACGCTGGCGATTCTGGTCGGTTCCGGAGTGCCGATGCTGCGCTCATTGCAGGCGGCAGGCGAAACGATCACCAACCTCGCGATGCGCACCCGGGTGATGGACGCTGTGCAGCGGGTTCGCGAAGGCTTTTCGCTGGCCAAAGCCTTGCGAGCCGACTCCGACGAAGAAAAAAAGCCCGGGCACGTGAAGCTGTTTCCTCCCGTCCTTATTCATCTGATTGCGTCAGGTGAAGCGACGGGCAAGCTGCCCGAGATGCTGTCGCGCGCGGCGGATATTCATTCACGCGAAGCTGAGCGGCGGGCACTGTTCTTCACGTCGCTGCTCGAGCCGATCCTGATCTTAACGATGGGGGTCGTCGTGATGTTGATCGTTCTCGCGGTGCTGCTGCCGATTATCGAGATCAATCAGCTAGTGCGCTGAGGCGTTGCGGGAGCACGTCCCGCAACGCCGCTCTTGCCTTGCTACACGCCGCGGTGAGACCCGCCCCGGCCGAAGTGGTGACCGTGGCGACGCGGTGCCAACAGTTCGTCCGCAATCGCCTTTTGCTCGGCCGACAGCGCCGCGTACAGCGGCCGTTGCACGGTCAAAAGTTCGTTGATGCGGGTCACGGACGCGGCGTGGCGCTGCTGCTCCTGCTCAAGCCGCGCAATCGCGCTCGGCCTCTCATGCGCAGCACCCCGCTCGCGCTGCGCACGGAATTCCTGCATGCGCTGGTCAGCGCTTCGAGCGTGGTTGCGCAGCGTTTCGGCGAACGCGTTCCACTGAGCTTGCTGCGCATCCGTGATCTTCAGAGCCGTACGGATGTAAGCGAGGCGCGCTTCAATACGCTCGCTTGGCTTGGTGAATGCATGCTTACCGTCGTGATGACGCGCGCCATGTTGCGACAGCGGCTGGTCTGTGGGCGCGGTGCCGGTCTGTGCGTGCACCGCAAACCCAGACGAAAGTCCAAACGCTAAAAGGGCGCCTGCCAGGGCCTTACTCATATGTCCTTCTCCTGCGGTTTGTAATGTCCGGCGAGTTACCGGATACCACTCAGACCGGACATTGCCAACCGCTGTTCGCCGACGATGTGTAAGAGTTTGTTTCCCAAAGTCGCGGCGTAAAAAAACGGCCCTCGGGGCCGTTTTTGTTTTTGTCCGCAATCACTTGAGCGCTTGCAGCTTGTCGTAAACATCCTTAGGCCATGTTGCGTCCGGCCCGTTGTGCAGCTTCATTGTGGCTTCACGGAAGGGTGCGCGGTTCACCGCCACGACCTCCTTGCCCCTCTTTTTGAACTCTGCGCCGAGGCCCTTTTCGATATCGATAATTTGCGCGGTCGCGCGGGCTGCGGCCTCTTTCAGGACTGCATCGAAGATAGCCTTGTCGGCGTCCGACAGCTTGTTCCAGGTGGGTGCGCCGACGATCGTCAGCAGCGCATCGGTGATGTGGCCCGTCAGCACGATGTATTTCTGCACTTCATAGAACTTCTTCGCGTCGATCGTCGGCAATGGATTTTCCTGCGCATCGACGGTGCCGTTTTGTAACGCGAGATAAACCTCCGCGAACGCAATCGGCGTTGGATTGGCACCGACAGCGCGCGGGAACATCGTGTAAAGCGGTGCGTCGGGAACGCGAATCTTCAACCCTTTCATATCTTCGGGCTTGTTGATCGGCTTGTTCGACGTCACGTGACGCTCGCCGTAATAGGTGATAGCGACGACCTTGTTACCTCCACTCTTGGCGCGATACCCCTCGCCGAGTTCTGCGAACAACGGGCTTGTCGAGAATGCCTTCCAGTGGTTGAAATCACGGAAGACAAATGGCGCGCCACCGATGGCGATCGGTCCGTAAGTACGACCGGCAAATAGTTGTCCCGTGTAGATGATGTCGACCGTGCCCAGCGTCAACCCTTGATTGATGTCGGTTTCCTTGCCAAGCGTCGATGCAGGGAATACTTCCATCGTGTATCGACCGTTGGTCCGTTTCGCAATTTCCCCCGCTGCCCACACGGCAGCCGTGTGGTACGGCTCGCTGACTTCATAAACGTGAGCAAACTTAAGCTTCGTCTGCGCATGCGCAGACCCGAGCGCAATCAGCGAAAGCGCTGCGGCAATAGTGACTTTTCTAATGTTCAACTTCATGTCTCCTCCTGGATCGTAAATCGGTCATGCAAAGCAGTGACTGTTGAGCTACATCGTCGCGCCCAACTGCCATGGAATGAACTCGCTTTGACCATAGCCAAAGCGCTCGCTCTTGGTTTTCTCGCCCGATGCCGTTGCAAGTATCAGTTGGAACAGCCGTTCGCCGATGTCTTCGATCGTTGCAGCGCCATCCGCGATTTCGCCACAGTTCAGATCGATGTCTTCCTGCTGCCGCTGCCATAGCTCGGTATTGGTCGATAACTTCAGCGACGGCGATGGGGCGCATCCGTACGCTGAGCCACGGCCGGTCGTGAACACGATCATGTTGGCGCCACCAGCGACCTGCCCCGTCGCTGACACCGGGTCGTAGCCGGGCGTATCCATATAAACAAATCCCTTTGCCCTGACCGGCTGCGCGTACTCGACCACATCAACCAGATTGGTCGTGCCGCCTTTTGCAACCGCGCCGAGCGACTTTTCGAGGATCGTTGTCAGTCCGCCTGCCTTGTTGCCCGGCGAGGGATTGTTGTTCATCTCACCGTGATTGCGCGCGGTGTAGTCCTCCCACCACTTGATGCGCTCGATCAGCTTTTCACCCACCTCGCGCGAAACCGCGCGGCGTGTCAGCAAGTGTTCGGCGCCGTAAATCTCCGGCGTTTCCGAAAGTATTGCGGTGCCGCCATGCGCCACTAACCGGTCGACTGCGTTGCCAAGAGCGGGATTGGCTGTAATACCCGAATATCCGTCAGAGCCTCCGCATTGCAGACCCAGCATCAGGTGACTGGCAGATACCGGCGTTCTCTTGACGCGATTGGCCGCAGGCAGCATGTCCTTGACGATGGCCACGCCGCGGTCAATCGCTTTCGCGGTTCCCCCGACGTCCTGCATGTTGTAGCGCGCAAGCCGATCGCTTTCCTTTAACCCTTCTGCGCCCAGCAACGACGTGATCTGATTCGCCTCGCAGCCGAGGCCGATGAAGATCGTCGCCGCGATGTTTGGATGCCTTGCATAGCCTGCCATCGTCCGGCGCAGCACATCCATGCTCTCGCCCATGTCCATTCCACAGCCGGTGCCGTGCGTCAGTGCAATCACGCCATCGATATTCGGATAAGCAGCGAGCACCTCGGGACGAATGTCAGTGCGGAATTGATCCGCGATCGCACGCGACACCGTTGCCGAACAATTGACGCTCGAGATGATGGCGACGTAGTTGCGCGTCGCAACGCGGCCATCGTCGCGCACGATTCCCATGAAGCTTGCGGACGGGTTGATCATTGCGGTGGGCTTCACATCGGCGCAGAACGCGTAGTCACGCGTTGCGCCGCCGACGTTGGCCCCGTGCTCGCTACCGATGCCCATGTTATGTAGGTGCACGTGCTCACCGGCACGAATGTCGCGCGTCGCAAAGCCGATGATCTGGTTGTAGCGACGCACCGGCGCGCCAGCCGCAATCGCTCGCGTCGCGAGCTTATGGCCCGGCGGAACCAGACCAATCACAGTCACGCCTTCGTTCTTGATAAGTGTGCCCGACACCAATTGTTTGCGCGCGATGACAACGTCATCGGCAGCGTTAAGTCTCAATACAAGAGGCACTTCTTGCAGCATTCGTTCCCTTCCCTACATCGCCAGCCGCGGCAGCCACAGGCTGATGATCGGCACATACGTGATCAGCGCGAGGCTGATCAGCAGCGGCACAAGCCATGGCAGGATCGCCATCGTGGTGCGTTCGATAGACAGCTTGGCCACGCGCGCAAGAACGTATAGCACCAGCCCCATCGGTGGATGCAGCAGGCCGATCATTAGATTAAGCACCATGATCAACCCGAAATGCACTGGGTCAATCCCCAGCTTCAGCACAATCGGTAGCAGCACCGGAACCAGGATCGTAATCGCAGCCACCGGTTCCAGGAAACAGCCGACGAACAGCATTAAGCCGTTGGCCAGTAACAGGAAAACCCATGGCTCCTGCGTAAAGGCAAGCACCCATCCCGCGATCAGCTCGGTGGTTTTTGTGACCGTGAGCATCCAGCCGAAGATGGATGCGGCCGCAACAATGAACAGGACCGTGGCCGTGGTCTCGATCGTGTCCATCGACACCTTGATCAGCATCTTCCAGTTCAACGTCCGAAACCACGCGACGCCGAGGAACAATGACCACACGCACGCCGCAATCGCACCCTCGGTGGCAGTAAAAACACCACTAGTCATGCCGCCGATCAACAACACCGGCGTCATGATCGGAAGCACCGCGTTGAATCGAAAATACCGATCGGCCGCGAGCAACAGCGCAAGTCCAATCACCACGGTCCACACCGGGTTGGTGCCCTGTTGCGTCGAGAGCCAGATAGCTACCGGAAATCCGGCAACGATCGCGAGCTCGAGCAGCGCTTTGCCGATGCGCTTCCATTCGAACGCGATGTCCCCGCCCCACTTATTTTTGTGCGCGAAGAAGGCCACGGTTGCCATCATCAGCAACGCCATGACGATGCCCGGGAAAATGCCGGCGAGGAACAGCGCCCCTACCGACACATTGGCGAACATTGCGTAGATCACGAAGGGCAATGAAGGCGGAATGATTGGCCCGAGCGTTGCCGAAGCCGCAGTCACTCCGACCGCGAACTCGAGGTTGTATCCGTGATCCTTCATCGCCTTGATCTCGATCGTTCCGAGCCCGGCAGCGTCCGCGATAGCGGTACCCGACATGCCGGCAAAGATCATCGATCCAACGACGTTGACGTGCCCCAACCCGCCGCGCAGCCAACCAACCAATGCAAGCGCGAAGTTGTAGATACGATTGGTGATGCCAGCAGAGTTCATCAGGTTGCCGGCAAGAATGAAAAACGGCACCGCAAGCAATGGGAACGAATCGATGCCGCTGACCATCCGGTGGATCACGACGAAGTCCGGCACCAGGCCCGTCGCCATCACGAAGATCAGCGACGAACCGGCCATCGCAATGGCGACCGGAATGCCTGACCCCATCAGCGCCAGGAACAGCAGTTTGAAGCCGGCCGGGCTCATCTGAAATCCCTCACGTGGCGCTCTCCGCAAGTTCGGGCTGTTCGAGCACCGAAGCCTTTCGTCGCCAGTTTGCAATTGCCACACCGACAGCGCGCCAGGTCATTAGCGCAAACCCCACGAGCACGACGCTATAGACGAGTCCGATCGGCAGATCGACCACCGACATTTGCTGCCCGCCGATACGCTGTAGTAACTGAAACGTCAGCCAAGTCGCATAACCAAGGAACGCAATCCGCGCAATGTCGACAAGCGTCGACATCACACGCATCAATGGTTTCGGCAAGATCCGGTACAGGAAATCGACCTGTATGTGATTGTTCTTGCGCACACCGATCGCCGCCCCGATAAACACGGTGCAGATCAACAGATAGCGCGCAATCTCCTCGGTCCACGATGCCGAGTCGTTCATCGCGTAGCGCGTGAAAAACTGCAGAAAGATCACGGCCGATAGCGCCCAGAAGAACACGAACGCAATCCAGTCTTCAAAGCGATAGACGCGAATGTCTATCGGCGCGTCATGAACGTCGAATTCGCCGCTCGCAGTCAGCACATGCTCGTTAATGTCGGGCGTGGATTCTTCAGGCTGCGCCATTGCCGGCTCCCTGCTGTTTCGACGCTGGTCTTCTGGGCTGCGAGCGGGTGGTGGTCCAGCTTTTCTGGAATCGCCTCGCGGCCTGGTCCATATGCCTGCGCATCGTCGTACGTGCCTTCACTCCATCGTGCGCTTCAATCGCAACCATTACCGATTGATGCTCGGCAATCGCCGCGTCCCATAGGTCGGGCGTATCGAAGTGATGCTCGAGTTGCAGAAACAATGGGCCGGTGCGTTGGTCCCACAGGGTGCGAACCAGCAATGCAAGTGCGCTGTTGCCGGCGGCCTCAGCCATTTCCAGATGAAACCGGCGGTCATTTTCGAGCGGCATCACATTGCGCTTTCGATCACGAACCATCGCCGCGAGCGCTGCACGCATGCGGCGAATTTGCGCCGGGCTCGCATTTCTTGCGGCGAGGGCGGCGCATTCGGATTCCAGCAGTCGACGCGCAGTTATCAACTCGAAGGGTCCTGAGTCCGCGGGCAGCCGAACCGATTTGCCGCGCGATCCGCCCGCATGCGACACGTAAACACCCGAGCCAACGCGGACGTCGACATAGCCTTCAACCTCCAGCGCTATCAACGCTTCGCGCACCGACGGGCGGCTTACCTTCAGCATGGTCGCCAAATCTCGCTCGGGCGGCAGCCGCGCTCCCGGCTTGTACTCTCCGCGCTTGATCAGACGCGCAATTTCTTCCGCGATGCGCCGGTACAAGCGTTGGGATTCGACCGCCTTGATCGGCATGGTGGCAAGTAGTCAACGGAAGTAGACAGTGGTTGGGTCGTTTGCTTACACTGCGCGGCTGGTCAAGTGGTCAGACCAATTTGTATTCGAATTCTGGCGGTCGAGCTTCACACGCGGCCCCAGCAGTGTCAAGCAACGGAGGATCAATGGCTGGCCGCTTGCAGGGAAAAACGGTGCTGGTCACGGCGGCCGCGCAGGGAATGGGCCGCGCAGCGGTGCTTGCATTCGCGCGCGAAGGCGCGAACGTGATTGCAAGCGACCTGAAGGACGAATTGCTGTCGACCTGCCACAGACGATCACAAAGCGCCAGCTCGACGTACTCGACGACGCAGCGGTACAGGCGTTTGTTGAGAACATCGGCGCTGTCAATGTTCTATTCAACTGCGCGGGGTACGTCGCCCACGGCACGATCCTCGAGTGCAGTACCAAGGATTGGGATTTCAGCTTCGATCTGAATGTACGCAGCATGTTCGTCATGACGAAGGCGATGCTGCCAAAGATGATTGCCGCAGGCGGAGGCACGATCTTGAACATGGCTTCCGTGTTGGGTGCGCACAAAGCGGCGCCGAATCGACTCGCTTACGCGGCAAGCAAGGCGGCAGTGGCCGGCTTCACTCGCGCACTGGCGATCGATCACGTTAAACAGAACATCCGTGTCAATTGCGTGTGCCCGGTACGGTGGACACGCCGTCGCTCGGCGAACGCATCAACGCGTTTGCCGATCCGGTGCAGGCGCGCAAGGATTTCGTTGCGAGACAGCCGATGGGCCGGCTGGCGACAGCAGAAGAGATTGCGGAGACGTTCGTTTATCTTGTCTCCGATGAATCATCATTCATGACCGGCCAGGCGATCTTTGTCGACGGCGGCATGAGTCTCTAACAGGCGCACAAAAGTGCAACCCTACTTTTGTGCGATTAGTCAGAAAAAATCGCTGGCATAGCCAGACGATTTTTTCATTACATCTGCATATAGAAGGCACGCTTATGAAACTGTTGCGCTACGGCCCTTCCGGTTACGAGAAGCCGGGCATCCTGGATTCCGCCGGCAAGATTCGTGATCTGTCACGCGTTGTTGATCAAATTGACAGCCTTCATCTAGCGCCGCGCGAACTAAAGAAGCTCGCGCAGATAAAAACCGAATCGCTGCCGCTGGTTTCCGGCTCGCCGCGCCTCGGCGTGCCTTACATCGGCATCGGCAAATTCATTGCGATCGGGCTTAACTACGCCGATCACGCTGCAGAGTCAGGTGTGCCGGTGCCGAAGGAACCGATCATTTTCATGAAGGCCACGACGTGCATCACCGGGCCGAACGATGACGTTGTCATTCCCAGGAATTCGACCAAGACCGATTGGGAAGTCGAGCTCGGTGTCGTCATCGGCACACAGGCGCAGTACGTGACGATGGAACGCGCGCTGGATCATGTGGCCGGCTACTGCGTGGTCAACGACGTCTCTGAGCGGCAATTTCAGCTCGAGCGCGGAAGCCAATGGGACAAAGGCAAAGGCTGCGATACCTTCGGCCCGATCGGTCCTTATCTGGTGACGCGCGACGAAATGCCCGATCCGCAGAAGCTCGACATGTGGCTTGACGTCAATGGACAGCGGATGCAGCGCGGCAATACCTCGACGATGGTGTTCGGCTGCGCACACCTGGTGAGCTACGTCAGCCAATTCATGACGCTGATGCCAGGCGACATCATCACGACCGGCACTCCACCGGGCGTTGGCATGGGAATGAAGCCACCGCGTTATCTGAAGAGCGGCGACGTAGTCACGCTGGGGATTGCGGGCCTGGGCGAGCAGCGGCAGAGCGTTCGCGCGCACGGCTGAAAAATGGCGAAATCCATCAAGCCGGAAGTTCTGGCGATCTCTCCCCTATACGAGCCGGCCCAGGTCAAGCTGCAGGCAAACGTATACGACGCACCTGCTGTGGAAAGCCGCGGATCGCGACGCATTGATCGCTGAAGTAGCGCCGCGCATTGATGTCGTCGTGACGAGTGGCGGAGGCGCCGGCATCAAGCGCCCATTGATCGAGCAGCTGCCGCATCTGAAACTCATCGCATGTTTCAGTGTCGGACTTGACTCGGTTGATCTTGCAGCGGCGCGCGAGCACGGTGTCGCAGTCACCAACACTCCGGACGTGTTGACCGACGACGTTGCCGATCTCGCCATCGGACTGATGCTCGCCACCGCACGGAGAATCGCGGCGGCAGACCGCTTCGTGCGCGCGGGCCGCTGGTTACAGGGCGCCTTTCCGTTATACCAGCAAGGTCAGCGGCAAGCGACTGGGCATTGTGGGCATGGGTCGCATCGGGCAAGGAATCGCGCGCCGAGCCGCCGCGTTCGACATGCAGATCGCGTGGCATGGGCCGTCCGAAAAAAACTGCCGTACCGCTTTGAGCCGAATCTTGTCGAGCTCGCGCGATCGGTTGATTTTCTCGTGGCGGCTTGTCCCGGCGGAGAAGCGACTCGCGGGTTGATCAGCCGCGAAGTTATGACTGCGCTCGGTCCGAAAGGGATCTTCATAAACATTTCGCGCGGCTCTGTGGTCGATGAAGCAGCAATGGTGGAGCTGCTTGGCAATGGCCAACTCGGCGGCGCGGGGCTCGACGTTTTCGTTGACGAACCGCGGGCTCCCGCTGCTCTGTTCAATCTCGACAACGTGGTTCTGCAACCGCATCAGGCGAGTGCAACGGACGAGACGCGAGGCGCGATGGCGCAGTTGGTGCTCGACAATGTTGCTGCTTACGCGGCTGGCAAGCCGCTAGTGACACCAGTGAATTGAGCTACGGCGCTGAGCTATCACGTAGAACTTAGCGAACCAGGCAGGGACGCTTCGGATCGAACTTCCAACCGGGAATCAGGAACTGCATCGCTGCCGCGTCATCGCGCGCGCCTAAACCGTGCTGCAAATAAAGTTGATGCGCTTTCTCGACTTCACCCATGTCGAGCTCGACGCCGAGGCCCGGCTTCTTAGGTAAGTCAACGAACCCGCCGCGAATCTGCAACGGCTCTTTTGTCAGACGTTGGCCGTCCTGCCAGATCCAATGCGTATCGATCGCCGTCACTTTGCCCGGCGCAGCAGCACCGACGTGCGTGAACATCGCAAGCGACACATCGAAGTGATTGTTCGAGTGCGAGCCCCACGTCAGTCCCCAATCGCGGCACGTCTGTGCGACGCGCACCGATCCCGCCATCGTCCAGAAGTGCGGATCGGCGAGCGGAATGTCGACCGACTGCAGCGCGAGCGCGTGCACCATCTGCCGCCAATCGGTCGCCACCATGTTGGTCGCGGTCGGCAACCCGGTCGCGCGGCGAAACTCCGCCATGACTTCGCGCCCGGAAAACCCGTCCTCGGCACCACACGGATCTTCGGCGTACGCGACGACTTCGCGCATATCGCGCATCAGACGCACCGCATCCTTTAACAACCATCCGCCGTTTGGATCGAGCGTGACGCGCGCCTTCGGAAAGCGCTCGTGCAGCGCAGTAACCGCTTCGACCTCCGCCTCGCCGGCAAGCACCCCACCCTTCAGCTTGAAGTCATTAAAGCCGTAGCGCTCGTACGCCGCTTCGGCCTGATGAACGATGGCCTGCGGCGTCAGTGCGGTCTCATGGCGCACGCGAGACCAAGTGTTGTCCGCATTCGGCTCGCTATGACATAAGGAAGATCGGTCTTCGTGCGGTCACCAAGAAAGAACAAATAGCCCAGCATCTCAACGCGCTCGCGCTGCACGCCTTCGCCCAGCAGCGCAGCCACCGGCACCCCAAGGTGCTGGCCGAGCAGGTCGAGCAGCGCCGACTCGATCGCGGTCACCGCGTGAATCGTCGTGCGCAGATCGAAGGTTTGAAGCCCGCGGCCGCCCGCGTCGCGATCTGCAAATTGCCGCTGCACCTGCTGCATCACTCGCAGATGCGAACCGAGCCGTTGACCGACAACGAGGTCGCGTGAATCTTCCAGTGTCTGCCGGATCTTTTCGCCGCCCGGTACTTCGCCCACGCCAGTACGCCCGGCGCTGTCGGTCAGGATCAGCAGGTTGCGCGTGAAAAACGGTCCATGCGCACCGCTCAAGTTCAGCAGCATGCTGTCGCGGCCCGCGACAGGAATCACGCGCAAGTCGGTGACTTGCGGCGTCGACGCAACCGGCATGATCAGTCGGCGGTGATCTTCCGTGTCTCAATCACCTGCTTCCAACGCGCGAACTCCTGCTGCTGGAAAGCGGCGAATTGCGCTGGCGTGTTGGCGACAATCTCGAAACCAACCGACGTGAACTGCTGCTTGATCGCCGGATCATTCAGCGCAGCGACAATGCCCGCATGCATCTTGTCGCGCACGTCCGCCGGCAGCCCCTTGGGCCCGACCACAGCCTGCCACGAATAGACATCAACGCCCTTGATGCCGGATTCAATCAGCGTCGGTACGTCAGGGAGCACTTCGGAGCGCTTCGCACTGGTGATGGCTAGCGCGCGTAACTTGCCCGACTTCACCAGCGGCGCCGCAGTGTTGATGTTCATGAACGTCCCTTCGACCTGGTTGCCCAACAGATCGGTGATGGCCGGCGCTCCTCCCTTGTAAGGAATGTGCAGGCCGGTGGTACCGGTTTGCAGCCAGAACAATTCGGCAGTCAGGTGATCGCTCGATCCATTTCCCGCAGAAGCAAAGCTCATCTTGCCCGGGTTCGCCTTCAGGTACGCAATGACATCAGCGAGCGATTTATGCGGAGAAGCGGCCGGCACCGCGAGGACATTCGGAGCCTGCACAGCCACCGTGATCAGATCGAAGTCCTTCAGCGCGTCGTACTGCATCGGCTTGATCAGGTGCGGCACGATCACCAGAGGGCCGAGCGACGTCACGAGAAACGTATAACCATCTGGCGCCGCGCGCTTGACGTGCACTGCGCCGATGGTCCCGGTCGCACCCGGCTTGTTATCGACGACGAACTGTTGCCCATACGCTGCGCTGAGCTTCGGACCAATCGCACGAGCGATCGAGTCCGTCGACCCGCCGGCCGGGAAAGGAACCACCAGCGTCACGGGCTTCGAAGGCCACGTTTGGGCCTGAGCTCCGGTGACCGCGGCAAGCGCGATCGCGAAAGCGGTTAAGAACTTCTTCATTAGTGTGTCTCCTTGGGTGGTGGATCTGCCGAAGCGGCGGCGTCTCCCCACTATGTTAGACAATTGCGCAGCCCACAGCCGCACGGGCGAGGAGACCCAATGAACGATGCCGTGATAGCCGAAATGCCTGCAGCAACACGCAGCAGCGAGCCACTGACGATCCGGATGCACGAGCGCGACAACGTCGCCATCGTCGCCAACGACGGAGGCCTGCCGCCTGGGGCCATTCTGTCGTCCGGCCTGACATTGCGCGACCGCGTTCCGCAAGGTCACAAGGTCGCACTGGTGGATCTGCCCGCTGAAGCGCCGGTGCTGCGCTATGGCATTCCAATCGGCTATGCGCTGAAACATATTCCCGCCGGCAGCTGGGTGCATGAGAGGCTGCTCAGAATGCCGGCTGCGCGCGAGCTCGATAACCTGCCGATTGCCACGGTCAAGCCAAAGCCGCAGGAGCCGCTCAAGGGCTACACCTTCGAAGGCTATCGCAATCCCGACGGCTCGGTTGGTACGCGCAACATCCTGGCGATCACGACCACCGTGCAATGCGTTGCCGGTGTGGTGGACTTTGCTGTCCAGCGCATCAAGGCCGAGTTGCTGCCAAGGTTTCCGAATGTCGACGACGTGATCGGCCTCGAGCACACGTATGGCTGCGGCGTTGCGATCGATGCGCCGGGTGCGGAAATTCCGATTCGCACGTTGCGCAACATCAGCCTGAATCCGAACTTTGGCGGCGAAGTGATGGTGGTGAGCCTGGGTTGCGAGAAGCTGCAGCCCGAGCGGCTGATGCCGCCGGGAACGATCGCCATTACGGACGAGCGCAACGTCGCCGATGTCGGCGCTAACGCGGACCCGGGGCTCGATGTTGTCTGTCTGCAGGACGAAGCCCACGTCGGCTTCATGACGATGGTCGATTCGATCATGGCGGCCGCACAGCTGCATCTGGAGCGCCTGAACGCACGCGTTCGCGAAACGGTTCCCGCGAGCGAGCTGGTCGTAGGCGTGCAGTGCGGGGGCAGCGATGCATTCTCAGGCGTCACTGCCAATCCGGCGGTTGGCTTCTGCACCGACTTGCTGATACGCGCCGGCGCGAGCGTGATGTTCTCCGAAACGACCGAGGTCAGAGACGGAATCGATCAGCTGACATCGCGCGCTTCCACACCCGAGGTGGCGCAGGCAATGATCCGTGAGATGGCTTGGTACGACGCCTACTTAAGTCGCGGCCAAGTCGACCGCAGCGCGAACACCACGCCCGGTAACAAGAAGGGCGGCTTGTCCAACATCGTCGAGAAAGCGATGGGCTCGATCGTCAAGTCGGGCTCGGTGCCGATCTCCGGCGTGCTCGCGCCCGGCGAGAAACTGAAGCAGAAGGGGCTGATTTATGCAGCGACGCCCGCCAGCGATTTCATCTGCGGCACGCTGCAGCTGGCTGCTGGAATGAACCTGCATGTATTCACTACCGGGCGCGGCACGCCGTACGGCCTCGCCGCAGTGCCCGTGATCAAAGTCGCGACGCGCAGCGACCTCGCGCGGCGCTGGCATGACCTGATGGATATCAACGCCGGCACGATCGCCGATGGCACAGCGTCAATCGAGGACGTCGGCTGGGAACTGTTTCGATTGATGCTTGACGTCGCGAGCGGCCGCAAGAAAACATGGGCTGAGCAATGGAAGCTGCACAATGCGCTGGTGCTTTTTAATCCTGCGCCCGTGACCTGAGCCATGCGCTGGCTCGAACGGATGGGCGTGTGGTGGCCGGCGGCAACGACAGCAAGTCGCGACGCCAAGCAACGCCGTTTTTTTGCGCACACAACTGCCGTCGCCGCGCTGTCGAGCTGCCTGCTGGCCGCTGACGTCACGGCAGCCGGCGACGCGACAGCTGGCGAACGGCTCGCCGCGGCGCGCTGCGCATCCTGCCACGCGTCCACCGAAACGATCCACTCGACGCTGCCCCTGCTCGAAGGGCAGCCGAAAGCCGCCTTCATTGCGCAGTGGCGTGCCTTCCGCGAGCGCAAGCGCACCGCCCCGGTGATGGTGAGCCTTGCGGAGGAGTTGAGCGAGCGGGATGTCAACGACCTCGCCGAGTACTACGCATCATTGGTGCCCCCGCGCGCCCCGGAATCGTCGGGTAGCGATACCGGCCGCGCATTGGCCGAACGCTTGCGGTGCGCCGATTGCCACGGTCCGGCGCTGCAGGGGACAGACGCCGGCGCGGCACGGCTCGCCGGGCAGAAGGCGCGTTACACCGAGTGGTCGTTGCAGATGATGCGAGGCGGCGGCCGTTCCCACGGAACTGCGGCAAAGCCGGATCCCCTCCTTGCCAACCTCAGCAACGCCGAGATCGAGTCCCTGGCCGCACATTTCGCGTCGCTGCGCTGACGCTCACCAGCTCTGTTAGCTTTGTTCAATGTTGCCTTGCCTCTCCGGCTAACGTTGGGGCATAACCCTTTCTTCGCGCGTTAGACGGTTAGATTCCAATGCCAATAAAGAGCAAAGCGCAGCGCAGGAAGTTTGCCGAGTTATTGGTCAAGGGCAAAATCTCCCAAGAGACTTTCGAGGAGTGGAATCGAGGAGCGGGAACAGCAGAGTTGCCTGAGCGGGTTCACCCAAAGACTACGGTGAAGCGGAAGAGTAAGGTGAAATCAAAGCGCGCTTCAAAGTCCACAACTACTCGGGCAAAGAAACGTAGGCGGCCAGCGCGGAAGCGCGGCTGATCGAGAGGCCCGGCCTGGCAATGCTCAGTGCATCCTCACTAAACTGGACGTTGGCGCAAAGGGTGGCTCGGTGAAAACGTATGCGCAACCGCACGTGACGCTTTCAGTCCGCGACGGCAATTCCTCGGTATCTTCTTGCCCCCTTTGCGGAAAGCCGAATCAATGTGCGATGGCGTCTGCGAGCACGAATGCACCGCCTTGCTGGTGCACGCAGGCGCCGTTCAGTGCTGCGCTACTGACTTCCGTTCCACCAAGCGCCAAGGGTCGGTTCTGCATTTGTCAGCTGTGCGTCATGCAGCACGAAATAAGTACCTCGAAGGAGTAAGCAATGAAATATCAGGGTAGCTGCCACTGCAGCAGAGTGAAGTTTGAAGTCGAGGGCGAGGTAACCGGAGCCATGGCGTGCAACTGCTCAATCTGCCAGCGCAAGGGGTCGCTGCTGTGGTTCGTGCCACGAGAGAAACTTCACCTTCTGACGCCTGAGAATGATGCGAACACGTACATGTTCAACAAGCACGTGATCAAGCACCGGTTCTGCCCGGTTTGCGGCATTCATCCGTACGGTGAAGGCACGGACCCCAAGGGAAATTCGATGGCGGCCATCAACATACGCTGCCTTGAGGACATCGATCTGGCGGCGATCCCGGTCAAAAACTACGATGGCCGGGCGCTGTGAACCAGTGAGGTCTAGCGAGACCTGCTACTCCTTCACCGAACCCGTCAGTCCGGATACGTAGTACTCGACGAAGAACGAGTAGATAAAGGCCACCGGCAGCGATCCGAGCAGCGCGCCCGCCATCAGCGGTCCCCAGTGATAGACGTCGCCCTCGACGAGTTCGGTGACGACTCCGACCGGAACCGTCTTGATCTCGGAGGACGAGATGAACGTCAGCGCGTAAATGAACTCGTTCCACGACAGTGTGAACGCGAAGATGCCGGCCGAGATCAGACCGGGCACTGCCAGCGGCAGCACGATCTTGGTCAGGATCTGCCAGCGTGTCGCGCCGTCGATCAGCGCGCACTCCTCGAGCTCGAACGGAATCGAACGGAAGTATCCCATCAGCAGCCAGGTGCAAAACGGAATCAGGAAGGTCGGATACGTAAGGATCAACGCCCAGCGCGTGTCGAACAAGCCCAGCTTGAAGACGACGGTTGCTAGCGGGATGAACAGGATTGACGGCGGAACGAGATACGCCAGAAAGATCGACAGGCCAACATGCTTCGAGCCTCGAAAGCGAAGCCGCTCGATCGCGTATGCGGCGAATATCGAAGCCCCCAACGAGAACACAGTTGCGACCACCGAGACGAAGACGGTGTTCCACATCCACTCCGGATAAGCGGTGCGAAAGAGCAGCTTGTCGAAATGCGCGAGCGTTGGTTCGATCACCCAGAACGGATTGCCTGTGCGCGACAGCAGCTCGCTATCGGGCTTCACCGACGTGATGCCCATCCAGTAAAACGGGAACAGCAGCACGATCAGGAACACGATCAGCGGCAGGTAGATCGTGACGAACTTGCGCGACGGGGTTTCGAGATAGCTCATACCGACGCTCTCGCCGGCTTGCGGTGAAGGCGCTGCCACGGTGGTGCTCATTTGTCCTGACCTCCCTGCTGCCAAGCTCGGCGCTGCAGGCCGAAGTAGCTGAACATGATCGCGGCCAGCAGGAACGGCACCATCGCAATGGAGATCGCCGCGCCTTCGCCGAGTGCGCCACCCGAAATCGCGCGCTGGAACGACAGCGTTGCCATCAGGTGCGTCGCATTCAGCGGGCCGCCTCGCGTGATCACGTAGATCAGCTGAAAGTCGGTAAACGTGAACAGCACCGAGAACGTCATCACGACGGCGATGATCGGCGTCAGCAGCGGCAACGTGACGTGCCGAAATTGCTGCCACCGCGTTGCGCCGTCGATCGCGGACGCTTCGTAGTACGACGGTGAAATCGTCTGCAAGCCGGCGAGCAACGTGATCGCAACGAAGGGAACCCCACGCCAGATGTTGGCGGCGATCACCGACAGCCGCGCGTTCCACGGCTCGCCCAAGAAATCGATGTACTGGTCGATCAAGCCCATCTTGACCAACATCCAGCTGATGATCGAAAACTGCGCGTCGTAAATCCACCAGAATGCGATCGCAGACAGCGCGGTCGGCACGATGTACGGCAACAGGATGACGGCGCGAAAGAACGTCTTGAAGCGGATATTGCGGTTCAGAAGCAACGCGAGCCAAAGCCCAAGAACGAACTTGAAAACGCTCGCCACGAACGTATAGAAAAGCGTATTGAAAAGAGCGAGCCGCGTAACGGCATCGCCCCACAGATACTCGTAATTCTCGAGACCGATCCAGACCCCGTCCCGCCCCACCTTCGTATCGGTAAAGCCAAGCCAGACGCCAAGGCCGAGCGGATAGGTGAGAAACAGCAGCAAGAGCACCGCTGCCGGCAGCATGAACATCATGCCCAGCGCGTTGCGATTGTTCTGCAGCTTCTCGAGAGCCGTCATCGCAGAAAGGGCCCGCTTGCGCGAGCCCTTGCTTTCACAGAACGTCCGTCAGACCTTGTAATACCTCTCGGCGCGCTTCTGCGCGCGTTCCATTGCTTCCTTCGGCGTCTTCGAGCCGCTGATGGCTTCGGCCACCATGTTGACGACGATGAAGTCGGCGCCGGCACCTGCCGATGCATAGCCCAGCTTGCCCGCGTAGCCCGCCGGTCGCATGTTCTTGACCGGGTCACGATACGGCGTGTGCTTCGGATCCGAAGTCCAGATTGGAAGATTCGCGTAGCCGGCGAGCGGTGTCGCGATGTACGCACCCGAACCTGTCAGCCACGGGTCGAACTGTTCCTTTTCCATCATGAAGCGCAGGAACTCTTTCGCCGCCTGCGGGTACTTCGTGTACTTCATGATCATCTGGTTGAAGAACAGGTGCGACTCGGTCGGCACGCCCACGGGACCGATCGGATAGTTCGCATGCTGGACATCGGCCTGCAACTCCTTGACTTTCGGATCGGTCGAGGTCTTGGTCGCGTAGTAAATCGAGATGCCGTTGTTGGTCAGCGAAATCTGACCGTCTAGGAACGCCTTGTTGTTGTTCGGGTCGAGCCACGACAGCGTGCCCGGAATGAACGTCGCATACAGCTCCTTGCCGTACTCGAGCGCCTTCATCGTTTCAGGGCTGTCGATCACCACTTTGTTTTTCTCGTCGACGAGCTTGCCGCCGAACGCCCAGATCAACCAGTTGCACCACAGGCCGTCTCCGGTGGCGTTGCCAAGCGCCATGCCGCCCGGCGTGCCCTTCGCGTGCAGCGCCTTCATCAGCTTCAGAAAACCGTCGGTGTCTTTCGGGAAAGTGTCGAAGCCTGCCGCTTTGACCATGCTGCCGCGATAGACCAGCATCGCACCGGCCGCGCCGAGCGGAAGGCCGATCCACTTCTTCCCGTCGGGCTTCAGAAACGCCTCGCCGACCGGATACCACGGCCCGTACTTCTTGCCGATGTACTCGGCGACATCGGTCACGTCGAGCAGCTTGTCCGGATAAAGGTTGGCGTCGTCATTGGTCGACAGGATGATGTCGGGCCCCGCACCGGTGTTTGCTGCTACCGCAGCCTTCGGACGCACGTCTTCCCAGCCTTCGTTGTCGACGCGAACGGGGATGCCGGTCTTCTCGGTGAACCTCTTGACGTTCGCCATGTACGCGTCGATATCGCCCTGCACGAACCGGCTCCAACGCAACACGCGCAGCGTCGCGCCTTTTTCGGGCTTCAGAGTCAGCGTCTGCGCATTTGCGAGCGGCGAGAACACTGCGGCGCTTGAACCCAATGTGGCGGCGGCTGCAACGCTGGCTGAACCTTCCAGAAACTTGCGCCGATTGATTTCACTCATTGATGTCTCCCTTCGTGTTGTAAGTCACGCTTGCCAAATTGCCTTCTTGAATATTCGCTGCTACGCGGCCAGTCGTTGCCCGCTGCCTGCGTCAAACAGATGCGACCGCTCGATATCCGGCTGCAGGTGGATCGTGCTGCCCGGCGCAAAGTTGTGCCGCTCGCGGAACACCACCGCGAGATCGGTGCCGTGGTGACGGCACGCGACAAATGTATCGGCGCCGGTCGGCTCGATGACGACCACCTGCGACGGAATGCCGGTCGACGCGAGCGTCAGGTGCTCGGGCCGCGTACCGATGATCACCGGCTGACCGTCGGTGCCGCCGGCATTGCGCGCCACCGCCAGCTCGGTACCATCGCCCAGCACCACGCGCGAGCCGGTTCCATTCCGGCGCAAAGTGGCAGGCAGGAAATTCATCGCGGGCGAGCCGATGAAACCCGCGACGAAAGTATTCGCCGGATGGTCGTACAACTCGAGCGGGCTGCCGGTCTGCTCGATGCGGCCATCGCGCATCACGACGATCTTGTCGCCCATCGTCATCGCTTCGATCTGATCGTGCGTGACGTAGACCGACGTCGTTTTCAGCCGCTGATGCAGCTCCTTGATCTCGCTTCGCATCGCGACGCGCAGCTTCGCATCGAGGTTCGACAGCGGCTCGTCGAACAGGAACACCTGCGGGTCGCGCACGATCGCGCGGCCCATCGCAACGCGCTGGCGTTGGCCGCCGGACAACTGACGCGGGTAGCGGTCCAGCAGTTCGGTCAGCGCAAGGATGCTGGCCGCGCGCTGCACCTTGGCATCGATCGTCGCCTTGTCAGCTTTCGCCAGCATCAGCGAAAACGCGAGATTGTCGCGCACCGTCATATGCGGATACAGCGCGTAGTTCTGGAACACCATCGCGATGTCGCGCTCTTTTGGCGGAACATCGTTGACGCGGCGCTCGCCAATCAGGATCTCGCCGCCGCTCACTTCCTCCAGTCCGGCAATCATCCGCAGCAGCGTCGACTTGCCGCAGCCCGACGGACCGACGAGCACCGTGAATGAGCCGTCATCGATGTCGATGTCGACACCGTGCAGCACCTGCGTGGTGCCGAACTGCTTCTTAACGCCGCGAATTGCTACTCGCGCCATAAACCGGGTGTCTCCTCCGGAGGTTGCGGGCCTAATGCCGCGGGCTCTTTGTCCCTGGGATCTTCTTGCCTTCGACAACAGGATACATCGGCCGCCCGGTTTGGGACCACTGGACGATGTTCAGCGCCGCCTTTCGGCGTAGCTCGATTTCAGACGCAGCTGAATAAAACGCCGCATGCGGCGACAGCAAGACGCGCGGATGGCGCGCGAGCGCGTCATCGACGCCGAGCGGCTCGGTGGGCAGTACATCCAGGCCTGCGCCATCAAGGGTGCCGTTTTCCAGCGCCGCCAGCACCGCTGCGATGTCGACTATGCCACCGCGCGCGGTATTCACCAGGAAGCTGCCACGCTTCATGCGTGCCAGCTGCGCGGCACCCACGATTCCGCGCGTTTCGTCGTTCAGCGGTACATGCAGCGACACCACGTCGGCCTGTTCGAACAACTGCTGCTGCGTCACGCGCTTGATGAACACCGGAAAATCGCCATCGATGATGTACGGGTCGCACGCGATCACGCGGGCGAAGCAATCGCGCGCCAGCGCCGCATAGCGCTTGCCGATTCGGCCAAGCCCCAGAATTCCAACCGTCATGTCGCTCGCGCGGCGAATCGGGCCGGGCGAAAGGTAGTGCCACTTGCCGGCGCGAACGTCGCGGTCGTACAGCGCCAATGGCGAATCAATGCAAGCGTCATTGCAAGAGCATGCGTTGCGACTTCACCCACACCGTAGTCGGGCGAGTTCGCAACCCATACGCCGTGGCGGCGGCATGCTTCGGTATCGATCGTGTCGAACCCGGCGCCGTAACGGCTTACCAGTCCGATGCGCGGCAAGGCCGCGAGCACGCGATCCGTCACCGGCGCGTATTGCAACAACAGTGCATCGCATTCGCGCGCAGCCGCGATCAAGTCGTCTTCGCTCTTGCACTGCGCCTCGACGAGATCAACGCCACCGGTGCTGAAAACCTCGCGCTCGAGTGCTATATCGGGAAAGTCGTAGTCGGTGATCAGCGCGCGCACGTTCGCATCGGCTCAGTGGTTGTCTTTGGGAATGGCCGAACCGCTGCCGCCAACCAGGAAGTCGAGGTCGGCGCCTTTATCGGCTTGCTGCACGTGATCGAAGTACAGCTTGGTGTAACCGCGCGGCATTGGAGCCGCAGGAGCTTTCCACGCCGAGCGACGTCGCTTCAACTCTTCGTCGGTCACTTCCAGATGCAGGCGGCGGCGCTCCACATCGAGTTCGATGATGTCCCCAGTTTCTACCAGCGCCAGATTGCCGCCCGCTGCCGCCTCCGGCGCGGCGTGCAGCACAACCGTTCCATACGCGGTGCCGCTCATGCGCGCATCGGAAATGCGCACCATGTCCGTCACGCCTTGTCGCAGCAGCTTCGCGGGCAGCGGCATGTTGCCGACTTCAGCCATTCCCGGATAACCCTTCGGCCCGCAATTCTTCAACACCAGAATGTCGTCGGCCGTGACGTCGAGACTGTCGTCGTCAATTTGCGCGTGGAACTCGTCGCTATTCTCGAACACGACTGCCCGCCCTCGGTGTTTCATCAATGACGGCGTCGCGGCCGACGGCTTTATCACCGCTCCATTCGGAGCGAGGTTGCCGCGCAGCACCGCGATGCCGGCGCGCGGTAGAAACGGATCATCAAGAGAGCGAATCACACGCTTGCCGTCAGGCTCGTAGCGCGGCGCGTCCTTGTTGTTCTCCCACAGCGTGCGGCCGTTGACGGTCATCGCATCCTTGTTCAATACCGGACCAAGTGCATGAATTACCGCAGGCAAACCGCCGGCATAGTAAAAGTCCTCCATCAGATAACGGCCCGACGGCTGCAAATCGACCAAACAAGGCAGGTCGTAACCGTACTTGTCCCAATCGTCCAGCGACAAGTCGATGCTTGCGCGTCCCGCGAGCGCCAGCAGATGGATCACTGCATTGGTAGAGCCGCCGATGGCGGCGTTGACGCGAATCGCATTTTCGAACGCAGCACGCGTCAGAAACTTGGACAGCACGAGATCTTCTTCGACCATCGAGACGATGCGCCGACCTGCCATCCGTGCCAGCACGTTGCGACGCCCGTCGACTGCGGGAATCGCCGCGTTGTCCGGTAAGCCGACGCCGAGCGCTTCGACCATCGACGCCATCGTCGACGCGGTGCCCATCGTCATGCAGTGACCGTGCGATCGGTGCATGCATGACTCCATCTCGACGAAGTCCTCGTAGGGAACCTGACCGGCGCGCAGCGCTTCGCTGACCTGCCATACGCCGGTGCCCGAGCCCAACTCACCGCCCCGATACTTGCCCGACAGCATCGGCCCGCCCGACACTCCGATCGTCGGCAGATCGACACTCGCAGCTCCCATCAGCAGGGCCGGCGTCGTCTTGTCGCAGCCCATCAGCAGCACGACGCCGTCGAGCGGATTGGCACGAATCGACTCCTCGACGTCCATGCTGACGAGATTACGAAACAGCATCGTCGTTGGCCGCATCAGTGTTTCACCGAGCGACATCACCGGAAATTCCAGCGGAAAACCACCCGCCTCCAGCACGCCCTGTCGCACCTGTTCGGCAAGCACGCGAAAGTGTGTGTTGCATGGAGTCAGCTCGGACCAGGTGTTGCAGATCCCGATTACCGGCCGCCCATCGAACTGATCGTGCGGAATCCCGCGGTTTTTCATCCATGAGCGATAGATGAATCCATCACGGTCGAGGCGACCGAACCAGGACTGACTACGGCGGGGCTTACGCGATGGCATTCAGGAATTTGAGGGAGAAGATCGACCGAGAGGCGCGGCGAGTGTAGCCATGGACCCTGTGGCCGGTCAACAGAACCGGTCAAGTGGTCTGACCAATTTTGCGGATATCCTTCGCGAAAATTGGAGGAGCGATGAACAAGCTCGATATGCAGGGGCGCGGCGCGATCGTCACAGGTGGCGCAGCAGGGATCGGCTATTCGATCGCGGCGCGGCTGATCGCATCAGGCGCGCGCGTCAGCTTGTGGGATCGCGACGCCACCGCTCTGGCAGCCGCCGCAAAGTCGCTTGGCGGCAATTCGCACACGCACGTGCTCGACGTCACCCGCGAAGAAGAAGTGCAGCGTGCGTGCGACGCCAGCGTGAAAGCGCTGGGCCGCATCGACGCACTGATCTGCAGCGCGGGCATCACCGGACCGAATACGACGGTGCAGCAGTATCCAGTCGACGCATGGAAGGAAGTGCTCGACATCAACCTCACCGGCGTCTTTCTGTGCAACCGCGCCCTGATTGCGCACATGGAGGCCAACGGTTACGGCCGCATCGTCAATATCGCCTCGATCGCGGGCAAGGAAGGCAACCCGAATGCAAGCGCCTACAGCGCGTCGAAGGCCGGCGTTATCGCATTGACCAAATCGCTCGGCAAGGAGCTCGCCAAGACGGGGATCCGCGTGAACTGCGTCACGCCCGCCGCAGTGAAGACCGGCATGTTTGCGCAGATGACGCAGAGCCATATCGACTTCATGCTGTCGAAGATTCCGATGGGGCGCTTCGGCGAGGTTGAAGAGATCGCTGCCCTGGTCACGTGGCTCGCAACCGAAGACTGTTCGTTCTCTACCGGCGCAGTGTTTGATCTGTCGGGTGGCCGCGCCGTTTACTGATGCAAATGCGGATGCGCTACGCGAGTCAAGCGCTGCGGCAGTTCGCGCGCGATCTTTTAAGTGCCGCGCAACTCGAGCAAGACATGGCGTCGGTCGTCGCCGACGTTTTGCTCGAAGGCGATCTACTCGGACACGACACCCACGGATTGGCGCTGCTCGCGCCTTATCTGCGCGAGCTCGACGCGGGGACGATGACGCGCGCTGGCCGGCACCAGGTGGTCGAAGATCGTGTGGCCACCGCGCTATGGGACGGCGGACGTCTGCCTGGGCCCTGGCTGACGCAGCTTGCGATCGACGATGCGATAGAGCGCGCGCAGCGCTGCGGCACTGGCACTGTGGTCATCCGACGCAGTCATCACATTGCATGCCTCGCCGCGTACCTGTCGCGGGCGACTGACCGCGGATTCGTGTTGCTGCTTTCGTGTTCCGATCCGAACGCAGCGAGCGTTGCACCGCACGGCGGCACGCAGGCGGTCTTCACTCCGGATCCGATTGCATTCGGAATTCCGACCGCGGGCGATCCTGTATTGATCGACTTGTCGGCTTCGCTGACAACCAATGGAATGACCGCTCGACTGCACAAGAGCGGGCATCGCCTCGCACATCCCTGGTTGCTGACGGCCGACGGCGACGCGACCGATGACCCGAAGGTTTTGTTCACCGAGCCGCGTGGCACGATTTTGCCGGCGGGCGGCATCGATGCCGGACACAAGGGTTACGCGCTCGCGCTGATCGTCGAGATATTGACCGGAGGACTTGCGGGCCACGGACGTGCCGATGCGAAAGAAGGATGGGGCGCAACAGTGTTCGTGCAGGCAATCGATCCGGCTGCGTTCGGCGGGCTCGACGCATTTGTGCGGCAAGCCGAGTGGATCGCACAAGCCTGCCACGACAATCCACCGCGCGCAGGCGTCGATGCGGTGCGAATGCCCGGCGAGCGCGGACTCGCGCGGCGTCGTGATCAGTTGGCCAACGGTGTCGCGTTGCATGCAGACATCCTGCCCGCGCTTGAAGAATGGTCGACGCGGCTTTCGGTGCCGATGCCTGCGACGATGCCGGAATCGCATTGACTGGATAATCCGGCTCCCCTCGGAGCCGAAAGATGATTCGTCCAACGATCGACGCATTGCCCGCGTCGCGCATTCGCGAAGTCGCCAACGCGGGCATTGGCCGCTCCGATATTCTGAAATTCTGGTTCGGTGAAGGCGATCAAGTCACGCCCGCGTTTATCCGCGACGCCGCGAAAAGCGCGCTCGACGCCGGAGAGACGTTTTACAACCATAACCTTGGCCTGATCGAGCTGCGCGAAGCGCTGGCTGCGTATGCCAACCGCCTACACGCTCCCGCTGAACGTATCGACGTTGAGTCGCATTGCCGTCACCAGTGCAGGCGTGCATGCGCTTTCGCTGATCGATCAGGCGCTGATCGATCCCGGCGATCGCGTCGTTATCGTCACGCCGGTGTGGCCGAACCTGACCGCGATGCCGCGCATCATGAGCGCCGATGTCGTATCGGTTTCATTGACATGCCGCAATGGCGTGTGGTCGCTCGACTTGCAGCAGCTTCTCGACGCGGCAACTCCGAACACGCGGATCGTGCTGGTGAACTCGCCGAACAATCCGACCGGCTGGACGATGCCGCAGACGCGACTGGGATCAGCTGCTCGCGCATTGCCGCCGGCACGGCATCTGGCTCGTCAGCGACGATGCGTACGAGCGCATCGTGTTCGAGCCGTCGATGACGATCAACGGCCATGCACCCAGCGTGCTGTCGCAGATCAGTGACGACGATCGCGTGATCAGCGCCAATACATTTTCGAAAAGCTGGACGATGACCGGATGGCGGCTCGGCTGGATCGTTGCGCCACGCACCTTTATCTCGCAGTTGGGCAAAGTGATCGAATTCAATACATCGTGCGCGCCACCCTTCGTGCAGCGCGCCGGTTTGGTCGCGTTAAAAGACGGGGAATCATCCGTGCAACAAACCGTCGCACGCCTGCACGCATCGCGCGATCTGCTCGTGTCCGCACTGGCGGCCCTGCCTGGATTTGAAGTAGCACCGCCGCCGGGCGCGATGTACCTGTTCTTCCGCATCGCCGGCCGCAGCGATGACAGTGTCGCGCTGGCCAAGCAATTAGTGGCCGAGGCTGGTCTCGGTATTGCGCCGGGTGCGGCGTTCGGCGCCGAGGGCGAAGGCTATCTCCGCTGGTGCTTTGCCGCCTCCGATGCGCTGCTGGCACAGGGCGCTTCCCGGTTGGCTAGCTTTCTGAACCGGTAGCCGCAGCGATCCTTGCTTGATCGAAAGCGGCCGCCCTGTGAATTACGCCGGCTGTGCTTGCCTCATCAGTCCGCGCTGGATTAACAGGGGTTCGACGGTCGCATCGCGGCCTCGAAATGCCCGGTACGCGGCGCGCGGCTCGATCGTGTTCCCCGAAGAATAGACATACTTCAGCAGTCGTGATGCAACCGTCGGGTCGAATGGATTGCCTGCCTCGACAAAAGCGTCAAAGCCGTCGGCATCGAGCACTTCGGCCCACATGTAGACGTAGTAACCCGCTGCATAGCTCGAACTCGAAAACAGATGACCAAAGTGAGGCAGCCGGTGACGCAACACGACTTCTCGCGGCATTCCGAGACGGGCGAGCTCCTGCTGCTCGAATCGCGTGATGTCAACACCCTCCTCCGTTGCCTGCGCATGCAGCGCCATGTCGAGCAATGCGCACGCGGTGTATTCGACCGTCTCGAATCCCTTGATTGAAATGTTGAGCCCGCTGCAGCCGTTTTATCAACTCATCCGGAATCGGTTCGTTGGTTTCGACATGCAGCGCATGCTTTTTCAACACTTCGGGCTCGAGAGCCCAGTGCTCGAAGAGCTGCGATGGAAGCTCGACGAAGTCGCGCAACACGCGCGTCCCCGAAAGCCGCTCGTAAGTTACCTGCGACAGCAGCCCATGCAGACCGTGACCGAACTCGTGAAACAGCGTGCGCACGTCGTCGAGCGATAGCAGTGTCGGAGCGCCCTTTGCGAAGTTGTTGTTGTTAACGACGATCGGCAGGATGTCTCCATCGATACGCGACTGCGAGCGATAGTGGCCCATCCACGCGCCGCCGCGCTTGGTCGGACGTGCGAAGTTGTCATGCAGGAACACCCCGATCGGATACTCGCCGCGCCGCACTTCGTACACGCGCACGTCTGGGTGATACGCAACGATGTCGGGGCGCCGGATGAACTCGATGCCGAACAGACGGTTCGCGCAATCGAATGCTGCCTCCACCATCCGATCGAGCGCGAAGTACGGCTTGACCATCGCATCATCGATGTCATAGCGCTGCTTACGAACCAGTTCGGCGTAATAGCGCCAGTCCCAAGGCGCGATGTCGGCGGGCTCGCCACGCGCGGAGGCGACTGCACGCAGCGCTTCCACTTCTTCGGCCGCTTTTGCTTTCGCCGGCTCCCACACGTTCTCCAGCAGCTTGGCAACTGCGTCCGGCTTTCCCGCCATGCGGTCGACCAGTGCGTAGTCCGCATAGCTCGCATAGCCATTCAGGCGAGCCTGCTCGGCACGCAATTTCAGAATTTCCCTTGCGATCGGGCGATTGTCGTTCGGACCGTCGTTCTCGCCGCGTCGCGTCCACGCGTTGAACGCCTTCTCGCGCAGATCGCGGCGCTGGGAATGAGTCAGGAACGGAACGACCAGTGACCGGCTGAGCGTGATGGCGAAAGCCTGTGGGCGGCCGTGCTGCTCGGCCGCGGTTTTTGCGGCAGCCCGCACCGACTCGGGCAGACCCTGCAGGTCGTCTTCGCTATCCAGCCACAAACACCACTCGGCTTCGTCAGCCAGTACGTTCTGCGAAAACGATGTCTGAAGTTGTGCGAGCCGTTGTACAAGCTCGCTCAATCTCGTTCTTCGCTTCCGCTGACAGTCGAGCACCCGCCAGCACCGAGTCGAGGTGAACGCGCTCGAGCAATCGCATCTGCTCGACGCTCAACGACAGCGCCGCGCGCCGGGCATATAGCTCGTCGATACGTGCGAACAGTTTCTGATTCAGCAGAATGGCGTTTTCATGCGCAGCCAGTTTCGGAGCGAAGTCGCGCTCAACTGCCTGCAATTGCGGCGAAGTTTCGGACGCAGTCAGATTAAAGAACAGCTGCTCGGTCCGCGTCAGCAGCCTGCCGCTAGCGGTCGAGCGCAGCGATCGTGTTTTCGAAAGTCGGCACATCGGAAGCGTTAGCGATGCGATCGATCTCCGCCTGATGCGAGGCCATTGCCTGCTCGAATGCAGGCGCGAAGTGTTCGGCCTGCACGCGTTGAAACGGCGGCAGTCCGAACGGTTCGTCCCACTGCTGCAATAGAGGATTGTTGTGATCTGCGTTGTCCATCGGCGGAGGGCTTCGTCTGTAACCGCTAACGATACCGAATCGTCCGCTGATCTGCGGACATGTGCAGCACTTCGGTGCGATGCCGACAGACTTTAGGGCGAGGTCACCGGGCCTTCTGCGTCTGATGTTTACAGGCGTTTCGCTTTGTAACTCCGCTTCCGGCCAATCGATGCCCCGTGCACATTCGGTTCACGGATGGATTGGGAGAACATGATGGATCAGAAGTTGGTCTGCAACACGGCACGAATTCTCTTTGCAGCGGCGGTCGCGGCCACGACCGTAAGTATCACTGCGTGCGGCGGAGGATCGTCGCCCGCACCCGCGCCTGCTCCTGCACCACCCTCCGCGGGCCCGACCGCCGATGAAGCCGCGCGTTTTTTGACGCAGGCCACCTTCGGCCCGACGGACAGCGACATCGCGCGAGTGCAGTCGGTTGGTTATGCAGCGTGGCTCGACGAGCAATTCGCGATACCGCCGACATCCCATCTGCCATACGTACAGGCGAACTTCACTCCAGGTGCCAACACAGCTAACTTCAACTTCATGCAGGACTCGTTCTGGCAGCAGGCGATTCCTGCGCCCGATCAGCTGCGACAGCGCGTGAAGTTCGCGCTGTCGGAACTCGTCGTCGTATCCGGCGGCGACAACACGATCGCCGCGTACTCCGACGGCCTAGCGAACTATGCCGATCTACTCGGCCAACACGCGTTCGGCAACTACCGGCAGTTGATCGAGGCGGTGGCCACGAGCCCGATGATGGGCATCTATCTGTCGCACCTCGGAAACAAGAAGGCCGACCCTGTCACCGGCGCTGTACCCGATGAAAATTTTGCGCGCGAGGTGACGCAGCTCTTCACGATCGGTCTGTATCAGCTCAACCTCGATGGCACACCGGTGCTGGTCAACAACGCCCCGGTCGAGACCTACACCAACGCCGACGTCAGCGGACTCGCGCGCGTGTTCACCGGCTGGGGCTGGGCTGCTACAGGAACTTCGAACGCAGAGTTTCGCGGCACGGTGGTTACCGATCCGCAACGCACGGTTAAGCCGATGAAGATGTATCCGAACTATCACGAGACCGGCGCGAAGACTTTCCTCGGCACCACGATTCCCGCCGGAACGTCGGGCGAGCAAAGCCTGGCGCTGGCACTCGACCACCTGTTCAATCATCCGAACCTGTGCCCGTTCATCGGCCGGCAGCTGATCCAGCGTCTGATCACCAGCAACCCGAGCGCGGCATACACGGGTCGCGTCGCCGCAGCGTGTGTCAATAACGGCCAAGGCGTGCGCGGCGACATGAAGGCGATGCTGCGCGCGATCCTGCTCGACACCGAAGCGCGCGACGCGAGCAAGATCGCCGATCCGCAATTCGGCAAGGTGCGCGAGCCGGTAGTGCGGCTGGCGAACTGGGCGCGCTGCTTCAAGGCGACGTCGGCGTCAGGCAACTGGACGATTCGCAATCTCGACAGCGCGGCGACATCGATCGGCCAACAGCCGTGGCGCTCGCCGTCGGTGTTCAACTTCTTCCGCCCTGGCTACGTGCCGCCGAACACCGCGATCGCCGCTGCAGGCCTGGTCGCGCCCGAGTTTCAACTGATCGGCGAAACCTCGGTGGCGGGATACACCAATTCCATGCAGAGCATCATTCAATCGGGCGTCGGCATCGGTACTCCGCGCGACGTGCGCGCCGATTACACCAGCGACATCGCTCTTGCGGGCAACGCCGACGCGCTGCTCGACCGTATCAACCGCTGCCTGATGTACGGCACGATGGACACGGCGCTGCGCAACGATCTGCGCACTGCCATCAACGCAATCGCGATGACCGGCAACGGGCCCACGAATCGCGTCTACGCCGCCATCCTGCTGACGATGGCGTCCCCCGACTATCTGGTGCAGAAGTAGGAGACCGCCATGACGACCCAAGCTTCCCGCCGCGAATTCCTGCGCCAGGCCTCCGCGCTGTCGATCGCCGGCACTGCGGCACCGTTCGCACTGAACCTCGCATCGATCGGCGCCGCGTCGGCACAGGTCGCTGGCGGCTACAAGGCGCTGGTGTGCGTATTCCTGTACGGCGCCAACGACGGCCACAACACAGTCGTTCCGTTCGATGCGCTCAACTACGGCAAGTACTCGGTCGGCCGCAGCGGAATCGCGTGGAATCAGGCGACGCAGCTGACGCCGCTCGTGCCGATCACCCCGCTGGCCGGTGGCCTGCAGCTTTCGTTGCCGACGCCACTGGCACCCCTGGTGCCACTTTTCGATCAGCAGAAATGCGCGATCGTTTCCAATGTCGGTCCGCTGATCCAGCCGACAACGCGCGCGCAGTTTCAGACGCCTGGTTATCCATTGCCGCCGAAACTCTTTTCGCACAACGATCAGCAGTCGGTGTGGCAATCATCGGCGCCCGAAGGTGCCAAGTACGGATGGGGCGGCCGCATCGGAGACCTGCTTGCCTCGCAGAACGGCAACAGCATCTTCACGTGCTTGAACGTGGCCGGCAACGCGGTCTTCTTGAGCGGGCAACAGGCGCAGCCGTTTCAGCTCGACGCGACGCAGGGCGCGGTGGGATTTGGCGCGCTGACCGGCGGCACGCCGACGCTGTACGGATCGGCAGCGGCATCCACCGCGCTGCGGACGGTTCTCACGCGCAACCGCACGCACCTGTTCGAAAACGACACGGTCAAGGTCAACACACGCTCGATCGACGCCAATGCGGCGCTGTCGGCCGCGCTCGCAGGGGCACCCGCGTTGACGCCGCCGGCGGGCAACTCACTCGCAACACAACTTGCGATGGTCGCCAAAGTCATCAGCGTTCGCAGCGCGCTCGGCGCCGCGCGCCAGGTATTTCTGGTATCGATGGGCGGGTACGACACTCATGCAAACCAGGTGGCGACTCACACTAACCTACTGACGCAGCTGGCGGCTGGCGATTTCATTCTTCCAGACAACGATGGACATGATGGGCACCGCCAACGACGTGACGCTTTTCACTGCATCCGACTTCGGTCGCACGTTGATCCAGAACGGCGACGGCAGCGATCACGGCTGGGGCTCGCATCACTTCGTCGTCGGCGGCGGCGTCAAAGGCAAGGAAATCTACGGCGCGTTCCCCGACCTGACTCCGAACGTGCCGACCGACGCTGGCAATGGCAGGTTGATTCCCACAACGTCTGTCGAGCAGTACGCGGCGACGATGGCGAAATGGATGGGTGTTACGGATGCCAATTTGCCGGTGATCCTGCCGAATCTGGCGAACTTCTCGCAGCCAAATTTGGGCTTCATGAATTAGCAAACGGAGCAGGTATGCTGGCTGCTCCGTGATCGACCCTTGCTCGGAGTTCCGCCGATGAGCACACCGCTTCCTCCAGCCACTTCGGTCGCGCCCGCCGACTCGCTGGTCACGATTACCCACGTTGTTTACGCACTCCATACGCTCGGCCTCGTCGTCGGTGCGTTCGGCACGGCATCGGTGATCGGCATGTTTCTGTTCGGCTGGCCGTCAATCATTGCGGTCATCATCAACTACGTGAAGCGCAGCGACGTGCGCGGTACCTATCTCGATTCACACTTCTCGTGGCAGATACGAACATTCTGGTGGGCGATGTTATGGGCGATCATCATCGGTGTGATGGGAGCGTTGCTGGCAATCGTCATCGTCGGCTTCGCGATCTGGATCATCGGCTTCTTCGCGCTGGGAATCTGGGCGATCTATCGCATCGCGCGCGGATGGCTGCGCCTGAAAGACCGGCAGCCAATGCCGGTGTAGCGCTACCAGATCGAAATCTGTTCTGCCGGCGCGCGCATCATCGGTGAGCCCGCCGGGCAATTGAACGCCTGCGCAAGAGCGCCAACTGGCGAGCGTGCCGCTAATCATTCCTGTTCTTAACTGGTGATCAGCGCTTCGGCTTGTGCCTTGACGGGAGAGCGAACCCGGCAGGAACACGATATGCCACGCCGCAGCGCATGATTGAGAGGATGTCGCTGCGGTGCTACCCTCGCGCCCTGCTCGAAGATGAGCACGAGACTGCCGACCGCGCCCACAAGGCGTTGAGTCTGCAAATGCTGCGCCGGCCAAGCGAACCCACGTTGAATGGCCGACTTCCAAGAACACAATTTTTGGCAGGAGCCTGAATGAACGCCCCCCTTACCGAAGCCGTCCGCCGCGCGCTGACGGAAGTCACCCTCGACGACAAGTGGACGCTCGATCGCGGCCGCGCCTACATGAGCGGGACGCAGGCGCTGATCCGATTGTCGATGCTGCAGCATCAGCGCGATCAGCTTGCAGGGCTCAACACCGCCGGGTTCATCACCGGCTATCGCGGCTCGCCACTGGGCGGTGTCGACCAGACCGCGGTGCGCGCAAAAAAACATCTGGAGCGCCATAACGTTCGGTTTCAACCCGGACTGAACGAGGATCTCGCCGCCACGGCCGTATGGGGCACGCAGCAGGTCAACATGTACGAAGGCGCGAAGTACGACGGCGTCTTTTCGATGTGGTACGGCAAAGGCCCGGGCGTCGACCGCTGCGGCGATGTGTTCAAGCACGCGAATGCGGCGGGCACCAGCCCGCACGGCGGCGTGCTTGCGCTCGCCGGTGACGATCACGGCGCGAAGTCTTCAACGCTGCCGCATCAATCGGATCACATCTTCAAGGCCTGCATGATTCCGGTGCTGTACCCGGCATCGGTGCAGGAGTATCTCGATCTCGGCCTGCATGGTTTCGCGATGAGTCGCTATGCGGGCGTCTGGGTCGGCATGAAAACCGTGACCGAGGTTGTTGAGGCCTCAGCCTCGGTGATGGTTGATCCGGAGCGGCTCGATATCGTCATTCCAGACGATTTCAGAATGCCGCCTGACGGACTGAACATTCGCTGGCCCGATACGCCGCTCGAAATGGAAGCGCGCCTGCTCGATTACAAGCTGTATGCCGCACTCGCCTACTGCCGCGCGAACAAGCTGAATCACACGGTGATCGATTCGGCGCACGCGCGGTTCGGCATTGTCGCCAGCGGCAAGGCGTATCTGGACACCCGTCAGGCGCTCGCGGACCTGGGTCTCGACGAACAAACGTGCAAGGACATTGGCATTCGCCTGTTCAAGTGCGGCATGGTGTGGCCGCTTGAAGCGACCGCGGTGCGCTCTTTTGCAGAAGGTCTTGAAGAAATTCTGGTCGTTGAGGAGAAGCGTCAGCTGCTCGAGTACGCAGTGAAGGAAGAATTGTTTTCGTGGATCGGCACCGGCAAGCGCATTCCGCGCGTGATCGGAAAGTTCGACGAAAAAGACGGCGGTGAGTGGGCGGTGCCGCAAGGCAACTGGATCCTGCCGGCGCACTACGAATTTTCACCGGCGATTGTTGCGAAGGCGATTGCACAGAGGATCGGCAAGCTCGAACTACCCGCCGAGGTGCGAGCACGCATGCAGATGCGCCTTAGCATCATCGAAGCGAAGGAAAAAGCGCTGGCGAAGCCGCGTGTGGTGACCGAGCGCACGCCGTTTTATTGCTCTGGCTGCCCGCACAATACGTCGACGGTTGTGCCGGAAGGCTCGCGCGCGATGGCAGGCATCGGCTGCCACTACATGGCGATCTGGATGGACCGCAACACCAGCACCTACACGCAGATGGGCGGCGAAGGCGTGCCCTGGATCGGGCAGGCACCGTTCACGAACGAGAAACACATTTTCGCGAACCTCGGTGACGGCACCTACTACCACTCAGGCTCGATGGCGGTGCGCGCTGCGGTCGCAGCGGGCGTGTCGATCACGTACAAGATTTTGTTCAACGACGCGGTCGCGATGACCGGCGGGCAGCCGCACGACGGGCCGCTGTCGGTGCCGATGATCACGCAGCAGATGGCGGCCGAGGGCGTAACGAAGATCGTCGTTGTCACCGACGAGCCGCACAAGTATCCGAAGGACGCCGGTTTTGCAGAAGGCGTCACCGTGCACCATCGCGACGAGCTCGACCGCATCCAGCTTGAACTGCGCGAGCATCGCGGCGTGTCGGTAATGGTCTACGACCAGACGTGCGCGTCCGAGAAGCGTCGCCGGCGCAAGAAGAACACGGCGGAGAAAACGCATTTTCCCGATCCCGCACGTAGGGTCGTGATCAATGAACTGGTGTGCGAGGGTTGTGGCGATTGCAACCTGAAGTCCAATTGCCTGTCGGTCGAGCCGCTAGAGACCGAGTTCGGCCGCAAGCGCAAGATCAATCAGTCGAGCTGCAACAAGGACTATTCGTGCCTGAACGGTTTCTGCCCGAGCTTTGTGACGGTCGAGGGTGGGCAGCTGAAAAAGGGCAAGTCGACGGCGAGCGGCAGTGTTCCCAACCTGCCGCAGCCGACCGTTCCTTCGTTGCGAGCGCGAAGGTGCGTATGGAATTGTCATCACCGGCGTCGGCGGCACGGGCGTCGTAACGATCGGGCAGCTGCTCGGCATGGCCGCGCACCTCGAAGGCAAGGGATTGTCGGTGCTCGATATGGCGGGCCTTGCGCAGAAAGGCGGCGCGGTGTTTTCGCACGTGCAGATCGCGCCGACCCCGGAGGACTTGTATGCCACTCGCATTGCAATGGGCGAAGCCGATGTCGTGCTTGGCTGCGATCTGATCGTCACTGCCAGCAACGAAGCGCTGTCGAAGATCAAGGCGGGCGTGACCAAGGCGATCGTCAACACGGCCGAGTCGCCCACAGCCGAGTTCGTTCGTAATCCGAACTGGCAGTTCGGCAGCGCCAACCTCGCGACGCAGGTGCGCGAAGCGATAGGCAATGGCGAGTGTGCGTTCGTTGACGCCACGGCACTGGCCACCGCTCTAATGGGCGATGCGATCTATACCAATCCGCTGGTGCTCGGATTCGCCTGGCAGAAGGGCTGGATACCACTTGCATACGAGACTCTGCAACGCGCGATCGAAATCAACGCGGTAGCGGTCGATGCCAACAAGAAAGCATTCGAGTGGGGCCGCGCCGCGGCTCATGATGTCGAGATGGTCAAGCGCATCGCATTCCCGGACAACGTGGTTGAGCTGAAGCGTGTTGCAAACACGCTCGACGAGATCGTTGCGAAGCGCATCGATTTTCTGACCGGTTATCAGAACGCGGCCTATGCGAAGCGCTACGCTGATCTCGTCGAACGCGTCCGCAAGGTCGAATCCGACCGGCTGCAGTCGACGCGCGTCACCGAAGCGGTCGCGCGCTACTACTTCAAGCTGCTTGCGTACAAGGACGAATACGAAGTCGGCCGGCTGCATTCCGACCCGGCGTTTCGCGCGAAGATCGCCGCTCAGTTCGATGGTGACTACAAGCTGAACTTCTACATGGCGCCGCCGATCATCTCGAAGCCCGACCCGGTCAGCGGAAAGATCGCGAAGAAGCGTTTTGGTCCGTGGATGATGTCGGCGTTTTCGCTGCTCGCTCGATTGAAGTTTCTACGAGGCTCGCCCTTCGATGTATTTGGTTACACCGCTGAGCGGCGTACCGAGCGCGCGTTAATCAGCGAATACGAAGCGACGGTCGAAGAAATTCTGTCACGCCTGTCGGCCGACAATCACGAAGTCTCCGCTCAGCTTGCCAGTATTCCGGACGATATTCGGGGCTATGGCCACATCAAGGAAGGCAACCTGAAAGTCGCGCGCATTAAGTGGAACGACCTGCTGGCGCGTCTGCGAGGACAAGTTAAGGCGCAGGTGATCAACATCACCCCTAGGGCCGCGTGATGCCGAAGCGCACTATGGCTTAACCGGCTCCTGCACGATCGGATCCGGCGGAGGCGGCTCGCTGGGAAGCTGCGACAACACGCTGTCCCATATTTCGTCGTTGGAGTCGGTGAACCGCAATCGCACCGGCAGCCACTGGAACTCGGGCGCCATCCAGATCTCGACCCTGCGATTTGCATTGGGCCCACGCTTGCGATCGATCTTCAACGTCATCACATCGGTGCCGTCGATGCGCGTCGTCTCGAATCCTTCGACCACGAACGAGTAGTTCTCGACATTGCGGCGTGCGACGGCGAACGTTACTTCCGATCCCGGCGAGAAGCGCCACGGGTAGGCCTGCGCCAGCAGCGGCAGGTGGAACTGCAACGACAGCGGGTCCTGCGTGCCTTCGGCGAACGTCGTTGGCTGGCTGGCTCCGCGCCCAACGAAGCTGACGGCACTCATTTTCCAATCAAAGTCCGCGCGCAGCTCGCGATTCGCGATCTCTATTTTCTCGATGTAGTTGTCGGGCGCAATACCGAATGACTTCAGCGTGCCATTGGACCGCAGATCCAGCAGCCCCGCCGGATCGACCGTACGAAGCCAGAGTTCATAAGTCGCTTTTTCGGGATCGATCGACCAATCAACATACGTCAGCGCGGTAATGCCCGTCAGTCTCGTGTACGACGTTCGATAAACAATGCGCCCCTTGGTTGGCAGCGCCTGTGCACCCAGCGCCAGGTCCGATGGTTGCGGAGTGGTCGCTGAGGCGGGAGGATCGGTCGCCACTGGCGCGAGCGGCGCTGACGGTGACTCCAATGGCGCCTCGACCGGCGATGGCGCTGGAGCTGAATTGGGCTCGACCGGCGCGGTAATGGTTGGCGCGTTGCGCGCGCGCGGACGCGGCACAGGCTTCGGCGCCTGCGCACTCGGGGTCGGGGCCGGAGGCGGCGCCAGCAGCGAGACTGACAACGTCGTCTGCGTTACATCCGCCGGCACGGACGGCAGACAGGCCGCGCGAAAAGACATACAGCGCCCATACATGAAGCAACAGAACCAACGCGAATACAGACGCGGCCCGCCAGAGAGATGGACCTCGCCACTTCGGGATTGGAACTCCAACCGACATGATCAATTTGGACTTGGCCACCACAAAAGCGTGCGGCGCTTGGACGCTAAATCGCGAACGCTAAGATACCGTGGATATGCTGCGGCCAATCGCTCGATGAAGCTGGCAACACTGACAGACGGCTCACGTGACGGACAACTGGTCGTCGTCTCACGCGACTTGTCGTTGGCAGCCCACGCCACGGCGGTGACATCGCGACTACAAAGCGTGCTCGACGATTGGGATTTTTTCGCGCCGCAGCTCGAAGAGCTCTATCAGACACTGAACGACGGCCGCGCGCGCCACGCGTTCGTGTTTGACCCCAAGAAAGCTATGGCACCGCTGCCACGCGCATACCAATGGGCTGACGGGTCGTCTTACGTTAACCACATCGAGCTGGTGCGCAAGGCGCGCGGCGCCGAAATGCCACCGTCGTTTTGGACCGATCCACTGATGTACCAGGGTGGCAGCGACGATCTGCTCGGACCGCGCGATGACATCGTCTGTCCGAGCGAGGAGCACGGCATCGACTTTGAGGCCGAAGTTGCGGTGGTTACCGGCGACATCCCGATGGGCTCGAAGCCTAAAGCGATCGGCCCGCAAATCCGTTTGCTAATGCTCGTCAATGACGTCAGCTTGCGCAACCTGATTCCGGCCGAGTTGGCGAAAGGCTTTGGATTTTTTCAAAGCAAGCCGGCAACTGCATTCTCGCCCGTTGCGATTACCCCGGATGAGCTCGGCGATGCGTGGCGCGAGGACAAAGTTCACAGGCCGCTGACGGTGCATTGGAACGGTGTCAAGGTCGGCGAGCCGAACGCGGGCGACGATATGACGTTTAGTTTCTCGCAGCTGATCACGCATGTCGCCAAAACGCGCAACGTCCGTGCGGGATCGATCATTGGCTCAGGAACCGTATCGAATGTCGACCGCAGCCGCGGCTACTGCTGCATCGCCGAGAAGCGAAGCCTTGAAATGATCGAGCAGGGTGCAGCGAAGACACCGTTCATGAAGTACGGCGACCAGGTGCGCATCGAGATGTTCGATGACGCTGGACAATCAATATTTGGAGCGATCGAGCAGAAGGTCGTCCCATTGCGCAGATCGGAGGCGGCATGACAACCAAGCGTCCCGGCAGTTTGCCTTTCGCCAACCCGGTGGGCGACAGTCTCGAGCTGATGAAAAAAATGTGGGGCTTCGCCGGGCTTCCGGGAATCTGTTACCGGCGCAGGAAATCTTGCGTCGATGGCCTCTCGCATTCCGCAGCAACTGCCGAACATGTTTGCGCCAACCCTGGACGTCGACGAGCTCGAGAAACGAATTGCCGATCTGCGTGCCGTCGAGCAGTGGCTTGAATTGAACGCGAGCATCCTGCGCACGACGATTCAAAGCCTCGAGGTGCAGCGCGCAACGATTGCAACGCTGAAGGGAATCAGCGGTGCGATGATGGCTCCGATGCTCGGCAGACCGGAGTCAGCGCCGAGGCTGCCGCCAAACCCGCCGCCCGAAGTCGCGCTGGGGCTCGCTGCAATGAAGGCCGAAGAGTCGAACGCGGCTCGGGCCACTGTGCCTGACACGGGCGAAGAAAACGAGGCCGCCTGCAAGCAAGAGGTCGGCAACTCAGTCGGCTGCGTCGGCTGAACCATTGAATCCGGCGGCGTGGTGGAACACTTTGCAGGATCAGTTCACCAAAATTGCGACTGCGGCAACAAGTAACCCAAACCTTCCGGCCAACGTTGCGAAGAAAAAATCAGCGAAAAGCCGCAGGAAGCGCAGCTAGCCGATCGGCTCTTCGATAATCGGGATGGCGGGCGCGGCGTCGAGCGTTTCGATACGGCCTACCCACCAGATCGCAACCAGCGTGGCCGCGGCGGCGATCCACCCCACCCAGTTGTAGTGGATCAACGCACCTGACGGCAAGCGCTGAACCAGCGTGCCGCTCAATGTAGCCGCCAAGCCAGAGCCGATCTGCATTACCGAACCATTCAATGTCATGAAAGACGCGCGTCCACCGGGACGTGCTGCGCTCGTAACAACCGCCATGCCAGGCACCATCCGGCCCGACACCAGGACGAAAAACAGAACAGCCACTGCGATCGTTGCGAACAGCGGCAACGCTGGGGCGTGGGTGACGATCAACAGCGGGCTACAGACATCAACGCGATCCACCGATAGACCGTGCGCTTTCCGGAGTGGTCGGCCCAACGCCCGAACCAGCGCGCAGTAAAAAAAGTCGCGACGCCCCCTGCCAGATACACCAAGGCAATTGCGTTTCAGGCAAACCCATGTTCGACGTCATGTACAGACTGATGTAAGGAATCACCATGAAGCCCGAGACCATCATCATCAGCGTGAACACGAACGCGCGTACGTGATTCGGAAAGGTAAGCGTGCGCAAGAACTCGCTCCACAGCGCGCGTTCGTGTTGCTTTTCAGTCGCTGTGTCAACCACGTGCGCCACGTTCGGCAGCGTGCGCCGTGCAATCAGCGCATTGATCGCACCCGAGATTGCAACGACGACAAACGCAGCGCGCCAGCTGAATGCGTTTGATAGACAGCAGCGCGAGCGGTACGCCCGCCACCGTCGCGATTGCAAATGAAGTCATTACCAGGCCAGTGGCGTGTCCACGGCGCGCCTCGGGAATCGTGTCACCGATGACGGTGAAGATCACGCCGTAGAGCACGCCACCGAACATGCCGGCGAGTGCGCGTGCGATCAGCAGCATCGGGAAGCTCTGCGCGCTTGCGGTCACGGCCGCCGCCGCGACGAAGCCCACGTAAACCGCCAGCAGCAGTCGCTTGCGCTCAAACCGCTCAATGACGACCGCAGCGACAATGCCCGCAATCGCCGCGGCAAATGTGTAGGCGGAAATGAGCCAGCCGAACTGTTGCGTGCTGAGGTCGAACACGCGCGCGAACTGCGGCGCGAGCGGCATGATCACCATGAAATCGAGCACGGTGGTGAACTGGATCGCTGCGAGAGTCAGCAGCATGCGGCGCTCGCGCGCCGGGTCGAGAGTCTGCACGTGATGTTGCGCTACACGGTGTAGTTAAGCGCGAGCCTTCCGCCGTCGGGGTACACCGTGGTTCCGGTCATATAAGACGCATCGTCGCTGGCAAGAAACAACGCGACCTTTGCGATTTCATCGGGCTCGCCCAAGCCGCTGCAGCGGCGTGCGCGACATGATGCGGGCGCGCGCGGGGCCTTCGGTCAACACCGCTTTCTTCAGCATTTCGGTCGCAATCGATCCGGGGCCGATTCCCATTACCCGAATTCCGTGCGGAGCAAGTGCCAGCGCCATCACTTTCGTCAACTGATTGAGCCCACCCTTACTGACGGTGTACGCCACCTGATTCGGAATCGCGACGACCGAATTGATGCTCGACATGTTGATGATGACGCCGCGCTGACCGTCGACTCGCGCGGGTTGCGCCGCCATCCGGCGTGCTCCCGCCTGTCCGCAGAGAAACGCACCCTTTCAGGTTGATGCGCAGTACGCGATCAAAGTCTTCCTCGGACAAATCCAGGAACTCCGCACCGTGCACGATGCCGGCATTGTTGACAACGATGTCGATCCGGTCGTATTGCGTGACCGCTTTATCGATCAACGCCGTGCAATCGCTCGCCAGCGAAACGTCGGCGCGCTGAAAAATCGCGGCGCCACCGGCGGCAGCGATTTCGTTGACCAGCGTTACCGCAACTGGCTTCGTTGACGTCGCCGATGACGACCTTCGCTCCTTGCGCAGCGAACAAGCGCGCGCATGCTGCGCCGATCCCCTGCGCTGCGCCGGTGATCACTGCTACTCTTTCAGTCAGCTTCATGGACTCTCAAATGTGCAGTATGGCAAGCTTCTCGCAATCAGCATTCTTGCACTGATCATTGTGCGTCGCGCATTACAAGATTTATTTTGACAGGAGACATCCATGGATACCGAGCCGTTGCCACTTGATGACACCGTTGCTCGCGCGCTGTCCGGCGTGACAACCGCGACACTGACCACTGTGCTGCTGAAAAAAGGACTGCGCAACGTCTGGATGCGCGGATCACGTCGCTGCGTTCCGGGCAAGGACGCGTTGTGGGGCGAGCGTTCACGCTGCGTTTCGTTCCGGTGCGCGAAGACCTCGCCACGCCTGAATCGTGGAACTCACCGATTTCGACGCGGGCCGCGATCGAGAAAATGCCTGCGGGCTGTCTGGTCGTGGTCGATGCGATGGGTGTCACCGACGCCGGAATTTTCGGCGACATCCTGTGCGCGCGCATGAAGAAGCGCGGAGTCGCCGGTTTGATCACCGACGGCACCGTGCGCGACATGGCGGGCGTGCTGAGCACCGACCTGCCGGTGTGGTGCAGTGGCGTTGCAGCGCCGCCTTCAGTAGCAGGCCTCACATTTGTCGGTTGGCAACAGCCGATCGGCTGCGGCGGCGTGGCGGTCTTCCCGAACGATGTCGTCGTGGCGGACGATGACGGTGCGGTGGTGATACCCGCGGCACTGCTCGATCAGGTGATTACAGCGTCGGTCGAACAGGAGCGTCTCGAAGGCTGGATCATGGGGCAAGTCGAATCCGGGCAGGCTCTGCCGGGTCTGTATCCGCCGAACGATGCAAACAAAGCTGCGTACCAGGTGTGGGCAAGCAAACAGAGCTGACGCGTCGGAACTAGCGAAAACCGTAGAGCTCGGCGGGATTGTCGACCAGGATTTTTGCTGCGCGTCGCATCGTCCGGTGCCCAATCGAGCAACAAGTCGATCAGATCGGCGTCATCGGGAATGGCGTCGCGCGGAGCTGACGGATGCGGCCAGTTGCTCGCCCACAGCATGCGCTCCGGCGCGTGCTCCACCAGCGCCCTGGCGAGACGACTTACGTCTTCGTATATCGGTGCGCCGGTTTTCGAAGTTTCATAAGGCGCCGACAGCTTTACCCAGCAGCGACCTGTGTCGAGCAGGCGCAACAGCGATTTGAACGCTTCGTGCTCGGGAGTGACGGGCTCCAGATACTTGCCGTTGTGATCGATGACGAACTTGCCCGGAAGCTTTTTGATCGTGTCTTCCCATTGCGGCAATTCGCGTCCATCGAGCTGAATGTTGGCGTGCCAACCGGCTGGATGCACACGCGCCATCACATCGTGCATCCGATCGAATCCGACCGCACCCCATTGGCAGTTGGAAGATGCGTTGCGCGATGATTCCGCCCTCGGTCAGCCAGGCGATGTCCGCATCGGACACGCCGGGCTTGACGACCCCTACGCCCTTGGCGCCAGGTCCCAAGCGCACTGATCGCCGCCAGCGTCACTCGATTGTCGTCCTGATAGGCGTTGGGCTGCACGACGATCACGCGCGATAGACCGAGGCGCTGCTGCACCTCGCGATACTGTTCGACGCGATAGTCTCCAGGAAGCGGCGGGCCGCCCGGCGCGGAAGGCACCTCGGCGTGGTAGATGTGCATGTGCGTGTCGGTCGCGCCGACCGGCACCGCCAGTTTCGGTTTGCGGGCGCTCATTTTTTTCTTTTCTTCTTCGGCAGCGGCGCGGGATTAGTCACTTCCTCGACCACGGTGAAAACTCCGCCCTGGTACTTTTCTGCCGTCGGATCGCCGCCGGGTTTCTCGCGCGCCAAGACTTCCTTTGCATAACTCTCAGCGTCGTCCTGTGGTTTGTAGCCAAGCCGATAGGCGTTGGAGTTGTCGTACCAGCTGCGCTTGTTGCGCGACACGCCGTAGACAATTTCGAAGCGAATCTTCGGATGCTCGATGCCGATCGTGACGAGTTGCGCCAGGTCGCGCGGCGAAAGCCAGATCGACAATCGTCGCTTGTCGATCGGCACGGGATTGACGTTGCCCAAGCGTATGCAGAACACCTGCATGCCGTACTTGTCGGCATACAAGCTGCCGAGCGCTTCGCCGAAAACCTTCGATACGCCGTAGCGGCCGTCGGGTTTCGGATAAACGCGATGGTCGATCGTCTCTTTGCGCCGGTAAAAGCCCACCGCGTGATTCGAGGTCGGGAACATGATCCGCTTGACGCCGTTGACTGCGCGCCGCCTCGAATACGTTGTAGCAGCCAACGATGTTGGCGCTGAGGATCCCGTCCCACGGCCCCTCGACCGAATAACCGCCCAGATGCACGACTGCATCCACGCCCTTTGTGATGCGAAGAGCGTCGGAAAACTTCGAGATGTCGGCGCGAACGAATTTTTCTTCTTTGTTGATTTTTTTCAGCGAACGGAGGTCGGAGACCTTCAACACATACTTGCCCGCGAGTTCACGCCGCAGATGCGTCCCGACGTCACCTGCCGCGCCCGTGATCAGGATGGTTTTCACGATGTGACGCCTCTGTGGACGATTGACTCTTTCACCGTAATCCGCCACAGCGTGCGCGGATCCAATGGATCGATCAGCGTGGCTGAATGCAGCAGCGACGCGTTATCCCATATCACCAAGTCGCCGACGTTGTACCTGAGCCGATAAAGGTACTTCGGCTGCGTCGCATGCGCTTTCAGCTCGTCGAGCAGCGCGATCGCTTCATCGTCGGGCATGCCCTCGATGCCGAACGAGCTGCCCGACACCGCATACAGCGCCTTGCGGCCGGTCACCGGATGCGCGCGTGCGATGCGGTGCCTGACCCAGTTCATTCTGTTTTTCTGCTCGTCGGTCAGCACGCGACGCGACGGTGCGTGACGCTTCGTTCAGATCGTCGCGATTGCCGTAGTGGTGCAGTCCGATCAGATTCTCGATGCGCGCCTTCATCGACGCGGAAGATCGTCGTAGGCGGCATACTGGTTGGCGAACAGCGTGTCGCCGCCGACCTTCGGCACGACGATCGAGTACAGCATCGTGCAGCGCGCGGGAACATCGAGATAGGAGTAGTCGGTATGGAAGTAGGTGCCGGCGTCGGCCAGGCCGGTCGGCCGGCCATCACGCATTACGTTCGACAGAATCAGGATGTCGGAGCACTCGGGATGATGGAACTGATCGATCACGTGCGGCTCGGGCGGTCCGAAGCGCCGCGCAAATGCATGAAACTGCGCAGGCGTCAGACGCTGACCGCGAAACACCAGCACCTGGCCGGCGAAGAACGCGTCGCTCGATCTCCTTGAATGCGGCATCGTTCAGAGGGCGACGCAAGATCGATTCCACTCAGCCTCGACGCCGAACCCGTCGGACAGCTTCCTCAACAGCAAGCATTAGAGCCCGTTTGCGAGAAATCCACCGTCGACAGCGATCGTGGCGCCCGTCGTGTAGCCCGCCGCTGGCGATGCGAGGTATACCGCGGCACCCACCAGCTCGGACAGCTGGCCGAAGCGACCCATTGGCGTGCGCGCGATCGCGAGCGCCTTGCGTGCGTCGGACATCTTCTTCTCGTTCAGCGGCGTCATGAAGAATCCCGGCGCGATCGCGTTGACGCGCACGCCGGTATTCGCCCACTCGGCGGCGAGCGATTGAGTCAGCGATACCACCGCCGCCTTGGTCATCGCGTAGACACTGCTGCCGGGCCAGCCGCGAAACGACGACAGCGAGCCGATGTTGATGATGCTGCCGCTGCCGCGCTCGACCATGCGGCGGCCGAATTCGGTGCAGGCCCAGAACACGCCATCGACATTTGTACGCATCACCAGCGCGTAGTCTTGTTCGCTGAAATCCAGCGCCGGCTTGATGACGGTTGTGCCCTGCGCATTTAGCAGGATGTCGATCGGCCCCTGCTCGGCCCAGACTGTTTCGGCGAAGCGGCGCATGTCGACAAGTTGACTGGCGTCGAGTGTGTAACCGGCGCTTCGCGCGTCCTTTTGCTTGAGCTTCGCGACGCTTGCGTCAATTTTTTTCGCATCGCGGCTCGCCACGATTACGCGCGCGCCGGCGCCTGAAAGCCGAGCGCGATCTCGAGCCCGATACCGCTGGTGCCGCCGATCACCAGCGCAGTTCGGCCATCGAGGCTGAAGTTCGGCGCCGCTCATTTCAGAAACTCCGGCGAAACCAGTCTCGGCAGGAACAGCGCGATTTCGGGCCAGACGATCAGCAGCGCCAGCACACCAAGCATCGGAATCAAGCATGATCATTACGTCCTTCAGGACGTCGATCATGCGGATCTTCGCAATCGCGCAGGAGATCATCAGGCACAGGCCGTAGGGCGGCGTGACCAGCCCGAACGCGAGCGACACGATGCCGACCATCGCGAAATGCACCGGGTCCATGCCCACCGCCATCGCCAGCGGCTGCAGGATCGTGCCGACGATGATGATCGCCGGAATCGCATCGAGAAAACATCCGACCACAAGGAACACGAAGGCGATGAAGAATCCGGTCTCGGTAAGCCCCATGTTCCACGCCGACACTCCGGCGAGGATCGCCTTCGGGATCTGGTAGTACGCGAGCAGCCATCCGAACGCCGAAGCGGTGCCGACGCAGAACAGCGCGATCCCCGCAAGCTTGCCGGTATCGAGCAGCGCTTCGTGCAGGCCCTTCAGGTTCATCTCGCGGTAGACCACGATCGACAGCGCTGCGGCGTACAGCACCGCAATGCACGCCGACTCGGTGGCAGTGAACCAGCCGAAGATCTTGCCGCCGATGATGATCACCGGCGTCATCAGCGCAGGAATCGCGATCGACGCGGCGCGCAGCAGTTCGTTGAAAGTGGCGCGCGGATAAGTCGGATAGCCGCGCGCTTTGGCGTAAGCGTGCACCGTCGCCATCTGCGCCAGCGCCGATCAGCAGCCCCGGAATGATGCCGGCGAGAAACAGCGCGCCGATCGACACGGTCAGCACGCCGCCCCAGACGATCATCAGGATCGACGGCGGAATGATCACCGCCAGCACCGCGGACACCGCAGTGATGGCCACCGAGAACGACAGGTCGTAGCCCTCCTTGATCTGCGCCTCGATGAAGATCTTCGACTGGCTCGCGGCATCGGCGGTCGAGGAACCCGAGATGCCGGCGAAGAAAATCGACAGCACCACGTTCACCTGCGCCAGCCCGCCGGGAAAATGGCCGACCAGGTCGCGCGAGAAGCGCATCAGCCGGTCGGTGATGCCGCCGACGTTCATCAGGTTGGCGGTCAGCAGGAAAAACGGCACCGCCAGCAGGATGAACGAGTTGTAGGCATTGAATGTCTCGCCCATCAGCGTCCCGGTGTCGAGGTGCGGCTCGATGCACCAGGATCGGCAGGCACGCCAGGCCGAGCGCGAAAGCCACCGGCACGCGCAGGAACATCAGCCCAAAGAACACGCCGAACAATATCCACGAAGCGGTGCCGGCGACTGAGAAGGCTCGCGCCGCTCAAGGTGGCCCCCTACGGCGCGCGGCACCGGTCCCCCCAGGGGGGAGCGAGCGCCTTCGGAGCGGCCGTGCGGCGCTCATGCGTGCTGCCTACGCGCGAGCACTCTGACGTTGTCCCACATCTGCTCGCCCAGAAACACGAGCCACGTAAAGCCGGTCATCGGCCAGGCGATATGAATCATCCATAGCGGCAGTTCAGCCAGCTCGGAAGTACGGTTCCAGCCGAAGCGCGTGAATTCGATGCCGGCCCACACGAATACAAGCGCCATTACCAGCACGCCAATGCTCGCCACGAGCCTCACTGCGGCCTCCGCGCGTGGCCTAAGACGTGGCCAGAGGTCGACTTCGAAATGCGTGCCCTCGCGCACTCCGATCATCGCGCCGATCATGATCATCCAGATGAACAGGAAGCGCGCCATCTCTTCGGTCCAGATATAGCTCGGGATCAGCGCGGTGTAGCGCGAGAAGATCTGCAGCGACACCGGAATGATCAGGATCGCCACCGATATCACCAGCAGCCACGACAGCAGCCAGCTGTAACCGGCGGTGAATTTGCGCCAGAGGCTCATCGAGGAAATTCGAGCAAGAAAAAACCACCCCGGCGTTGCACCGGAGTGGCTGTTCTCGCAGCTGTTACTTACAGCGCGTTGATCTTCGCCAGCAACTGCTCTGCGCCAATTTCCTTGGCGTACTCAGCCATCACCGGGTCGACCGCTTTCTTCATCGCGGCGCGGTCGGCAAAGGGAATGCGCTTCAGCTTGCCCGCCTTTTCAAGCGCGTCGAGCTTGGCGGTGTCCTCACTCGATTCGATCTGGCGACCGTAGGCGCCGGCCTCTTTGCCCGCCTTGATGATCGCGTCCTGCAGATCCGTCGGCAGCTTGTTGAACGTCTTGGTAGAAAAGCACAACGGGCGGATCGTGATCGCGTGCTGCGTCATGTTGAGGCTGGGCGCGACCTCGAAGAACTTCATCTGCTCGACGCCGGCCGCCTCGTTCTCGCCTGCCGCGATGACGCCGTTCTGGATCGCGTTATAGACCTCGTTGTAGGCGATCACCGTTGGCGCCATGCCTGCCGCGGCAGAAGGTCTTGGACCAGATCGGCGCGCCCTGCACGCGCACCTTGAGTCCCTTGAGCTCGGCCATATTCTTCACCGGCTTATTGGCGAAGATGTTGCGCGTGCCGCCGCCCGCGTAGCCGATCAACATCACCTCGGCCTTCTGATTGATTTCGTCCGCGACCGGCTTCAGCACGTCGGCATCAAGCACCTTGTTCCAGTGATCCAGGTCCCTGAACAGGAACGGCGCGTCGATAAACGGCGCTGCTTTCGAGAATGTCGACATGTGCGCGGGCGACACGATCGCATAGTCCACCGCCTTGCCCTGTGCCATGTACTCGAAGTACTGCTTCTCAAGCCCGAGCGCGCTGTTCTTGTGCAGCACGAAGTTGATCGGCTTGCCGTAGTACTTCTTCACCAGCTCTTCGAACTTCACCATCGCTTTGGTGAAGGCATGGTCGTCGTTGAACTGCGATGCCCCGTTCAGCGTGATGGTCTGCGCCCCTACCGGAAGCGCAATGGCGGCCGCGAACCGCGGCTAGTAACAGTCTGCGTTTCATGTCTTGTCCCCTGTTTGTCGGTAATGCGCCACAAGGTGCGCGGATCCGTGGGATCGGTCAGCGTCGCGAATGCAGCAGCGGGGGATTGTCCCAGATAACAAGGTCGCCGCAACGCCATTTCGCACCCGCGGCGAAGTAGGGACAGACCCGGTCGGAACCGTGCCGCGACGCTCTTGGTCGTAGGCGGCACCGCCGGTTTCAGTTGTAATCTGGACGAATCTCGAGCGACATGCGACGGCAACTGGTTTGATGCCCAATGGCGGCTGACATTTTTGATTCGGATGAGGATGTGATCCGATGGGTCGCGCGAGCGCGATAGCGGCATTCGCTTCGCGCCAGTGGGCGGCGCGTGGCGTGCCTTGGATTGGCGCCGTCTCTGATTGGCGTCATCGTGATTATGGCCGCGACCGACATCGTCCGCGGTTATCGGATCGCTGTCGAGGAAACCGGTCGCGAACTGGAGACGCAGTCACGCATCATCGCCGAACAAACGGCGCGCAGCGTGCAGGCGGTCGATGTCGTGTTGCGCTACATCTCGGAACAATTCAAACGGGGCGCGTTGTCGAAGTTGAATGAAGAGGATCTGCATAACTATTTGAAAGAACAGGCGATCGGGCTGGTGCAGGCGGAGGGGCTGGCGATGCACAACGCCGATGGCTCGCCACGTGCGATCTCCTGGGTCTATCCGGCCCCCGACACGACCGCCAATGTCGCCGCCCTGCCGGCATTTCAAACGGCGCGTGACAATCCCAAGATCGACATGCTGGTTGGCCCCGCAATTCAGAGCCGTGTCGATGGTCAATGGTTTTTTCCGATCGGACGCCGGCTGCAGACGAGTGTCCGGACAGTTCGCTGGAACCATTGCGGCGCGCGGGCGCATCGACTACTTCCAGGACTTCTACCGCGATGTTCAACTGGACAAAGCGACGAAAGTCACCTTGATGCATCGGGACGGCACCTGCTTGCGCGCTTTCCACCGTGGACGCGGCGCTGGGCAAGCACTTTCCACCGCTCGATCAGTTGCTGGCTTCGCGAGCTGGCGGCCGATCGGCAACTCTGCTTATGACCAGTCCGGTCGATGGTGTTGAGCGTTATGTCGCGCTCACCGAAGTGCCGGGGTATTCGATAATCGTTCTGGTATCGCGCGACGCGTCCGTTGCTCTCGCGGCGTGGCGCGAGCAGGCGGTCGGTACAGCAGTGCGCACGCTTGTGCTGGGCGCGTTGGCCGCTCTGCTGCTGACACTATTGATGCGCAAACTGGCGCGGCTGCGGGCGGCGAGCGCGTCGCTTGAGGCATCGAAGGAGCGATTCGCTGCCGCGGTGGCCGGCTCGGATGACGGAATCTGGGACTGGGACGTGCGCGCCAAGCGCGTATTTGCGTCGGCGCGCGCCAGAGAGATTCTCGGTATGCCGCCAGGCCCAGAAAAGAATGACGCCGCCGAATGGTTTGCTTCGCTGCGATTTCATCCGGACGATCAAGCTCGACGCATCGAGGCGATGGACGCACATCTGGCCGGGCGGTCGCCGGCGTATGCGATTGAATATCGAGTTCAACGTGAAGACGGCAACTGGCACTGGGTGCGTGCACGCGGCCTTTGCGTTCGCGACGCAGATGGGCAGCCGCTGCGTGTAGCAGGCTCGGTCAGCGATATCGACGCCCAGCGGCGCGCCGAAGATAGGCTGCGCGAGTCGGAAGAACGCTATGTGATCGCGACCACGGGCTCGAAGGAAGGCCACTGGGTTTGGAACCTGGCTACCGACGAGCTGTTCGTGTCGCCGATGATGAGGGACATTTTTGAATTGCGGCCGGATGTGCAATTTACTACCCGCGCAGAGTTCGGCGAGCTGATCAAGATTCATCCTGACGATGCGGGTGAGCTTCAGAAGCAGGTTGACGACCATCTGGCCGGTATCACAGAGCAATTTGAGATCGAGTATCGAATCATTCTTCGAGACGGCGCGATTCGATGGATTCATTCGCGCGGGCAGTGCTTTCGCGATGCCGGCGGCAAGGCAGTGCGGATGGCCGGCGCAACGAACGATGTTTCAGAGCGTAAACGCGCCGAAGATGCACTTCGTCAGAGCGAAAAAAGATTTGCCCTCGCCGTTGCCGGTTCCAACGATGGCATCGTCGATTGGGACGTCGTCAACGACCGCATGTACTCGTCGCCGCGCGCGATGCGCATCATGGGCGTCGACTCCGATGTAACGGTGCGCTCACGCGCCGAGTGGCGTGACCTCGTCAAATACCACCCGGACGATGTGCAGCGTGTCCGAGACGATCTGCAGCACTTTCTCGACGGCCAGGTCGAATTGCGCGAAGGAGAGTATCGCGTGATGTTGCCGAATGGCGAGTGCCGCTGGATTCGCCATCGCAACAAGTGCGTGCGCGATCAGGCAGGGCGACCTATTCGAGTCGCCGGATCGATCAGTGATATCGATGCACAAAAGCGTGCCGAAGAAGCGTTACGCGAGTCGCAGGAGCGCTACCAGCTGGCGGTGGCGGGATCGAACGAAGGCATGTGGGACTGGGATATGCGCAGCGAGACGTTTTTTTTCTCGGCTCGTGCGCAGGAGCTCCTTGGACTCGATCCCGGCGAGCCGATGCGCCCCTGCAACCAATGGTGGACGCTGTTCGCCTACCACCCGGAAGATGAGAAGCGCGTCAAGGACGCGTTGGCCGCGTACCTGGGCGGCGCAGGCAAGTCGTGGGAGGTCGAATACCGGCTGCGCCATCAGCGCGACGGTGAATGGCATTGGTATCGCGAGCGCGGTGTCGCACTGCGCGACGAAAAAGGCCAGCCGTATCGAATGGCAGGCTCAATGGAAGACATCACCGACCGCAAGAATGCCGAGGTGGAGCGAGACCGGCTTGAAGGCCAGTTGCGGCAGGCGCAAAAGCTCGAGGCGATCGGCACGCTCGCCGGCGGGATTGCGCACGACTTTAACAATGTGCTTTCGGCGATTCTCGGTTACGGCGAAATGGCGCAGAAGGATGCGCGGGAGGGGACACCGCTTCGCCGCAATATCGACGCCGCCATCAGCGCGGGCATGCGCGCGAAATCGTTGGTCGAGCGCATCCTGGCGTTCAGCCGCAGCAGCGTCGGCGAGCGACTACCGGTGCACGTGCAGTCGATCGTCGCTGAAACGCTCGATCTGATTGCCGATTCGGTGCCGCACGGTGTACGCGTCGAGCGCCAGCTTTCGGCCGGAGACTGCGCTGTGCTCGGAGATCCGACACAGATCCATCAGGTGGTCTTGAACCTCTGCACTAACGCCATGCAGGCGATGAAACCGGAAGGCACGCTCGCCGTTGACCTTGATGCAATCGAGCTGAGCGAATCGCTCACTGTTTCGACCGGCGTGTTGTCGCGCGGAAAGTATGTGCGCCTTAGCGTGCGCGATACCGGCGTTGGCATCGCACCGCACGTGCTCGAGCGAATGTTTGACCCGTTTTTCACGACCAAGGGTGTGGGCGTGGGAACGGGTCTCGGCTTGTCACTTGTGCACGGCATCGTGACCGAGCTGGGCGGCGGCGTCCACGTGCAAAGCACGCCCGGTGCCGGCGCAACGTTCACTGTCTATCTGCCGCAGCAAGGGCGCGTCGCGGCACCTGCGGTGGCGCTAGAGACGATTGCCAGCGGTCAGGGAGAAACAATCCTCCTCGTCGACGACGAGGAAGCGCTGGTCAAGGTGGGCGAAGAAATGCTCGCCATGCTCGGATACGAGCCGGTGGGATTCAATTCAAGCGCTGCCGCACTCGAAACCTTTCGCGCCTCGCCGCAGCGTTTCGATGCCGTGCTTTCCGATGAAGCCATGCCCGATATGACTGGCTCGGAGCTTGCAAAAGAGATTCGCAAGCTGCATCCCAATATACCCATTGTGTTGATGAGTGGTTACGTCACTCCCGCTCTGCACACGCGTGCGCAGGAAGCCGGTGTCGTCGAAGTGCTGGCCAAGCCACTGGTGTCGCGCGACATCGCGCGCAGCCTCGCCGGCGTGTTGCGCCATTAGAGAGTCGCTCGCTTCTCACTGTTGCAACTGAAATCGCCGCGCATCGCGCTGAAATGCGCATGCAACGGCTCCCCGTGAAGATGACGCCATAGACAAGGGCGTTTCATCAAAGCAATACGGGAGCCGTCATGGACACCAGCCTCACCCAATCAATCACCAAACTCGCCAGAGGCGAAATCCTGCGCGTCGATAGAGCGTTGGGACAAAGCATCGCTGTGGTGAAGGGAATGGTATGGGTTACGCAGGAGGGTGACCGCCGCGACACGTTTCTGAGCGATGGCGACAGCTTCGTTTTCAGTCGGCGTGGAACTGCATTGGTGCAAGCCATCGCCGACACGAAGTTGCTTGCGTTCGTCGGCGAGGCGGCTGAAGTCATCGAAGCCGAGCCGGAGCCGGTGGCCGACGTCGGCGGGTACCGCGCTCTTGCGGCAGCCATTCGACTGCACCAGGACCTGGCCGCGCACGCGCAAATGGCCCGCGTGGCCGCGCATCAAATCGCCTGAGACATCACTGATAAAGGAATAACGAAATGAAAAACATTGTCAACAGCTTGCGCAGGTGGATCCAGCGCTCGAATGAGCGCTACTTGCTGGCAGGCCTCAGCGATTGGCAGTTGCGCGACATCGGGCTCGACCGCTTCCAGGTTCATAACGAAACGGCCAAGCCGTTCTGGCGTTCATAACCGAATTACCCATGATGTTTAACTCTTGAAGGAGATCCTTAAATGAAACACACGCGTCTGTTCTTTCTTGTTGCAGCCTTGGGCCTCACTGGCTGCGCGACATCGCTTGCACCAAGCGATAACTTCAACGACTGGACGAACTCTGTGGCGTACCACCACTACCAGCAACCGCGCAGCGCCGTTGCGAAAGTCGCGCCTTACGCCGACAGCGAAGAAGCGCGTAAGGAGTAACCGTTGTGCTACCGGACGACCTCTACAGCGGCGTCGAACAGATAACCAACTCCGCGCTCCGTTGTGATGAACTGCGGATGCGCGGGATCGGCTTCGATCTTCCGGCGCAGGCGCAGTATCTGGACGTCGATCGAACGGTCGTAGACCTCGGCGTTGTGCAGTCTGGATAACTCGAGCAGCTGGTCGCGCGTCAAGATCCGCTGCGGTGCTGACAAAAACGCCGTCAGCAGGCTGAACTCCCCGTTGGTCAGATCTACTTTCTGACCATCACGATCCTTGAGCTTGCGCAGCCCCACGTTGAGCTCCCAGGTACCAAAGCGATAGGCGCGCACTTTGGAAAGCTGATCGGCGACGGTGGCCTGCGCCTTGGCCCGGCGCAGCAGCGCGCGGATACGCGCAAGCAATTCGCGCGGACTGAACGGCTTGGTCAGGTAGTCGTCTGCGCCAAGCTCGAGGCCCATCACGCGATCGGCCTCCTCGGCACGGCCGGTCAACATCAGGATCGGGACCGCAGAGTCCTCACGAAGTTTGCGTGCGATCTGCATTCCGTCTTCTCCCTGCAACCGCAAGTCCAGTACCACCAGGTCAATCGCTTCGCGCTCCATCACGGCCGCGAGCTCACTGCCGCTCGCGACTGCGGTCACGCGCAGCTCGTTCTCCGTCAAATAATCGGAAACAAGCGCGCGGATCGACGGATCATCGTCCAACGCGAGTATGTGTGGCGGCAGTGGCGTGTTGGCGGTTTGCATCGAGCGCTATCGTCGAGCGCTAATCGTATCGCGGGCGGCGCCTTGATTTCCAGCGACGCAGTTTGCAAACGTAATGTGGCCCTTCGCCTCCAGGTCACAATGGCCTAATTGACCGGCGAAAACGGCTGCCGACCTGAGTTGACCGAAACCCTGGATTCTTTAGCATCGGCTGTTTGCGGCGCTGTCGCGCCGACAGGAACTTTAATGCTTGCAGCTTTGCGCATCTTCACTCTGACGCGCGTTCCTTGCCGGTGGGCTCTTTTCGGGGCCGGCAGCAGCGCAGACCTGTCCGCCGCTGCTGAACCACACCTTCGCAAAGTTGCAGGACGAGTCGCCGCAGCCGCTTTGCCAGTATCAGGGCCGTGTACTGCTGGTAGTCAACACCGCAAGCTACTGCGGCTTTACATCGCAGTACGATGGCCTGGAGAAGCTGCACTCGAAATACGCAGCGCGGGGACTCACCGTGCTTGGCTTTCCTTCGGGTGATTTCGGCAACCAGGAAAAGGCCAACAACAAGGAGATTGCCGACTTCTGCTACAACACCTACGGCGTCAAGTTTCCTATGTTTGCCAAATCTTCAGTGGCGGGGCCATCGGCCAACCCGTTTTTTGCCGCGCTTTCCAAATCATCCGGGCAGGCGCCGAAGTGGAACTTTTATAAGTATCTGGTCGATCGCGAAGGTAAAGTCGTGGCCGCTTACCCAAGCGACGTGGCTCCGCTGGACGCACGCCTCACGAGCCAGATCGAGCGATTGCTGGATGCGAAATGAACGCACCTGACGACTTGTTCCTGCCGGACGTGCAGTCCGGTGACGATCGCCGCGAGATCGCAATCCAGCGCGTTGGCGTCAAGTCGTTGACGCACCCTGTGCTGGTCAAGACCGCTCGTGGTTCGCAGCCCTCCGTTGCGTCCGTCGATATGTATGTCGGCTTGCCCGCGGACCAAAAAGGCACGCACATGTCCCGCTTCGTCGACGTGCTGCACAGCCACGTCGAACCTTTATCAATGGGTTCGATTCAAAAACTGCTTCGCAAAATGGTCGAGCGGCTAGATGCGCGTGGCGGTCGTATTGAAATGCGGCTGCCGTTCTTTGTTACGAAGACGGCGCCGGTGTCTGGCGTTGAGAGCCTGATGGATTATCAGCTGACGTTTACGGTGGATGCTGACGGTGAAACGACGCGCTTCACGCAACGAGTTGTGGTGCCGGTGACAAGCCTGTGTCCGTGCAGCAAGAAGGTCTCCGACTATGGCGCCCACAACCAACGGGCGCACATCACGATCACCGTCGAGCTTGCGGAAGAGATCACCGTCGAAGACCAGATCCGCATTGCTGAAGATGCGTCGTCGTGCGAAATCTGGGGCTTGTTGAAGCGGCCCGATGAGAAATACGTGACCGAGCGGGCTTACAACAACCCCAAATTCGTCGAAGACGTGGTGCGCGACGTTGCGCTGGCACTAAACGCTGACCGGCGTATCGTTACCTACACGGTCGAAGCTGAAAACTTTGAATCAATTCACAACCACTCCGCCTACGCGCTGATTACACACGATAAGCGCAAGGCACACGGCCTGCATCAGTAGCGATTCAGCCGAGGTAGATGGAGAGTCGATGAGCGCCTTTGTTGTACCCCGATATATTCAGATCGCTCGAATCGGTCCGCTGGAACCTCGAAACCGATGTTCCATGGAATGACTTCGACGCCGCCAAGCTCTCCGAAGAGCAGGCGCAGACGATCAAGATGAACGCGATCACCGAGTGGTCCGCACTGCCGGCCACCGAGATGTTCTTGCGCGACAACCGCGGCGATTCGGATTTCTCCGCGTTCATGTCGGTGTGGTTCTTTGAGGAGCAGAAACACGCGCTGGTGCTGATGGAGTACCTGCGCCGCTTCCGGCCCGACCTGGTGCCGACAGAGGACGAACTGCACGCCGTGCGCTTTGAGTTCGATCCGGCGCCGAGATTAGAGACCCTGATGCTGCATTTTTGTGGCGAAGTCAGGTTGAATCACTGGTACCGGCGCGCGTCCGAATGGCATACCGAGCCGGTGATCAAGGCGATCTATCGGCTGCTGTCGCAGGACGAGGCGCGTCACGGCGGCGCATATCTGCGGTACATGAAGAAATCGCTGTCGGAGCTCGGTGACACCGCGCGCGCCGCTTTCGCCAAGATCGGCGTGTTAATGGCATCGGCCAAGCGCACTGACAAGGCGCTGCATCCGACCAACCTGCATGTGAACCAGTCGCTGTTTCCGCTTGACACCATTCAATCGCGTCTTCCCGATCCGAACTGGCTTGAGCACTGGCTTGATAAGCAGATCAAGTTCGACAAGGAGTGGGAAACCAAGGTTGTAGACCGCATCCTGCACAACCTGTCGCTGTTGTTCGAGCGCACTTTCACCTCGGTGCAGGACTTGAATCGCTACCGGAAAGAGATCGCCGCACGGCTGAAGGCCGGCGGAGCCGCGCCGCAACCTGCATAGCGTCCGTCCGTGCCGCCGTAACCGGCTGGGCGGCTGTGACGTTGCTGTTTGTTCGTCCCCACGGTATGGTTCGGCGATGATCCCGCGCCACGTGCCCTTGGTCGAAACCACGCGTGGCGGCACCACTGAGTGCGTGCACTACGGCTCGATTGCAGTCGTCGATGCTCACGGCAAGCTGGTCGCGTCGGCTGGCGATCCTGATTCGCTTAACTTCACGCGCAGTGCGCTAAAGCCACTGCAGGCCCTGCCGTTCGTCGAAGACGGAGGACTTGGCGCACTACGGCTTCGGATCGCACGAGCTTGCCTTGATGTGCGCAAGCCACAGCGGCGAAGCGATGCACGTATCGATCGTGCAGCGCATCCTCGCGCGCATTGGGCTCGACGAAAAAGCGCTGCAATGCGGTTGCCATCCTCCGAGCTTTTTCGCCGCGACCGACACCGCCGCACCCATAGGGGCCACGTGGAATTCGCTGCATCACAATTGCTCAGGCAAGCACGCAGGATTTCTCGCGTATTGCAGGATGCATGGGCTGCAAACCGAAAACTATCTGGACAGCGGCCATCCATTGCAGCAGAGAATTCGTACGACCACGGCGCGGTTTGCGCACGGTGACACGATTGCGCAGGGCATAGACGGCTGCAGCGCGCCGAATTTTGCGATGCCACTGAAGCGGTTGGCACAGCTGTATGCGCGAATCGCTGCCGAAGATTCGGCCGAGATGCACGCATTGACGTTTGCGATGAGCCATCATCCAGACCTCGTGTCGGGAACGCGCCGCGCGGATCTGGCCATCGCGCAGAGCGGTCGCGGCGACTGGATCAGCAAGGCGGGCGCCGACGGCCTGCAGACAATCGGCGTGCGCTCGCAGGGGCTCGGCATCGCGATCCGAATCGCCGACGGCAACACGCGCGCGGTGCATGCGGCAACCGTGGAGGTTCTGGAACAGCTCGATCTGCTCGAAGATCCAAGCGGCACTCCGCTGGCCGTTTACGACTGTCCACCGATCCGCAACTATCGCGGCATCGAGACCGGCGGCGTGGTGCCGGTATTGAAGCTGATCGGACACTAGCCCAGCCGAGCGGACGTGCATTTCGGCCGTTTCGAGGCGGCTAACTCAGCACAACTTCACCGGCTGGTGTGCGAATCGTCGCCGCCAGCACCTTCGGTCCCGGTGCAAGATCCACCGGCCCCATGACTTTCAGCTCGCGAAACATTCCCATGATTCCGCTGGTGCCAAGCACGGCAGCCGGATGCCACAGCTGCAGCCGCACAAGCTCGCATCCGCTGTCCTCGAGTACGTCGCACGGATGATGGACCACGCCGTCCTCAGCCGGTATCCATTGAATCGCGGTCGGCAGAATGCCTCCCCATGCCAACGCGCCGGTTTCCGGCACCGCGATCTTCCAGTGAAAGTCACCGCGACTCATTGACAGGATCTCGCCCAGATCGGGCACGCGCGCGCACGCGCTGGCCAAAGATTCGCTGCGCACCGCCCATGTGATCAGCCGCGGCCCGGCTGCAAGAAGCGCTTGCATCTCGGGCTCGTCGAGCGCGAACCAGCGCGGCCGAACAGGTGCGATACCGTCCGGATCAATTGCGATAACTTCGAGGTACGACCGCGCAGCAAGCTTCAGCAGCGCGTTGTGCGTGCCCATCGCAACATGTTGGCCGCCGGGTGCAGGACGCGCACCAAGCTGTTGTTCGACCCAATCGATACCTTCATCGAGGGTCTTGGCCCCGATGACGATGTGGTCAAGTTCGCTGCGCCTCATCAAACGCCCATCAATCGATCAGCTTTCCGCTTTCGCGAAACGGATACGAAGGGCCGAAGTCGCCGATGTACTCGGTGTGCGTGACAAGCCGCTGCCCGTTCCACCAATGCAGCTGAAACGCAGGCGGCTCCATGATGAAATGATCAGCGCCGTTGAGTGCGATATCGAGCACCACTTGATGCGCGGGGCTCGGGCACGTGCTGGCAACAGTTCCGCCGAAACGCACGGTAATCGGACGATGCAAGTGACCGGCAATAACGCGCTCGACCTGCGGATGCCGCGCGATGGTTTGCTCAAGCTTGATCGATGAATCGAGCGCTATGCGGTCCATATGCCCGATGCCGGTAACGAAGGGTGGGTGATGCAGTGCTACGACTGTCGGCTTGCCCGACTCTGCCAATGCACGCTCGAGCCATGTGAGTCGCTCGTCGCACAGCGTGCCTCCGCCCTGCCCCGGGATCACCGTATCGAGCGCAATCACGCGCAATGGAAAGCCGTTGATCACATACTGAATGAACAGGGATGTCGATTGCAGATACGCATGATCGTCAAACACCTGCCGCATCGCTTGCCGCTCATCGTGATTGCCAGGCATCAGATACACCGGCATCGTCAACGGCGACAGCAGTTCGCGCAGCAGTGAGTATTCGGCGGGCGTCCCACCATCGACCAGATCGCCGGTTGCAATCACCGCATCCGGCCGCTGCGGTAGTCGATTGATCTGCACAACGCAGCGCTCGAGCATCGTCGCTGTATCAACGACGCCATAGGCGAGCCTGCGCTCAGGCTTGATATGCAGGTCGCTGATCTGGCAGAGAATCATTGCGAGGACTTTACTGCGATCACCGAACTGGGCTCGATCGCGCAATGCACCGAATCGCCGTTGACAAATCGGGTGCGCTGCGCGGCGCGCACTGTGACCCACTGGCCGTCGCCGACGTCGATCACCAAGCCGAGTGTGATCGCCGAGAAAAAAACTGCTGACCACTTTGCCGCTGAAACTAGCCGCAGCGTGCGACACCAGTTGCACGTCTTCCGGCCTGAACATCACTTCGGTCGCAGCTGCAGAATCGGGACCCAGCGGAACGCTGCCGCCAGCGAAGCGCAAAGCGTTGCTTTCCGCTTTTCCGCTAATGCGGTTCATCGTGCCGATAAAGTCTGCAACGAAGGCGCTGGCGGGCGCGCAGTAAATGTCCTGTGGCGACCCGATTTGCGCAATGCGGCCGTGCTCCATCACCGCAATACGATCGCCTAACGCCATCGCTTCAGCCTGGTCGTGCGTCACGTACACGGTCGTAATGTTCAGGCTGCGCAGCAATCGGTCGATCTCGAGGCGCAGGCTGTCGCGCAGCTTGGCGTCAAGCGCGGTCAAGGGCTCATCGAGCAGCAGCACGCGCGGCCGTGTCGCGATCGCGCGCGCAAGCGCAACACGCTGCCGCTGGCCACCCGATAGCTGATCGATGCGGCGCTGAGCGAGCGGCTCGATATGCATCATCGCCAGCATTTCCCGAACACGCGCTGTGCGCTGCGCAGCCGGCATGCCGCGCACCTTCAAGCCATACTCCACATTGCTGGCGACCGACATGTTCGGAAACAGCGCATAGCTCTGAAACACCATGCCGACGTTGCGCTTCTCGATCGGCACCGGTGTCACATCGACGCCGTCGAAGAGCACTTGACCGCCGCTATCGGGCGACTCGAGGCCCGCAATGATGCGCAGCGTTGTAGTTTTGCCGCAGCCTGACGGCCCGAGCAGCACGATGGTTTCGCCGGCGGCGATTTCGAGGTCGATCGGCTCGAGCGCGCGCGTGCCGTCCTCGAATGTCTTGCCACAGCGGCTGACCTGAATCGGAATGCCGCTCATCACTTCATGTCGCCGCACGCCGCTGTTGCGCGGATCGCGCAAGATTCACAGGTTGCGATGCCCACTGCAGCGCGATCAGCAACGGAATGATGATGATGAAAAAGATCAGCGTGTAGGCGGAGCCGACCTCGAGCCGCAGCGACGCATACGCATCGGCCAGCCCGACCGGCAGCGTCGGCGTCAGTGGTGTGTGCAGCAGCAGTGTCATGTTGAATTCGCCGATCGAGAGCGTCACCACCATCAGCGAACCCGCGACGATGCCGCTGCGACAGTTGGGCAATACGATGCCAAAAAACCGCTGCGCAAAGTTGGCACCCAGGCTGCGTGCGCCCTCCTCAAGCGACTTCAGATCGATCGATGCCAGCACGGCAAGCACGCTGCGCACCATGAACGGCAATGTGAACAAAACGTGGCCGACCAGAATGATCAACCAGCTACGGCGAAACCCACCCCAGTTGCCGAACGTGACGATCAGCGCAAGCGCGGTCGCAAGCCCCGGAATGGCGACCGGCATGACCAGCAGCTCTTCGACGATTCGCGTCGCCGCGTTATTGGCGCGCGCCAGCGCATACGCGGCAGGAACACCCAGCAGCAGCGTGCAAGCTAGACAAGCGAGCGCGATCTGTATCGAAAGAAGGATCGTGTGACGATAATCGGTCCAGACTTTGATCACCCATTCAAGCGTCAGACCACTGTCGATCCCGATGAAGTAATTGCGCGTCACACCTGCAAGCATCGACATGCCGACCGGAACAATCAGAAACGCGCATACGACGATCGTGAACGCGAGCAGCGGCCAGAACCAGATCGAGCGGTGGCGCATTTATCCCGGCCGCCGCCACGGTGGTGCCTGCGGCGGTGCGAACCGTTGCCAGCACTGCCCACGTCAGCGCGCCAAGCACGAATGACAGCGCGGCCGCAGTCGCGACATTCGCCTGCAAAGTGAATTCGGTGTAAATCACCATCGGCAAGACGTTGATTCGCGTCGCCAGCGTAAACGCGGTCCCGAACGCGCCCATCGCAGTGGCAAAGCAGATTGCACCGGCCGACAACAACGCAGGCTTCAGCGCCGGGACGATGACGTCACTGACGACGCGCAGCGGCCCTGCGCCGAGCGACCGCGCCGCCTCTTCCAGCCGCACGTCGAGCTTTTCGGCAGCAGCCATCACCGTAAGGATCGTGCGCGGAATCGAAAAGTACAAATAACCGAGAAACAATCCTGCCATCGAATAAGCAAAAACGATCCGCTCTCCGATCAGCCACTCGCTGATGTCCGGAATCAAACCCTGCCGGCCCGCCAGCATGATCACCATGAAACCGATCACGACGCCGGGAAACGCGAGCGGCAGTGTCAGCAATGCCGCGAGCAAAGCACGGCCTCGAAAGCGGGCACGCGTCAGAAACACGCCGGTCACGCCCGATATGAACAACGTCGCAGCGGTCGTCGCCGCTGCCAGCGCAACGGTCGACACGAGGCTGCTCAGATACTGCGCATCAGTCAGCACGGCTGTGTATGCACCCCAACCGCGCGCACCCGAGCCGCCGATCAGAAACAGATTGCCAAGAGGTAGAAGAAAAAATGCGGTAAAGACGATCGCCGCCGGCAGCAACAGCCACAGCAGAATCGGGCCATCGCTACCGAGCGGACCGCGAAGCCGGCGCAACGAAACCGGCCTCGCGTTAGAACTCGCTTCAGCCTCCGGAATCACCCTTGGCTCACCGCTGACTCACCCCACGTCTTTTCGATAGCGCTCACCAATCACTTTCGCCACGCTGGAGAGCTTGAACACATCGATCGGTTGCGCACGCGCGTATTCGGAATCTGCCACGAAGCGTGACCGTACTTCCGCACTCATCGCGGCGGGAAACACCGGCCGCAGAAATGCATTCGCCCAGTGCCTCTGCCCTTCGTCCGACAAAAGGAAGTCCAGCATCTTCTTGCCTTGCTCGGGATTCGGTCCGCGTGCAACCAATCCCATCACATAAGGCAGTTGCTGTGTACCTTCGCGCGGTATGACAAATTGCACCGGCGCCTTGTCGGTGTACTGCGCGCGATAGGCGTTGAAGTCGTAGTCGAACAGAATCGGAATCTCGCCCGACAGGACGCGCGCGTACGCTGTCTGCGTCGGCACGATCGGATTGTTTGCCTGCAGCTGCTTGAAGTAGGCAATCGCAGGATCGAGGTTCTCGTACGTTCCGCCGAGCGCCAGGTTGACTGCGATCACCCCGACCTGTCCAACCGCCGCACTGGCTGGATTCAGATAGCCGACCATCCCCTTGTAGTCGGGATTCGTCAGATCCTTCCATGAGCGAGGCACCGGCTTGCCGCGCAGTGCGGCGGTGTTGATGAACAGTCCCAGCGTGCCCGAGTGAATCGTGAACCAGTAGCCCTCGGGATCTTTCAATCCGGCGGGAATGTCGTTCCAGCGTTGCGGCTTGTATGCGGCAAGAACACCTGCTTCGCGTGCCTGCGGACCGACTTGTCCGCCGAGATACGTCACGTCGGCAACCGGGTTGCCCTTTTTCGGCAATCAGTGCTGCCAGCGATTGCCCTGAATTCTTATTGTCAGGCGGGACCGAAATGTTCAGCCGCTGATTGATCAGCTTCAACATGCCGCCCCAGTCGGCCCATTCGGGCGGGCAGTTGTAGCAAATGGCGCGCTGTTGTTGCGCGAGCAGCGGTAAGGGCAACGCGCTGGTCGCGCCTGCGATGGCGGCAGATTGCAGAAGTTGGCGTCGATTCATGGTCTCCTCGTTATCGAATAGTTTTGCGGCTGAGTGCATTTCATTCTAAGGGCGAAACCGTGACTAACGCATGATTGCAGCCAAAGCCGCACATGCTCAGTAAACTGCGCGGCCTTGTGCGTGGCAAACCCTGAGCGTCATCAATGCTTCCTTCGCAAAAACAACAACTCGTCGCTTTGATCGAGAACGCTTGCGCGAAGCTTGGCTTGACGGCGATTCCGATCACGCTCGAGCGGCCGAAGGTCGAGGCACACGGCGACATCGCGACCAACGTTGCCTTGCAGATTGCGAAGGCGCAGAAGAAAAATCCACGTGAAGTGGCCACCGAAATCGTGGCAACGATGCGCAGCACCGAAGAGTTTTCGTTACTGCTCGAAGCGGTTGAGTTGGCCGGCCCGGGATTTATCAATCTACGGCTCGCACCCGCTGCGCGGCAGCAAGTCGTGCGCGACGTCTTGCATCAGGGTGATCGGTTCGGCGTCAGCGACGAACACACAGGCGAGCACGTAATGGTCGAATTCGTATCCGCGAACCCGACCGGACCGCTTCATCTGGGCCATGCGAGACAAGCGGCGCTTGGAGATGCGCTGGCCAACTTGCTAGCGGCGCAGGGATGGCGTGTCACGCGCGAGTTCTATTACAACGACGCTGGCGCGCAGATCGCGATGCTGGCGCTGTCAGTTCAGGCGCGCGCGAAGGAGCTGCGCGGCGAGGCCGTAGCATTCCCTGAAAATGGATACCGTGGCGAATATATTGGCGAGATTGCGCGTGACTATCTTGCGCGGGCCACGGTAGAGCGGGACGGTCACCTCGTTGCGGCAAGCGGCAACGTGGACGATCTAAATTCGATTCAGCAGTTTGCGGTCGCCTACCTGCGCAACGAACAGGACCGCGACCTCGATGCGCTCGGTGTGCATTTCGATCACTACTTTCTCGAGTCGTCGCTGTACAGCGACGGCAAGGTCGCGGCCGCGGTCGATGCAATCGTGGCATCGGGCATGACCTATGAGCATGAAGGCGCGCTCTGGCTCAAGACCACCGCGTTTGGTGCCGACGGCGAGCTCGCCGGCCTTGGCGGGCCGCCAACGGACGACAAGGATCGCGTGATGCGCAAGTCGGACGGCACGTATACCTACTTCGTGCCCGATGTGGCCTATCACACCACCAAGCTGCAGCGCGGTTTTGACAAGGTCGTCAACGTGCAGGGCACCGATCACTATGGAACCGTCGCACGCGTCCGCGCGGGGTTGCGGGCAGCAGCCAAGTCGCTGGGCATGAAGGTGCCGCGCGGGTATCCCGACTATGTGCTGCACAAGATGTTCGCGTGACCAAGGACGGCGAAGAAGTCAAGATGAGCAAGCGCGCTGGAACGTACGTGACGCTGCGCGACCTGCTGGACTGGGTGGGCCGCGATGCGACCCGGTTCTTTCTCGTCTCACGCAAACCCGACGCCGAGTTTGTGTTCGACGTCGATCTGGCAGTTTCGAGATCGGATGAGAATCCGGTCTACTACGTGCAGTACGCGCACGCGCGCATCTGTTCGGTGCTGGCTCAGGCCGAAGAGAAAGAATTTGCCGTCCCGACGGGACCCGAAGTGGCTCTTGCGCCGCTGCAGAGCGAGCGCGAGCATGCGTTGATGAACCGGTTGGCCGATTACCCGACGACCCTTGCGGATTCCGCCCGCGATGCGGCCCCGCATCAGCTGGCGTCGTACCTGAAGGAACTCTCGGCCGATTTTCACGCCTACTACAATGCCGAGCGCGTGCTGGTCGAGGACGCCGATACGCGCAACGCCCGCTTGGCGCTGCTTCTTGCCACGCGGCAGGTCCTCGCGAACGGACTCGGATTACTCGGCGTTTCAGCGCCGCAACGCATGTGAACGAAACCGAAAACGTGTTTGTAACTTCGCAACGCGGAACAACGCTGGTCGGCTTTGTCGGCGGACTGGTGCTGGGCTTGGCAATCGCCGTCGCCGTGGCGCTTTTCATCACCAACGCGCCGGTGCCGTTCGTCAACAAGGTCCGGCCGGCCAGCGAAAATGTGAACCCCGCGGGAAGCGGCCCCTTGCCCGATCCGAACAAGCCGCTATACACGCACGCCCCGACTAAGGCACCGACGCCCGATCCACCGAAGATCGATCCGGCGACGGATCCGAAAGCGGCGCCTCCGCCGGCCGAAAAGGGAAATGTCTTTCCGGCGGAGGATTCACGCTTTCTGTTACAGGCAGGCGCGTTTAGAACCCCGGACGATGCCGATTCGATGCGGGCCAGGCTCGCATTGCTGGGGTTCGATGCCCGGGTGTTTCCGCGTGAACAGGACGGCACGACGTTGTATCGCGTACGACTCGGGCCCTATGGGAACCTCGAGGACGTCAACCGCATTCGCAAGACAATGGCAGAAAACGGCATTGACGTTCAACTCGTTCGACTGAAATAAGCCGCGAATCCCCTGTCATCGGGCAGCGCTGGGTCACCGTTCTATTGCGATACTTCGCAGCATTCGAAACTTTAAAAGTGTGGAGATCTTTGATGTTCATTAAGCGCCGCAGTTTGCTGGTCGCCGTTGCCGCATTGCCTGCCGTGGGTCTCGCGCAGACGGCGCGACCGCTGCAGGAAAATAAAGACTTTCGTACGGTCACACCCTCGCAGCCCGGCGAGTCCGGCAACAAGATTGAAGTCCTTGAATTTTTCCAATACTCGTGCCCGCACTGCATGTCCTACGACCCCGTGCTGCAAGGCTGGAGAAAAACACTGCCCTCCGATGTCGAATATCGCCGCATTCCGATTTCATGGGATGAGAAGTCGGTGCCGCACGTTCGCATCTATTACACGCTCGAAGCGCTTGGCAAGACCAGCGACCTGCACTCGAAAGTCTTCGAAGCCATTCAGACGAAGCGCATGCCGTTGCTGAAACCCGACGAAATCGCTGATTTCATGGCAACGCAGGGCATCGACCGCAAGCAGTGGCTCGATGCGTACAACTCATTTTCAGTGGGTGCACGAACCAGTCGCGCGGGCCAGGTGTGGCGCGCTTACAAGATCGACGGCACGCCGAGCATGGCCGTCGACGGCAAGTTCGTGACTGCGCCATCCATGGTCGGTTCGCGCGAAGGAAGCGTGGCCGTCCTCGATAGCCTGATTCAGCGCGCACGGGCAGAGAGAAAAAAATAAACACTCCTCCGTTGCATGCCTTTATATTGCGCGCGCACGCGCGGCCGCTCCGAAGGGAGCGCGCCTAACTAGTCGCGACGAGTGCACGTGCGACTGCGAAGCAGTCGCGTACACGAGGAGCGTTTGTTGAACGTCTTCATTACCGGTGCCTCGAGTGGCATAGGCGCCGCGCTTGCACGTGAGTTCGCAGCGCGTGGAGCTCGCCTGGGGCTGGTAGCGCGACGGCGTGACGCACTCACCGGCGTCGAAGCTACCCTGCCGGGCAGTCACCACACCTACGTTGCCGACGTCACCAACAAGGACGCGCTAATCGCCGCCGCGCACGCATTCGACGCGGCCGTCGGCGGCACCGATATCGTGATCGCGAACGCCGGAATCTCCGTCGGCGTGAAGACCGAGTTCTATGAAGATCTCGAGCAATTCGCCCGCGTCTTCGATACCAACGTTATCGGTATGGCCACAACCTTCCATCCATTCATCGCAGGGATGAAGGCACGCCGGCGCGGGACGCTTGTTGGTATCGCCAGTGTCGCCGGCGTACGTGGACTGCCGGGCTCGGATGCGTACTGTGCTTCGAAGGCCGCGGCGATCGTTTATTGCGAAAGCCTGCGTGTCGAGGTGGCGAAATACGGAATCAAGGTCGTCACGATCTCGCCCGGCTTCATCCGCACATCGATGACGCAAAGAAATCCGTATCAGATGCCTTTCCTGATGAATGTCGACGCGTTCGCGCGGCGCGCCGCTGACGCCATCATCGCGGGCGTTCGCTATCGCACGATTCCGTGGCAGATGGGTTGGGTGACCGCGCTGCTGAAAGTCATGCCTGGCTGGATGTTCGACCGGATCATGGCGGGTCGCAAACAAAAGCCGCGCGCCGGCGGCGCATCACCCTGATCGTGGACTGGAAGCCGCGGCTTCCGTGCACTGTGCGACTTCTCGCGTCGCGTTCAGCAGGCACGTAGCGCTGCAAATCCGCGCTTTAGATCATCGATCAAATCATCAACGTCTTCTAGGCCCGCCGATATTCTGAACAAGCGTCCTTCGGCCTCGCACGGCGCAACACTGCGCTCCGGATATACGGGCACCAGCAGGCTTTCATAGCCGCCCCACGAATAGCCCCGGCCGAAGACTTCGACCGAATCAACGAGCGCGTTAAGGCGCGCGCCACCCGCGCCCTGCTTCAACACAATTCCGAACAATCCGGTGGCGCCGGTCATGTCGCGCCTCCACAATCGATGAGCCAGGGTCCGCTTTGCAAAGCCGGATACAGAATGCGCTCAACCTCAGGCTGTGCCAGCAGCCATTCAATCAGGCGCTCGGCCGTAGCGCGATGCTGGCGCAGTCGCGCTGCCAGTGACCGCAAGCCGCGCAGCGCCACGTAAGCGTCTTCGGGGCTCACGACCAGGCCCATGTTGAACAGGATCTGGCGCATCGGAGCCCATGCCTGCTGTGCGCACGTGATCGTTCCCATCAGCATGTCTGAATGGCCGCAGATGTACTTGGTCGCCGCATGCACGCTGACGTCGACGCCGCACTTCAGTGGCTGAAAGTAAAGCGGCGTGGCCCAGGTGTTGTCGATCGCGGTAACAACGCCGCGCTTGCGTGCCAGTTCGGCGAGCAACGGCACATCCTGCATTTCGAAGGTCAAGTGATCCCGGCGATTCGAGCCACAGCAGCTTTGTGTTCGGGCGAAACTGTGCTTCCAGTTCGCCCCCCGCGTAGGGTGCATAGAAACTCGCCTGCACGCCGTAGCGCGGCAGCATCTCGATGCAGAAACGACGCGTCGGCCCGTACGCGGAATCCGGCACCAGCACATGATCGCCGGCACGCAAAAAAGCCAGCATTGCGATCGTGCACGACGTCAATCCCGACGGCACTGCCCAGCTTCTGTACCCACCTTCGAGCTCGGTTAACAGGTCAAACAGCGCATGGTGCGTCGGCGTCCCGTACAGGCCATAGTTGACCGCTCCGGGTTCGTCGCTTCGATAGCGTCGTGAACGCTCTTTCATGTCTGCAACGTTGGCGTGCAGCACCGTCGACCCGCGCACGATCGGCGGATTGATGAAGTCGTGGCCGGCGATCGCGGCTTTTCCGCCGTGCGTCAGCAGCGTTTCGGGTTTGCGCTTTGCCATTCTCGACTCGATCCTCTCGCGGGTGGCTGGATTCTTGCATGGCACGCTCCGTTTGCGATTAACTGGCCATCGCTATCACCGTCATGAAAATCAAACGGCTCATGTTGCCCATCATCGCCACCGCCGTCCTGACTCTTCTGGTAACGCTGATCGTCTTGAACCTGCGCGCCGAGAAAAAGATCGACGTACGGCCAACGCATTTGTACCCCGTAGCTGACCAGCAGTTTCTGCGATCGGTGAGCGTGCTGCTCGGGCCTCCGCTGATCGACGGCAACCGCGTTGAAACCCTGCTTAACGGCGACCAGATTTTTCCTTCGATGCTGCAGGCGATATCAGGTGCGAAGCAGACCATCGACTTCGAAACCTACATCTATTGGTCCGGAGAGATCGGAAAGCGGTTCGCCGAAGCACTGGCCGAGCGCGCGCGCGCCGGAGTCAAGGTCAGCGTGCTGGTTGACTGGCTAGGCAGCCAGAAAATGGACAACGATTCGATTGAGATGATGACGCAGGCGGGCGTCGACTTTCGCAAGTACCGGCCGCTGCGCTGGTACAACCTCGGGCGCGTGAACAATCGAACTCACCGCAAGCTGTTGGTTGTCGATGGCCGCATAGGATTTACTGGCGGCGTCGGCGTTGCCGACAACTGGACCGGCAGCGCACAGGACCCGGAGCACTGGCGCGACAATCACTATCGCCTTGAAGGTCCTGCCGTCGCGCAGATGCAGGCTGCCTTCATGGACAACTGGACCAAAGTCAGCGGTTCGGTGCTGCATGGCGATCCCTATTTTCCAGCACAGAAACCGTACGGCCCGATGTACGCGCAAGTCTTCCAGAGCTCAGCCCAAGGCGGCTCCGAGAGCATGCATCTGATGTATTTGCTGTCGATCGCAGCGGCCGCGAAGACGATCGATCTGGCGATGGCGTACTTCGTACCCGACGACATCACCAGCGAAGCGCTGGTGACCGCAATGAAGCGCGGAGTTCGAGTGCGGCTGATTCTGCCCGGCAAATATACCGATACGGATTTCGTGCGCAACGCATCGCGGGCGAGCTGGGGTCCTCTACTGCAGGCGGGTGCGTTGATTCATGAGTATCAGCCGACGATGTATCACGTAAAGCTGCTGATCGTCGACGGCCTATGGTCGTCCGTCGGATCGACCAACTTCGACGCTCGTTCGTTTCGCCTGAACGACGAGGCCAATTTGAACGTCTACGACGCTGACTTCGCGCGTCAGCAGACGCAAACCTTCGAAGCCGACTTGAAAAACACCACACGAATCACGTATGAGCAATGGCAAGCCCGTCCGTGGCATGAGAAGCTAAAGGAGCGCGGAGCAGCTCTGTTTTCATCGCAGCTATAGAGAACGCTCCTCGTGCACGGGCGCGCCATACAAATGCAGTAAAGGGAAGTTATGTCGCAGCGAAGCGGTACACGCCACCATCCACCTTGCGATCGAGCTTGCCCTCGTACCACAGCGCATGTAGATGCGCGAGCGATTCGCCGAGCGCAAACGTCATCTGGTGTAAATCGAGCTGGCGTTTGAACAGCACCGGCACAATGCTCGCAGCCGTTTGCGGAGCCGAGCACGCGGCAAGCACTTCAGCGAGCCGTTCCGCATGATGGGATGCTGCTGGCCGATCCGCTGATGCAATCCTGTAAACGGTTTGCCGTGCGACGGCAGCACCAGCGTGTCGGCAGGCAGCATCAGCAATCGATCGAGCGAACGAAAGTAGCGCGGCAGCGGATCGGCTTCGGGCTCCAGGTCGAACACGCTGACATTGGTCGATATGCGCGGCAGCACCATGTCGCCTGCCACGAAGCAGACGATCGTCTTCGCAATACAGAGACGCATGTTCAGGTGCGTGACCGAAGCCAACGATCACCCGAAAGATGCGCTTCGCGTGCGCATGCCCGATCGCAATCTCATCGCCATCGTGGATCCGATGAAAACTTCTGGGCACCGCCGGGACGAGGCTGGGGTAGTAGCCCGAGCCGCGCTCGCGAACCTGCTGCAGCGCTTCGCCGTCGCTCAGTCCGTTACGCGAAAAATGCTGCGCAGCCAGGTCGCCGCTGATGTTGTCCCCGCCGCCGGCCGACAGATAGCGTCCGAACGCATACTCGGTGGCAGTCATCCACAGTCGCACCGTCCAGCGCTGCCGATCGCCGCCCGCAGTCAACCAGTGTGCGAGCCCGAAGTGATCCGGATGAAAATGCGTGCAGATAACACGCAGCAACGGCTTGCCGGCAAACGAGCCGTCGAACAATTGTTCCCACGCGTGCTTGGTGGCATTGCTGGTGATTCCGCAATCGATCAGCGTGTAGCCAGTGTGCCCGTCGATCTCGTCGTCGAGCACCCACAGGTTGATGTGATCGAGCGCGAACGGCAGCGGCATGCGCACCCAATGCACGCCGGGGCGCAGCGTCTGCCAAGTGCCCGTGCGCAGGTGACGTCAGCCCACGGATATTGAAGCTCGTGTTCGCCTGGATTCATCTCACGCGCGGGCACCAGTTGGGCCAGCAAGCTTTCTCCGTAGCTTGCCAGCTTCTTCTCGCCGATTCCGGAGATCGTGCGAAGCTCGCCGAGTGACCGCGGTCGCACCTGCGCAATCGCCCTCAGTGTGCCATCGTGAAACACAACGAACGCAGGTACCCCATGTTGTTTCGCCACCTGCGCACGCCAGGCGCGCAACTGCTCGAATAATCGGATCGATCATCGCCGTCGCACTGGGCGCTCGCCTGCTTCTGCCGTACGGCGGCGGGGTTGCGCAACTTGCTGCCTCAATTCGATCGTGTGCTCCCCGCGCAGCACCGCCCGGCTTGCGTCCGTCAGCCTTAGCACGTTGAACGTCGCATGATCCACCTCGACGATGTGTTGTGCGACCAGGTGGCGCAGCAACAAACGCCACTCAGCTTCCGACAACTCCGTGCCGATACCGAACGTCGATAGACGCTCGTGGCCGAACTTCGTGACTTTCTCTGTTTGTTTGCCGCGCAGAACATCGATGATGTGCGTCGCGGCGAAGCCAAAGCCGCTTCCGCGCTCGCAACGATAAATACATGACAACAACTTGCGCGCAGCTTCGGTCGCATTGACTCTTTGCGGCGGCGTCAGGCAGTTATCGCAGTTGCCACACGGTTCGCTCGCCTCGCCGAAATAGGAAAGCAGCCGCACTCGCCTGCAATCGGCGGCTTCCGCAAGCCCTAGCATCGCGTCAAGCTTCGCACCGGAAAGCCGCTTGTACGTGGCATCGGCGTCCGACATTTCAATCAGACGACGTTGCTGCACGACGTCCGCCAGTCCGTAAGTCATCCATGCGTCGGCCGGCTCGCCATCGCGACCGGCACGTCCCGTTTCCTGGAAATAGCCTTCGATGCTTCTTGGCATGTCCAGATGCGCGACGAAGCGCACGTCAGGCTTGTCGATGCCCATGCCGAACGCGATCGTCGCGACCATGACGCGTCCGTCTTCCTGCAGAAACTCGGTCTGATTCGCCGAGCGTGACGCGCTGTCCATTCCGGCGTGATACGGCAACGCCGGAACATCGCTGGCACGAAGGAACTCCGCGACTTCATCAACGGTGTTACGCGCCAGGCAGTAGACGATGCCAGCGTCCGCCGGATGCTCGTCACGGATGAAGCGAAGCAATTGATCTCGCGGATCGCGCTTTTCGATGATTCGATATCGAATGTTGGGCCGATCGAAGCTCGCGACGAAAATGCTCGGCTCGACGAGCAGCCGGTCGGCGATCTCCTCGCGCGTCGGAACATCGGCCGTCGCCGTCAATGCAATACGAGGCACGGATGGGAAAGCGCTCGCGCAAGATGGCGAGCTGTCCGTACTCGGGCCGGAAGTCGTGGCCCCATTGCGAAACACAGTGCGCTTCATCTATCGCGAACAGCGCGATTCCCGCGCTGCGCTGCACGTCGCTTAATAGCCGCTGGCATCGCTCGCCCATCAACCGCTCCGGCGCGATGTAGACCAGGTCGAGCTCGCCGGCACGCATGCGCCGCTCAACTGCGGCAGCGTCTGCTGATGTCACGCTTGAATTCAGCACCGCCGCCCGCACGCCTGCTTCCTCGAGCGCCATCACCTGGTCGCGCATCAAGCGATCAACGGGGAGACGACGATGCCAACTCCAGCTCGCAGCAGTGCGGGAATCTGATACGTCAGCGACTTTCCGCCCCCGGTCGGCATTAGCACGAGTGCATCGCCGCCGTTTCGCAAGTGCTCGATCACCTGCGCCTGAAACCCGCGGAACGTGTCGTAGCCGAACGTATCCTTTAGAACAGACTGTGCATCGGGAGTCAACATCATCCAAGCGTACCGCGGGCCAGCACGTACGTAGCGCGAGGCGCTACCATCACCGTATTTGGTTAATCAGCACTCCGCCCATGAATACGACGAACGCGAGTGAAACGATCCCGTCATCGCGGGCCTTCACTATGGTCGGTGTGACGTATGGTTTGTATGGGCTTGGGCTGTTTTGCTCTGGCCCACGCTGATCGGCGTCATCATCGCCTATGTGAAACGCCACGATGTGCCCGAGCTGCTGTCGTCGCATTACCGCTGGCTGATCAGCACCTTCTGGTGGTGGCTTGTTGCGTGGGCGGTGATGATCGGCGCAATGCTTAGCGTGCTGATTCCGAATGCAATTGATATCGAGAGGGCTGTTCACTCCGGTCAGTACTTCAACATTCCATGGGAATTGATCGGCGCGAGCGTGCTGGGCGGTCTGGGCATGGTGATCGTCTGGCTGTGGGTCGTGTATCGGCTGATCCGTGGCGCGATCCGCTTGTCTGATGGCCGGGCGGCGCCGTAATCACCACTGAGTTCGATGGAACTGCCCGGACTCGACTTTCATCTCGGCGATGATGTCGACGCGCTGCGCGATGCGGTGCGCAATTTCGCACAGTCGGAGATTGCACCGCGTGCCACCGAAATCGACCGGACCGATCAGTTTCCGATGGACCTGTGGCGCAAGATGGGGGAGCTTGGTGTCCTCGGCATCACGGTCGAAGAAGAATATGGCGGCGCACAGCTTGGTTACCTGGCTCATATCGTTGCGATGGAAGAGATCTCGCGTGCCAGTGCATCCGTGGGCCTGTCGTACGGAGCCCATTCGAATCTGTGCGTGAACCAGATCAGGCGCAACGGCAACGCGCAGCAGAGGAAAAAGTATCTTCCCAAGCTAGTCAGCGGCGAGCACGTCGGCGCGCTCGCGATGAGCGAGCCGAACGCAGGGTCGGACGTCGTCAGCATGCGCCTGCGTGCGGATGCGAAGGACGGTCACTTCGTCTTAAACGGCACCAAGATGTGGATCACCAACGGTCCCGATTGCGACGTACTGGTCGTCTACGGCAAAACCGATCCGCAAATGGGCGCGCGCGGCATGACGGCCTTCATCGTCGAAAAAGGCATGAAGGGATTTTCGGTCGCGCAGAAACTCGACAAGCTCGGCATGCGCGGCTCCCACACCGGTGAACTGGTGTTCGACAACGTCGAGGTACCGATCGAAAACGTTCTCGGTGAAGAAGGCGGTGGCGCGCGAGTCTTGATGTCGGGCCTGGATTTTGAGCGCGCAGTGCTGTCCGGCGGCCCGCTCGGCATCATGAGCGCCTGCATGGACGCGGTGCTGCCATACGTGCACGAGCGCAAACAGTTCGGCCAGTCAATCGGCGAGTTTCAATTGATGCAGGGCAAGCTGGCGGATATGTACACGACGATGATGGCCTGCCGCGCTTATGTGTACGAAGTCGGTCGAGCCTGCGATCGCGCTACATCGGAAACGATGCGAAGCCTGCGCAAGGACGCGGCGGGCGCGATTCTGTATTCGGCCGAGAAGGCGACGTGGATGGCAGGTGAGGCAATCCAGGCGTTGGGTGGCAACGGCTACGTCAATGACTATCCGACTGGCCGATTGTGGCGCGATGCAAAGCTTTACGAGATCGGCGCCGGAACCAGCGAGATTCGCCGCATGCTGATAGGTCGTGAGCTATTTGCGGAGACGATGTAATTGCAGGCGGCAGCACACCAAATAGCGGCGAACAACAAACCATCCATCGACAACACAGTTGATCGAGCGCGCGTCGCCGATTTCTGGTCACATTATTGCCGCGCGTCGAAGCTATCTGATCGAACGCCGTATCAGGCGTGGTATTTCGGCGATAGTGAACAACTTGCGCACGATTTGGTTGAGCTCGTTCTGCACGGGCCAAAGCGAGCAACTGCGGGGCTCGGCTTAACCGCAGATCAATTTCCACACACGGCGGCTGTTCCCGATGGCTATAGCGTCGTGACGGAATTCGACGGCACACCGCGGGTGGTAATACGCACCTCCTGGCTCGAACGCCGCAAATTCTCCGAGGTGGACCCCGAGTTTGCGTGGGACGAGGGCGAGGGCGATCGCACGCTCGACGACTGGAAGGCCGGTCACTGGAGGTATTTCAGCCGCGAGTGCGAGTCGCTTGGGCGGCCGATGAGCGAAGACGCAGAAGTGTGTCTCGAACGGTTCGAGCTGCTCTATCCGTTCCAGCACGCGCTGAATCCGGTTGACTGCGGTCCACGCATCGTCCCGGGCTACATTCCGGGCGGGCTCTCGGCGAGTTGCGCGCTGCAAACCCACTACTACGCCCTGCACCATGGCTTCGGTGCGATCTTTGAAGCCGGCCGCCTGGCCGACGTTGGCGCGTTTCTCGAACGTTACGATTCCGAGCGCGATGGCATCTGGCTGTTGGTCGACGGCGGTCGCGTGCAGGGCTCGATCGTTATCGACGGCGGTGGCGACCGCGAGGGTGCGGCGCAGTTACGCTGGTTTATCGTTGGTGAAGCGTTAAGAGGCCGCGACTTTGGGCATCGGCTGATGTCGGCGGCGATGGATTTTTGCCGACCACGCTTTGCCACAGTCCATTTGCACACATTCGCCGGACTGGACGCGGCTCGCCATTTGTACGAGCGGCACGGCTTTAAGCTAATCAGCGAGCGGGCGAGCACCGACTGGGGCCCACCCGTGCTCGATCAACACTTCGAATGGAATAGATGAATGCTAGGCCTTTCCCCTGACCGTCTCGCGTTGTTTACTTTGGCATCTCTGGTGCTTGCGGCCACACCAGGGCCGGTGTGGCTGTACCTGATCTCGCGCACGCTCGCGCAGGGCAGGCGCGCCGGTTATTTTTCAATGTTTGGCGTCGCAGCGGGACTTTCGTTGCACGCAACGTTTGCCGCGTTCGGGCTGACCGTCGTATTGCTCGCGGTCCCGTTCGCGTTCGATGCGATCAAGCTGGCGGGCGCCGCTTATCTGCTGTGGCTCGCCTACACAACGGTCCGCGGCGCCGGATTCTCGTTTGCACCGCAACCACTCGAACCGGTGCGCGACCGCGTGCTGCTGCGTCAGGCATTCATCGCGGCCGTGATCAATCCGAAAGTGGCGGTGTTTTACCTGTCGCTTTTTCCTCAGTTCGTCGATCCAGCTGCTGGGCCGGTATTGGGACAGAGCCTGCTTCTCGGGGCGATACAGGTGGGCACCGCGGCGCTGATGGACATTGCACTTGTGACTGTCGCCGGAGTTCTTGCAACGTGGTTTGCGCAACGACCTCTCTGGCTGCAGCTGCAGCGCTGGTTTCTGGGCAGTGCATTCGGTGTGCTGGCAGTGTGGCTGGCGCTGACTCCGCGGCAAAGCTCCAATTAAGCCGCGCATGTGAGCTCATTCGATGCTTCGGTCGAGGCGGTCAGCTTCGACCGCTCGATGCCATCGCCGCTGGCGATCGCGCGCGCGATTCTCGAAGGGTTTGACAATCACTATCGCCGCTTTCGCTACGTCGCGCAGCAAGCGAAGGCGCTGTTCGAGAACGGAAACTGGCACGCGATTCGCGAGCGTGCGCGCGAGCGCATCGACTTCTACGACTTACGCGTCAGCGAGGCCACCACCAGCATCGAGCGCAACTTCGATCTCGATTCGCTGACCGACGCCGAACGGGATGCTCTCTGGCAGGCGGTAAAGCAAAACTTCGTTGCATTGCTCGCCGATCACCGGCAGCCGGAATGCGCCGAAACGTTTTTCAACTCCGTATGTACGAAGATTCTGCACCGCGACTACTTCCACAACCGATTCATTTTCGTGCGCCCGGGGGTCGCGACCGAATACATGGACTCAGATCCGCCGTCTTATCGCAGCTACTACCCGGCGACCGAAGGACTAAAGCGCGTTTTGCGAAAGATCATCATCGATTTTGGATTGGCAAGTCCGTGGGAAGACGTCGAGCGCGATATTCGCCGCGTCGTTCGCGCCGTCATCGATGCGCACCGCGCACGATTGGCGTTCACGCGTCCGTGGCACGTCGAACCCGATTTTCAGCTGCAGATTCTCTCGAATCTTTTTTTTCGCAACAAAGGTGCTTACATCGTCGGCCGGGTTGTCAACGGGACGCGCATTACGCCCGTCGCGGTACCCATCTTGCGCAACGCGAACGGCACGCTGTACATCGATACCGTGCTTTTCACCGCCGATTTGATGACGGTGCTGTTCTCTTTCACGCACGCTTATTTTCTGGTCGATATGGAGGCGCCTGCGGCATATATCGAATTTTTGCGGTCGATTCTCCCTGGGAAACCGAGCTCGGAGCTTTACACCAGCGTCGGTCTGGCGAAGCAGGGAAAGACACTTTTTTACCGCGACTTCCTCCACCATCTTAAGCACTCGAAAGATCAGTTCGTAACAGCGCCCGGCATCCGTGGACTGGTGATGGCCGTGTTCACGTTGCCGTCGTATCCGTACGTGTTCAAGCTCATCAAGGATGTCATTCCTCATCCGAAAGATACCGACCGGCAACAGGTGATGGCCAAATATCAGCTGGTCAAGCTGCACGATCGCGTTGGCCGCATGGCGGACACGTGGGAATACTCGCAAGTCACGCTGCCGCGTTCACGCTTTTCGCCGGTGCTGCTGCGCGAACTGCTGGCCGACTGCGCGAGCATTGTCCAGGTCGACGACCAGACGGTGCTGATCGATCACGTCTACATCGAGCGCCGCCTGACTCCGCTTAACATTTATCTGACACACGCGACCGATGAAGAGTTGGAGCACGCTGTTCTCGAGTACGGCAATGCAATCAAGGAGCTGGCGGCAGCAAATATTTTCCCCGGCGATATGCTCTACAAGAACTTCGGCGTTACGCGTCTGAACCGAGTTGTGTTCTACGACTACGACGAGATCGAATACATGACTACTTGCGACTTTCGACCGGTCCCGCAGTCGCGCAACGACGAGGACGAAATGTCCCACGAGCCTTGGTATGCAGTGGGCGCGCACGACATGTTTCCCGAAAAATGGGGCACGTTTCTTCTCGGCGACGATCGTATTCGCGCTGCATTCACCAAATACCACGCCGATCTGCTTACAGCCGATTTCTGGAACACACGCAAGTCGCGTATTCAGGCGGGGCACTATGGAAAGTGTGTTTCCATACCCGCAAGCATTACGATTCAATGCTCGTTTTGCCGAGCCGCATGCGTCAGAATCAGCTTCCCACTTAGTCGATTGATGCCTAACCTGATGGCCACGTCATGAACGATCCGATCGTCATTGTTTCTGCTGCTCGAACTCCTATCGGCGGCCTGCTCGGCGATTTCGCGTCGTTGCAAGCACATCAACTGGGCGCGGTTGCGATCAAGGCCGCTGTCGAGCGTGCCGGTATCGCGGGCGATGCCATCGATGAGGCCCTGATGGGTTGTTGCTTGATGGCCGGCCAGGGCCAGGCTCCCGCACGGCAGGCGGTACTCGGTGCCGGACTGCCGCAGTCGGTCGGCGCGGTGACGCTGTCGAAGATGTGTGGCTCAGGCATGCGCGCGATGATGTTCGCGCACGACATGCTCTCCGCAGGCAGCGCTGACGTGATCGTTGCCGGCGGAATGGAGAGCATGACGAACGCGCCGCACCTGTTGGTCAACGCGCGCAAGGGTTATCGCTATGGCGCGGTGACGACATTCGATCATATGGCTCTCGACGGACTCGAAGATGCGTATCAGCGGGGCAAGGCGATGGGTGTATTCGCCGAAGACTGCGTCGCAAAATACTGCTTCACACGCGAGCAGCAGGACGAGTTCGCAATCGCGTCTACCGAACGCGCGATCAAGGCCAACAACGACGGCAGCTTCGCCTGGGAAATCGCGCCGGTTTCAGTGGTGGGCAAAGGCGGCAGCACTGAAGTGAACAAGGACGAACAGCCGTTCAAGGCGAAGCTCGACAAGATCCGCGGCTTGAAACCCGCGTTCAAGAAAGACGGCACCATCACCGCGGCGAACGCTTCGTCGATATCCGACGGTGCGGCAGCGCTGGTGATGATGCGGCAGTCAAGTGCCGACAAAGGCGCGGCACGGCCGGTTGCACGCGTGCTCGGGCACACTGTCCACGCCGCCGCCCCGGAGTGGTTTTCGACGGCACCGATCGGTGCGATCGAAAAGTTGCTGAAAAAAGTTGGCTGGAAAGCCGCCGATGTTGATCTGTGGGAAATCAACGAGGCGTTTGCGGCCGTGACAATGGCCGCGATGAACGAATTGAAGCTTCCGCACAACAAGGTCAACATACACGGCGGAGCTTGCGCGCTGGGCCACCCGATCGGTGCTTCGGGTGCACGAATCGTCACGACACTGCTCGGTGCATTGAAAAAGACGGGCGGCAAGCGCGGCATAGCAGCGCTTTGCATTGGCGGCGGGGAAGCGACCGCCATGGCGATCGAGCTGCTTTAGATGTTCGGCAAATGTTAGGAACGCAGGATCTGCCGCTCTTCGTCGTAACGGCGTTCGTACTGTACGCGACACCGGGCGTTGACATGCTGTTCACGCTAAGTCGCACGTTGCAACACGGATGGCGCACCGGAATGGCTGCAGCACTGGGAATTACCGCGGGGTGCGTGGTGCATACGCTAGCGGCCGCACTTGGGTTGGCGACGCTGCTGGCGACCTCCGCGCTCGCGTTTGCAGCGATCAAGTGGCTTGGCGCCGCGTATCTACTGTGGCTCGCCTGGGGGATGCTGCGCGCGTCGGTGCACGACTCGCCACCTACATTCGAAGTTTCAGCGCGGGTAACAGCGACGCAGGTGTGCGCGCAAGGTTTTTTGACCAACGTGCTGAATCCAAAAGTCGCACTGTTTTTCCTGGCCCTGCTGCCGCAGTTCATTTCCGCAACGGCGCCTGACAAGACCGTCTCTTTCTTGTTTCTCGGCGCGGTATTCGTGGCCGGTGGCGCGCTCTTTCTGTCGGTGCTGGTGGCTCTTGCGCATCGAATGCGGGCGTTGGGTGCAAGCCGCATGGCCCGACGTGTACTCAATGCAGTCGGCGGAGCTTTGTTTGCTGCGGTGGCAGTCCGACTCGTGCAGGCCGAGCGCTGATGGCGACGATCTTGGTCGTCGGCGCGTCGCGTGGAATCGGCCTTGAATTCGTTCGGCAGTATGCGGCTGACGGCAATCGGGTGATTGCCACGCATCGGTCTCCGGAAGCCGGAGCCCGGCTACGCGAGCTTGGCGCGAAGCCCACCATTCTCGACATGCTCGACGAGGGTGCGGTTCTGGATTTTGGCGAAAAAATGGCGCACGAGAAAATAGACATAGCGATACTCAACGCCGGGGTCGCAGGGCCGCGCGGGCAGGCTGTCACATCGCCCGGTGGTCTCGACTTCGATGCGGTGATGCACACCAACGTGCGTGCACCGATGCAGTTGATTCCAGTGCTGGCGCCGGCGCTGATTGCGTCGCGCGGCAAGCTCGCCGTCCTGTCGAGCCGCATGGGTTCGTTGTCTCTGATGACCAGCACAGCAAGCTGGCTGTATCGTGCCAGCAAGGCCGCATTAAACGCTGCCCTGAAGGCGGCCAGCCTCGAGTACGGCCCGCAAGGCGTCGTCTGCATCGCGTTTCATCCCGGCTGGGTGCGTACCGATATGGGTGGTGGCAGTGCCGACATTGATGTCAAGACAAGTGTCGAAGGCATGCGCCGGGTACTCGCTTCCGCCAACGATTCTGCGAACGGAAAATTCATCAACTACAACGGCGAGCAACTCTCTTGGTAGCAACGACGGATCGCCGCCACATCTCATCCGGCTCGACCTTCGAAGCGATTGCAGGCTACAGCCGCGCGATCATCGACGGGGAATACGTCCACGTGTCGGGAACGACGGGCTTCGATTATTTCGCGATGACGATTGATTCCGACGTCACCGCACAAGCACACCAGTGCTTCCGCAACATAATGGCAGCGCTCACTGAGGCAGGCTGCACGCTCGATGATGTCATTCGCGTGCACTACTACCTGACCGACGCGACTGCGTTCGATCAATTGGCGCCGATTTTCGGTCAGTACTTTGCCACGGCACGGCCGGCGGCAACCGCGATCGTCTGTGGGCTCGTGGACGCACGCATGAAAATCGAAATCGAGGTCACTGCAAGAATCCAATGCCGATAGCCATTTTCGCGATGCTCGTGTTTGGGATCTGTGCGCTGCTCGGCGCAGGGCTTGGTCGAAGTCGTGATGCGTAATTTCGCCACCGAGGCCGGGGTGCCGACTTGGGTATTCATCATTGCTCCAGCTGCGCTATCGATGCTATTTGCATTGTTGCTTTATCGGAAGGCAGTCAGCAACATTTCCGGTATCAGGCAATCTTTGTCGCGCGCATTCCTGGTCGCGGTCCTGACATGGCTTGTGCTCGGCGTCTATATCAGCGCTCTATGGTGCCCGGCGTATCGGGCATTGAGTTGCGCACGCGACGTCGCCATCGTCCTCACGGCGGTAGGCGGCGGTCCGTTGCTGCTCGCGGCGTTCATCGCCGGCACCGTTGTTGGAATGGTTCTGAAGAGACCCGTCGACTGGTTGACCTACAAAGGTGCTTCGCGCAAGCCTCTTGAATGAAGTGTGATGCAGACTGATGAGCATCGGCTGCTGCGCGAATCATTGCGTGAATTCGCAGCCAATCGTCTGGCACCGTTTTCGGCAGAGTGGGATCGCACCGCCACGTTTCCAAGGCAGGCACTGGCTGAGCTCGCCGCACTGGGAACATTCGGAGTTGCCGTGCCCGAGCAATATGGCGGCGCGGGCATGGACACCACGGCGCTCGCGATCGCGCTTGAAGAAATCGCCGCGGGTGACGGTTCAACTTCGACCATCATCAGCGTAAACAACTGCCCGGTGTGCGCCATATTGCTGGCATGGGCGAATGACGCGCAGAAGCAAAAATATCTGGTGCCTCTGGCGCAAGGAAAAATGCTCGGCGCGTTTTGTCTGACCGAACCACATGTCGGCTCCGACGCGTCTGGCCTGCGCACCACCGCAACGCGCGCGGGCGATCATTGGGTCTTGAATGGCGTCAAGCAATTCGTTACGAGCGGCAAGACGGCGGACGTCGCGATCGTGATGGCGGTAACGGAAAAGGCGGCTGGCAAGCGCGGCATCAGCGCTTTCATCGTTGAGACGAAGACGCCCGGTTACGTCGTCGCACGCACTGAAGAAAAATTGGGGCAACACGCGTCGGATACCGCACAGATTCTGTTTGAGAACTGCCGGGTGCCTTTGGAGAATTTGATTGGCGATGAAGGGTCCGGGTACAAGATCGCGCTATCGGGACTTGAAGGCGGCCGCATCGGAATCGCCTCGCAGGCGCTCGGCATGGCGCGTGCGGCGTACGAAGCGGCATTGAAATACGCGAAGGAGCGCGAAGCGTTCGGCAAGCCGATCTTCGAGCATCAGGCAGTGCAGTTTCGGTTGGCGGATATGTCAACACAGCTGGAGGCGGCGCGGCAGCTGATTCATCATGCAGCTGCGTTGAAGGACGGCGGGTAGCCCTGCTTGAAGCAGGCTGCAATGGCAAAGTTATTTGCATCGGAGATGGCAGAATCCGTGTGCTCGGATGCGATTCAGATTCATGGTGGCTACGGTTACGTCGCCGACTTTCCAGTCGAACGCATTTACCGCGATGTGCGTGTGTGCCAGATTTACGAAGGCACGAGCGACATCCAGCGGATATTGATCGCGCGGCACTTGTAGATACGACAACCCAATGCCGCTGAGTGCCACTGAGCGATTCTCCAATAGAGCGGACGCCTATGTGCGTGGCAGGCCTTCGTACCCACAGCAGATCGTCGATCATTTGCAGCAAGTCGGTGCGCTTAAGCCCGGGCAAATCGTGGTCGATATCGGAGTTGGCACCGGACTGTCCGCAGAACCGTTCCTGCGCAGCGGCTATTCGGTGATCGGAGTCGAGCCAAACGAAGCAATGCGGCTGGCAGGCGACCAGCAGTTGGGCCCGTATGCCGATAAAGGCGGCAACTACCGAAGCGTCACCGGCACAGCAGAAGCCACCACACTTCAGGACAATGCCGCCGACCTCGTGATCGCAGGTCAGGCGTTTCATTGGTTTGACGCCGAGCGCGCTGCAATCGAGGCGCGGCGCATCGTGCGGCCTGGCGGCTGGGCCGCTTTGATCTGGAATGACCGGCAATCCACCGGGACCGCATTTCTCGCAGGTTACGAGGCGCTGCTCCGTACGCACGGAGTTGATTATGCGAAGACGATTCATCGCCATGTCGACGATAAAGGGATCGCGCAATTTTTTGCGCCCGCGCAGGCGCTGGTCGTCACTTTCGACAATCCGCGCGAACTGAGCGGGACGACTTGCTTGCGCTAGCCGGCTCGGCGTCCTATCTACCCGCGCCCGGGGATGCGCGCCATGCGGCGATGCTGTCTGGCACTGAACGCACTGTTTGATGCGCATCAGAAGAACGGAAGGGTGCAGATGATGTATCGCACACGCATGCACTACGCGCAGCTTAAGTGACGGAGCGGGTTCACACCGAGGACACGATGCCAAAGCCAATCGAGTTTCACTTCGACTTTTCGTCGCCCTACTCGTACCTCGCTTCCGAACAGATCGAACCGCTAGCCGCACGGCACGGACGGACGGTCGACTACAAGCCGGTGCTGCTCGGCGCTGTCTTCAAGGCCTCCGGCGGCGCGCCGCTGACCGAGCAATACGGGCCGAAGGCAAGTTACGCAAAGCGCGACTTCGAACGATCAGCGCGCTTCGCCGGCGTGCCGTATCGGCAGCCCAGCCGCTTTCCGATCGGAAGCGTGGCGGCTAAGCGATCGGTCGTATGGCTGCAGCAGCATCGGCCTGAACAGGTCGCGCCTTTCATTCACGCGGTGTACCGGGCATTTTTCGTCGACGACCGCGATATCTCGGACGCAGCCGTCGTCAGCGACATTGCGCGTGAAGTCGGTATCGATCCCGACGCGCTCGCTGCAGGCGTGCAGCAACCCGAGGTCAAGGACCGGTTAAGGGCGCTGGTCGATCATGCGATCCAGGCCGGCATCTTCGGTGCGCCGACGATCATCGTCGACGGCGAGGTCTTCTGGGGCAACGATCGAATTCCGCAAATAGAGCGATGGCTGGAAAAGGGAGTCGTTTTAAGTCCAAACTGGATTTGCAATGCCGCTCGACTTTCTTCCCAGCGCACTCGACCTGGCGCGTTTCCAGTTCGCGTTTACGATCGTTTGGCATTTCCTGTTTCCGGCGTTCACGATCGGTCTTGCGAGCTATCTCGCCGTCCTTGAAGCCCGGTGGCTTTGGACGGGAAACGATCTTTACCTCGATATCTTTCGCTACTGGCTTCGCATCTTTGCTATCGCTTTCGCAATGGGCGTGGTCTCGGGCATCGTGATGTCGTATCAGTTCGGCACCAACTGGTCGGTGTTTGCTGACCGCACGTCCGCGGTGATCGGCCCGCTGCTCGGTTATGAAGTACTGACGGCGTTCTTTCCTCGAGGCGGGCTTCCTCGGCGTGATGCTGTTTGGATTGAACCGCGTCGGCAAGCACCTGCACTTTGTGGCGACGTGTCTGGTAGCGGGCGGCACGTTGCTGTCGGCGTTCTGGATCCTGGCCGCCAATTCGTGGATGCAAACACCGGCGGGCCATATCCTCGGCGCAGACGGCCGGTTCATGCCGGAAAGCTTTTTCGAGATTATCTTCAACCCGTCGTTTCCTTATCGCTTCGCACACTCGGTGACTGCCGCCTATCTGACGACGGCATTCATCGTCGGCGCGGTCGGCGCCTACCATCTGCTGCGCGATGCGACGAATCCGCGCGCGCGTGTGATGTTCTCGATGGCGATGTGGATGGCCGCGATCGTTGCACCACTTCAGCTTGTGATCGGCGATCTGCACGGCGTCAACACGTTTGAGCACCAGCCTGCGAAGGTGGCCGCGATGGAAGGCCACTTCGATACGGAGCGCCACGCGCCTTCAATCCTGTTCGGCCTTCCCGATGCGCAAGCGGGAGAAACGCGCGCGCAGATTGCAATCCCGGGACTTGCCAGCCTGTACCTGACGCACGACTGGAACGGCGAAGTCAAAGGATTGAAAGACTTTCCCACGCGAGAACTGGCCAACCAATATCCCGCTTGTGTTCTGGTCGTTTCGAGTCATGGTCGGCATCGGCCTGCTGATGATTGCGCTCGGCCTTGTCGCGCTGGTCCTGCGATGGCGCGGTCGCTTGTTCAACACGCGATGGTTGTTGCGCTGGGCGGTCGCGATGGGACCGTCGGGTCTCATTGCCGTCACCGCTGGATGGATTGTCACCGAATGCGGACGGCAACCGTTTACGGTCTACGGCCTTCTGCGCACGGCCGACAGTGTGTCGCCGATTGGCCAGCCGGGTGTTGCAGCATCGCTAGCTGTTTTTATCGTGGCTTACTTCGTCGTGTTCGGCGCCGGCATCTGGTTTTTGTTTCGGCTGTTCGGCCAGGCACCGCAACCGCAGCAACTCGGGCGTGCTTCCCGGCCAGCCGGTGCGCACCGCCGGCATTACGCCAGCACCGGCACTTGTCGATAGCCCGCCTCGTACCGGGCTTGCTGCAGGACCTGCGGACTGACGATGACGCTCGACCTGACGTTGATCTGGGCTTTTCTCATTGCGACCGCGGTCTTTCTTTACGTTTGCATGGACGGCTTCGATCTCGGTGTAGGCATCCTCTTCCCGGCGGTACACGGCCGCGCAGAGCGCGACGTGATGGTCAACTCGGTGGCGCCGGTGTGGGACGGCAATGAGACCTGGCTGGTCCTCGGCGGCGGTGGCCTGTTTGCCGTGTTCCCGCTCGCCTACGCGACGATCTTTCCTGCGCTCTACATGCCGTTGATACTGATGCTGATCGCACTCGTGTTTCGCGGTGTCGCGTTCGAGATGCGGTTTCGCGTTGAGGGTGAGGGGCCGCGTCTGCGCTGGGACAGATCGTTCTCCTGGGGCAGCTACGCGGCCGCGTTCTGCCAAGGCATTTGCCTCGGTGCGTTGGTGCAGGGAATCCGTGTCGAGGGTCGCGCGTATGCAGGCGGTTGGTGGGACTGGCTCACGCCGTTCAGCGTTGTTACGGGCCTCGCACTTGTTGCCGGCTATGGACTGCTGGGTGCCTGCTGGCTGATCTGGAAAACGGAAGGCGAACTGCAAGCGCGCTTTCGCACGCTGGCACGAAAGCTTGGCGTTGCGACTCTGGCGTTTATCGGGATCGTGTCGATTGCGATGCCGTTTTTGCAGGAAGCTTTTCGTGCGCGGTGGTTCAGCTGGCCCACGATGCTTTTACGCCGCGCCAGTTCCTATCCTCGTGCTGCTATTGGCGTGGCGGTTTTTTAGCGCGTTACAGCGGCGCGAGGAGATCGCACCGTTTCTATGCGCGCTCGGATTGTTTCTACTTTCATACGTCGGCCTTTGCATCAGCATGTGGCCGCATATCGTGCCGCCCAGCATCACGATTTGGCAGGCGGCAACGGCACCTGCCTCGCAGATGTTTTTGCTGATCGGCACGCTGTTTCTTCTTGCCGCTGATTCTTGTCTACACCGGCTACGTGTACTGGCTATTCCGCGGCAAGGTGACAAGCGCGCATGGCTACCACTGACACGCCACAATTGGCCCGCCGTCTGATCTGGTTCGCCATTCTGTGGGCGGGCGGAGTCGCCGCCGTCGCAGCACTGGCATTCGTGCTCCGACTGTTCCTATTCCCTGACGCACTACGTCCCCTGGCTTGGTTCAGCTTGCAGCGCGCATCAATGAGGCTTTGATTTTCACCGGATCCGACTGGCGCAACACTCGCGTAGCCAGTCGTGCGGAATCCTTCGTCGACAACGTGAACAGCAGCTCCTTAAGCGGCAAGATCTGTGACGGGTGCATCGAGTACTGGCGCAGACCCATGCCAAGCAACAGCTCGGTCATCTCCAGCTCCCCGGCCAGCTCGCCGCAGATCGCCACCGGCACCCTCGCCCTCTTGCACTCCTTGATCGTATAAGCAATCAGCCGCAACACGGCAGGGTGTAAATGATCGTACAAGTGTGCAACGCTCGAATCCGCGCGGTCGATTGCAAGCGTGTACTGAATCAAATCGTTGGTGCCTATCGACAGGAACTTGAGCTTCTTGACCAGTTGCGGCACTGAAAGCGCGGCGGCGGGCACTTCAACCATGCCGCCGATTTGCACTCTTCCGTCGTACTTGCGCTTCCTGTCACGCAGCTGTTGCTTAGCCTGCGCAACGAACGCAAGCGCCTGCTCGACTTCGTGCACGTGCGCCAGCATCGGTATCAAGATGCGGACCGTGCCGACTTCCGATGCTCGCAGGATTGCGCGCAGCTGCGTCAGAAACAATTCGGGATAGGCAAGGCAGTATCGGATCGCTCGCAAGCCGAGCGCAGGATTCGATTCGGGGCGGGGAGCGCCGCGTCCCATTCCGAGCGTCTCGCGCGCCGCTTCGTTCAACACTTTGTCGGCACCGATGTCGAGCGTTCGGATCACAACCGGCTTGCCCTTCATGGCCCGCGCAACCTTTGCGTACGCCTCGTACTGCTCGTCCTCGGTCGGCAGCTCGTCGCGGTCCATAAACAGGAATTCGGAACGGAACAAACCGATGCCGTCCGCGCCCGCTTCGAGCGCATCACGTACGTCTTCAGGCAGTTCGATGTTCGCCTGCAGCTCGATCGCGATGCCATCTTTGGTGCGGGCGATCCTGCCTTTTAACTTGCGAAGCTGAGCTCGGTGCTCGCTCTCATCACGCACACGCGCGCCAAATTCGGCGAGTTCCTCGTCGCTTGGATTAACGATGACTACATCAGAGTCCGCATCGATGACGACGAGGTCACCCTCCTGGATGACGCTGCGCGCGTTCTCGGCGCCGACCACTGCAGGCAGACCCAGGCTACGCGCGAGAATCGCAGTGTGCGATGTTGGGCCACCCAGCTCGGTGACGAATCCGGCAAGGTCAACATCGGCGCGATCCTTCAGGTGCAACACGTCGGCCGGCGCCAGGTCCCGCGCAATCAAGATCAGGCGCTCGCCGGGCGCCAGCTGCTTGGTGAATGCAACGCGTGTTGGTCGGCCACCGGCCAGTGCATTGACCACTCGCTCAACCACTTGCCGCACATCTGTCGATCGCTCGCGCAGATACTCGTCGTCGATTGCATCGAACTGCTTGACCAGCTGCTCGAGCTGGATCGTCAGCGCCCATTCGGCATTGATCAACCGGCTACGGATCAAATCGCGCGGCGCGTCGGCGAGCAATGCATCGCCAAGGATTAACCGATGCAGATCGAGAAACGCGCGAACCTCGCTTGGTGCATCCGGTGCAATGCCGGCCTTGAGCTCGTCAAGTTCGCGGCGCACAACGTTAAATGCAGTGGTCAACCGCCCGATTTCATGTAATACGTCGCGCCGCTCGATCGTGTACTGGCGCACGTCGAGTTCGGACGGCGCAAGCAGATGCGCACGTCCAACCGCGATTCCGTGGGTTACTCCGCTCCCGGCGAGCGAACCGCGCCGGCGCTCGCGCACATCGCCTGCGTCAGGCATGAGCTTCGCCGAAGCCAGACGCGATCAACGCTCCGATGGCGTCGAGTGCTTGCTGCTCATCGGGCCCTTCAGCGTCGACTGTCACCGTTGAGCCAGGCCCGGCTGCCAGCATCATCACGCCCATGATTGACTTGGCATTCACTCGGCGGCCGCTTTTGGCGATGAAAACTTCGCTCTCATAGCGCCCCGCGACCTGGGTCAGCTGCGCCGATGGACGTGCATGAAGGCCAAGCGCGTTGTTGATCGTAAAGTCTTTGCTGATCATCGCGCGCCACTGACCTGCAGCATTCCCTGTTGCCCGCCCACCAGCGCTTTTTCCGCAACCTCTTCCAGAGGACCGCCGCGGTAGCAAACCGCGCGCAACAACATCGGAAGATTGACACCGGCAAGCACCGCGACGTGTTCTGACTCTGCAAGCTTCGAGGCAACGTTTCCGGGCGTTGCGCCGAAGGCGTCGGTCAGTATCAGAACGCCTTCGCCGCGATCGACCTCCCGCACGAGTTCACGCGCCCGTGCAACGGTGTCGGCAAGGTCGGCACTGCCTGCGACATCGAGCGCGCGCAATTGACGTCGTGCATCGGGCTCGCACGTGTAGACATGCTCCGCGCACTGACTCAACGCACTCGCCAGCGGGGCGTGGGCAATGACGACGATGCCTACCATCAGGTTGCGCTCTTCGTTACGCGACCGCTGCGCGGTCGCACGTGCACTCGTCACGATTAGTTAGGCGCGCTCCCTCCGGAGCGGCCGCGCGTACGTGCGCAGTGCAAAGGCAACGCTGTATAACAACCATCACCCGCCCACCGCCTTCTCCAACTCATCGATAAACATCCCTGCCACATTGAATCCTGCTTGCCCTTCGATTTCCACGAAGCATGTCGGGCTGGTGACGTTGATCTCTGTCAGGTGGTCGCCTATCACGTCGAGTCCGAGCAACATCAGTCCGCGCGGCAGCAGCATTCGCCCCACCGCACGCGCAATACTTTCGTCATGCTTTGTCAGCGGCTGCGCTCTGCCGTTGCCGCCCGCGGCAAGGTTGCCGCGCGTTTCGCCAGGCGCCGGAATCCGTGCGAGGCAATAGGGCACAGGCTCGCCGCCGATGACGAGGATGCGCTTGTCGCCCTCGCTGATTTCTGGAATGAATTCTTGCGCCATCACAGTGCGCTGACCTTGCTGCGTAACGGCTTCGAGAATCGAGCCCGCGTTCAAATCGCCTGGCTTCAATCGAAATACGCCGGCGCCGCCCATGCCATCGATCGGTTTGACGATGATGTCGCTGTGCTCCGCCCAGAACGTTCGAATGCCGGGGATGCTGCGTGTGACCAGAGTCGGCACCGCGTACTGCGGAAATTCGAGTACCGCGAGCTTTTCGTTGTGATCGCGCAAGGCCTGCGGATCGTTGATCACCCGAGCACCCTGAGCGACCGCGAGTGAAAGCAATAGCGTCGCGTTCAGGAACTCGACGTCGAATGGCGGATCCTTGCGCATCAGCACTGCGTCGTAAAAATTCAGCGGATGATCGCGCACTCCCTGGTCGACATACCAAGGCTCGGGCTGCTGAGTGATCTGTAGCTGATGCGACTGCATGCGTACCAGGCCATCGTGGCTGTCGAACCAGAGCTCGGCCGGCGTACCAGCGTGCACGATGTGACCCCGACGCGCAGCTTCGCGCATCATTGCAACGGTCGAGTCCTTGTATTCCTTCAGGTGGTCGAGCGGATCGACGATAAACAGCCAAGTTAACGCCATGCGTTTGCCCGCCTTACGCCGAGCGACCAGACGAAGTGCTATCCGGCGATGGCGGCGGCCAGCGCCGCCGACGGTGCCGGCACGTCGAGAAGCTTCGATTCAGTGACCTCGAGCTCGATCGCTGCCGCCAGCAACGCAAGCCGAGCGATCACCCCATATGAGTAAAACCGGTTCGGCGCACTGTCGCCGGCCTGCGCGCTGCAGTCTGGGAGATTGCAGCTGTCTGAAAAGGCCAGCGGTACGAAGTGCATACCGGGCGCGTTCAGGTTCTGGTCGGGCCCCCGCTCGGTATGCACGCGATAAAAGCCTCCCACCACATAGCGATCGATCATGTAGACGACAGGTTCGGCTGCCGCACCGTTCACGTTCTCGCGGGTCGGCACTCCTTCCTGGATGATCACCTCAGTTACTTCAAGGCCTTCCTTGATGACCGCCATCTTGTTGCGTTGCTTGCGATTCAGTCCGCGCACCTCTGACGCATCACGCACGGTCATTACGCCCATGCCATAGGTGCCGGCATCGGCCTTGACTACAACATAAGGCGTATCGCTGATGGCATGCTCGCGATATTTGTCGCGCATCCGCTCGAGCACGAAGTCGACATTGCTCGCAACGCACTCTTCCCCCGATCGCTCGTGAAAGTTGACCTCGCCGCAGCGTCCAAAGTACGGATTTATGAACCATGGATCGAGGCCGAGCATCTGCGCAAACTCGTCCGCAATCTGATCGTAGGCAGCGAAGTGATTCGATTTGCGCCGCACCGCCCAGCCCGCCTGCAGCGGAGGTATCACGATCTGGTCATCGAGTCCGCGCAGGATCGCCGGAATGCCCGAAGACAGGTCGTTGTTCAGCAAGACCGCGCACGGATTGAAACCCTCGACGCCCAGGTGTCCACCCTCGCGGACCAACGGCTCGAGCAGCAGCTGCTCACCGTCCTCAAGCGCAATGGTTGTTGGCTGCGTAACCTCTTCTGCCAACGAGCCCACGCGGACTTCGAGTCCCGTCTGACGCAGGATTCGAACCAGCCGCGCAACATTGGTCAGATAAAACTGGTTGCGCGTATGCCGCTCCGGAATCAGCAGCAGATTGCGCGCGTCCGGACAAATTCGGTCGATCGCCGTTTGCGCGGCTTGCACGGCAGCCGGCAGCATCTGCTCAGACAGGTTGTTGAACCCGCCCGGGAACAGGTTCATATCGACAGGCGCTAGCTTGAAGCCGGCGTTACGCAGATCGACCGAGCCATAAAATGGCGGCGTGTGGTCCTGCCATTGCAGCCGAAACCACCGCTCAATCGCCGGCAACGATTCCAGAATACGCTGCTCAAGCTGTAGCAGCGGCCCGGTTTGCGCGGTCAGTAGGTGCGGAACGGCGGGGTGAAGAACGGCTGAGTCCGACACTTTGCACTCGCTCACGAAAAGACGCCGGCCAGTGTAACGCGCGCTTTTGTCCTTCGATCTAGCGTTTCCTCGGTTTTGATTTGGGCCGCGCGTACTGGACGAGCTTCGACGCCCTGCGCTCGAATGGATCCCGCTTTGCGAGCAATCGCTCGTGCCGTACCGAGATCAGAGGGTAGTGGTGCAAACCTGCGAGGCGATCTTCTACGTCCTGGCAGTTGGAGCCATTTGCGACCCACAGTTGCGGGTCGATGCGCCGCAGATCGAATGCCGGCGAATAACTGCGCAAGGTCTTGCGACCGCGCAAGTCGCTGTACTCGTGGAAATAGGACAGCGCGAGTTCGCGCAAGCTGCGGTATATCGGGTCGCGATAGCGCAGTACTGCGCCGTTGGTCTTCGAGATTGCGCCCCAGCAAGCTCCGCGACGAAACAGCGCCACCACGTGCGGGTAGTCACTCAATGAACAGTCGAGATGCATCACGAGGGGCGGCTCGCCCTGCACCCACAAGGCACAGGCGGCAAACATCGCGCCTTCAATACAGTGCGCGCGCCGATGGCGCATGACCGAGCGCACCGAGTGAATCGTTTCGCCACCCAGCTCGTGATTGATCGGAATCGCGTTCAGAAATGTCTGAATTTTCTGCGGCGTGGTCAGCCTGCGCAGAACAGCAAATTCCAAAGGCGTCAACGCCAGGTCTTCGCGCCGGGCAATGCGGCGTAGTGACGTGCGCTTCAAGGTAAGTGGACGGCCGAGGATCGAGACCGGCGGCGAGTGTAACTGCACCCTTGCACCCAAAAAAAAGCACCTCCGGAGAGGTGCTTTGAAAGTCCGCCTGTACGTTCGTACTGGACCGAATGCGATCCTGGCGAGCTAGGGAGACACAACCTTTTGCCAGCCGCGCGCGGCGTCTGCCACGCGCGCCTTTACATCTTGTATGCCGATTCGCCGTGATACGTCGTATCAAGACCCTCGCGCTCTTCCTCTTCGTTGACCCGGACGCCAATGACCATCTTGACGATCAGTAGCGCAACGTACGAGACGATGGCCGATAGAACAACTGCGGTGAGCACGGCTTGCAACTGAATCCACACCTGCGCGCCGATGCCCGGGAAAGTCGGCAGGGTCACCGCACTTGTTGGTGATGTAATTGCAGATTCCGAGGCCGCCGAGCGATGGTGAGGCAAATACGCCGGTCAGCAACGCGCCGGTAATGCCGCCGACACCGTGCACGCCGAACACATCAAGTGCGTCATCGGCACCGAGCATCTTCTTCAAGCTGCTAACGCCCCAGAAGCAAGCACCACCGGCCACCGCACCAATGACGACGCCACCGATCACGCCGACGAATCCGCACGCCGGCGTGATCGCAACTAGCCCTGCGACCGCACCTGACGCTGCGCCGAGCATCGACGGCTTGCCCTTGATCATCCACTCGGCAAATGTCCAGGTCAGCACGGCGGCGGCGGTGGCGAATAGTGTGTTCACGAACGCCATCGCTGCAGTACCGTTGGCTTCCAGATTGGAACCAGCGTTGAATCCGAACCAGCCCACCCACAGCATTGCTGCACCCACCATCGTCAACGTCAGGTTATGCGGAGCCATCGATTCACGTCCGTAGCCGATTCGCTTACCCAGCACATAGGCAGCGACCAAGCCCGCAATACCCGCATTGATGTGCACGACGGTACCGCCTGCGAAATCGAGCGCACCCTTGGCCCACAGCCAGCCAGCCGCTTCGCCAACCGCCGTTTGCGTTGCCGCGTCCTTGATTGCGTCAGGGCCATCCCAGTACCAGACCATGTGCGCCATCGGCAGGTAGCTGAACGTGAACCACAGCGCCATAAACAGCAGCACCGCAGAAAATTTCATTCGCTCCGCATAGGCGCCGACGATCAGTGCGCAGGTGATCGCAGCAAACGTGCACTGGAACGCCACGAACATCAACTCCGGGATGTAGGTGTCCTTGCTAAACGTCGCCGCGGCGGATTCGGGCGTGACGCCTGACAAGAACATCTTTGAAAGCCCGCCGAAAAACGGGCCTCCTCCGGTGAAGGCCACCGAGTATCCGTAGACCATCCACAAGATCGAAATCAGTGCGAATGTTACGAACACCTGCATCAGTACGGACAACATGTTCTTCGAGCGCACGAGTCCGCCGTAGAACAGCGCCAATCCGGGGATGGTCATCAAAATGACCATCATCGTTGCGGCGTACATGAATGCAGTGTCGCCCTTGTTGATGTTGGGCGGCTGGGCGTTGCAGATGCAGGCGCTTCAGTCGCGGGCGCCGCCGCAGCAGGTGCAGTTGGCGCGGCGGCCGGTGCTTGTGCAGCCGCCGCGGGTGCCTCAGCCTTCGCGGGCTCACCCTTCGCGGCATCGGTTTGCGCAAGCGCAGGCGCCAGCGCAGTCAGTGAAAGCGCTCCTGCGGCGAGGAGCATGACCATTAGTCTCTTCATCGTCATCCTCATCGGTTAGAGCGCTTCCTTGCCGGTTTCGCCGGTTCGGATGCGAACAACATGCTCGAGATCGAAAACAAACACCTTCCCGTCGCCGATCTTGCCGGTGCGCGCGGACCCTTCAATCGCCTCGATTGCGCGCTCGACGATATCTTCCGATACCGCCGCTTCGATTTTTACCTTTGGCAGAAAATCGACGACGTACTCGGCGCCCCGATACAGCTCGGTGTGACCTTTTTGCCTTCCAAAGCCTTTGACCTCAGTGACTGTGATGCCCTGCACGCCGACGGCGGACAACGCCTCACGCACCTCGTCAAGCTTGAACGGCTTGATAACGGCCGTGATTAGTTTCATCGCTTGAGTTCCTCGGTATCACTTAAAACGTCTTGGTCAACGAAACCACGACGCTCGTCTTGCCGGCGCCTTCGGACAGATCGGATTTCAGAAACAGCTTCTTTTCGTTGGTGCCAACAACTGCGAGTCCGGCGATCCAGCCGGAGGCTGCAATGTCGTAAGTCACGCCGAGCTTGTAATCAAAGTAGGTGTCGTCGATCAGCCCGACCTGCTGCCCGTTGTCAATTTTCTGCCAGCCAGCGTGTGCCTGTACCGCCCAGCCGCCGTCGAAGGGATAGGCAACGGAGAAATCTAGGTACTGCGAACCTTTGGTGTCGTACGCCCGGAGCTTTCAAGTCGAAGTAGTCGGTGAAGCCGTAGAAGTACTTCAGCGACATCGGCCCCCAGCTGCCCCCGATATAGCCTTCGAAAAAGTCCGGCTTGTAGCCGGACACATACTTGCCAGTACCCGGGTAGTAGTAATAAAGAACGCCGACATCGATTCCGAAATCACCCACCGTGGTTTTGTAGCCGCCGTAGAAATCCATTTCCAGGCTGGCGCCGTTGAACAGCACGGAAGAAACGTTCGAGTTCCAGTTGCCCAGATAGAAGCCCGACTTGTGCGCAAAGTCGAATCCGCCTTGGAACGCGGGTTTGTAATCGGTTTGCGAATAGCCGCGATAACGGTAGTCACTAAACAATCCGGCATTGCCCGTGAACGTGAATTCAGGCTCTGGTTTGGCCGCAGTTGATGGCGGTGCCGTTGTTTGTGCCGAGACGCCCAATGGAGCGGCACTGCCCATCGCAATAGCGCAAGCAATCAGCGCTGTTTTCATATTCTTGATCCCCCTCGAGATGTTGTGACGACGTTGTGAAGTTCGAAAGGGTCTACGCAACATGCATGCCAATTGTTGCAGTGCCAAAATGCGCGATCACGGTGCAAATGGCTGAGATTTTCGATCGGTGCGCACAACGCTAGTGCGCAGGCGCACGAGCGCGGGGCATCGGCGCACGACCTACTGCGATAGACTAAATTCCACGATGGATAAAGTTTCGTTTCTCGATGAGTTACAGGACCGGTTGGCTGCGCTGATGCGCAACACACCTGCGGCTGACCTGCAAAAGAATGTGAAGGCGCTCTTGACGCAGCAGTTCGCGCGGCTCGAGCTAGTCACTCGCGAGGAGTTCGACACTCAAACCAAGGTGCTTGCTAAGACGCGCGCCAAGCTCGAGGGGCTTGAGCGCCGACTGACCGAAATCGAAAACAGGACAGCACGTTAGACCGACGCCAGGTCGTAGCCGGCGCGATCAGGCTTTACGCGGGCGACGGTTCGGCGGTGGCGCGTTTGCGTGCAAGCGCGATGATCTTTGCCGCGGTGGGCAACTGCAGCTCCGACAATTCAGCTTCCATTGCCGAGCGATCGATCAATCGCACATGACGCTTCTTTGCTACTTCTTTCGCCGCGCTCTCGTAACCGGCTTCGGCGATCACTGCGACACGCATCATGCCGATCTCACGCGCCTGTTCAATCAACGCGGTGATCCGATCGACCGAGACGTGATCGTTTTGCACAACGAACGCATACGCGCGCGCGGCGTCTTCGCGATGGCGCAGCACGAGCTCGATCGGCCAGACCGCAGGCGAGGCCGGGGAGCCGCGATAGCCGCGCGCTTCATACCAGGCAAGCACGAGCTCGCGTAACGGCACATTCGGTGAAATCGCGTCGGGCTTACTCTTGGCCGGCACTTCGCTTGCGCGCGCAGCGCGCGGAGGCTCGGCATGCGGCCGCGTGCGTGACTCCGGCTCGTGCACCATGATCTGCGAGATCAGATCCTCGATCGGGTCCATTCCCTCAGCAGCCTGTTCGGCTGGCGTAGCGCGGTGTGGTCCGTTGTGCGCACCGTTTGATTTCGACTTGCCACGCGACTTGGAGTCACGGCTATGACCGTATTCCAGAGGCGGTAACTCACGTGATTTGTCCTTGGTAGCGCCGCGCGCTGCAGCATGACGCGCCGCTGCGGCCGCTTTTTCGGCGGGATCGTCCTCCAGCAACCGCCCCATGATCTTCGGCTTCACGGGCTCGTCAGATTCAATTGCATGCTCATCTTCGATTTGCCCGCCGGCGAGCATCAATGCCATTGCACTTTGTTCGCGTCTGGCCGATTGCTCTCGTATCGCACGAGCGCGACGCTGCGCCCAGATATAAAGCCCGGTTATCGTGCCAAAAACCACGACGCAAAGAAGAAAAGTTATCACCAGATGTGCAGCAGTGAGATCGATTAAAAACCGTGACTGTATCGTGCCACGGCGACGTGGGCCACCCTTTACGAATATCAGGCCAAACGGGTCATTTTTCCTTCGTCCAATTAGGCTGCCGCGCACCCAAAACGAGGGATACGCGCTGCTGACGAGGCGGATACTCCAATCGCGTAAACGGTTTAAGCCGCCGCAACTTCGGCCATGGTGGTCGCGTATGCGCCGATAGAATCGCGCGCCATGCCCGTTCTTCGACCTGCTCGATGAAACCGCTGCAATGACGCTGGCCGTCGTTCGCAGCCGCGGCTTGTCTGGAATGTCGGCTCCCGAAGTGACGGTCGAAGTGCATTTGGCGAACGGTTTGCCTGCGTTCACGCTGGTCGGGCTGCCGGATACAGAAGTACGGGAAGCTCGAGAGCGCGTGCGAGCCGCACTGCAAAACAGCCGCTTCGAGTTTCCGATGCGGCGCATTACGGTGAATCTCGCGCCGGCTGACCTGCCCAAAGAATCGGGCCGCTTCGATCTTCCGATCGCACTGGGCATCCTGGCGGCGACGGGACAACTGCCGGCGCGTGTGCTTGACCGTTACGAATTTGCCGGTGAGTTGTCGCTGTCCGGCGAGTTACGGGAAGTGCGAGGCACGCTGGCGATGGCCTACGCCGTCACGCTGGCCAGCGCCGATGCTGCAGGTGAGCGGCGCAGCGCCGAGAAAGCGCCGCTGCGTGGTTTCATCGTGCCAGCGGAGAGCGCCGACGAAGCGGCGCTTGTCGGTCAGGTGCCAATCTATCCGGCCAAGACACTGCTGCAGGTAGTCGAGCATCTGCGTTCCGACGCGGGCGAAGCTGACGCGCGCAGGATCGAAGTTCATCAGGCGATGGTTCGCCTGACGCCGCCCACATATCCGGACATGTTCGACGTCAAGGGCCAACTGGCTGCGCGGCGCGCGCTCGAGATCGCTGCTGCCGGAGGTCACAGTGCGCTTCTGGTGGGGCCACCGGGTACTGGCAAGACGATGCTCGCGCAGCGCTTTGCCGGAATCTTGCCGCCGATGACGACCGACGAGGCGCTCGAATCGGCGGCGGTGCTATCACTGGTCGGGCAATTTGCGACGCAGCGCTGGGCCACGCGCATTTACCGCGCGCCGCATCACACCGCCAGCGCGGTCGCGCTGGTAGGCGGCGGCAATCCACCAATGCCCGGCGAGATTTCGCTGGCGCACCATGGCGTGCTCTTTCTCGACGAGCTGCCTGAATTCGAGCGGCGGGTGCTCGAAGCGCTGCGGCAACCGCTCGAATCCGGGCGCATCACCGTGTCGCGCGCGGCGCGGCAAGTCGAGTATCCGGCCAAGTTTCAACTGATCGCGGCGATGAATCCCTGCCCCTGCGGTTACTTCGGCCACCGAACAATCTCGTGCCGGTGTACGCCCGATCTGGTAGCTCGCTATCAAGACCGAATCTCGGGCCCGTTGCTCGATCGGATCGACATGAGAGTCGAGGTGTCCTCATTCACCGAGGAAGAGCTGACCAGAATGGGAGACGGGGAGCCGACGCGCTTCGTCGCCGAGCGCGTGCGCAAGGCGTACCACCAGGCACTGGCGCGGCAGGGAAAGCTCAACGATCACTTGCAGCCCGCCGAGATCGATCAGGTTGCCGGCATTTCCGGCGCGGTCAAGCAACTGCTGCACGCGGCTGCGGTTCGGCTCGGTTGGTCGATGCGCGCATACCACCGTGTTCTGAAAGTCTCGCGCACGATCGCGGATCTGGCGGGCGCGAGCGAGCTCGAAACGTCACACGTCGCCGAGGCGATTCAATATCGGCGTTCGCTGCGCGAAGTCTGAGACAGCCGTACGAGCGTTGTCGCGATGCTGCGACTACTTGTTGACCGGCATCATGAATTCAGGCCCCTTGCTCGCCGCCGCGTCAGGCCAACGTTGCATTACCGACTTGTAGCGGGTGTAGAAGCGAACGCCTTCCTCGCCATAAGCATGATGATCGCCGAACATCGAGCGCTTCCAGCCGCCAAACGAGTGGAACGCCATCGGCACCGGGATCGGCACGTTGATTCCGACCATGCCGGCCTGAACTTTGCGACCAAATTCGCGCGCCGTGCCGCCGTCAGACGTGTAGATGGCGACGCCGTTGCCGTATTCGTGCGAGCTGACAAGATCAAGCGCGGCAGCGAGATCGGGCACTCGCATGATGCCGAGCACCGGGCCGAAGATTTCTTCGCGATAAATGCGCATCGACGGCTCGACGCCGTCGAACAACGTGGCACCCAGAAAGAATCCGGATTGTTTGGCAGATTCGTGCGTGCGTCCGTCGCAGACAATTCGCGCGCCGGCGGCAACACCCTGATCAATGTAGCCGAGCACCTTGTCGCGATGCGCTGCGGTGACCAGCGGGCCCATGTCGGCGCTCGACTCCATGCCGCCGCCAATCCGTAGCGTTCCGATGCGCGATTTAATTTTGTCGACCAATGCGTCAGCCACATTGCCCACTGCAACACACACTGACACTGCCATGCAACGCTCACCGGCCGACCCATACGCTGCACCGACCAGCGCGTCGGCCGCCTGATCGAGATCGGCATCCGGCATGACCACCATGTGATTCTTCGCCCCGCCAAGCGCCTGCACGCGCTTGCCATGCCGCGTGCCTTCGGCATGGATGTACGACGCTATAGGCGTTGACCCGACAAAGCTGATGGCTGCGATGCCAGGATGCGCAAGAATGGCGTCGACCGCTTCCTTATCACCGTGCACGACATTGAACGCGCCATCGGGCAGCCCTGCTTGCTTAAGGAGCTCCGCCAGCAGCAGCGATACCGATGGATCACGCTCCGACGGCTTGAGCACGAAGGTGTTGCCGCACACGAGCGCCAACGGGAACATCCACATCGGAACCATCGCCGGGAAGTTGAACGGTGTGATGCCGGCTACGACGCCCAGCGGCTGGCGCAGCGAATAGTTATCGATGCCACCGCCGATGTTGTCCGAGAACTGCGTTTTCAGCAGCTGCGGCGCACCGCAGGCGAATTCGACCACCTCGATACCGCGCTGAACTTCACCCTTGGCATCGCTAAGCACCTTGCCGTGCTCGTTGGTGATGATCGACGCGAGCGCGTCCAAGTTGCGCTCCAGCAGGTCCTTGAAGCGAAACATCACGCGCGCTCGATTCAGTGGCGATGTCTCGCTCCACGCGGGAAGCGCTCCGCGGGCTGCGGACACCGCAGCGTCGACCGTGGCAGCATCGGCCAATCGAACCGACCCGGTGACATCACCGGTGGCCGGATTGAATACTGCGCCCGTTCTGGCTGCGGTCCCGCCGACTCGCGCACCCGCAATCCAATGAGTGATGTCGACAAGCGCCGTCTCGTTTTTTCCCATACCTCTATTCTGCTCCGATCAGATGCCCAAGATAATCGCGCGCTCCGGGCTTGCGTATCAGGTCGTCAAACGTTGTATGCCGCGTCACGTCGCCCTTTTCGACGAATACAAAGCTTTCGGCAATTTCTCGTAACAGATCGAGCTGCCAGCGTTCCTGTGGATGCAGGCAAACAAAGAGCAACCGGTCGCGCCGCCGCAGTTTCTGAAAGAAACGCAACATAAACCCAATGTACCCGTCCTGCGTATTCAGCTGGGGCTCGTCGAACAGGTGCACCAGCGCCTCGTCGTGCGCTGCACGCTCGAGCATCAGGTCAGGCTTCCACGACCGAAAGCGCCGGATCTGATAAGACTGGTGATAGTGCCGCGCCAGCTGTCCGCGCTGATTGCGGCGAACTCGATGGATATCCTGGCCCCCGACCTGAACTGAGCCCGCCGTGGGTGCATTGGAGCCGGTGATCAACTCGAACAGCGTCGTTTTACCCGAGCCATTCGGGCCGAGCACGCCGATGATCGCAGGCTCGTCAAACGCCAGATCGGCCTGCAGAACGAAGCTTGGCGTTCGCGCCCACCGGCTTCTTCGATATTCCTTGCGCAGCGATTGGGTGCGAAGCAGGTCTGCCATGCGGTCTATGTCCCGAGCAGACGCGAGCGCAAAGCTGCATCGTTGCGCAGTTCGGCAGCGGCGCCTTGATGCACGACTGTGCCGTGGTCGAGCACGACGACCTTATCGGCAACGTCGAGTGCTGCATTGACGTGCTGCTCGACCAGCAGCACGCTGACACCTTCGTTCTTCAAGCGCTGCACCGTACGCATCACGTCCTGCACCACCTTCGGCGCCAGCCCCTGGCTGGGCTCGTCCATCAGCACCAATCCCGGGCTGCCTAACAGTGCGCGCGAAATCGCGACCATCTGCATCTCGCCACCGGAAAGATTTTCGCTATCGCGCTCGAGCAGATATTCGAGCGCCGTAAAGATCTCGCAACATTCGCTAATCGTCCAGTGCCGAAATTTAGTTCGCTTCTCTGCAATCGTCAGATTGCGCCTGACGGTCAGGCTCGGGACTACCCGACGCTCCTCTGGCACCCACGCGACGCCAGCTTGCGCGATCGCGTGCGTGCTTTGACGGGTCACGTCGCGCCCATCGAAGCGAATCGTGCCTTGACGTGCTGGAGTCAAGCCGAGGATCGATCGCAAAGTGGTCGTCTTGCCCGCACCGGTGGCACCCAGAAGCGCGACGACTTCTCCAGCACTAACCTGAAGCGATACATCGAACAGCGCCTGCGTCTCGCCGTAGAACGTGCGAATGCCGTCTATCTGCAACATCACGCGGCCACCGCTCCGAGGTTGCTGCGTGCGACCCACGGATCAGCGCGCAATTCAGCCGGCGTGCCCTGCGCAATCACCTGACCCCATTGGATCACCGAGATGCGATCAGCGATGCGAAACAAGAACGGCATGTCGTGTTCGATCACGACAATCGTTGTGCGCTGGCGCAGTTGTTCGATCAGTGCCGTCAGCCGGCGCGCACCTTGCGCGCCCATGCCCGCCGTCGGTTCATCGAGAAACAACAGGCGCGGCTCGGGCGCCAGCGCCACAGCGATTTCCAGACATCGTCGATCGCCATAGGCGAGGCCCTTGGCGAGGGTGTGCTCCTTTCCCATCAAGCCAACATCAGAGAGCAGCTGAGCCGCGCGCGCCTGCAAGGCAGAGTCGCGCCGAACCTGCCCGGTCATTCGAAACGCGCGGTTGATCAACGGCCGCATTGCGACAATCACATTGTCCAACGCGCTGTAGCTGTCGAACAAATTCATCAACTGGAACGAGCGGGAGATACCGGCGCGTGCGATGCTGGCAGGCGATGACCCCGTGATGTCGGCGCCGTCGAACACAACCTTGCCACGTTCGGGCCGATAGCGTCCGGTCAGCACGTTGAAAAACGTCGTCTTGCCTGCACCGTTCGGTCCGATGATTCCAACGAGCTCACCGGTTTCGACCGCGAACGAAACGTCGTCGAGCACGATCTGCTGCCCGAAGCGCTTGTGCAAGCCGTGCGCTTCAAGCAGCGGCATCGGTGATGCGCCGGCGAAGCCGATCGCGCAGTTGTTGAATCATTCCGGCAATGCCTTCGGGCTTGAACAGCACGACTGCCATGAACAGCAGCCCGTACCAAAGCAGCCAGGTCTCGGTGTACGCGCCGAGCAGGTCACGCGCAACAATGAAAAACACCGCGCCGATGACAGGTCCCCAGAAGCTGACCAGGCCGCCTCCAATCAGCACCATCATCACTACATAGCCCGAATTATTGAGACTCATCACATTCGGATAAGCCGACTGCTGCGCCAATGCGAACAAACCACCGGCAAGGCCTGCGATGGCACACGACAACACGAACACCGTGAACTTGACGAGCCAGACGTTGTGTCCGCAGTACGCCGCGCGGATCTCGTTCTGCTTGACCGCTCCGAGCACGCGTCCGAACGGCGTGTCGATCAGATACCAAAGCGCCCATGCGATCACCGCGAACAGCGTCAAGGCGAAATAGAAGAGCGCCGCGTGCGAAGTGAGCGAGACCTGCACGAAGCCAAGGTCCAGCGGCGGGCGCGGAACATTCAGCAGCCCGTCTTCACCACCGGTCACGCTATGCCACTTGATCGAAACGAACCAAGCCAGTTGGCCAAAGGCAATCGTCATCAATGCGTAGTAGATACCGCGCCGATGCGAGATGAACGCTGCGACGAACGCGCCGAAAACTGCGGCAACACCGACGGCAGCAAGCATTCCCGCCACCAGTCCGATATTGGGCTGCTTCAAGGCCAACCCGGCTGCATACGCGCCAACGCCAAAGAATGCGCCATGACCGAACGAAGGCAAGCCACCGTAGCCGAGCAACAGGTTGTAGCCCAGCGCGTATAGGCTCCAGATCAAGACCTCGAGCGCAAGGTACTGATACAGACCGACGGTGCCTAGCCACAGCGGACTGGTGGCGAACAGCGCCAGTACCACGCCGTACCCGAGCGCAAACCTCGGAGCCCGTGCCGTCCGAAATGCCGGCACAACGGCTTCCATACGCGTACCCAGGACACTGGTCACCTGCTCCTCATACGACCGATAGAATATTTGTTCTGTTTCTGGACAAAACGTAATCTACGTTCTAATCTTGCCGGAAGCAATGGCTTGAACTAACGACAATCATGCATTCGCCGGCTACGAACACCGCACGCGGTCGCACGGCAAGCCGCCCCGGCAGCTACGACGAGCTAGCGGGCCGCATCACCGAGCGCTTTCCTCGGCTGCCCGGCCAGCTGCAACGCATTGCGCGCTTCGCGCTCGACTCGCCCGAAGACTTTGCGCTCGGCACCGCTGCTCAACTTGCTGAGCAAATCGGAGTGCAGCCGTCTGCGCTGGTGCGATTTGCAGCTGCTGTCGACTGTGACGGGTTCGCCGAGCTGCGGCAGCTTTTCCGGACACAGCTGCGCGCACGTACGCTGACGTATCGCGAGCGCATCGAACGACTGCAGTCGCGCACGCCAAAGGCGACGTCGCCGGGTGAGGTGTTTCGCGCACAGGCCCAACAGGCAATCACTGGGCTGCAGAGCTTTCAACACGCGATCGATGACCGGCTGCTGACGCAGGCGGTTGAACTGATCGCGACAGCCTCGCAAATCAATCTGCTCGCTGCGAGGCGCTCTTTCCCAGTCGCGGCCTATCTTGCGTACGCACTGAATCAACTTGAGGTTCGCACGCAGCTTCTGGATAACGTCGGCGGCATGAATCGGGAATTCGCTTCACGGATCGACGCCGACGAAGCCGTTATCGCCATCAGTTTTCGCAACTACACCGACGAGATCGTCGACATCGCCGACGGTTGCCGCAAGCGCGGCGCCGCCGTCATCGCGATTACCGACAGCAAGCTATCGCCGCTGATGCGCGTGGCGACGCTGTCATTCGCGATCGGCGATGATGGTGGCGCCGCGTTTCGCTCGCTGGTGGAGCCGATTGTGCTGGCGCAATCGCTGGTCGTTGCGGTGGGTCATCGCTTGATGGCGGATCGCGCAACCCGGCGCGCCAGCTCAGCAGGCGAGTAGTCGAAGCGCCGCCAGGAAGAGGTCGCGCTGATGAAGGACGGCGCAACGTCTCGCGAGCTCGACGTCATCTGCATCGGACGCGCCGCAGTGGACTTGTATGGAGAGCAAATCGGCGCACGACTGGAAGACGTGACAACCTTCGCACGCTATCTGGGCGGCTCGCCGGCGAACACGGCCGTGGGTTGCGCCCGCCTCGGATTGCGAGCGGCGATGCTGACTCGCGTCGGGGACGAGCAGAACGGGCGCTTCGTGCTCGACTCGCTGGCCCGCGAAGGGGTCGATGTCAGCCGAGTTCGGCTCGATCCGCAGCGACTTACCGCTCTCGTATTCCTCAGCATTCGAAGTCGCACCGCGTTTCCGCTGCTGTTCTACCGAGAGCACTGCGCCGATATGGCCCTTGAAGCGGCCGACGTCGACGCGCAATTCATCGCCAGCGCAACGTCGGTGCTGATCTCCGGAACTCATTTGTCGCAGCCGGGAACCTACGCTGCCTGCCGAGTTGCGATCGAGGCCGCACGCGCGGCCGGTGGGCGCGTCATTCTCGACATCGATTTTCGGCCGGTGCTGTGGGGCTTGGCACCACTCGGCGATGGTGAAACGCGTTACGTGCAGGCGCCCAGTGTCAGCGCCAGTTTGCAGGCGGTTATTGCAATGTGCGACCTGATCGTAGGCACCGAAGAAGAATTTTGCATTGCTGCGAACATGAGCGATCCGCTCGCGGCCGTCATTGCGTTGCGCCAGAAGTCAACGTCCACACTGGTGCTGAAGCGCGGCGCACTAGGCTGCACGATTTATCCGGGGCTGCGCGGTGCGCCCGCAATCGATGTGCACGGATTTCCTATTGAAGTCTTCAATGTGCTCGGCGCCGGCGATGCTTTCATGGCCGGCTTCCTGAGCGGCTGGCTCCGCGACGCAACGCTGGCCGAATGCGGGCGCCGCGCCAATGCATGCGGCGCACTGGTTGTATCGCGCCACGGATGCGCGCCCGCGATTCCAACGGCAATCGAGCTCGAACATTTTTTGCAACACGGATCTTCAACACCGCGCCTGCGCGAAGACGTCGCGCTAAATCGCCTGCATCGAGCGACCACGCGACGGCCGGCGCCACCCTGGATTGCAGCGTTGGCGTTCGACCACCGCGCTCCGCTTGAGCAGCTCGCCGCCGAGCTGAACACCCCGCTGGCGCGCATCACGCAATTCAAGCATCTGGTCGCTCGCGCCGCCCAGCGGGCGAGTTTTCGTGCAGACGGCCTCGGCGCGGCGCATGGATTGATTCTCGACGACCGCTACGGTGCCGATCTGCTTCCCGAACTCGACGAGGCCGGCTGGTGGATTGCGCGCCCCGTCGAAGACCCCGGCTCGCGCCCACTGCGCTTCGAGCACGGCCGCAATGTGCAGGCAATGTTAAGGGAGTGGCCGTCACGGCATATCGCCAAGTGTCTGGTGTCGTTTGATGCCGACGATCCGGCAGCGCTTAAAAGCGAACAGATTGAAGCGCTGAAAGATCTGCGGACCGCGTGTGACGACTCCGGCCGCGAAATGCTGCTTGAGGTTATACCGCCGGCGATGAGCGGCGACACTCGCGATGCGGATCAGGTGATTGCGCGCGCCGTCACCGCAATTGCCGCCGCCGGCGTGCTGCCCGACTGGTGGAAGTTGCCGGCACCAACGAGCGCACAGGCATGGAAACGACTTGACGCCTCGATCCGCAACGCCGACTCGCATTGCCGTGGCGTGCTTGTACTCGGTTTGGACGCGCCGATCGACGAGCTAGCCGATCAGCTTGCCGATGCAGCTACACATCCATTGTGCCGCGGCTTCGCCGTCGGGCGCACGATATTCGGTGAAACCGCACGCGCGTGGTTTACCGGCGAGATCGATGATGGCGCTGCGATCGAGGCAATTTCGCAGCGTTACTTGCGGCTTGTGCGGCGCTTTGCCGATGCCAGGCATGCGCTGATGCCGCAAGGGGCACCCGCGCTCGCTTTAATCAACGGTTAAAGACAATAGGACTGAGAAAAACATGGAGCGCATTGGATTCGTTGGCATCGGCCTGATGGGCCATGGGATGGCCAAGCACCTGCTTGTTAAAGGCTATTCGCTCGCATTCAAAGTTCATCGCAACCGTGCCAACCTGGACGACCTGATAGCAGGCGGTGCAGTTGAAGTCACCGACTCGCGCGCACTGGTCGCGGCGAGCGACATTATATTTTTTTGCGTCACCGGCTCGCCGCAGGTCGAGGAAATTATCTACGGCGCCGAAGGCCTGCTCCCGACAACGCGCGAGGGCATGCTGATCGTCGACTGCTCGACCAGCGAGCCCAACTCGACGGCTCGCATTCGTGCCGATCTCGCCAAGCGTGGCGTGACCTATATCGATGCACCGCTGGCGCGGACGCCGAAGGAGGCAGAAGAAGGCCGACTGAACACGATGGTCGGCGCCGATTCAGCTGACTTTGAGCGCCTGCAGCCGGTGATGAAGGCGTTTTGCGAAAACGTCATTCACGTCGGACCGCCGGGCAGCGGACACGTATTAAAGCTGGTCAACAACTTCCTTGCGCTGTCGATTGCGACCAGCACTGCCGAGGCATTCACTGTTGCCGCCAAAAGCGGACTGTCGCTGCGCAAGCTGCTTGAGGTCATCAGCGCAGGCGGCGTCAACTCCGGCGTGTTTCAGATGATCGCCAGCAAGGCAGTCGACGGCGATTTAACCGGAATGAAGTTCACGATCGCCAACGGCCGCAAGGACATGAGTTATTACACGCACTTGGCCGAATCGCATGGCACCGCCAGTTACATCGGCGAAGCGGTGCATCAGGCGCTGGTGCAAGCCGCTGCGCTTGGCCTCGGCGAGCGGTTCATGCCTTCGCTGATCGAGGCGCAGGAAAAGTTGAACGGTATCAAGATCGTTCCGCGCTAAGAGTTACGACGTCCGCGCGCGCGAGCGAACGACACACAGGACGCATAAGGAGACGACAATGAAAACACCGAAGAAGCAGCTACAACCCACACAGCGGACACTTGCCACTAAAGCATCCAGCGCAATGACCCGTCGTCGCCTGCTGAAAGCGAGCGCGCTGGGCGCGGCGACCGCGGGGCTTTACGGCGTGGCGCCTTTCTATGGGCCGTGGAAGCACCACCATGCATGGGCGCAGACCGCGCAGAAAAAGCCGTTGGTGCTGGGCCTGACGATGGACGCCAGCGGTCAATACGCCGCCAGCGGCGGTGACGAGCGGTTAGGTGCGATGCTCGCAATCAAGGAATTCAACGACAAGGGCGGCGTGCTGGGCCGGCCGATCGAACACATTCACATTGATACCGAGACAACGCCCGCGACCGGTTCGCGTGTCGCCGAGCGCATGATCACGCGCAACAACGTCGCATTCCTGATCGGCGCGCTGCACTCGGGGGTTGCCAACGCGATCTCTCAGGTGGCGCAGAAGCACGGTGTGGTGTACATGAACACCAACTCAAGCTCGCCGACGGAGGCCGGGCAGAACTGCCATCGCACCAAGTTCGTATGGGACGGCAATGGCAGCAACTTCGCGCAGGCGATCGTCAAGAATGCGATGAAGGTCAACGGCAACAATTGGGTGCTGGTGACGAACGATTACGTGTGGGGCCACGACACGTCGAAGGCGACGCGTCAGCTGGTCGAGGCACAGGGCGGAAAGATCATCGGTGAGATCCTGGTGCCGCAGAACACGCGCGATTTCACTTCATATCTGTTGCGGCTGCAGCAGATGAAACCCGACGTGGTTGCTGCGGCCGTTGGCGGCGACGACCAAAAGTCGATGCGCCAGCAGGTCATCCAGGCCGGACTGCACAAGCGCATGGCTTGGATTAACAATCAGCAGGATTGGCCCGACGTGTATGGACTCGGCCCCGACGCAATGTTTGGTGTATTCGGCACCACCTGGTACTACCGTCTCGACCTGCCGGGAGTCAAGGAATTTGTCGCGCAATACCAAAAGACATTCCCGGGCATGGCGATCCGCGTGCCGGGCAACGTCTATTACAACGGCTACATGGCGACACGCGAATTGTTGCGCGCGTGCGAGCGTGCCGGCAGTACGAACAACATCGCGGTCATCAAGCAGCTCGAGAACCTGAAGGTCAGCGCGCGAGATCGCATGCAGCATTTCGATGCGTACATGAACCCCGCAACGCATCAGATGCAGCAGACGATCTATATGGCGAGCTACAACGACACACCCGCCGAGAAGGACGACATTTTCAAGATCATGTCGTGGGTACCGCCCGCCGAGGTTGAAGATAAAGCGGCGGTGGGCGCATGCAAGCTTGAGTCGTACGAAGCCACGCCATCGTACGAACAATAAGCATCCACGCCGTGCCGATTGCATTCAGCCGTCGCCGGCCCTCGGCCCGGCGCCCCTGAACGATGACCACACTCGCACCGCACCTCGTCAACGGCATAGCTCTCGGATCTGCTGTTCGCGCTGCTGGCGCTCGGCTTCATGCTGATCGTCGGCTTGATGGAAACCATCAATCTCGCGCATGGGTCGTTCTTCGCGCTCGGCGCGTACGTGGCGTTGATGATCGTCGCGCCACCTCTGCCGCCGGAGTCGGCGGCCACGTGGTTCGCGCTTCCGCTCGCGGTGCGCTACGGCATTGCACTCGTGCTCGCACCTGCAATCGTGGGCGTGCTTGGCATGGCGCTGGAGGTCGCGCTGCGCCGAACCTACGGCAAGGACCCGCTGTATGCATTGCTGCTGACCTTCGGCGCGGCGATTGTGATCGAAGAAGCGATTCGCGCAATATGGGGCTCACGTGAACGGGTCTTGCCAACTCCCGAGGAGTTGCAGGGCTCGGTTGTTATTGGCGACCTGTTGTTCGCGCGTTATCGGTTCTATGCGGCAGGGGCCGCTGCGATTGCAATCGGCGCGCTCTGGTTGTTCATAGAGCGCACCTCATACGGCGCCAAGATCAAGGCGGGCTCATACGACAGCGAGATGATTCGTGCATTGGGAATCAATCTAACGCGCTTGCGACTCGGTGTGTTCGCCCTCGGCGTGGCTTTGGCCGCATTCGCGGGAATCGTGCTGGCGCCTATCTGGGGCGTGCGCCCGCAGGTGGGTGTCGATGCCGTCGTGCCCGCGTTTCTGATCATCGTCCTCGGTGGCGTCGGCAGCTTCTGGGGAGCCGTGGTCGCGGGCTTGCTCGTCGGAATGGTGGTCGGTTTGACCGGCGCATTTGCCGGCGATTGGGCGATCGTCTCGATGTACTTGCTGTTTATCGCAGTGGTGACGTTTCGCGCGCGCGGCATCGCGGGCAAGAAAAGCGTGCTGGATGTCTGAGCCTGCCGGGCAAGAGCTGAACGGCAAGACGGCGGTTGTGACCGGCGCGGCCGGCCCGATGGGATTCGCGGCTGCGCATGCGCTTGCGCAAGCCGGCTGCAGCGTTGCTCTGGTCGACCTTGCCGGTGAGCGTCTCGAGCGCGCTGCGAGCGGAGTGGCGGGCAGCGTGGCCTTCGCGGCCGACCTCACGTCGATCGGCGGCATTCCGGCACTCGTCAAGCGTATCGAGTCGCGTTTCGGCAGCGTCGCGATCCTGGTCAACAATGCGGGTGTGTTGTCCAACGCAAAATCGCAGGCCACCGACGAAAGCGAATGGCGCCGTGTGCTCGCCATCAATCTCGACGCTGCGTTCTTTCTGGCCCGGGCGGTCGTGCCCGCGATGAAGCAAATGGCTTGGGGACGCATCATCAACACGACTTCGCTGGCTGCGAAGACCGGCGGCTTGACCGCCGGCACGGCATACGCGGTCTCAAAGGGTGCGCTCAGTGCAATGACGTTCTCTCTCGCACGCGAGCTAGCCGCCGACGGCGTAACCGTCAACGGCATCGCACCGGCGTACGTGCGCACACCGATGGTCACCGAGGAGTTGACCGAGGCGCAGCGCCAGACGCTGCTCTCGATGATTCCGGTGGGCCGCTTTTGCGAGCCGGAAGAGTTTGCGCATGTCGTGCGCTTTCTTGCTTCGCCGCTCGCAGGGTTTATTACCGGTGAAATCATTGATGTCAACGGCGGTCTGCTGATGGACTGATCGATGACCGTGCAGATCGATTACGCGAGCGAACTTGCCGCACAGTTTCGCCTCGATGACCTGGTCGCGTTCGTGCCTGGTGGCTACGGCGGCATCGGTGAAGCGATCTGTTGGGGGCTTGCACTCGCCGGCGCAATTCCCGTCATCGTCGGACGCAGCGCCGACAAGGCGGAGACTCTGAGCGCAGCGATCCGAAATGCTGGGCTGCGCGCAGACGTTGCGGTCGCCGATGCCGAGGACCTGGATTCGATGCGCTCGGCGGTGGATCGCACACATAACCAGCACGGCCGGCTCGACTTGCTGGTCAATTGCATCGGCATCCAGCGCGAAGAGCTGCTGGCGGATGTCAGCGAAGAAAAGTTCGACGAGATCTATCGCGTCAACGTCAAGGCCGCAATGTTCGTGGCGCAGGCCTGCGCGCGTCATCAGGTCGCAGCGGGGCGCGGCGGCGCCCAGGTGCATCTGCTGTCAGTACGGGCACAGCTGGCAATGCGCGGACGCGGCTACTCGGCGTACTGCGCGACCAAGGGTGCACTGGTGATGCTGATCAAGCAGCATGCGTCCGAACTCGCACCGCACGGAATTCGCGTCAACGGAGTCGCGCCAACCGTCGTCAAGACCAAGATGGGCCAGCACTGGCTCGACAACGAAACGACGCGCCGTTACCTCCTCGAAAGAATCCCGATGGGACGCGTGGCCGAGCCAAAAGATGTCGTCGGACCCGTGCTGTTTCTGTGCGCGCCCGCCGCCAGCTTCACCACAGGACAAGTGCTGTACGTGGATGGCGGTATCACCGCAAGCCAGTAATTGCCATTCTGTCAGCGCCGCAGCCGTTTCGTCCTATCGACTGCCGTCTCGTCGCTTAGACCTGCACCGTCCTGCGTCGAAAGCTAGAGTGCCTCGGCTTACCCGTGGAGGCGCTCATGCGAAAACCCCTGTTCGCTCTTTTGCTGTGCACGTCACTCGCTTCGTCAGCGGCGGATCCTGGGACGCTGGCAGCACGGTCGCAGACCAAGGCGCGCAAGGTCATCGATTCGGCGGTTGCGGCGATCGGTGGGCGCGAAGCGCTGCAAGGCATCGAAACGCTGAAACTGCAATTGCAAGGAGAAACTTGGCCGCGCTTGCAGATGCCAACGCCGCAGCCTCCCTTTGAATCCGGTCAGTTCCAGGAATCGCTGGTGCTCGATTTGAAGAACAACCGGCTATTGCTCGAGCAGCGAGCCAGCGGCGCGGGCGTCGATGGTCACAACACGGTAGTCATCAAATCAGGCGAAGGCACCACGTACGATCATCGCGCGCGTACGGTGACGCCTATTCCCGCCGAGCAGACATCGCAGCAACAGTTCGTCCAGTACTACCGCCGGCTTCCCCACCTGATATTGCGACAAGCGCTGGACGGGGCCAACTCACTACGCTACCTCGGTGACGATCAATTCGACGGCCGTAAACACAGCGTGGTCACGTTCGTGATGCCCGATACGCAGCAAGTCGCGCTTTATGTCGACGCTCGCACCGGACTTGTCTCGAAGTACGAACTCGTGTTCACTGATCCGCTACGCGGTCAAAGCGCATCCGAGATCATGTTTTCCGACTACGCCACTGTCGGAAAACTGAAGGTGCCGCAAACCTGGAGTTGGCGCTTCGCGGGCGACGTCGTCGCACGCTACAAGGTCAACGCGCAGTTCAATGCCGGCGATACCGACAAGGCTTTTGAGGTGTCTGACGCGGGATTCAGCAAGGTTTCGCCGGTTCCGCTGAACTTAAAGCCGAGCGTGGAGAAGCTCGCCGATGGCGTCTATGTGATTCACAACGTGGCTGCTCAGAATTACAACACGATGGCCGTCGAGTTCAAGGACTACATCCTGGCAGTCGAAGCGCCGGGCACGAGCGCGGGCGCCGACAATGTCATCAAGCGTATCAAGGAAACGATTCCAGGCAAGCCGATTCGCTACGTCGCCGTTACGCATCATCATGGCGATCACATCGGAGGTTTGCGCAGCTTTATCGCGGAAGGCGCAACCGTTATCACGACGCGCGGCAATCGTGAAGTCGTCGAGACGATGGCCGCAGCACCCCAGAACGATCGCCTGTCGGCAAACCCTCGCAAGCCGGAGTTCATGTTCGTCGAAAGCGGCAGGCGCATCGTCACCGATGGCGAACAGTCGGTGGAGTTGATCGATGTGGGACCCAACCCGCATGCGCGCGAAATGTTGATCGCGTACCTGCCGAAGCAACGTGTGTTGTTCCAGGGCGATTTGTTTTTTCTGCCGAACAATGACGCGCCGCTTGGCCCGCCACAACCGTCGACCATTAGCTTCGCTCAAAAACTAAAGGAAAAGGCGCTGGACGTGGATCGCATCGCGAGTGTGCACGGGCGCACGGCGACAATGGCGGACTTTTTGCGGGCGCTCGACGGCAACACCGTCAAGAACTGATCAAACCGCACGCAGCGCTTCGCTTGGTATACCGAAACGGGCCCGACCTTGGCGCGTGACTAAATAAGCCTAAAGGACGTGAAGAACGTGTCGAGCGCTTCGGCAGGCATCTCGCCTACTGCGCCCAAGGCGACGATCTGGAAGAACCGATCGTCGACGATGAACAGGCGCGCAGCAAGCTGAACTGAACGGCCGCCCGAGTCTTTCCCGCTGGCCTCGGCCGCTTCGGCGGCCAGCACTTTGCGCGAGTCACCCGCCGGCTTCGGCAACGTGGTCAACGATTGCTTGACTTGGCTTGCGCCAACGTTGCGAACCAGTGCATCGCGCATGTACGCGATCGTTCGCTCGCGCGCCGCTGGCTCCACGCTCAACCCGACGGGCAATTGCGCCGCGCCAACCGCGAACAGCGTGGCGCCAATCCCGGTCGAAGTCATGGACATCCGCACTACGGCGTCCGGCAGCTTTACCTCACGACTAACCGTTTGCGGCCTGCCTGGGAGCATCACGACAAACCCATCCGGCGAGCGAAACTCGCGCCAGTTGAACGTTGGGGCACATGCAGTGGCAGCGAATGCGACACATGCGCCACACGCCCAGACAAGCAGACGTAGCGTCGCGCTAGCGCGACTTGTTGCTGCTGCTGCGCGTGGGTGCCGCACTTGTGCGCGTGACCGGGGCGGCTTTCTTCGCTCTGCCAGGACGCTTCTTGCCATGACTGCCGTTGTAGATCTTGCCGCGCCGACTGCGCAGATCGCCCTTGCCCATTGAGTGTCGCTCCATTGTTATGTGGGATCGATCCAGTATAGAGCGCCAACATACAATGCCCCTTCCAATCCAAGGCGCAGAAACGATGGCACTGGTAATTTTTCGTTCGAAGGCGGGGGCGGACATCACGATGTTCGCCGAGAGTGCCCGCCGCATTTTCGAGATCCTTGGCCGACCTGAGTCGGCCAAAGGCGTCATCACTGTCGAGCAGCTACCCGACGCACTTCAACGTTTGACCACGGCGGTCGAACAGGACAAAGCGCAACAACAAGATTCCGCCAACGCCGCAAACGACGAAACCGCAAGCAAAGGCTTGCAGGCGCGCGGCGTCACATTTAGTCAGCGCGCTTTCCCGTTAATTGAAATGCTGCGCGCCGCGCAGAAAAAGGGAGCCGATGTAACGTGGGGCGCGTGATAGCGACAGCGTCCACGGAGATACGCCCCTCAGCCGTTGTGGTGCTGGCGTTTGCGCTGCTGATCGGCGGTGTGCTGCTCGCAATCGAGTCGATGAGCGTGGAAGATCAAATGCGCACTCACTATGAGGATGCGCTGGCGCTATCGCATCTTGCACTTGAAACGCAGCAGGCCAGCGCGCAGTTGCGCGAAGACCAGCTGCGCATGGCGCGCGCTCTGGGCCAGATGGCAGTGCCTACGCCTGTGCGAGATATGGCGCAGCTGCAAGCGACGGTGGCAGCTCTCGGCGTCAAGCTCGATGAAATCGGCAGCTTCCAATTGTCGACCGATGAGGTACGCCGGCTGGCGGAGATCAAAGATGCCTTGAAGAGTATTGGCGACCTCAATCCGCGGTTGAACGAAGCATCGCAACGCGGCGATCGAAGCGTTAGCGCCGCACGCGAGCTGGCTGCCCTGTCCGAGCAACGATTCGAGACATTTACCAACTCCTTGTCGGCATTGGTCGGCGCGGTGCGAATGCGTACGGTGGCCGACGCGCGACGGGCAGACGACTTGAATCTGGTAGCGCGTTACGCATTGATTGCATTCTCGGCGGTGACTCTCGCCTTGGGCGTCCTGTCGATCCTGTTAACACTGCGCACGCTGCGCGAAAACCGCTCGTTGCTCGGCGACATGCAACAACTTGCGCAGGAAGACCCGCTGACGGGTGCCACCAACCGCCGCGGCCTCGAAGAAGCGATTCCCGTTGAATTTTCGCGGGCGCAGCGTAGCGAAGAACCCCTGGCCATCGTCATGATCGATCTCGATCACTTCAAGCGCTATAACGACCGCCGCGGACATCCGGCAGGCGATGCGCTGCTGCGAGGAGCCGCGCATGCGTGGCGCAAGCAGCTGCGGCCGACCGACATGCTGGTGCGCTATGGCGGCGAGGAATTCACGCTCGTGCTTCCGAGCACCAACGCCGACCAGGCCGCGCAATTGGTCGATCGCTTGCGTGCACTGGTTCCGGATAAGCAAACATTCTCAGCCGGAATCGCGACGTGGGACGGGCGCGAGACCGTGACCGAAGTGCTGCAACGAGCGGACCAAGCGTTGCTGCAGGCAAAGAAGGCAGGGCGCAATCGAACGATGGTGGCCGGACGCGAGCCGCAGGTGACACTGCCGCTGATGGTTGCGTAAACCTGCGCCGCGAATGTCACGCCAGCGCATTCTGGTGGTCGAGGACGAGCCCGCAATTGCGGACACGATTGTGTACGCGCTTAGCACCGATGGCTTCGAGCCTCAGTGGTGCGCGAACGGTGGCGCTGCGCTCGAAGCGGTGCGGGCGGGCACCTTCGCGCTGGCAGTACTCGACGTTGGCTTGCCCGACATCAATGGATTCGAGCTGTTCAAGCAGCTGCAACGGATCGGCTCTGGATTGCCTGCGATCTTCCTGACCGCGCGATCAAGTGAAATCGACAAGGTGGTCGGGCTCGAGTTAGGCGCCGACGACTACATTGCGAAGCCGTTTTCCCCGCGCGAGTTGGTGGCCCGCGTTCGCACGGTGCTGCGGCGCGTGCAGCGCTCCGCACCGACTGCAGCAGCGCCTGTATCGGCGGGAGGCTTCTCGATAGACGACGAACGTAAGCTGATCCGTCTGCGTGGCAACGCTCTGGATCTGTCGCGCACCGAGTACCGACTGCTGAAAGTGCTGATTGAGCGCCCGGGCCGCGTGTTTTCACGCGACGAGCTGATGGAGCGTGCGTGGGACGACCCGGCATCCGCGTTCGATCGAACGGTCGATGCCCATGTAAAGGCGTTGCGCGCGAAACTGCGCGAAGCAGCGCCCGATGAGGATCCGATCGTCACGCATCGGGGTCTCGGGTATTCGCTGCGAGAAGACTCCGCGTAACGGCGAGTCGGCGTGTCCAAGCGCACCCGCATCCTGCTCGGTATCGTTGCTGTCTACATTGGCGCGGTTGCATTCTTGCTTTATCGGATCAGCCTCGATATCGATCCAGGTATCGCGAGTCCGCCGAGGAATCGCTGGTGGATACGGCCAATGTGCTGGCGACGCTGCTCGAGCGGCAGGCCTACAACGGAGTGATCCAGACCGACGAGCTTGAACGTACGCTGCAGCACGTCGCAAAGCGTCCGCTAAACGCCAAGATTTTTGCCATCGAGAAAACCGCAGTCGTGCTGCATGTCTACGTGACCGATTCGAGCGGCATCGTCCTGTACGACTCGGCCGGCCGCGATATCGGCAAGGATTATCGCGAGTGGATCGACGTGCGGCGCACTCTGGCTGGCGAGTATGGGGCACGCACAACACTCGCTGAGCCGGACGATCCAGCGTCAGCAGTCATGTACGTCGGCGCAGCGATTCGCGAACGCGCGTCACCGCAAGGCGCTGACCAGATCGTCGGCATGTTAAGTGTCGGCAAGCCGGTGGCGGCGTTTTCTCCATTCGTTGCCAATGCCCGCCAGAACCTGTTGGCCGCCGGAGCGGTCTCGGCCGGAGCGTTTGCCGTGCTGCTGTTGATTGTGACCGTCTGGCTTGTCCGCCCGTTTGGCCTGGTGACCGATTTATGGCGCGCGCTTCGGTCAAAGCGCGGTGGCGCAGGTCGCGTTCTCAATCCGTTTCGCGTCGCGTTTGCTGACATCCGGGACGCGTTGACTGGCAAGAGCTACGTTGAGGAATATGTAGCCACGCTGACGCATGAAATAAAAAGCCCGTTGGCTGCTATTCGCGGCGCTGCCGAGCTGCTGCGCGAGCCGCTGCCCGAGAACGTACGCGTGCGCTTTACCGACAACATTGAAGAGCAGGTGGCGCGTGCGCAGGACATGGTCGACCGCATGCTCGAACTATCGAGCCTCGAGCGGCGTGCGATCGTCGCGCAGCACGAGCGGCTGAGCGTCGCCACTCTCGCCGACGCAGTGCGTGCAGAGCTGGCTCCGGTAGCCGCACAGCGCGGCGTTGAGTTGTTTATAGACGTGGACCCCGGACTTGAAATCAGCGGCGACAGATTTCTACTGCAACGCGCGCTATCCAACCTGGTCAGCAACGCGATTGACTTCGCGCCGACCGAAACCGCAGTCACAGTAGACGCGCAGCAGTTGCGCGATCGGATCGAAATCACCGTACGAGATCATGGCGCAGGCCTGCCGCCGTACGCCAGCGAGCGTGCGTTCGAGAAATTCTTCTCGACACCACGGCCCAGTGGAAAGAAAGGAACCGGCCTGGGGCTTGCGTTCGTGCGCGAGATCGCGCAGTTGCACGGCGGTCATGCACGGCTAGTCAATCACGCCGATGGCGGCGCACTTGCAACGATTTCGCTGCCACATTACAAGGACACTTAGAAAAAAAGCTCCGAGCAAAAGGGGGAGACAGCCAGCGCTCGGAGCACTACAAGGGTCAGTGTGTCGGGACGTGTCAGTGATTAGGTTGCGTCAGCCGTGGCTAGCGCAATCTCGGTACCCGGTGCGCTGCTAAACGGCAACGACGCGTATCCGACTTGGCTCCACGCACCGGACCAGCGCGCATCGTGCAACCCCATCGCGAAGCCGAAGGTCAGACCGGCGCAGCCGACCAGCACCGATGCGACGACCGCTTTAACGGTTCGCCACATGCGTTCGTTCTCGTTTCTTCTTGCCTTCAGTGGGCTGACATCGAATCGCATTTGATCTCCTCATATTTGCGCACTCGTTGACCGCCATCTTGCGATCTGCTTACGCCAACCGCTACCGCACAGTCGACCTCCAGTTCATGGCTTTTTCACACAGTCTCCGTCTCGCATTCAACAAGGCTTCTTTTCGGAAGGTGATCGTTCGCCTCACTGGCCAGCCTTGGCCGATCGAGGAGAAAAACGATGCCTGCGCTTCAAGTTGCGATCGACGCGTTTCTTACCGCGGCGGAACTGGCTGCCCTGCTCTTCGTTTCGCCGGTCCTGGCGACAGAGCAGCCGGCCCTCAGGTACGCAGCCAGCGCACCGATGTACGAACGCGCGCGCGAGCTCCGTCGGAGCTCGACCACCCTTGATGTCCGACTGCTGGGATCACTTGCGGATGTCCGCGTGAGCCAGGAATTTCGTAACACGAGCGCAACCACGATCAACCTTTCCGCCTACCTGCCGGCGGTTGACGAGCATACGGACGCGCTTCGAATTCATCGCAGAGGGCGGATTGTCGATCTGCTGCAGCTCGGCGCCGGATGCGGCGGCGACGGGGAAGGCGAAGACGAAGAACTTCAGGCCGATGTCAGCGGACATGTGCAGCTCGCGGTCGACGAATCGATTGCCGACGCATTGCAGCTTGCTCCCGGCGAAACCGTTTCGATTGAATTGATCGCAACGAAAGCTCTATCGCCATCGCATGGCGCGACATTTCGTCTTGCTCTGCCGGCGCTTGCTGGCGTCGAATCGCAGGCGTTGCTTGTCGATCAGGGTGATACGCGGTTTGTCGTGATCGTGCCCCATCCTTCAGCGCGAGGCACTGCTCGGCTGACGCTTCGTCCGAACGGCACTGCCAGTGAAACCATCGAGCTCGGGGATTTGGGCGAGCATTCGGTGGCGCACATTGTTCCGCTGGCAAGCGAGGCAGCGCTTCAGGCGCTCGCGTCCGGTGCAATAGAGCTCGAAACGCGCACGCCGGACGGCGCCATCTGGTCAACCCTGCCGACGCACGTTCGAACCGATTCAACTGTCGCCGTGGCGAAGGTAGCCAAGTAGCGAGCGCTACATGCCGAACGCTTTAAACGCTCGCATCGGACGGATCAGGCCTTCGCCGCTCTTTGTGTGCGCGATGGACACATCTGAATTACAGACCGAGCGAATCACCCCACGTCGGCGCCCTGCCGATCGCGGAAGCCTGAACGCCGTTAAGTCAATCGTGAAGCGCTGTGTTTCGCGCGTTTTTTACGCGCATTCACAAGCGCGGTGACCGATTGGACGGCACTTCCGCGATCGGCCGCTGACCCAAGAAGTAAATCAACTGCCAAGCAGATAGCGCTCGATAAATGCCACCATCGAATAAAAATAGTAGTCCGCATTTATCTTGCGCGCGAAGCCGTGCCCTTCGTTGTCGGCTTCCAGATACCAAACGGGCACCCCGTTCGCGCGAACTTTCTGCACGATCTGCTTGGCTTCACTGACCGGCACGCGCGGATCGTTCTTGCCATGAACGACCAGCAGCGGTGCGCGAATCTTGCCGGCATTGGCAAGCGGCGAAATCTGCTCGAGAACCGAACGCACGGCCGGGTCGCGTTCGTCACCGTACTCAACGCGCCGCAGATCGCGCCGATAGCTCTCAGTGTTGCCAAGGAAGCTTACGAAGTCGGAGATACCTACGACATCGATGCCGCCGCGCAACCGGTCGCTGTAATGGACGAGGCTCGCGAGCACCATGTAGCCGCCGTAGCTCCCGCCCTGAACCATCACACGCTTCGCGTCGAGGCGCTGATCAGTGGCAAGCCAATCAAGCAATGCACCGATATCCTTGACTGAATCTTCGCGCTTGACGCCGTTGTCGAGGTCCAGAAACGTCTTGCCATAGCCACTGGAGCCGCGCACATTGGGTTCGAGCAGCGCAATGCCGAGCTCATTGATCAAGTAGTTGAAACGGCCGTTGAAATTGACGGTGGCCTGTGCTTCGGGGCCGCCGTGAATGGCAACGATCACCGGTCTCGGTCCTGTAAACCGAGCCGGCGGCAGGGTCAGGACACCGCTAATCGTGCGGCCATCGAAGCTTTTCCAGCGCACGATTTCAGCATCGCGGAAACTGGCCGGGTCAACACCGGCGGTGTCGGCGGTGGTCCAGCGTTGTGCAGCGCCGCCCGCGGTATCGAGGCTGTACACAGTCGCCGGGCTTTGCGGTGAATTTAAGGTCAATGCGAGTTCGCTGACGCGCTTCTCATGCCACTTGAGGCCAGAGATCTGACCGCCAGGAATATTCGGACGCGCAAGCTCCTTACCGCTTGCCGGGTCAAACAATCGAAGCTCATCGCGCCCATCGACATTGAATACAGCGGCCAGCCGACGGCCATCGCGCGACAGCGCCATGCCTTCGACATCCCACGGAATATCGGGGGAGAAGTAGCGCAGAGTTCGCGTACTAAATCGGTACTCGGCGAGCTGTTGAAACTCGCTGCGCGCAGTCGTCGTCAAGTACAAGCGCGAGCCATCCGGACTGAACTGAGGATCGAAATACGTCGCACGTGCCTTCGCGTCTTCCGCCGACGGCAACAAGCGCTCACGTCTCCCGTTAGCAACCTCAATCCGCCAGACTTCAGTTTCTGTGCGGCTGATGTAGCGAATCATCACCAGCCACTTGTCGTCCCGAGAAAATGTGAAATCGAACCAGCCGGTGCCCGGTAGCTCGGTAATCACACGACGGTCGTCCGGCTTCAGCGGATCAACCAGCGTCAGCGTCGCGCCAATCTGGTCGCGCCTCCCGCCCTGCGCGGTGCGATCGAGCGGAACCGAGGCGATCAGCAATCCTGTACCCGCTTCGTTCCACACCGCTTCACTGCGAGTTTCGGGATCCGACAGTAGCGTGCTGATGCGAGTGTCGAGGTCGAGCCGATAAATGCGCGCCGCTTCGTTGCCGCCGGTGTCGCGCGAATAAATAACGAAGCGGCCTCTGCGCGGATCGAACGAACCGTTGCTGATCGGCTCCGGGAAATCTGTCAGGCGCTCAGCAGAAGCTCCTGGCGCGGTCAGCAAGAACAGTTGGTTGACGTTGGAGCCCGCAGCACGATGGCTGACGAGCATCTCGCGTCGCGCCGGATGCCAGTCCGCAAAACTGTGGCCTCGAAAATCGCTATAGCCACCAACACGCGCGGCAAGCGACTGTGGAATCGCGGGAATGCCCTCAATCAGCAGGTTTGCATTGGGCGCAACTACTTCCGCAGGGGTTTGAGCAAATACTGCGGACGCGAATAACGCGAGTGCGGCAGCAAATGGCTTCACTGTCACGGGACCATAGACGAATGAGTGCGGCACGATACTGGAGAGCACACTACAAAGCTTCAACCCATTCGGCGTTGTAAACCTTCCAGCGGCCGTTCTCGCGGCGCCAGACCGAATCGAAATTCCAGCTCCGGCCACGCTCCGGCAACAATCCGGCACCACCTGTGGCGAATACCCGGACCTTTGCACGCGCACGGTCGCCGTCAATTCGAACGTCAGTCACTACGGCATTGACGCTGATTTTCTCGTTGCGCAAATAGGCACCGATCAGCAAGCGCTTCGCATCCTGCTTACCGAACGCGCCGGACTCGCGCGTGAAGTCATCACTGATCGAATCGAGAAACGTGGCGGGCTCGCGCTGCTCGATGGCCTGCGACATCGCGGCCACCGCAGAGCGCAACTCGCGTTCGGGATCGGAGCGGCTGCATGCGCCCAGGGTGAAGGCGACTGGCACCGCCAAAATGCCTCCAAGGCGTAGCAACACATTCATTGGCCAAGCATAATGACTCGACGAGTTGAGCGGCGCAGGTCGTCCGCTCGAACGAGGCGAGGCTGGGCTGAGCCGGGCCCAGGTCCTGACTCAGCCGAGGTTTGGCGCGAGCCAGCGCTCGAGCTCGCTCACTGTTTCGCTCTTGCGTTTGGCCAGGTCTTCGAGTTGATCACGCCCGATACGGCCGACGTTGAAATATTTTGATTGCGGATGGGAGAAGTAGAAGCCGCTGACACTGGATGCGGGGCTCATTGCATAGTTCTCCGTCAGCGTCATTCCGATTTCTTCGGCGTGCAGCGCCTCGAACAGATCACGTTTGACCGAATGTTCCGGACATGCCGGATAGCCAGGAGCGGGGCGGATGCCGCGATAGGTTTCCTTCACCAGTTCCTCGTTGGTCAGCGCTTCGTCGGGTACATAGCCCCATAAGTCGCGCCGCACACGCTCGTGCAACATCTCTGCAAACGCTTCGGCAAGCCGATCCGCGATCGCTTTAAGCATGATCGAACCGTAGTCATCATGATTCGCCTGAAACATCGTTTCGCGCTTTTCAATCCCAATACCCGATGTCACTGCGAACATGCCGATGTAATCGGCGATCCCTGAACTCTTCGGCGCGATGAAATCGGCCAAGCACTGGTTCGGGTTGGGCACGCCGTCGATCACCGGTTTCTTCGTCTGTTGTCGCAGCCCATTCCATGTGAACAGGATCTCGCCGCGTGACTCGTCGGTGTAGACCTCGATGTCGTCACCCACTGAGTTGGCCGGGTAGAACGCAACTGCTCCGTTGGCTTTCAACCAGCGCTCGTTGACGATGCGCTCCAGCATCTTTTCGCCTTCGGCAAACACCTGGCGTGCGTGTTCACCGATGACTTCATCGGCAAGAATTTGCGGAAACGGTCCGTGCAAGTCCCACGTCTGGAAAAACGGACCCCAGTCAACATACTTGGCAATCATTGCCAAGTCGTAGTTCTTGAACGCGCGGCGGCCGAGGAACTTCGGCTTGGTCGGTGCGTAGCCCGCCCAGTCAATGCGCGGCGCATTGGCACGCGCATCGGCCAGCGTGACAAGCTCGGGTGCCTTTTTCGACGCGTACTGTGTACGAACGCGCTCGTACTCGATCTTGATATCTGCGATGTACTTGGTCGCCGCGTCGTCCGACACCAGGCTTTGGCAGACACCGACCGAGCGACTGGCGTCCGACACATAAATCACCGGCCCGTTCGAGTAGTGCGGGGCAATCTTGACGGCAGTGTGCACGCGCGACGTGGTCGCGCCGCCGATCAACAGCGGAAGCTTGAATCCCTGCCGCTGCATTTCTCGCGCAACATGTTGCATTTCTTCCAGTGAAGGCGTGATCAGGCCAGACAGGCCAATCATGTCGGCTTTCTCTTCTCGTGCGGTCGCAAGAATCTTGTCAGCCGGCACCATCACGCCCATGTTGACGACATCGAAGTTGTTGCACTGAAGCACCACCGACACGATGTTCTTGCCGATATCGTGCACATCGCCCTTGACGGTCGCGATCACGACCTTGCCTTTTGCACGGATCTCGCCACCGGCCGCAGTTTTCTCGGCTTCGATAAATGGAATCAGATGTGCGACCGCCTGCTTCATCACTCTCGCGCTTTTGACGACCTGCGGCAGGAACATCTTGCCGGCGCCGAACAGGTCACCGACGATATTCATGCCGTCCATTAACGGCCCTTCGATCACCTCGATCGGGCGCCCGCCGCGTTCGGCTACCTGCGCACGCGCCTGCTCGGTGTCTTCGACGATGTACTGCGTAATGCCATGTACGAGCGCATGCGCCAGGCGCTTTTCCACAGGCTCGGCGCGCCACGCGAGATCTTCCTTGCGCTCCTTGCCACCCGCCTTGATCGTTTCAGCCAGCTGCACCAACCGCTCGCCAGCGTCAGCACGGCGGTTCAGCACCACATCTTCGACTGCTTCGCGCAATGTCGGGTCGATGTCCTCGTAGACGCCAAGCTGGCCAGCGTTGACAATGCCCATCGTCATGCCGGCGCGGATCGCGTGATACAGGAATACCGTGTGAATCGCTTCGCGCACATGGTCGTTACCGCGAAAACTGAAGCTGACGTTGCTAACGCCGCCGCTGACCTTCGCCAGCGGCAGGTGCTGCTTTATCCAGCGCGTGGCTTCGATGAAATCGACCGCGTAGTTGTTGTGCTCCTCGATGCCGGTGGCGATCGCAAACACGTTCGGATCGAACACGATGTCTTCTGGGGGAAAGCCGACGGTGTCGACCAACAGCCGATAACTACGCTCGCAGATTCCGATCTTGCGCTCGAACGTATCGGCCTGGCCCTGCTCGTCAAACGCCATCACGATCACCGCTGCGCCATAACGTCGTGCCAGCTTCGCCTGTTCGATGAACGCTGCCTCGCCTTCCTTCATCGAGATCGAGTTGACGATGCATTTTCCCTGCACGCACTTCAACCCGGCTTCGATCACGCTCCACTTCGAGCTGTCGATCATTACCGGCACACGCGCGATATCGGGCTCCGAGCCGATCAGCTTCAGATATCGTGTCATCGCCGCGGCCGAGTCAAGCATCGCCTCGTCCATGTTGACGTCGATGATCTGCGCGCCGCTTTCGACCTGCTGCCGCGCGACCGTTACTGCGTCTTCGTATTGTTCGTTCAGGACCAGTCGCGCGAATGCTTTCGAACCAGTGACGTTGGTGCGTTCACCGACGTTGACGAACAATGACTCGTCGTTGATCGTCACCGGCTCCAGTCCCGACAGCCGCATGACCGGCGAAGCCGTCGGCACCGCGCGCGGCGTCAATCCTTCAAGCGCCAGCGCCGTTGCCCGGATGTGATCCGGCGTCGTTCCGCAGCAGCCGCCGGCGATGTTGACGAAGCCCGCTTCGGCAAATTCCTTCAGCAGACTTGACGTGACGTCAGCGGTTTCGTCGAAGCCGGTTTCACACATCGGGTTCGGTAGCCCGGCGTTCGGATATACGCTGATGAACGTATCGGCCAGTGTCGCCAGTTCTTCGATATACGGCCGCATCAACGCTGCACCCAGAGCGCAGTTCAAGCCAACGGTCAGCGGCTTGGCGTGCCGCACCGAATTCCAGAACGCCTCCACCGTTTGCCCCGACAAAATGCGGCCCGACGCGTCGGTCACCGTGCCTGAGATCATCAGCGGCACCCGAGCTCCTCTCCGCTCGAACTCCGCATCGATCGCGAACAGCGCGGCCTTTGCATTCAGCGTGTCGAAAATCGTTTCAACGATCAGCAGATCGACGCCGCCATCGAGCAGGCCGCGCGCCTGTTCACCGTACGACGTCACCAGTTCGTCGAACGTGATGTTGCGTGCACCCGGATCATTGACGTCGGGTGAGATCGACGCCGTCTTCGGCGTCGGGCCCAGCGCGCCGACGGCAAAGCGCGGCCTGTCAGCCGTTGAATACTCGGCGCACGCGCTCTTTGCGATCTTTGCCGCTTCGAGATTGATGTCGTACGCGACGTGCGCCAGACTTGTAGTCTTGCTGCGCGATCGACGTCGCGCCGAACGTATTCGTTTCGATCAAATCGGCGCCAGCGTCCAGATACGCCTTGTGGATTTCGCGCACGACATCGGGCCGCGTTAACGACAGCAGATCGTTGTTACCCCTGACGTCGACCGGATGATCGGCGAAGCGATCGCCGCGAAAGTCGGCCTCGGACAATTTGTAGCGCTGGATCATCGTCCCCATCGCACCGTCCAGCATCAGGATGCGGCGCGCAAGGAGCTCGCGCAATTGCGCTTCGATCGTTTGCAAGTCTGAGGAAGGCGACCGCGCGTTCATCGCGGCTCTTGCCATGCTTGTTCATCGCGGGCCTTTTAGCAGTGGCCGACGATTGTAGGTGAAGCGCAACGCAGTTTCCGCCGCGCTGGGCATGAGCTAATGCACGCTGCCTTTGAGTAGATCGGCAGCTTTCTCTGCGATCATGATGACCGGTGCATTGGTATTTCCCGATATCAACGTCGGCATTACCGAAGCGTCGACAACTCGCAGCCTCTCGATGCCGCGAACGCGCAATTGCGGATCGACGACGGCACGATCGTCGGAACCCATGCGGCAAGTTCCGACCGGATGATAAATCGTATCAGCGCGCTCGCGGATGGCCTGCCGAATCTCGGCGTCGCTTTGCACTTTCGAAAAATGCAGTTCGCGTGAAAGGTCCGCGCCAGCCGTAATCGGAAAACGCAGGCTGCGCAAATATCTTGCGCACCCATTTGAATCCGCGAACCAGCGTATCCAGATCGCTTTCATCCGAAAAAAAAGCGGGGTCGATCAGCGGAGCGACGGATATTTCCGCGAGGCCAACCGCACCGTGCCGCGACTACCAGGCCGCAGCGCAGTCGCATGGCAGCTCATGCCGTGCCCCCAGTGGTACGTACGGTTGTGGTTGTCGACCATGCCGATGACGAAATGCAGCTGCAGATCGGGCCGCTGCAGATCGGGCAACGTGCGAATGAACGCACCCGCTTCGGCGAAATTCGAAGTCAGCACCCCACGCCGCTCGCGCCGCCAGTGTCTAATGGCGCGCAGCAGCTTGATGCTTCCACCGAATGAGAATCCCAGCAGATCGGTGTTCGCAACGCGCCGATTGATCGTGATGTCAGGATGGTCGTGCAGGTTGTCGCCGACCGGTAGATCAATGAGGGGCTCGATCCCAAGCTCGCGCAAGTGCGAAGCCGGTCCGACGCCCGATAGCATTAACAGCTGCGGCGACTGCAGTGCACCTGCCGCGATCAATACCTCCCTGCGCGCTCGTAACTCACGCTCGACGTTGCCCTGATGCACTTTGATGCCTACCGCGCGCTTGGCTTCGATGACGATGCGTGTTGCGAGCGCGTCGGTCATCACGTGTAGATTTGGTCGCTGGCGCGCCGGCGACAGATAAGCACGCGCAGCGCTCCAGCGCTCGCCATTTTTTTGCGTCACTTGATACCAGCCGACTCCTTCCTGGGTTTCGGCGGCAAAATCTTTATTAAGTGGCAAGCCCGCCTGCTGGCCGGCCTCAATGAAAAGCGCCGCTGCCAGATGCGGTGATCGCAGATCGGACACATTCAACGGCCCGGCATCGCCATGAAACGCGTTGGCGCCGCGCTCGTTGTTCTCCGCCCTGATGAAATACGGCAGCACATCGTTCCACGCCCAGCCTGTTGCACCGTTCGACGCCCAATCGTCGTAGTCCTCACGCTGGCCGCGCAAGTAGATCATTGCGTTGAGCGCCGAAGAACCGCCGAGGCCACGGCCTCGCGGCTGATAGCCGCAGCGTCCGCCGAAGCCAGGCTGCGGCACAGTAGAGAACGCCCAATTGCACGCGTTCCGCTTGATAATTTGGATTGCCGCGCCGGTTGGCACGCGGTTGAGCACGCCGTCGTTGCTGCCACCCGCTTCGATCAACGCAACACTTACAGCAGGATCCTCCGACAATCGGGCTGCCAGAACGCAGCCTGCGGAGCCACCGCCTACGATGATGTAGTCAAACTCCATGAGTGCGCCCAAGCTCCTAATGGCGAGCTGCTTACGGCTCGCGCGACGCGCATTTTCGCGTTTTAAGGCAGCTGGTCCGAGCGACTGACTAGAAGCGTTCCTCGATTTTGAGTCGCAGAGAGGAAGCGGACACGCTATCAGGTGCTAGTGAAGCACTACCGGCTGATGCATCAGCCCGCTGAAACCCTGCAGAAATTCATCGACCTCGTCCGAGGTCGGCCCCTGCTCAATCAACTCTTGCACGCTTTTGCGAAAGGCTGCGGCATTTTCCCCGCCCAGGAAAATTTCCTTGCGAAGGTGCTTATCCATGATCTCGTAGCCGCCCACTTCGCGATCGCCCGCCAGCACCGCGCCTTCGAACTCGAAGACGCAGAACTGGGGACTGTTGTAGATCATTGTCACTGCCATTGCCCTGATCCTTTCTTCCGCCTTATATGCAATATCGGTACCTGGCGGCGCGAATCAAGTGGCAAGCATCGGCAGGGCTCCGGCCGAAAGTAACCGCTAACCTTCGCTAGCTATTTTCGCCAGAAATCAGGCGTCAGAAGCACCAGCACGGCAAACAGCTCGAGCCGTCCGATCAGCATCGCAAACGTGCAGACCCACGTCTGAAAGTCGCTGAGGACGCCGAAGTTGGACGCCGGACCGACCAGGTTCAACCCTGGACCTGTGTTATTGACGCAGGCAACGATCGCGGTGAATGCGGTCGTGACGTCAAGCCCGGAAAGCAGCAACAGGAACGTGAGCCAGATGATCGACCCGCCGTAGACCAACATGAATGCGAGCACCGCGAAAATCACGTTGTTTTCGACGACCTTGTCGTCGATGCAAACGGGATTGATCAAGCGCGGATGCAGGATGCGGACCATCTCGCGCCTTGCCTGCTTCAACAGGATCAGCGCGCGCATCATCTTGATCCCGCCTCCGGTCGACCCGGCGCACGTTGCGAAGCCAGACAGGAAAAGCATCAGGATTGGCGCGAACAGCGGCCACAAGTTGTAATCGGTGTTCGAGTAGCCGGTCGTCGTCGCCACCGACACGACATTGAACAGTGCGTATCGAAGCGCGCTTGGCCAATCGGTGTAAACGTTCTGGAAAAGCAAGAACGCCGCAACCACTAACACCGCCGCGGCCAACGTGAACAGGAACGCGCGCGCCTCGGCGCTGTTCCAGTACGGCCGACAATGACTTCCGACGCCAAGCAGTGAAGTGCAACAGAAAGCTGAACCCTGCAAGCATCATGAACACGACAGCCACGCCTTCAAGCAACGGCGAATTCCAGTAGGCAAAGCTGGCGTCGTGCGACGAAAACCCGCCGAGCCCGAGCAGTCGAGCACATGTGCATGAAAGCGTCGCTCCAGCTCATCCCGGCCCATGCGTAAGCGAGAAAACACACAAGCGACAGCACGAAATAAATCGCATACAAAGCCTTCGCCGTATCTGCGATGCGCGGCGTGAGCTTCGTTTCCTTCAGCGGACCTGTGGTCTCCGCCTTAAATGCCTGCGCGCCTCCGACACCGAGCAGCGGCAGGATCGCTACCACCAGCACCAGAATTCCCATGCCGCCGATCCAGACCATCAAGTGGCGCCAGATATTGATTGGCAACGGCAGCTGATCAATTCCGGAAAGCGCGGTGCCACCGCTCGCGGTTAAGCCCCGACATCGCTTCAAAGTAAGCATCGGTGATCGACAGATCGGGCATCTGCAACAACAGCGGCAACGTCGCGAAAGCCGGCAACACGGTCCATACGAGCGTCACCAACAGGAACCCGTCGCGTACCTGCAGCTCACGGCGAAACCTGCGTGTTGTCAGCGTCAGCGCCAGGCCGGATACCGCCGTGATCAGAAGAGCGATATCGAAGCCGCGCTGCGACCCGTCGCCGGCGGCAACGGCAAATGCCAGCGGCACCAGCATCGTCGCCGCGAACATCAAGACGACGTAGCCAAGAACGTTGAAAACCGGAAAGGTCGAACGGACGAACGCGGTCATGATGAATAGCAGCGGCGCGGATTATGCGCTGCGCTGCCTAGACGCTGTCGCGTTCGCCCGCCACTGCGAGCCGCGGGCTGTTGCAAGCTACCGGCCGTAGAGCACGCTAGGCAGCCACATGCCGATCTGCGGAAAGACATACAGGATGAAGATTGCGATCACCTGTATTCCCATGAATGGCAGCATTCCGGCAAAGATCTGATTCAGCGTTACGTGCGGCGGCGACACGCCTTTTAGATAAAAGGCCGCCATCGCGACCGGCGGCGACAAAAACGCGGTCTGCAGATTCAACGCCACCAGCAGACCGAAGAACAGCGGATCGACGCCGTACTGCGGCAGCAGCGGAACAAAGATCGGCATGAAGATCACGATGATCTCGGTCCACTCGAGCGGCCAGCCGAGAATGAAGATGATGACCTGTGACAACAACAGAAATTCGATCGGCGTCAGGCCAAGCGACGTCACCCATCTTTCAATGATTTCCTGACCGCCGAGCAACGCAAACGACGCAGAGAATATCGATGCACCGACAAACAACCAGCAAACCATTGCGGATGTCTTTGCGGTGAGAAAAACCGAATCGCGGACGACCGGGTAGTTCAACTGCCCATAGGCCGCCGCCAGCAGCAGCCCTCCGAGCGCGCCCGCTGCGGCCGCTTCGGACGGCGTTGCCAGCCCGAAGACGATCGATCCCAGTACCGCAATGATCAGCAGCGCGAGCGGAAAGAAAGATGACAGCAGCATCTTGAATATCTCAAGACGTGCGAAGTTGAATGTGGCATAAAAGACCCCGAGCGCGACGACACAGATAGCCAGCACGATCCAGAAGGCGAGCGGAGCGTCGACGCGTTTTGCGGCTCGGTTCCGTTGCCGCTGTTTTCTCCGTGTTCGCTTTCGTGGCCTCAACCGGCAGCCTCATCTTTCGTCGGCACCGTCGACGCGCTCTTAGCCGCGTCGCCTTCTGATGGCGGCTCCTGCAACGATCCTTCGGCTGGAGGCGGTTCAGCGAGACCCGTTGATGCCTGGTCGGCGCCCCTCCGGCCTCCCCCGCAAAACCCATCGCCTGCAGGCCGGTCGTGTCCTGCACCGTTGGCGGCGCAGTGACCGATCTGAATATCAGCCCCATGAACAACACAATGACGAATGCGGGCAGTAGCGTGATGCCCAGTTGAAAAACCAACGTGCGTGCCGGCACATCTGCATTTCGCGGACCCTTGAGACCGCGTACCAGACCGGTTACTGCGCGATTCCCAGTTTGCGACAAGCGCTGCGCGAAAGAGGGCAACGCGACGCGCCGGCCTTCTTCGGACAACGGCGGCATCAGACTTGGCTTGATCTTCGCCAGGACGATCACGTAGCCCGACATACAGCGCGGCCAGCATGATTCCCGGAAAGAACGCGCCGGCATACAACTGCACGACCGATACGCCGGCTGTCGCGCCGTAGACGATCAACAGCACCGACGGCGGAATCAAAATGCCCAGACACCCGCCCGCAGTAACAGCGCCAGCGCCGATCTGGACGTTGTAGCCGGCCTTCAGCATTGCAGGAAACGCCAGCAGGCCCATTAATGTCACGACCGCACCGACGATCCCTGTCGCGGTCGCAAATATCGCGCACGTGACGATGGTTGCGACCGCCAGAGAGCCGGGCACGCGCGCCATCGCCAGATGCAAGCTTCTGAACAGCTTTTCGATCAGGTTCGCGCGCTCGACCAGGTAACCCATGAAAACAAACAACGGAATCGCGATCAACACATCGTTCGACATCACGGAATACGTGCGCTGAACCATCAGATCAAGGATCTGATTGAGCGCAAGATCCGGGTTGACGCTGCGATACGCGAACCAGCCGAACATCATGCCCATTCCCATCAGCGTGAACGCTGTCGGAAATCCCATCATGATGGCGACCACCACCAGGCCCAGCATGAGCAACCCGAGATGGCCGTTGGTGATGGTCTGCGCGCTTAAAGCATGAAAACGCAGCCGACGATCAGAATCGCCATCAGCGAAAAACCGAACCAGAGTTCCTTTCTCATTTGTTCGACTCGCGCACGACGTACTGGTCGAGTTTCTGAATGTCCTCGTCCTTGACGTGCACCATCTCTTTCAGCTTGTCGACGTCGACTTCCTCGACGTCTTGCTCGCGCGAAGGCCAGTAACCCTGCCTGATGCAAATGACGCAACGAATGATCTCGACGATGCCCTGCAGCAGCAGAATCGCGCCGGCAATCGGAATCACCGTCTTGAAAGGGTAGATCGGCGGACCGTCCGCAGTAACGTTCGAATGTTCGTTGATCGCCCATGATTCGGCCGCGTAGTTGTAGCCGGCCCACGCGAGAGCGACCACGCCCGGAATAAAGAAAAGGATGTACAGCGTCAGGTCGATCGACGCCTGCGTGCGGGGCGTAAAAAATCCGTACAGCACGTCGCCGCGCACATGGCCGTTCTTCGACAGCGTATAGGCGCCGGCCATCATGAACATCGTTCCGTAGAACATGGTCATCACGTCGAACGCGTACGCGTGAGGAGCTATCCAGCGCGTAGCGGGAAAACACCTCCCACGACACAAACAGTGTCAACGCAACGATCAGCCAGGAAAAAGCCTGTCCGATCCAGGTACTGAAACGGTCGACCGCCAGCAACAGCTTTTGCAAAGCCCTCTCCCGCCGGTCGCCGTCGTGTTTCGACCGCTCACTGGTTAGTGATTATAAAAACCATCCGGCACTGCCGGATGGTTTTTCATCAACTGCAGACGATCGGTTAAGTCTTTTTCGGTGACGCGCCGGACTTTTGTCCAAAGTAATGCTGATACGCCATGCCCCGATTGACGTTGGTATCGAGATCCCAGCGCACCGCGCGCTCGGCGAACGCACGCTGCGACGCTTCGATCTCTTTGAACAGCGGGTTCTCGGCGGACTTCTTCGCAGCCGCCTGATCGTACGAAGTGAGCTGCTGCTGCAAGATGGCCGTGGGCGTGCGGTAGAACTTCACGCCCTGTTTGGTCTGCATCTCGATGTAGTCCTTCGAGTAGCGATCGACCGCTTTCCACGACATATCGGCAGACGCCGCCTCGACCGCGTTCTCGATGATCGCCCGCATCTCTGGCCGGCAGCGCATCGTATTTCGGCTTGTTGAACATGATCTCGAACTGCTCGGCGTTCTGATGAAAGCTCTGCAGCATGCAAACCTTCGAAACGTCCGGGAAAGCCGAGAATGCGATCCGAGGTTGCATTGTTGAATTCGGCGGCGTCCAGCAGACCACGATCCATCGCCGGAACGATTTCGCCGCCGGGCAATGCATTGACCGCCGCACCGAGGCCAGTGAAAACGTCAATCGAGATGCCAACCGTGCGGAACTTCAGCCCTTTGAAGTCGGCATTGTTCGTGATCGGCTTCTTGAACCAGCCGAGCGGCTGCGTCGGCATCGGACCGTATGGGAAAGAAACGACGCCCGCATTGATCGAGTTATAGAGCTTGGTCAGCAGATCCTTGCCGCCGCCGTATTTGTGCCAGGCCAGCAGCATGTTGGCGTCCATGCCAAACGCCGGGCCCGAGCCCCACAGCGCAAGCGCGTTCTGCTTGCCGTAGTGATAGACGAGCACGCCGTGGCCGCCGTCGAGCGTGCCCTTCGTCACCGCGTCGAGCAAACCGAACGCCGGCACCACCGCACCCGCAGGCAGCACTTCGATCTTCAGTTCGCCGCCGGTCATGTCGTTGACCTTCTTGGCGAAATCGTTGGCGTATTCGTGGAAGATGTCCTTCGCCGGCCACGTGCTCTGCCACCGCATCGCGATCGGCGTGGTTTGTCCTTTTGCCATCATCGGAAAGCCGAGCGCTACCGCACCCGCGCCCGCTGCGCCGGAAAGAAATTTGCGGCGTTTCCCGACTGACGACGCTGTGTCCTTCTGCTCGTCTTTTGTTTTGAGAAAATTCATGAGGTCTCCTAGGTAATGCAACTATCGTTGTGAAACTCGTGCGACTCCGAGGCCGGTAGTCAAGGCGCCACTGGTTTCCTGGCAAGCGGCAACTGCAAGAGTCGCAAGAACAAATGCCGCAGGCGCGCATTCTATTGAAAGCGCTGCCCGCTGTGACGAACTTCGCGTAAGTCCCAAGGAGTTGTCCGCCGCAGTGCAACAAGCCGAGTGCCGCAACCTAACTAAAAAACCCCAAGCCAACGGTAAACATCTTCTCCACGCGCGAAATCACCCTTTTGTTCTCGACGAAGATGATCAGGTGGTCTTCAGGCTGAATCGCCACATCATGGTGCGCCATTAACACCTGCGCCTGGTCGCCATGGCCGCGCACGATCGCACCGATCGTCGCGCCGCGTGGCATCTCGACCTGCTCGATCGTCTTGCCGATCACTCGCGAGCTGCGGGCGTCGCCGTGCACGATCAACTCTAGCGCTTCGGCGGCGGCCCGACGCAACGTGTGCGCCACCACCACGTCACCGCGTCGGGCAAAACGCAGCAGAGCCGGACATCGTGACGTAAGAGGGCGAAATTGCGATATCGATCTGGCCGCCCTGCATCAGGTCACCGTAAGCTCTTGCGATTGATTAGCGAGATCACCCGGCGCGCGCCGAGCCGCTTGGCCAGCAGCGAGCTCATGATGTTGTTTTCGTCGTCGTTAGTCAGCGCAACGAACAGATCTACATCGGCATACGCCTTCCTGCAGTCAGTAGATCCTCGTCGGTGCTGTCGCCGAGCAGCACCAGCACGTCGGGCGGAGTCTGCTGCGCCAGAACCTCGGCGCGCCGCTTGTTGGTCTCGATAATCTTGACGCTGCAACGCTGAGCGACGTCGAGCCCTTCGCCGGTCGAAAGCGCGCGCGCAAAACGCAGGCCGATGTTGCCGCCGCCCGCAATCATCACGGTTCGCACGGGCTTGTCCATACGCCGCAGCTCGTTCATCACTGCGCGCACGTCGCGCGTCGCAGCCAGGAAAAATACCTCGTCGCCCGGCAGAATCATCGTGTCGCCGTCGACTCGCACGCTGGCATCGTCGCGAAACAGCGCGACGATGCGCGTATCGACCTTCGGGATGTGACGCCGCAGCTCCTTGATCGGCTGCGACACCAGCGGGCCGCCGGCGAACGCCCTGCACGGCCATCATGCTGGCGCGTCCATCGGCGAACTCGAGCACCTGCAAGGCTTCCGGAAAATCGACCAGCTTCAACAAATAGTCAGTGACGGTTTGCTCGGGGAAAATCACCTGCGTAGCGCGAAAGCCGCCTTCACCGATCAGGTTCGGATGCTGCTGCAGCTCGGTGTTGCGTACGCGAGCGATACGCGTCGGAATGTTGTAACAGGTCGGCGGCGATCTTGCACGCCACCAGATTTGTCTCGTCGGACGCAGTGACCGCGATCAGCATGTCAGCATCGGCCGGCGCCGCCTGCCTGCAATATCGACGGCAGCGCTGCGTTGCCGACCAGGCCGCGCAGATCAAAGCGGTTCTGCAGATCCGCAACGCGTGCACCGTCGATGTCGATCACCGTGATGTCGTTGGCTTCGGAGACCAACGCTTCGGCGACCGAAGTGCCGACCCTGCCGGCGCCGACGATGATGATCTTCATGAAACCGCGGGGCGAGCAGGCGCCGTTCTTTTAGTCGTCGTACTCGTGGGTGCTGCGTTGAGAATAGACCGGAGGCTCGCTGCGCGCAGCCGGCATCTCGTGCGCGCTGGGCACCTCGTCCGGGCGCGCGATCGTTTCGTCGTGAGCCACGCGACAGCTCGATACCCAGCTGCTTCAACTTGCGATACAGATGCGTGCGCTCGAGCCCGGCCCGATCCGCGACGCGCGTCATGCTGTAATTCTCGCGCGCCAGGTGATATTCGAAGTACACGCGCTCGAACTGATCGCGCGCATCGCGCAATGGCTGATCCAGCGCGACGCCGTTGTGCTCGGTCGGCTGAGCAATCTCTGCGTGCTTGGCCGCCGCATTGTCTGCTTCGGCAATGGCCGCAGCAGCGGGCGCGGTGCGACGGAAGTCAGCGATGCAGGGACCGCCATTCGGAGATTGCGCATCACTCGCCCGCGCTCCAGACCGGAGCGCACGGCAGTCAGCAAACGCGCCATCGCAATCGGCTTCTCCAGAAACTCGAGCGCACCAAAGCGCGTGGCTTCGACCGCAGTATCGATCGTTGCGTGACCTGACATCATGATGACGGGCATCGTCAGCTGACCGGTCGACGCCCACTCCTTCAACAGCGTGACGCCGTCGGTGTCGGGCATCCAGATGTCGAGCAGAACCAGATCAAGCTCTTCGCGGCCGCGCGCCGAACGTGCCGCTGCTGCATTTTCTGCCGTCAGAACCGCATGGCCTTCGTCAGCCAGAATTTCCGACAGCAGCTCGCGAATTCCGATTTCGTCGTCGACGACGAGGATGTTAGCCATGACCGATCAACAAGCTTTCTGCAATTGAAGTACGCAAGCTTACGCCGCACGCGACGCGAAGCGAAACGCGCCCAGCGCGCATGACGTCACGAAGCACGTCTGAAATTTACGCCGCGAAAAGCGCCGGCGCCGCGCTGACTTCTGCGAGCCGACGGAAGATGATTGTGACGATTGCGCCACCGCTCGTGCCCCGTGCCGCTGCGGTTGATGACTTCGATCCGCGCACCATGCTCGTCGACGATCTTTTTCACCATCGCAAGACCAAGGCCGGTACCGCTCGATTTGCTCGTCACATAAGGCTCGAATGCACGGCGAAGTATATTTGCCGGAAATCCCGGCCCATTGTCTTCAACATTCAAGCGCACGGCGCGTGCCTTTGTATTCGCCTCTTCGATTTCGACCAGTTCGGTTCGCACGAAAATGCGCGCATCGGCCCGGCCGGCCAATGCGTCCTGCGCATTGACCAGCAAGTTGTGAATCACCTGGCGCAGTTGCGTTGCATCCCCTTCGATCAGCGGTAACCCAGGGCGCAGCGAGAGCTGAATAGCGCCGCTTCCCGCCTCTGCACCGTAAAGCGCCGCAACTTCCTCGACCAGCGTATTCAAAGCGAGCGGAGAAAGCCGCGCCGGCGGCACGCGCGCGTAGTCGCGAAAATCGTCGACCATCCGCTTCATTGCCGCTGACCTGGTTGACGATGATGGACGTGCCGCGCTTCAGTACGTCCGCATCCTGTAACGCCAGCTTATCGATCAACTTCATTTGCAAGCGCTCTGCCGCGAGTTGAATCGGTGTCAGAGGATTCTTTATTTCATGCGCCAAACGGCGCGCAACTTCTCCCCACGCAAGCGCGCGTTGGGCGGAAATCACTTGAGTGATGTCATCGAATACCACGACATAGCCGAGGCCGTCATCGAGCGGCAAACGCGACCCGCGCGCGAGCAACATCAACGGCTCGCCGGCGACCGGCTTCATGCCTTTGTTCTGCTCCAGCGCGGACGGCGCCAACGCACGCTTGACTTCGACCTGCTGCTGCCACGAATCCTTGGGCGACGCCGTTAGCGCATGGTCGGCGAACGCAGTCGCCAGCGCTGCCGATAGGGCGGGATCGATATCGCTTAGCGGCCGGTCGGCCTGCTGCATCAACGGATAACCAAGAATGCGCGAGGCCCCGTGATTGGCGGTGACCAGGTCGAAGTCCTTGTTCAGTACGACAACGCCCGCAGACAGATTTGCCAGCACACGCTCCAAATAGGCCTTGGCGTTTTCGACTTCACGCTGCTTGGTCTCGACCTGATCGCGCGCTTCAGTCAACTGCCGCGTCATCGCGTTAAATGACTGCGTCAGCAGGTTCAACTCATCGTTACCAGGAAACTCCTGCACTTGTCGATAGTTGCCTTCGGCAACTGCCTTCGTACCCTCAGCCACTTGCAGTAGCGGTGCTGTCATCGAGCTGGCGAGCAGCACACTCGATGCGATGGCAGCGAAGATCGACAACAACAACGTTAACGTCAGCGTCAACCCATAAATCGTCTGCAGGCCCTGACGCGCGAGGGAAAGTTCCTGATATTCGCGATATCCGTTCTGCAACGCCTCCGCATTGGCGGCAATCGACGTCGGAACCGGCTGGATCAGCTGTAAGAAACGGGTTTCGGTGGGCGGCACGATGCTCGCAAAACCTGATCCAGTCTTTGCGTCGTCGCGCTTCCCTAGTTTTTCGGAAGAAAGGTCGGCGCTGACGAGCGCAGCGGGTGCTGGAATAGGAACGATTACACGTGCGCGTAACCCATAGCGCGGCTCGAGTGCACCCGCCTCTCCTTCGATCGTCGCAAAAATTAGCCGCGCGCGCGCCTGACGCAGCTCGTTGTTGGTCGGAACCTCGGGAACCAGTTCGGCCAGTCCTGAACCGCTGGCTCCGATCAACTGTCCATGACCGCCAACCAATAAGGCGTCTTGTACGCCGCCCTGCTCGCGCAGCCGATTCAGCTGCGAGAGCTGCGCCGATTCGGGAATGTCGGACAGCTCGAGGGCCCAGCTGCGCGCCTTGTTGCTGACGTCGTCCTTCAGATTGTCGAGCGCAGCGCGGCCGAGTGTCAGGCCCGAATCCAGCGCGCGATCTACGCGCACGTCAAACCACGACTCGATCGATCGTGACAGAAACTGGGTGGAAACAACGTAGATCAGAACGCCGGGCAGCACACCCATCAGCGCGAACGCGACCGTGAACCGCATCATCATTCGCGCGCCGAACTGCTTTGCGCGCAATCGCAGTACGAGACGGCGAATCAGCGCCAGCACCAGTACGAACAGCAGCGCCGCAATCACGCCATTGATGCCGAGAAGCAACGGATAGTTGCGCTCGAAGAATGCGGTGTTGCCGCTGGCAGATGCCAGCAGAAACAGCAGCACACCCCCCACCGCCAGAGCGGCGAGCAGGCCGTAGCGAAGTGCGCGCGGCATCATGTGCGCCAGCCGGCTGCTCGCTACGTATTTCATCGACTTGTCAGCGGGTAAGCTCGGCCGTCACGGGGACTTCGCGCCAATCGGACGCCAGCGTCCACTCGCGACTGGTGATCGCATTCACTTGGAACGGTTTCGGTAGCTGATTGACATCGAGCCTCATTCGCACCTGCGCGTCGTATTCCTCGCGCGGACTCAGCATGCCTTTGTCGGCCACTTTCCAATTTCGAACACTTTTCAGCAGCGCCAACGCCTCGTCGAGCGATTCGAACGACTGCGACAAACCGCCACGCGCGAGTCGATATTGCCGGGTCAGCGGACTGTACGACAGGCGATACGTCAACGTGCCTGAGGCGACTCTCCGATCGAACCAGTACCACCGCTTGCGGAACAACTCGAACTCTATATTGAAATAGAGCGCGATCCCTTTTTGAACGGCCTCTTCGAGTGCCTGTGGCATCTCGAACTCAAAGGTCGCGTTCAGTAGCAGCGCATCGGCGCCGGTGTTTTGCGCATCGCGTGACGGTTCCAGCGCAGCGGCCATCACGCCGATACGCTCGTCGGCCAAAGCGCGCGACGGCGCGAAAAATAACGCGCCGATAGCTAGCCATAGCGGCCAAGCCAGAAGTGCCGCAGCAAGCTTTGGCGTGATGATGCGGTTTCATCCGGTCTTCTCAAGCAACGCGTAGAAAAAGCCGTCATGCAGCGTCGGCAGACTCGAACCCTGCCACGCGGGTACGGCACCCGGCTCAGCGGCCGATACCGGCAGCAGCAACTGCGACGCCGGCAAATCAACTCGGCGCGCGTCGGGTTCCCGCTCGCCGAAGCGAGCGATCTGCTCGCGCCCTTCCTCCGGAAACAGCGAGCAAACGACGTAAAGCAGCCTACCACCCACCTTCAACAGCGGCCATAAAGCGTCGAGCAATTCGCGTTGAACGTTTGTCAATTGCGCAACATCAGCCGGACGCCTTAACCAGGGAATGTCGGGATGGCGCCGCACAATTCCCGAAGCCGTGCACGGTGCATCGAGGAGTATTCGGTCGAATGACTTACCGCCGCTAGCCGTGATCCAGGTGTCCGGACGGGCGGCGTCGCCGACAATCACGCGGGCGCTGAGGCTGGCGCGCCGAAGATTCTCTGTAATGCGCTCGGCGCGTACAGCATCGGCCTCAACAGCGGACAAGTCTGCCACGCCGAGTTCGGCCAGATGCATCGTCTTCCCACCTGGCGCGGCGCAGGCATCAAGCACTCGCATGCCAGGCTTCGCGTCGAGCCACTCTGCCGCCAGTTGCGCCCCGGCATCCTGCACCGAAACGTCACCCTCCATAAAGCCGGGAATCTCGGTCACCGGCCGTGGTCGGTGCAACCAGACCGCATACTTACCTGTTCGCGTCGACTCGATCCCCAGTTTTGTCAGTTGCGCGATGTAATCATCCACTCCAATTTGCATGGCGTTGACACGCAGCACGAGCGGAGGCATCTGTTGCTGCGTGTCAGCGATCAGCGTCCAGTCGTCCGGAAATTCGCTTCGCAAACGTTCGATCCACCATGCGGGCAGGTTGTATCGCACGCTCAAATCGTTCTGCAATTCGGCCAACAACGTCTGACGCTGGCGCAGGAAATTGCGCAGAACGGCATTGACGAAGCCCGATGCGGCCGACGTATGTCCCAGCTGTTGTGAAGCACGCACCGCCTGGTCAACAACGGTATGAGGTTCATGCGATTGACGCTGCAACTGGGCGAGCGCGACCGTCAGTAACGCCGCCACATCGGGCGCCGGAGAGCGCGCCGCCAGACGGGTCAGGATTCGCTCCGCAGCGGCCAAATGGCGGACTGCTGTGTAGAGCGCGTCCTGTACCGCTGGCCTGAGCTCGGGGCGATCGGCGATCGAAGTGGTCAGTGCGCGATCAAGCGAGCGTCCTGCGCGAAAGGATTGCCAGGCAACGGCGGCATATCGAAGCACCTCGGCTAGCGCTGGTGACGCGACAGTGCTCACCCCAGTACTGGCGTATCAGGTCCAACGAAGCGATCACCTGCCTTGATCCCGCAACCGCTGACGAATTCGCGCGCCGCGACGCGTTTGCCATTGGCACGCTGCAGCTCAGTTATTACCAATTCGCCGGACCCACACGCGACGCGAACTCCCGCAGCATCGGCAGAGGTGATACGCCCGGGAGCGGCGGCCTCAGACGCGCTCGTGCCTACGTGCGCGCGCCAGATGCGAATCGTTGAACCATCGAAGAGGCTCGACGCCACCGGAAATGGATCGAATGCCCGTACCTTGCGTTCAAGATGGATCGCCGACTGCGACCAATCGAGCCACGCTTCGGACTTCGACAGCTTCATTGCGTACGTTGCGCCTTCGGGCTGCGCAACTGCAACCAGCGAGTCAACACGACGAAGCGCTTCAACGATCATGCGAGCGCCGAGATTCGCCAGCTTGGCCGTTAGAGTCGCAGTGGTGTCATCGGGCGCGATCGACACTTTTTCAGCGCCAAGCATCGGCCCGGTGTCGAGACCCGCGTCCATCTGCATCAGGGTGATGCCGGTTTCGGGGTCGCCTGCCTCGATTGCGCGTGCAACCGGCGCGGCTCCACGCCAACGCGGCAACAGCGAAGCATGAATATTTAACGCGGTTAACTTTGGGTGCCATCCCTCGCGCAAACCGCGTGGAATCGCAAGCACTTCCGGCGGCAAGATCAGGCCGTAGGCGGCCACTACGAGCACATCGGGCGCAACGGATTTCAGTCGTGCCTGCACCGTGACGGCCGAGTCGCCTTTACGCAATGACAAGGGAGTATCGACTTCAAGACCATGCGCAAGAGCGCGCTGTTTGACAGCGCTGGACTGCATCTTCATGCCACGACCGGCCGGTCGATCGGGCTGCGTCAATACCAGCGGCACCGTCCAACCCGCAGCAGGCGAAGCGCTGACAATGGCGTCCAAGGCGGCCGCCGCAAAGTCCGGAGTGCCGGCAAAGACAATGCGCATGCCCGATTGTAGAAAGGTGGCGCGAGCCCGCCCGGGCTCGGCGTCGAAGCGACGCTTCCCCTGTGGTTGTACTGCGCGCGCACGCGCGGCCGCTCCGGAGGGAGCGCGCCAAACTAATCGCGCGAGTGCACGTGCGACCGCGTCAGCCGTCGCGTACACGAGGACGCTAGACTTACATCTGTCGAAACAGGTGAACGTATTGCCTGGCTACCGGCAGCTCACGCGTGGTATCGCGAATGCGGACATACAGTTTGCCGGCGAGATCCCGGCGCGTGGCGGCTACCGCGTTCAGATTCACGATCACCGAGCGGTGGATCTGTGCGAAATCATCGGGACTCAACTGCTCGCCAAGCTCGGATAGCGGGACGCGGATCAACCACTCGGTGAGCTCGGCACCCTCGCGCGCGAAAACGCAGGTGTACTTGTCGTCGGCCTGAAAATACTGCACGTCTGCGACCGGGATCTGCTGGGTAACGTCTCCATCAGCCGAACGCTTGCTGGCCCGGATCCAGCGTAAGTGCCGGGGCTTGATAGCGCCGGCCAGATGTTCGGTCAGCTGCTGCAGCAGTGGCGTGAGGTCGCGAGCAGGCGCGCCGGCCTTCAGCTTTTCAATGGTGCGTGCGAGCCGCTCGTCGGTGACCGGCTTTAGCAAGTAGTCGACCGCGCCGTGCTCGAATGCGTCAACTGCGTACTGGTCGTACGCGGTGACGAACACGACAGTAGTACTGCGCGGCAGGCTTTCCGCTACCTGCAACCCGGTCGCTCCCGGCATGCGGATATCCAGGAATGCAATGTCCGGCGCATGCTCGGCAATGGCGCCGGCCGCGGCGGGGCCGCTATCCGCGATTGCCACGATCTGCAATTCGGGCCACATCTTTGCGAGCTTGTCCCGCAAATACTGGGCCAAGTGCGGCTCATCGTCCGCAATGATCGCCTTCATACCGATTGCAGCGGGAGTGTTATTCGGGCGCGTGTCCCTCGCGCCAGCGCTTCGACGACAAGCTGTCCGCGCGCCCCATAGGTCGACGCAATGCGCTGTCGCAAGTTGGCCAGCCCAACGCCCACACCAGGATTCGAAGGGAATCCCAGACCGTCGTCCTCGACGTCAAGCAGCAGCGAGTCACCATCTGAACGCGCAGACAGGCGCACAGACCCTCCTTCAAGTTTCGGCTCGAGCCCATGTTTGACCGAGTTTTCGACCAGCGGCTGCAGCGTCAGCGGTGGAATATGCACGTTGATCAGATCAGGCGGTACGTTGATCGTGTACGAAAGCCTTTCGCCCATTCTGATGCGCAAAATGTCCAGATAGGCCGCAATCAACGCCGCTTCCTGTCCAAGCGTTGTGCGCTCGCTGCGACTCGCCGCCAGCGAGCCGCGCAGCAAGTCGATCAAACGCTCGAGCATTCGCCGCGCATCGTCGGGCGCGCTGTCAATCAAGCTGACGACGTTGGCCAGCGTATTGAATAAGAAGTGCGGCTCAATCTGCGCCTGCAAAGAACGCAGCTGCGCATCAAGCGCCTGTCGCTGCAGCTCGACAACCCGTGCGCGCTCCCGTCCGCTCTCGGCCTCGGCCTCGGCGAGCCGGTTCTTATCACCCAGATAGCGATACCACAACGTCGAAACTACGATGGCAACCGTCACGAACCCGATCACGACTCGCGGTGCACCTTGGACGATGCCTGCGACGTCGACACCGAGCAAACTTAGTCCGATCCAGTAGCCGATCAGGCAGCCAATAATAGGAATGCCGGCGAAAAACAGTACGCGCCGGCCGCTGGAAAAGCCGACGATTCGCTCGTGGCCAATGAAGTAACCGCCAATATCGAAAAGCAAATGGATTGTCAGGCCGATCGATTGGGCGATCACAAAATTCCACCCAAGGGTCCGCCATGGATCTGCGCGGCCTGCAAATGCCCAAAAGATCAACGTCAGCACCGCCGCGATCGCGGTATTAAAAAGGACTGTCCAGAGAAATTGCAACCAGATCGGGCCAGATGGGCGGCTCGAGAACAACCACCAGCTGCGCCACGATTGGCGTAGTACCGCAACGTTCGACATATGCAGCGCCCCGTAGCAGGGTGCGAACTTTAGCCGCTGCGGTTCGCAGACCGCAGCACACTTAAGACGAAACAACGGAAACACGTCGCCAATCGACATGCTGGCCTGCGAGCCCGGAAAGCGGTGACCTACGCTGCCTTCGCTTTGCGCTTTTTCAACCGCGTCTTGATTCGGTCCTGCTTCAACGGCGATAGATATTCGACGAACACCTTGCCAAGCAGATGATCCATCTCATGCTGAACGCACACTGCGAGCAGTCCCTCGCAATCCATCTCGTAGGACTTTCCATCGGCTTTTTGGGCGCGAACACGCACCCTCGCCGGTCGCGTCACCGCGTCGTACACGCCGGGCACCGACAAACAGCCTTCTTCGCACTCAACCTGCTCGTCAGACGTCCAGACGATTTCAGGATTGATCAAGACATGAAGCTGGTCCTTTGTTTCGGAGACATCGATGACAAGGACGCGCTCGTGGACATCCACTTGGGTCGCCGCGAGACCCACGCCCGGCGCCGCGTACATGGTGCGCGCCAAGTCGTCCACAAATTGCTGCAAGGTGTCGTCGAAGCGAGTCACCGGCCGGGCAACGGTTCGCAGCCGCGGATCGGGGTACTCGATGATGTTAAGCAGTGCCACTCCAATTCTCCAAAGCGCCCGGCAAACGTTTTGCGCATCCAATGCCACGCTGCCAGCTTTCAATCTGCCTTAAATGCCCGAAGTTCGCGTGCTTTTCAAGCACCTGCCGCGCGCTGGCTGGGCCAAACTTGCGCGCCAGAAGCGTCGGTTACGACCTATGGCATCGCGCCTAGTCGGGATCGGAGTCGCACCGTATCCGTTGCTATATCAAGGCATTACCGTCAAAATTTGCAGCCCATTATTAGATATCGGCGCGGCCCTCGAAGTTCAAGGGGAAGGGGCTTGGCGCTTCTTTTGTCTTCGTTTCCTTTCCGCGGTTCAAGCGTGACCAGGAGTTTTGATGACCCACATTAAGTTAGGCGTCGTTTCAGCCTCGATACTGGCCCTGTCTCTGTTGGGCAGCGGCTTGCAGGCGCAGGATTCGACTCCCGCGTCGCGTTTGCCGGTTACGCCCAAGCAGCGCGGAACCGCGGACCAGGTCGCGCAATCGGGCGTGCCGCTTTCCGCGCTGGCACCGAACGCGCCCGAACGCTACACGGTAAAAAGCGGTGACACGCTGTGGGACCTTTCGGGCATGTATCTGACCAGCCCGTGGCGCTGGCCCGAGCTGTGGGGCATGAACAAGACCCAGATCAAGAATCCGCATCTGATTTATCCGGGACAAACGCTGGTCCTGATCAAGGATGGCGATCGTGCCCGCCTGCAGATCGCCGGCGAAGGAGAACCCGGTGTCGGCCGGCTTGAGCCACGTATTCGCGATATCGGCAACGAGCGCACCGCCATCTCAGCAATTCCAAACAATTTAATTGCGCCCTTCTTGTCGCAGCCGCTGGTGCTCGATGCCAACGGGCTTGCCGACTCGCCGCGTATTGTCGCAACGCAGGAAGGTCGTGTGTTCGTCGGCCGCGGAGACGACGCGTACGCGCGCGGCATCCAGGACGATGCGATCATCAACTACAACGTATTCCGCCCCCTGCGCCCGCTGTACGACCCGGACGACAAGGCCCGCAAGAAACCGATCGCATACGAAGCGTTCTACCTCGGCACGGCCAACAAGGTCGGCGGCGGCGAGATCGCGAAAATGCGCATCGATTCCAGTAAGCAGGAGATCGGCGTCGGCGACCGACTGCAAGCGGTTGAGCGCCAGGAACTTGTCACCTACATGCCCAAGCGCCCCGATGCGCCGGTCGACGCGCGTGTCATCGCCATGTATGACGGCGTTCGATATGCCGGTGGCGGAAGCATCGTGACGTTGAGCCGGGGCAGTGATGAAGGAGTCTCCACCGGCGACGTGCTTCAGTTGTATCGCACGGGTGAGACAAAGCTCGATCGCACGGCCAACAAACGCGAATTCATCAAGTTGCCCGACGAGCAGATTGGACTGGCCTTCGTATTCAGAGTGTTTCCCGGTATCTCCTACGCGCTGATCGCGCGCGGAACAAAGGCGGTTGAAGTCGGCGACCGCGCAACGAATCCGAGCGACGACGTGGACTTTGCGCGCGAAGAAGAGCGCATGGGCATCACCGGCGATAGCACGAGGCTGACACCGCAGGAACAGCGCGGTAAGGATCTGGGCAACCTGGTGAAATAGCGCGGCATCATTCACCAGACCCACACAAATGCAGGCGGCTGAACGCGCCGCCTGGCTGCGCCTAATCACCACGCCAGGGCTGGGCCCGCGAGCCGCGCGCCGGCTACTTTCAACATTCGGCTTGCCTCAGGCGATCTTCGACGCCGGACTTTCGACGCTTTTGCGATCAATGCCCGAGGCGCTGGCGCGGGTGCTGGCGCAACCGCCGGGTGCGGAGGCCCGATCTGCAATCGATGCGACCGAGCATTGGCTGGCGGCCGCGCCCGATCATGCGTTGCTTACACTGGCCGACGCTGCCTATCCGCAGGCGCTTCTTGCGACGCCCGACCCACCACTGGTCTTGTTTGCGATCGGGCGGGTGGAACTGCTAAACCGCAAATCGCTGGCAATTGTTGGAAGCCGTAACGCGACCCGGCAGGGGAGTGAAAACGCGCAGTTGTTTGCGCGTGCGCTCGCGCAGTCCGGCATTACCGTCGCCAGCGGTCTGGCGCTCGGCATCGACGCGGCTGCGCATCGTGGCGCGCTGGCTGCCGGTGTGGATCCGATCAGCGATGCATCGACGATCGCGGTCGTCGGCACCGGGGTTGATGTGACTTATCCCACCAGCAATCGCACATTGACGACCGACATACGCAAGCGCGGAGTCGTGATTTCCGAGTTCACGCTGCGTACGCCGGCAATCGCGCACAACTTTCCGAGGCGTAATCGCATCATTGCGGGCATCTCGTGCGGCACATTGGTCGTCGAAGCCGCGCTGCACTCCGGCTCTCTGATTACGGCTCGATTGGCAGCCGATGCCGGCCGCGAAGTGTTTGCGGTGCCGGGCTCGATCCACTCGCCACTGTCAAAGGGTTGCCATCGGTTGATACGTGACGGTGCCAAGCTCGTCGAGTCTGCGCAGGATGTGCTCGAGGAAATCGGCTTCGCCGCCCGCGGGGCTGGCCGCATTGACCAGGCCCCTGTCGAACCTGCGGCGCATGCCGATGTGCTCGGGCTTGTGGGCCACGACCCGGTCGATCTGGAGCGCTTGGTCGAGCAAAGCGGGCGCGAGCCGGGCGAACTGGTCGGTGCCCTGCTGGAACTCGAACTGGCACAACATGTTGAGCGTCTGCCAGGTAACCGATACCAAAGGTTGCGTTAATCCGACTATGACCCTTTACAGCGCGCTACCGCTCGCATAAATTGCGCCCACGTGTTTGACGTCCTCGTCTATCTGTACGAAAACTACGGCGCGCTGCATGCGTGCCCGGACTCCGACTCGCTGTCGAAACGTCTGACCGACGCCGGATTCGAAGACGAAGAGATTTCCGATGCGCTTGTCTGGCTGTCCGGACTGCAGCTCGTCACATCCGAATCCATCGCAGTCGGCCCGGAGAGCGAGCGCGCTTTTCGCGTTTACGCAGCCACCGAATTCGAGCGGCTCGGAATCGAAGCGGTCGGCTTTCTCAGTTTTCTGGAACAGGCATCGCAGCTGACACCGACGCAGCGCGAGATCGTCATCGAGCGCGCGCTTGCCACCGACGAAACGCCGGTGTCGCTCGATATGCTGAAGGTGATCGTACTGATGGTGTTGTGGAGCCAGCAGGCCGACATCGACGTGCTACTTCTGGAAGAGCTGCTGGGCGCCGGCGACGATCGCGCCAAGCATTAACGTCGTGCGTTGCTCGTGTACGCGACGGCTGCGCCGTCGCACGTGCACTCGCACCGATTAGTTAGGCGCGCTCCCTTCGGAGCGGCCGCGCGTACGCGCACATTACAAAGGCAGCAAAGGCGGGGGCCATTGCCTGTTTGCGTGCCGTTTTCATTTAGTTGTTATCCTGAAAAAAGGAACAAGCTAGGGAGCTGCCCGTTTCGGGCTTCTCCGTTTACTCATGTCCAAAGCATTGATCATCGCCGAAAAGCCTTCCGTGGCCGCGGATATCGCGCGCTCGCTGGGCGACTTCGTCAAGCACCAGGACTACTTCGAGAGCGATAAGTATGTGTTGTCGTCGGCAGTAGGACATCTGCTCGAGCTGCGCGCACCCGAGCAGTACGACGTTAAGCGCGGCAAATGGACGTTCACTCATCTGCCGGTGATCCCCCCGCATTTCGATCTGGCACCGATCGCGAGGAGCGAAGCGCGCCTGAAGGTACTGGCTCGGCTGATCAAGCGCAAGGATGTCGGCCAACTGATCAACGCATGTGACGCGGGGCGCGAAGGCGAGCTGATTTTCCGTTACATCGTGCAGGCAACCAAGGCCAAGCAGTCCGTACGCCGGCTTTGGCTGCAATCGATGACGCCGGCTGCGATACGCGAAGCGTTCGCGCAATTGCGCAGCGATGACGAGATGATGCCGCTGGCGGACGCTGCGCGCAGCCGCTCGGAAGCCGACTGGCTGGTCGGCATTAACGGCACGCGCGCGATGACCGCGTTTAACAGCAAGGAGGGCGGCTTTTATCTGACCACGGTCGGCCGTGTGCAAACGCCGACGCTAGCAATCGTCGTCGAGCGCGAAGACAAGATCCGCAAGTTCGTTTCGCGCGACTACTGGGAAGTGCGCGCATCGTTCGACGCGAAAGCCGGTGCGTACGAAGGCCGCTGGTTCGATCCGAAGTTCAAGAAGAATGATGACGTCGATGCGCGCGCAGAGCGCTTGTGGGATGCGGAAAAGGCAACCGCGATCGCCGACGCGTGCCGCGGTAAGACCGGTACGGCCACAGAAGAGGCAAAGCCGAGCACGCAGCTGGCGCCTCTGCTGTTCGACCTGACATCGCTGCAGCGGGAAGCGAATTCGAAATTTGGATTCTCCGCGAAGACGACGCTGTCGATCGCACAAGCGCTGTATGAGCGGCACAAAGTGCTGACCTATCCGCGTACAGATTCGCGCGCGTTACCGGAAGACTACGTCGCGATCGTGCGCAAGACGATGGACGTGCTGAGCAGCGCAACACCGTATCGCGACTTTGCGAAGAAAATTGTCAAGCAGGGATGGGTGAAGCCCAATAAGCGCGTGTTCGACAACGCGAAGGTTTCGGACCACTTCGCGATCATCCCAACCTTGCAGACACCGAATCACCTGTCGGAAGTCGAAGCGAAGCTGTATGACCTGGTCGTCAAGCGTTTTCTGTCTATCTTTTTCCCGGCTGCCGAATACCTGGTGACCACGCGCATTACCGAGGTCGAGGGCCACGCTTTCAAGACCGAAGGCAAAGTGCTCGTAGAGCCGGGCTGGCTTGCGATCTACGGACGCGAGGCCATGCAGGAACAAGGGTCTCTACCGAAGATCGATCAGGGCGAGCGCGTCAAAACGACCGATGTGCAATCGATCGCACTCGCTACGCGCCCACCCGCGCGCTACACAGAAGCAACACTGCTGTCGGCGATGGAGGGTGCCGGCAAACTGATCGAAGACGATGATCTGCGCGCGGCGATGGCCGGAAAGGGCCTCGGCACCCCAGCGACGCGCTCGCAGATCATCGAAGGACTGATTGACCAACGCTACATGGTGCGTGATGGCAAGGATTTGCGGCCGACGCGCAAGGCGTTCGATCTGATCACGCTGCTGAAGGGACTCGATATCGAGGAGCTGACCGCGCCCGAGCTGACCGGTGAGTGGGAGCACAAGCTGTCGCTGATGGAGCACGGCCAGCTCAAGCGCGATCTGTTCATGAAAGAGATTGCGGGCATGACCAAGAAGGTCGTCGACCGCGCCAAGAGCTATCAATCGAACACGGTGCCGATCGAGGACCCGGCCACGCTCGCAACGCCATGCCCGAGTTGCAAAGGCAAGATCGTTGAGAACTATCGCCGCTACGCGTGTACCAAGTGCGAGTTCTCATTGCCAAAGCATCCGGGCAGCCGTACGTTTGAGGTGGAGGAGGTCGAACAGCTGCTGCGCGATCGGACGATCGGTCCGTTGAATGGCTTCATCAGCAAAATGGGCAGGCCGTTTTCCGCTGTTTTGAAAATCACGCCGGAGCTGAAGATCGAATTCGACTTCGGCCAGAGCAATGACGATGGCACCTCGGACCCGATCGACTTCTCAAATGCGACGATGGTCGGTCCGTGCCCGAAATGCGCCGGCCGGGTGTTTGAACAGCCGATGTCGTACCTGTGCGAGAACAGCGTCGGGGCCGAAAAGCGTTGCGACTTCCGCTCGGGCAAAGTGATCCTGCAGCAGCCGATCGATTCAGCACAGATGGCAAAGCTGTTGAATGAGGGACGGACGGATCTGCTACGCGGGTTTGTTTCGAATCGCACCCGCCGCAAGTTCGGCGCGTTCTTGATTAAGAAGCCGGATGGCACAACCGGTTTCGAGTTTGAGCCGAGGCCCGTAAAGGCAGGGGCAAAGACGGCGACAGCTTCCAAGCACGCAGGCAAGGCGGTCAACGGAGAGGCGGTTGAGACCCTACCCGTTCCGCCGGTGAGAGCGCGCACTCGGGCAACAGTTGTTGTGGGCGTAACGGCGCCAGCGCCGGCCAAGAAGAGTGCAAGGCCACGCAAGGCCACCACTGCTGCTCGCAAGACCGCATCCAAAACGGCGCGAGGGGCGGGCAGCAGGAAACCAGCGGCACGGGGTTAACGGGTCTAGAGGTTCGGTGGGCTGGATTAACTTTGCTCGCAGACGCTGGCTTTGTACCTTTGCGTCTACGGTGATAGGCGCCACAGCAACTCGTAAAACTGCTGCGCAGGTTTCTTCAGCACGCACGCTGCGCATCATTCTGACTGCGCCGCCCGGCTCATCGATCGACGTACTGGGCCGGGTGGTTGCCGACAAGCTACGCGAGCGTCTCGGTCATACAGTGGTGGTCGAAAATCGGCCCGCCGCTGGAGGCACCGTAGGGACGAATGAGATAGCGAAAGCTGCCCCCGATGGCGCAACCATCGGCCTGTCATTCACAGGTCCACTGGCGACCGCACCCTATCTGTATGCGAGGCTACCTTATGACCCGGCGAAAGACCTCGCGCCGATCGTGCTTGTCGGCACCGCGCCGAACGTGCTGGCAATTGCGAGCACGCTGCCGGTCGGATCGTTCAAGGAGTTCATCGCGTACGCACGGCAGCGCCCCGGACAACTGAACTATGCGTCGCTGGGCAACGGCAGTGCATCGCACCTGTCGATGGAGTTGCTGAAGACCGATGCGGGAATCTTCATGGTCCATATTCCCTTTAACGGTGCGCCGCCTGCAGTGCAGGCGACGGCTGCCGGCGATGTGCACGCGGTCATGTCCAATCCAACGACGCTGTTGCCGATCGCGCAAACGGGACGAATAAAACTGTTGGCAGTTACTAGTCGCGAGCGGTGGCCCGCACTGCGTGAGCTACCGACGATTCATGAAAGCGGTTTTGCCGGATTCGAAGCCATCGCTTGGAATGGATTCGTCGCGCCCGCAGCGACGCCGCCGGCGCGTATTGACGAGCTCAATCGAGAAATCAATGCGATTTTTGCGATGCCGGAAGTGAAGTCACGGATCGAAGCAGCAGGCTGGCAGGTGGGAGGCGGCACCCCGGAATATTTCGGCGCGTTCATGCGGGCCGAACGAGCGCGCTGGCAGCCGGTCATTCAACGCAGCGGCGCACGATTGGATTGAACTCGATGCGGCATGGAAAGGTGAACTCCGCTGCCTTTTACTGCGCCGCTCCGCGCGGCCGCTCCGGAGGAGCGGCGCCTAACTAATCGCGACGAGTGCACGTGCGACCGCATAGCGCTCGCGTACACGAGGAGCCGCTAATTCATCGTAATTGCGTCCACCGCAGCGAGCGACGACAGCAGCGCGGCATTGATCTGACCCATCGACACTCCGACCAGCTGCGCGGCGCGCTCTGAGCCCACTGTGTCTCCACGCTCGATGACCTCGGCGAGCGCCAGATAAACGCCATAGGCACCTTGGTGGGCACGCACGGCGTCGAGCACGGGGCGCGGCAGTGCGGCTGAGGCGAACAGCCGCTCATGCGAATGCCCGGTGATCTGCTGCAGCATCGAGAACGCACCGACGGCAAAAAGGTCATCGCGCATTCCGCCCACTTGACTTGCCAGGGCTTCTAAAAAGAACCCACGCTGCACTGCCATGTAAATGAGCGGCATAGAACGCGTGTTTGCAGACGACACGCCAAGCAGCAGTACCAGCCAGCGCACCAGCCGCTTGTAGCCGAGCACCAGAATCGCGTGACGCAGCGACGTGATCGGCGCCGACGCCGCTGCGGCGGGAGCGAGCGCTGCGCTGTTAATGACCGCCAGCAACATCAACGCAAGGCTCGGTTCGTTCTTAAACGCGCGCTCCAGCGCCATCACGTCGGCGTCGCCCTGAATCAGGCGGATGATGTCGAGCACCGCACGCCGCGTCGGCTCGAGTCCGGCCGAAGGCTCGACCATCGGCTCATCGAGTGGCCAGCCGACCGTGGCCTGCGCTCCAAACGCAAATGCCGCTTCAACATCGGATCGCGTGTGCACGTCTCGCACCCAAAGCGGCGACGCAGGATCATGAGAACGGCCGCTTTCGGAATCATCGACGACCGCGGTGAACAGCCGTTGCGTGTCGCGAGGAAGAGGGTGCTTTGTCTTGCGTAATACGAATTTGTGCCCGGCTTGATGTGCGGCTTCGACCATCGGTAACTGGCGCGCAGTCAACGCCTCGGCATCCACTTCGAACAGCACGCTGGATTGCCGGCTCCATTCAGCGAGCGCCTGCAACTCGATATTCAGTGAAAGTGGCGTCGGCGCGAGTACGACGATTCCACGCGAGGGCGCCGTCGTTTGATCCGCAAGTGCAGCGATGACAGCCCCAATGGTGGATGTCGAGGTCTCGGTTGAGTGGGCAGGGCGGCGGATTTCGATCCGCACACCCAATACACGGCGATCGCGCGCGACAATCGGCCTCCAACCAAGTCGCAGATGATCCAACGCGACGCCTTGTTCAGCCGTACGCTGGTTGGCGTCATCGAGCCGCAGGAGGGAGCCGTCCATACCTGATCTTCGGCGCCAAACCCTGATCGCTTGAATGGGTCGGAGCTTTGAATAGGCCGGCTTCGGTGCGGCTTTAGCTGGGAGGCAAGCCCGGCGTCGCTGCTGGGAGGTGGGGCCGTTTGACGCATGAGACAATCGCGCGCTTTTCGCGCCGCTGCGTGCTTTTTCGTCCCCATCTTCGCCTTTCACCGCCGTTCAATGCCCCTTTTTGCCTCCACGATTCTGTTGTCGGCGTTTCTGCTGTTTCTTGTGCAGCCGATCATTGCCAAGCAGATCCTGCCGTGGTTCGGAGGCACATCGGCCGTCTGGACCACTTGCCTGGTGTTTTTTCAGGTGGTTCTGCTGGCCGGATACACGTATTCGCACCTGACCACGCGCTACCTGTCGCCCAAGCAACAGGCGCGACTGCACATCGCGCTGCTGGCGGTCAGTCTCGCGTTTTTGCCGATTGTTCCGAGCGAAGCCCTGAAGCCGGCCGCAGGCGCCGACGCTGCACTGCGCATTGTCGTGCTGCTGGTGGCGACGATCGGGCTGCCTTACTTTCTTTTGTCATCGACGGGTCCGTTGCTGCAAAAGTGGGTGGCACCGCACTTTCCCGAGAAATCGGTTTATCGGCTCTTCGCGTTGTCGAACTTCGGTTCGTTGATCGGGCTGCTGGCATTTCCATTCGCGATCGAACCGTTTTCGACATCGCACGCGCAATCAATCGTATGGAGCATCGCGTACGGTGTATTCGCGATCGCGTGCGCAGTGTCGGCATGGAAAGCTTCGAATTCGGTCGTCGCAGACGGTGCGGCGCTAAAGACGATCGCTGACGATCCCGAAGGCCCTGCGCCGCGGCTCGGCGATTACGCGCTCTGGCTGGCGTTTGCTGCGCTAGGGTCGGTGCTGTTGCTGGCGACGACAAGCCACATTACGCAGAACATTGCGTCGGTCCCTTTTCTGTGGGTGCTGCCGCTGTCGCTGTACTTGCTGAGTTTCGTGATCGCCTTCGAAGGACGGCAAGGCCGTGGCTGGTACCAGCGCGGCTGGTTTTTGTTTCCAACGCTGCTTCTGCTGGTGGCAATGTCCGCGGGACTGGAAGCCAATCGTGGCGTGCTCGATGTCAGCCTTGCTGTCCCGCTGTACACGGTGGGCATGATGATGGCGGCATTTTTCTGCAACGGCGAACTTGCGCTGAGCAAACCGGTGCCGAGGTATCTGACGCATTTTTATCTGACAATCTCTCTGGGTGGTGCGCTCGGTGGCATGCTAGTGGGTCTGGTCGCGCCGCGCGTGTTTCCAACGTACTTCGAGTTGCCGGTGGCGCTCGTGCTGCTCTCGTCGCTCGCCGTGTTCGTTGCGCGTAAGACGCGCTGGCTGGTCGGACCAGCGATCGTCGCCACACTGGCGACCGCGTGGTTCGGAAGTCAGTACATCGGATTTCTTCGCGACGACGTCGTGTACATGCACCGAAACTTCTACGGCACGCTGCGGGTCAAGGAGCAGGGCCAGGGCGATCATCAGGTGCGGCGGTTACTGCACGGCGTCATCCTGCACGGCGAACAACCCATTATCAATGCAAACCGGCTCGAGCCCGGCACCTACTACGCGCGCACGTCCGGCGTTGGGCGCGCAATTGAAGCCAAGCAAAGCGAGGGGCCGGTCAGACTGGGCTTCGTAGGACTTGGAGTGGGCACGCTGTCGGCCTACGGCCGTGCCGGCGATGTGATTCGTTTCTACGAGCTCGACCCCGATGTGCTCGCACTGGCGAAGACCCAGTTCTCCTATTTAAGCTCATCACCGGCGACGATCGAATTCGTGATCGGCGATGCGCGCCTGTCGATGGAGCGTGAGCTGTTATCGGGTGCGCGGCAACAATACGACGTGCTGGCGATCGACGCCTTTTCGAGCGATTCGATACCGGTGCATCTGATCACGTCGGAAGCCACCGCGCTGTTTTTTCAACATCTGAAGCCCGACGGCATTCTCGCGTTTCACATCTCCAACCGCTTTCTGGATCTGAAACCGGTGCTCGCAAACATTGCCCTGGCCAACAATCTGGCAGTGCGACTTGTTACGGATTCACCGGGCGACGAAAGCACAGCGTCGATCACGGACTGGGTTTTGCTTGCACGCTCACCCGCGGCACTCGACGATGACCGGCTCGCCCAGGTTGCCCAGGAGATCGATCCGAATCCGGACTTCTCGCTTTGGACCGATCAGTTCAACAACCTGATCGACGTATTGAAATCGAATCCGATCAACGAGCTTAGGCGACTTATTGGACTTAGCTAACCTTCTACTCATGTCAACACAACGCAAGCCTCGCATCATCGTCAAGAATTCGCGCATCCATGGACGTGGCGTCTACGCTGCGCGCCGTCTAAAAGCCGGCGAGAACATCATCGAATACAAGGGCCAGCGGATTCCATGGAAAGAGGCTGACAGGCGGCCGCCGTCCAATCCCGACGATCCGTATCACACGTTCTTCTTTTCGCTCGACGATCAGAAGACGGTTATCGATGCGGGTATTGGTGGCAATGCGGCGCGCTGGATCAACCATTCGTGCGACCCGAATTGCGAGACCGAGGAAACGGATGACGGCCGCGTGTTCATCCAGGCGATGCGCGATATACGGGCGGGCGAAGAACTTAACTACGACTACAGCCTGACGATCGAGGAGCGCCTGACGCCTACCTTGCGGAAGAACTATGAGTGCCGATGCGGCGCGAAAAATTGCCGCGGCACGATGCTCGGGCTCAGCAAGCGACAGATGCCGAAAACTGCCAAGTCTCGCAAGGCGGTGCGTAAACCGGGTTGAAGTACGGCGCATTGAATCCACAAGTTCGATAGCGAGAACTCTCGCGCGCGCCTAACGTCCAATCGCCGTGAAAAAATTTCTGACTCGTCCACTGACCCTGCTGATTGGCGCCCTTACGGTTGGTGCTGGCGCCGCAGGCTGCGCGTCACTTGACGAATGGCAGCGGCAGGCGATTTTTGATCCGAGAAGCGGCAGTCAGCGCTGGTTCTCCGAGCCGCTGCCGGGGACCGAGCAATTTGACGTCACGCTGGCCAATGGCCACAGGCTGCATTTTTGGTATTTACCGCAGGAAGACGCCAAGAGCGCTCCGACCGTGCTGTATCTGCATGGCGCGCGTTGGAATCTGAATGGCAGCGTGTTTCGGATGTCGCGCTGGGTAGACCTGGGTTTCAACGTGTTGGCCGTCGACTACCGCGGCTTCGGCAAGAGTACCGAGCTGCTTCCGTCAGAAGAAACCGCCTATGCCGACGCGCGTGTCGCGCTCGACGAGTTGAAACGCCGCGAGCCTGATCCTTCGCGCCGATTCATCTATGGCCACAGTCTGGGCGGCGCCTTGGCGGTTGATCTGGCGGCAGGCCCGCTGAAGCAGCCGGAGAACGAAGTCGGCGGGATCATCATCGAATCCACCTTTACGTCGATTCCGGCGGTTGTGCGGGCAATGAAGTACGGCTGGGTGCCAGGAATCGGTCTTGCGGTGACACAGCCATTTGATTCGGCGACCAAGATCAGCAAAGTGGACACACCATTGTTGATCATTCATGGCACTGCCGACGGCATCGTTCCGCATGCGATGGCCGACGAGCTTTTTTCCGCTGCCGCCAGCAAAGTGAAACGGGTCGTCAAGATCGAAGGCGGGACGCACTCAGGCGCAAGCCGCACCGGTGGCGCCGCCTATCGTGATGCGGTGCTCGACTTCGTGCGGCAAAGCTTGCAACAGGGCGCTAGCTTCACGCGCGGTTAGCTTTTACTAGCCGTTGTACTGCGCGCGCACGCGCGGCCGCTCCGAAGGGAGCGCGCCTAACTAATCGTGACGAGTGCACGTGCGAGCCGCAGGCTCGCGTACACGAGGAACGCCTCATCAATGCCGGCGTGGTCGCTCTTTCAAATTCGTGACCTGACCGATCTTCCACGGCCGCATACCTAGCACGATGCCGATCGACTGACGCTGATCGGGTGGGAGCGTGCTATCAAGCTCCGCCAATTCGTTGAACTCGGCGGCCAGGCGGTCCAGCTTGCGGTGAACGACAGCGAACGACGCGGGCGAAACGTCCCGAAATTCGAAACGGAAGTTGCCGCCATAACGATCGAACTCGACTGCCAGAAACTCGGCCATGGTCCGCTGACCGTGCTTGGCGCGGATTGCTCCGCTTGGCCGCAAACGTAAATGCCGGCCCACGCGGACCTTGACCTTGTTGGACGGTAGAAGCTCGATCAGCTGCAATCGATCGAGCTTCACCAGCAGCTTTGTAAGCTCGGGCTCGGTCAGCTCGTAACGTGTGAGGATCTGAGAAGGCTGCCAGTCGTTGAACAGCAGATAAAACACCCCCATCAGGCGCGGCTCGGCGGCCAGCGCGTGTTCCTGAGTCTCGGTCATCTCTTCCGGCGCATCGCCGGCGCCGCGTGCGAGCTTCGCCAGCTCGAAAAAGTCGAGCTCAAGTGCCGTCAACACCTGTTCGAGCCGATTCAACGTAAAGGTTCGCTGAGAAAAGAGCCGCTTCACACTGGCCTCCGACATTCGAATGCGGCGTGCCAGCTCTGCGTAGGTGATATGACGGCTCTTCAGCACTCGCTTCAGCGAGTCAATCAACTGTTCGGTACTCATTCGTGCGCCCCGTAGTGCCCGCGGTATCGATACTCGATACGTTATCACTGAAGTACTTGGCGGCGCCTGCGTGTCATCGATTCTGTGCATGCCGCGATGTCGCGGTATGCCTTAGAGGATGTATGAGTAGTTTGATCATGCAAGCAGGCGTTACTGTTTTGCTGGCTGACTTCGTATCAGGCATGGTGCACTGGGTCGAAGACGCGTACGCGCGGCCCGGCGCGCCGCTGATCGGCTCACTGGCGGAGGACAACCTGCGCCATCACTGGCGGCCGCGTGAATTCCTGAACAAGAACTGGCTGGCAAGCTCATGGGATCTGTTGCTTGCCGGCGCGATACTGGTCGCGGCTGCGCTATATATGGGCTGGCTGAGTTGGCACGTAGTGCTGTTCGCCCTACTGGTAATCAACGCGAACCAGATACACAAGTGGGCACACATGAACAGTGCCGAGGTGCCGACTGCTGTGCGTTGGCTGCAAAGGCTGCACGTTCTGCAAACACCCCGTCACCACGGTAAGCACCACTCTGGATCCCGCACCACCCACTATTGTGTGATCACCAACTTCCTAAATCCGCTGCTGGAGGAAGTGATGTTCTGGTCACGCGTCGAGCGAGTGATCGAGCGCCTGACCGGCGTCAAGCGCCGCAGCGAAGCCGAAGAGTTGAAGCTACTCGGACTGTCGGCGGCTTGATCTGCAATTTGTTTGAGGTGCCGCGCCCGGCGAAAGCTCGGCGCGGCGCAGCGGCTGGTGTGTGAATGCGTTTGCGCGAACGAAAAGCTGCTTACGCAAAGTCTCGCTACCGCCAGAGCCCTCGCACCGATGCCCATTACCCTCGCAAATTAACGATCAACCGCCTCGTTCGCAGCATTGATAAGACTACCGCGATGGCGGCGCACGCAAACAGATGCTTCAGCGTATGGCCGCTAACCCAACCTCCGAGCAGCCCGTACACCTGATGGTCAAGCCGTTCGAAGATCACCGCCATCAGATACAACGCCGTCGCTGCATAAATGCGTTTGTCGTGTGTGTACAGCGGTCTGATCCAGGCTGTCGCTACTAGCGTAGCGGCGATGTAGGACACTTGCATCACCAAGTAAGGGACAAGGTTTCCGGACGCGTGCCAATAGAGCACGGTGCCCGCACCAACCGCGGCGAATGCGAGCAGCCACTGTGAAGTCCGCTTTGGCGCGCGATCCATCAGAGTCCCCGCGACCAGTCCCGCAAAACCGAACGCCATCGGCAAGCGATCCCACAGCAAAGTCGCGTCATTCGGTTGCGCGTGGTACCAGGCGGAGCCGAACGCCGTCAGCACGATGCCGGTGAATAAGAGTGCGTACGGCCAGGCCGCTCGCCGATCGGAAAATGCGGCACGATTAGTCGAGCGCCAACCGGCCGAGACAAAGTAGAGTCCAAATGCACCGACGACGAGGAACGGAAGATTCGACAGAACATCGGCGGCATGCGGCAAACCAAGCCAAACGCGCTGGTCTGCGTAGTCATGAAATGACTGAGGCTGCCCGAACGGTGGCAACAGCCAACCGAAAAGCAACGGTGCAAGCAAGGCACTTGCCGATAGCAGGCTGACGCGCAACGTCGAAGACGCGCGGTCGTTGGAAGTGACGGAGGCGGTATTGGAAGCGCTCATAAGGCCGCCGGGCAAGCGATGGGACTCACACTACTCCCGGGCGTCAACGAAACCGCGCATCACTTCCAAAGTCGCGCATTGCGAGACCTGCAGTGCGTTTTCCGCGCGTCAGCCGGCTTGTATCAAGCCAAGTGCCGCAGCTCACGTAGCGCGACCGACAACATCGCCAGGTCAGGCGACTTCGTATCAGTTAGTTCAGTCAGCATCCTCTGTGCGCGCTCGACCGCTGGACGCTGCGCCACTTCCCATGCGCTTTGTCCGCCCGCCTGCAACGCATCGGCGGTCAGCTCTCGCTGCAAAGCGGCCAAGTCATCACCCAACGCGCTCTTCGCCATACCTTGCCAGTAACCGTCTGAGAGCAGCGCCGATACCTGGGCGCGCAGGCGTGCCAGTCCCAACAACTCGCCGATCGAGAAGTACGTATTGGCTACCACGCCCAGCGGCTGCTTCGAAGACTCGGCAACTTCGGCGATATCGAGCGCTGCGAACGACGTATCTGATGCCGCTACCGCCAATGCAAGCGCAGCCGGTACGCCCTTCGCAATCAGTGTCTGCTCGTGTCGTGCGATCGGCGCACGCCACGGCATATTGGTCGGCGCAGCAGCGATGAACTGCAGCAGCGAAGTCGCCGCGGGCGTAAATCGTTCAATCGTTCCAATCATTGGCTCGGCGAGACGTCGCGAACGCAGGAACCATGTGGTCGCACGAACGGTGCGACGCCCGAGCTCGATCAGCATCTGCGATTGCACATCGTCCGCGACGAGGTTGTCGAGCGCCTCGATCGCTTGCCAGACAGGTACGAGCCCGAATATTTCGCGTGTCAGCAGATAGGCGCGAACAATTTGTGGCGGTGTCGAACCGGTGGTCTCCATTAGCCGGTGAACAAAGGTGGAACCGACGCGGTTTACCATGCTGTTCAGCACGTGCGTCGCGACGATTTCGCGCTTCAGCGGATGCCGCTCGATATAGCTGCCAAATTTTTCCTTCAGCACCGACGGGAAGTAACGCGCAAGTGCAGTGGCGACCCACGGATCTTCGGAAAGATTGGACGCGAGCAGCTCATCGAACAACCACATCTTCGAGTACGCGAGTAGTACCGCGCGCTCCGGGCTTGTTATTGCAATGCCTTTGACGCGGCGCTCTGCAATCTCGTCGTCACTGGGCAGAAACTCGATCGTACGATTGAGCCGCCCCTGCTTTTCGAGGAATCGAATAAATCGCTGCTGTTGATCGAGCAGTCGCGTTCCCATGCGCCCGGAGACCGACAAAGACTGGCCCTGGAAGTAGTTGTCGCGCAGCACGAGCGCAGCCACGTCGTCGGTCATGCTGACCAACTGCGCGTTGCGCTGCTTCTCCGTCAGCTCGCCCGCGGCGATTGGCAGCGACAGCAGGATCTTGATGTTGACCTCGTGATCCGACGTGTCGACACCCGCCGAGTTGTCGATCGCGTCCGTGTACAGCTTGACGCCGTTGAGCGCCGCCTCCACGCGACCCAGCTGCGTCAGACCGAGGTTGCCGCCCTCGCCGATCACTTTGCAACGCAGTTCTAGGCCGTTGACACGCAACGCATCGTTTGCGCGATCGCCTACATCGGCGTGCGACTCGCCGCTGGCCTTGACATAGGTTCCAATGCCGCCGTTGTACAGAAGATCGATCGGCGCTTTCAGAATCGCAGAGATCAGTTCTGCCGGAGTCAACTTGCTTGCAGAGATGCCGAGCGCTGCCTGAGCCTGCGGGGAAATCGGAATCGATTTTTCCGAACGTGCCCAGATGCCACCGCCTGGCGAAATCAACTTCTGGTTGTAATCGGCCCACGATGACCGCGGCAGTGCATACAGGCGCTCGCGCTCGGAGAAGCTCGCCGCCACGTCGGGCGCGGGATCGATGAAGACGTGCCGATGGTCGAACGCTGCGAGCAACCGAGTGTGACGCGATAGCAGCATGCCGTTGCCGAACACATCCCCCGACATGTCTCCGATCCCGACGCACGTGAACTCGGTTGTCTGTGTATTGATGCCGAGCTCGCGAAAGTGCCGCTTGACGCTCTCCCAGGCGCCACGCGCGGTGATTCCCATTTCCTTGTGGTCGTAGCCAGCGCTGCCCCCCGAAGCAAATGCATCGCCCAACCAGAATCCGTATTCAGCGCTGACGGAATTGGCGTAGTCGGAAAACGTCGCGGTGCCCTTGTCGGCTGCAACCACCAGATAGGGATCGTCGGGGTCGTGCCGTATGACGTGCGGCGGCGGCACGATCTCATTGCCGACGCGGTTATCGGTCAGATCGAGCAGCCCGCGCAGATAGTCGCGATAACAATCGACGCCTTCTTTCAAATAGGCTTCACGATCGATCATTGGAGGCGCCTTCTTCAGCACGAAGCCGCCCTTGCTGCCGACCGGCACAATGACAGTGTTTTTCACCATCTGCGCCTTCACCAGTCCGAGAACCTCGGTGCGGAAGTCCTCGGGCCGATCCGACCAACGCAACCCGCCGCGAGCGACCTTGCCCCCTCGCAAATGCACGCCCTCGAAGCGCGTTGAGTACACGAAAATTTCGAATAGCGGGCGCGGCTCGGGCAACCCTGGTATCCGCGCCGAATCGAACTTGAACGACAGGAATGCGCGGCGTGGCCCGGCCGCACCGCTCGCGCCGGTCCCAGTACGCCAGTAGTTGGTACGCAACGTGGCGCCCATCAACGCCAGATACTGGCGAAGTACTTTGTCTTCGGAAAGATTCGACACCTTGTCAAGCGCCTGCTCGATCGCGTTGACCTGGCTGGAAGCCGCCGCCTTGTCGGCGCGTTCGGGATCGAAGCGCAGCTTGAACAGGCCGACCAGCATGCGCGCGATACGCGGATGCGTCGCAAGCGTCGCTTCAATAAAAGTTTGCGAGAACGCGAAGCCGGTTTGCCGCATTACCTTCGCATACGCCCGCAAAACGACGATCTCGTCAGCCGATAATTCGGCGCGCAACACCAGACGATTGAAGTCATCGTTTTCGACGGCACCTTCGAATACGCGCAAAAACGACTCTTCAAACAGCGGCGCAATCGTCTCGGCGTCGACATCGTCGGCACCGGACATTTGCAACGAGAAATCGTGCACCCACAGCGGCCCGCCGCCTTCTAGCGTCAACTGGTAGCCGCGCTCCGACAACACGCGCACGCCCATTCGCTCAAGCATCGGCAACGAATCCGACAGCGCGATCGGTGCACCGCTGCGATACAGCTTGAATCCAAGACGGCCCGACGGCGCTTCAAGTGGCCGATACAGATTGAGCGCGAGGCCGCCCTTGGCTTCGCTGTCCAGCGTAGCGAGCCGGCGGATATCGGCGATCGCCTGTCGCGGCGACACCGCTTCTTCGTAGGCTGTCGGAAACGCCGAGCCAAACCGCTTGAACAGTGGCGCTGCTCGTGCCTCCCCCTCCTCGTCATTCAGCGCCTGACGTAAATCGTCTTCCCACCGGCGGGCGGCATCGGCCAGCTGCGTTTCGATTGCACGTCGATCAACCTCCCGCATTTTGCCCGGCGTCGTGCGTACGGTGATATGAATACGTGCAAGCACGGCGTCCGTCAGCAGCACGTCAAAGTCAGCTGTCGACCCATCGAAGGCGTCGATCAGTATTTTTTGAAAGCGACGCCGCAACTCTGTGGTGTAGTTTTCGCGCGGCACAAAGATCAGGCACGACACGAAGCGCTGGAATGGGTCGCGCCGGATGAACAGGCGAAACCGCTGACGCTCGCCAAGCTGGACGATGCCGCTAGCGATCTCAAACAATTCATCGGGGGTGATCTGAAAGAGCTCGTCACGCGGATAGGTTTCGAGCACATGCGTCATCGCCTTGCCAAGATGGCTGCCAGGTGCAAGTCCCGAGCGCGCCTCCACCTTCGTGACCTTGCCGCGTATCAAAGGCACCTCGGCGACGCGTGCGTTGTACGCGGCCGACGTGAATAGTCCGACGAAACGATGCTCACCTATGACGACGCCGTCCTTGTAGCGTTTGACGCCGACGTAGTCGATGTAACCTGGGCGATGCACCGTGGAGCGTGAATTCGCCTTGGTCACGAACATCATCGGCGACACTGCATGCGCAACCGCTCGCGCCTCTGGCGGTAGCACGGCAAAGCTTCCGGACAGCGCGGTTTCAGTTTCGGACTCGCGCAGGATGCCAAGACCGCTGCCTGGCACGAGCCGCAACGCGTCTTCACCTTCAACCGTCGTAAGGTCATGCCGCCGATAACCCAGTAAAAGAAAGTGATCCTCCATCAGCCATTGCAGAAATGCGCGGTTCTCTGCGACTTCCTCGCCTGGAAGCGGCGGTGGTTTCTTGTCGATTTCCTTAATGACAGCGCGCAATTGCGCAACCATCGCTTTCCAGTCACTTACGCTGGCGCGTACGTCACTCAGAACGCGTTCAATGCCGGCTGCGAGCTCCACTCGCGATTCCGAGTCGGCCAGCCGGTCAACCTCAATGTGCATGAACGACTCGCGCGGCCAGTCGGGCTTGTTCTCGCGCGTATCGATTGTCTGCAGCGTGCCGCTCTTATCGCGCTCGACCGCAAAGATTGGATGGACGATCAAGTGCAGCGTCAGTCCCTGTCGACTTACCTCCATTGAAGCTGAGTCCACCAAAAACGGCATGTCGTCATTGACGATTTCGACCACCGTGCGGCGCGATGCCCAGCCATGTTCACCGGCGTCAGGATTGAAAACGCGCACCTTGGCCGCGCCGCTGTTCCGTGTGCGTGCAAACTGCCAATGCGACAGCAGCGCGCCGTACAGGTCCTCTACTTGACGTGCGGCAATGTCTTCAGGATCGACGCGCTCGAAATAGGCACGCGCGAAAATCGTCAGCGCCGCACGCTCGCCTTTCTGAATACGCGAGTTGATCAACGTGACGACCGCGTCGATGCGCGCTTTCTTGTTCAGGTCTGGCCCGGCGTCCGGCGGTGACATGCCTATCTCCCCAGCTTCCTTTTCAACAGTATGCCCCGTCTTGCGTGACCGATAATTGTGGGTCTATTCCCACCCAGAACAGACCCCTGATGTTCGCTGCGCTCGGACCTCGCCTGGCTTTCGTTGATGTCGAAACCACCGGCGGCAGTCCCGCTCGTGAGCGCGTGATCGAAATAGGTGTCGTGAGCGTTGACTTCGACGACGACGATGTGCGCGTCGATGAATGGTCGACTCTGGTCAATCCGGGCGTCCCGATTCCGTCTGAAATTCAGTGGCTCACCGGAATTACCAACGAGATGGTGCGCGCGGCACCACCGTTCGCAGAAATCGCACAGATCGTTTTTGATCGGATCGAAGGCGCAATCTTCGTCGCGCATAACGCGCGCTTCGATTATGGCTTTCTGCGCGCCGAGTTCCATCGACATGGCATGTCATTCAACGCCAAGACCTTATGCACGGTGCGACTAAGTCGCTACTTATATCCAGACAGATCGCCCCATACGCTCGACGCAATCATCGCGCGCTTCAATCTCGACGGCGAGCCAAGGCACCGGGCTCTCGGCGATGCACGCGTGCTATGGCGGCTACTGCAACGCCTTGCAGACCGCCACTCGCCGTCGGAAATCGAGTTTGCAGTACGTGCGTTGTTGCGGCGGCCGGCGTTGCCACCGAACTTGCCGCCGGATGCGATCGACGCCCTGCCGCACGCGCCGGGTGTCTATTTGTTTTATGGATTGAATGAACACCCGATCTACATTGGCAAGAGCGTGGACCTGCGTGCGCGCGTCGCCGGTCACTTCAACTCCGAATATCGCGCACCGCGCGAGCTGCGCTTATCGCAGGAGATTCACCGACTCGAATGGGAGGAAACCGCGGGCGAGTTCGGCGCGCTGTTGCGTGAATCCGAGCTGATAAAAACGCAAATGCCGGCGCATAACGTAGCGTCGCGGCGCAAGCTGAACCAGGTACTGCTCGGATTCGACGATGAGGGCCGCGCGACGCTGACCCGTGCGAGCGAATTCGAATTTGTTCAGCTCGGTCGCTGCTACGGTCCGTTTGCATCGCGCGCGGCGGTTCGGCGCTGGATGACTGAGCTGGCGGGCGAGCACCGCATTTGCCTGAAGATAGTCGGGCTCGAAGGACGCCGCAAAGCGTCAGGTGACGGCGCTCCGTGCTTCAACTACCAGCTGCGCCGCTGCAACGGCGCATGCGTCGGCGAGGAAACACGCAACGAACACACGTCGCGCGTCAAGGAGCTTATGCAGCCGTGGCTATTACCACGATGGCCCCACGCAAATCCGATCGCGCTGGTTGAGCGGAACACAGAGCGCTTCCAGCAGCAGTGGCATGTCTTCGATCAATGGTGCTGGCTCGGCACGGTCAAATCGCGGAATGCCGCCGTCGATCTCGCACGCAGCGCGCCGCGCGTGTTTGAAGCCGATGCCGCCAGGTTGGCGGTGCAAGCCTTGTCCGCCCGCTCGCCGTGGCAGTTGGCACTGATCGAGCTGCCGCCTAACGTATCCTCGCTGGCAGCAGTGCTTCCGCTGGCGGTTGCACTTGCGGATAGCGCTCGCGAAAACGCTTCAGCTCCGCATCCGCTTCATCGTGACGACCTTCACGCCGCAATTTGATAATGCGTTCGAGCCAAAGTGCAGCAGATTCTTCGACCTGCTTAAGCTCGCTTTGCGCCGCTGCGACAGGGGGCTGGGTAGCGGGCTTCGCGGCATCGCGTCGCGCATCGGCACTTGCCTGATCGACCGGCGGTGCCGACGCGGCGGCGCCCGCCGCAGCGCGCTGCTCGGCTCGCAGCTTTGGAGTAACTGCCGCTTCGGGGGTCGGAGGCACCGGGGACGAAGCAGGCATGTTCTGCCGCGCTCTGTCCTGCTCATTAGCAGGCGCAGCGGATGGAGCTTCAGTAACAACAGGCCGGTTCTCTTCTCGCGCCGCCTGCGCAACCGCGTTTGATTCTTTCTTTAGACGTCCGCCGAAGCCCTCTTGACTTCGTTCGAGCGGACGCTCGACGGCTTCAGCCTCATTCATCTGGCGCTTGCTGATTGACTCGTCTGTCATCGGAGCGGGTGGTGGCGCGGCGGGCGGCGCGGCGCTGTCAGCGGAAGTACGTGCCGGGGCGCGCTGCGCGCCGGACTGCGGCTGCTCGCGTTCGCTGGAAGATTGGTCTGCTATCGAAGCAGATGGTGCAGGTGGTGCGGCGGGCGGCGCCACGCTGGAAGGTGACGTGCGCACTGGTTCAGGAGCGCTGAACTGCGGCATCTCCTCGTTCGTGCGGATTGCCATCATCACCGCCAGTGTGGACAGCATCACCGCAGCCGCGGCCGCGAGTGGCCAGCGCTTGCGAGCGCTGTACGGAGTGGCGGCGTCCACAGGTTTCGCCCCGACTTCACGCGCAGCGGCGGCCAAAATCGAAGCGCGCACGGCTGCTGACGGACGTTCGTCCATCTCGCCACTCGCTTGCCGATAGCGATCGGTCAACTCGCGCTCTGCGCGAGTTACGCCGGAACCGTCGACACCGCCGTTGGTGCGGTCCGTAGTCACTGCCATGCCTCCATTGCCGACCGCAGCTTGCTCATCGCATAGCGCAGACGGCTCTTGACTGTTTCATGCGCCGCACCGGTGGCGGCTGCGATCTCATCAAGCGACAAACCACCTTCGGTTTGAAGCAGAAACGCCTCCCGTTGGGCCGGAGGCAGTGCTTCCACCGCCTGCAGGAATGCGCGCGCCTCAGCTCGCGAAATGGCCTGATGATCAGGCCGGTTTGCGTCGCTGCCCGCTATTTCGAGCACGGCCTCCTCAACTTCGTTCGCTGCGTCGCCCGCAAAGTACGCCAGCGATATCGCGTCATCTCGCGCTCGCCAATGATCGATCATCTTGCTGCGCGCAATCGTATACAGCCACGTGGTGAACTTGGCGCGCGGCTCAAAGTTCGCCGCGTTGCGTACCACGGCGAACCAGGTTTCCTGCAGCAAATCATCCGCCGCCGATGTTGCTGTGCCCTGCCGCAGAAAAAAGCGATAAATGGCGCGCTCGTGCCGCCCATACAACTCGGCAAAAGCGCGCGCATCTCCCGCGGCATAGGCCGCCAGCAGATCCTCGTCGCTGGTCATCGCGCGGCATTGTGCCTCCGAACATCGACGCGACGAGCCACATCAATGGAATTACCAGCGGCGCGGCGGGTCCGGCACGAAGCCAACCGGCCCAGGAAACGCTTCCGGCGCGCGTCCTTGCCGCACACGAGGATTAGGAATCGCTCCCATCGCGATCAGGTTGTCGCGGCTATCGTAGTGAATCATGATCAGCTCGTCAGGCGTCGACTGCGCACGCTCGAAAGCAACATGCTGCGTCGGCGCATACTCGCTGCGCCCATGGCCGGTGCCGAGTTTTTGCTGATCTCTGCGCTCGGAACGCTCGCCTCCGGAATAGGCCTCGTTGGAGGCGGACGGGCTCGCCGGTTCGCGTGCCGCGGCTCCTTCATGCGCCGAATCCTGCTGCGCTTCCGCCTTCGAACGCGACAGCGGCGGTGAGACAGAAACCGGCGGCGGCACGTAGCGCACCTTCTCGCGGAACACGGCTACGCCGATCACACCAACGTTATCCGGGCGACCGGTGCGTGCGGCGTACGAATTGGGCAATGCAGTGAACTCGAAGGCCGCGACGCGCGCCAGGTTTTTGCGCCAGCCGGTGATCTGCGCGAACTGCCCGTTGTTCAGTACGTAACCGGTTTGATCATGAGCGGCGGTTTCACCTGAAACAACGTTGACACCGTCGACGGAAATGACGTTCAGCGTGCGGCCGCCGCTGCGATTGGTCAGCGATACCGCGTAGCGATTGCCCGGTTTGCCGGGCACCCACCAGCGGCCGTCGTGCCAGTACATCGGCAGGGTTTCGCCGGTGACGCGATCGACCACGTTGATGTCGACCAGCGAGCCGAGCGCCGCGGCGGGTGTGGAGCAAGCAGTCAGAGCCAGGACGGATGCCGCCGCGGCCAACGTTCGGATCAACATTTCAAGTCTCCAAAGTCGCAAGGGAGATGTTGAAACGACCGTCCGGCATCAAAGGGGTTAAGTGGCGGCGGCCTGGGGCAGAATTGAGCCGTGCGGTTCGAACACCTGATCCAGATCAACGACCCGTTGATGCCTTTGCTCGACACGCTGACGCGCGAGCAACTCTGGCGCGGCCTGGTGCTGCGGGCCGAAGACCCGACCCAGTTCGTGCCTGGGCTCGAGGTCGCCATCATTCACTCGCGGCGTAACGTGGGTGATGAAATCGAGCTGGTCCGAACGCTCGACTTTGGAACATTCAAGGTGGATGACCGAGTACGCCTGCAGCCGCAGCATCGCAGCGAAATTCAGACATGTGCGGGCCCAACCTGGCCGTCGAGCCGTATGAGCATCGAGATTGAGGAGCCTCAGCCGGACCTGCTGTTTCTGCGCTTCTTATATGAGTCGGACGAAGTGTCGACCAGTGGCGAGCTTGACGATGTCACGACTGCGCTGAGAAAGCAGGCCTACGAGCGCGCGGACGTCGACACGGTGGCCCGCATCCGCGCGTTGGCAGAAGACGGATGGCTGGATGACTCCGCCGCGCGCCGTTTCGCGTGTATTCCAAAGCACTAGTTCGCCCGGTTGCAACCTGTTGTATTTCGATCTAGGCCGCCGCAGGGTTGCCGACAGGGCCCTGCACGGGTGACAGCGATGGCGGATCGACGGCGCCGAGGTCCGCTAAAACTAGCGCGGCTTGGGCAAGGTGCGCCGAATTGTTCGGCGCTCGACAGTCGGCGGCGGCTGGTTCAATTGCTCCATGCCCTCGATCGGCTTGGCCAGCGACTCGGCGATCTTCAGGCGGGCGGCATTAAGGGCCGTTTGCCGCGCGGCGGCGCCCAGGAAGTCATCCAGATCCGCATGCTCCCGCCGCAGGTTCATCACCATCGGGACAAAAAGGTCGACAAGGTGCGGATCGAACTGCAGCTCCCGCAGCCTGAGAATCTCGCTGATGGCTTCATCGCTAGTAAAAGCGCGGCGATACGCCTTTTCGTGGGTCAGCGCATCGTATGAGTCGCACAGGCAGACAATTCGTGCAGCTAGAGGTATCGCAGAGCCGGAAATCCCTTCTGGGTAACCATTTCCATCCCATCGTTCATGATGATGTCTGGCGATATCACTCGCGAGTTCGCTGTACGAAACCTTCGTTTTAGAAAGCAAATCGGCTCCAGTTGCCGCATGTGTTTGTAGGATTTGTCGTTCGCCTTCGGACAAAGGTTGAGGCTTTTGCATCAATGAATCTGGGATCCCGACTTTCCCGATGTCATGCAAACGAGCTGCGAGGTCAATGGTTTCACATGCGTCATCCGATTGGCCGAGCGCCTTCGCCATAAGCGACGAAAGCTTCGCCACGCGATAACAGTGTTCACCCGTCGGGTCATCTCGCATTTCTGCAGTGAACGCAATCTGCTCAAGCAGATCGCCCTGCTTCGTGCCGGCTGTTTGTGCGGCGATTTTGTCGCTAAGTTCGGCCTCTTTATCTGTCAACAGATGCTCGGGAAACTGTTGCGCGGATTCGATCTGCTGCAAGTGCAATTCTTGATGGCGAACAATGCTGTCGTGTTGCGCCTTGCGGATGTGCAATGTCAATTCACGGTGGAGTGCGAGCGCGCGCTCTGGCCGCCCGGCCTTCTCATGCGCTTGAACCAACGCCAACAGCGTCTCTCGTAGGGATGGCTTAACGGCGCGCGCCTTTTCGAGAGCGGCCATTCCGCGTGATAAGCCGACATCGCCCAAGCCCGAGTACACCTCGACAAGCCCCTCGGAACACGCGGCCGAAATGTCGGCACGCACCGACTTGGCCCGCGTTGCCAACTCCCTTGCGATTTGCGCGCGTTCGGATGCTTCTGCAACGCGACCCGTAGCAAGCAAGAGTCTTGTATACGTGCCTTCCGCGAAAACACGATTAAGCACTTCGGCAGGTGTATCAGGTGTGTGCTTTAGGCTAATGGCGTCGCGAATACTGTCCAGGCCGGCTTCGTACTCTTGCATGTGCAAGCAGCAGTGCGCAACGTTCGCCAGCGCGACTACCTTAAGCGGTCGCAGTTGGGCTAAACCAGTGGTCAAGCGTGTCGCTCGCTCACTACAGTCTCGAGCGTCCGCGTAGAGTGCAGCTTCATAAAAAGCTGCGCCCAGATTATTCCAGACGGCCACCTTACCAATCGGATCGTCGCTCGCTTCTGCTATTTCGAGCGCTTCCGAGAGGGCGGTCAGCGAATCACCGGGATTGTTTGTGGATAACAGTATTACCGCTTGGACTGTGAGCGCTTTCCTCAATAGAGCGCGTTCATTTGCATCGCGAGCCAACATCACGGCCAGTGCCGCTGGTTCGACGCCGTCAAATGTGCTCTGACCCTGGTGATAAAACTGCGACGCGATATCGATAAGGCAGTTGATTCTCCTTATTGGATCGACCGTGAACGGAATGAAACGCAGGCGCTTAAGCGCGTCTCTTAGGACAGTAACCGTCTCAGCGCACGGCGAGGCTAGGTTCGCCTTGATTTCGCGCTCTAGGGCTGCCAGATCTTCTTGGGCGTGCTCAGACATCCTGACTGGAGGAACGTTGGACGGGGGAGTGTGATCGCCCGCACACGCTGTGGCTATAGGGAAAGCAACCAAATGCGGGCTATTTCCCACCCATCTCACTGGATCGAAGATGCGTTCGCGTCGGGTCTATGAGAACTCGGCTCCAGCCCCAAAAAAGGTCATCCACTCGTAGAGGATCAAATGAACAAGATCGAGCTTGCAACCGTTGAAGAAATCGTTGTTGACACCATCGAAGTGCCCGCTGAGTTGTCTCTGTCTGAGCTTGACATGATCGGCGGCGGCGCATTCGGCGTCCTGCTGATGTAAGCACCAAGCACACATTTACCTGTCAACTAAAAAACGAGTTTTTTGCTCTACGAGCCTAGCCGAACACTCCGACGGGAGTGTTCGGTTCTTTTTGCCTAGGCTGCGGCCAGCTGACTGGCTGGTACCGGGGCATCTCCCAGCCGAACGATCCTATCCACCGCCCCAACCGTCTCCGGCCGGTGGCTGACAATTACCAGTCCTATCCCCGTTTTCCGCAGCCCATCGGTAATCGCTCGTTCCTTCGCCAGATCGAGCTGATCGAACGTCTCGTCCAGGAAAAGGATCTGCGGGCGGCGGTACAGGGCACGGGCCAGTAGGACGCGGCTGCGCTGGCCGCCGGACAGCGCCATGCCCAGGCTGCCGACGATCGTGTTGAACTGCATCGGCATCGCGTCGATTTCCTGATCGACCATTGCCAGCCGGGCGCAGTCCTGGACCCGCTGCGCATCGTGCTGCGGGTCAAAGAAGCTGATGTTGTCTTCAATCGTGCCGACGAACAGGTGGTCGTCCTGCATGACGACGCCGATTCGGCTGCGGTAGGCGGCCTTGTCCCAGTCGCGGACGTCGCGACCGGCCGCGGTCAGCTGACCCTCTGTCCGGTCGAGCAGGCCTGCCAGTACTTTGACCAACGTCGTCTTTCCGGCGCCACTAGGCCCGACGATCGCGACCATCTCCCCGGGCTTGGCGGCAAAGTCCACACCTCGGAACACGAAGCCCTCGATGCCGTAGGCGAATCCGATGTCGCGGCCTTGCAACACAAAGGGTGCCGACGGCGCATCGGCGCGCGCGACCGCCGGCAACTCGGACGGCGCGCCCTCAGGTTCGGCAAGCGCAATGTCGGCGACCCGGTCGGCGTGCAGATCGAGCATCCTGAATTCGATCGTCTTGTCGACGAGGTTGTTGACGCGCGTGATGAAGAGCAGCTTGAACAGCAGGAATGCGAACAGCATTCCGACCGATAACTGGTTGTCGAGCACGGCGTACGCGCCGAGCCAGATCACCAGCACGTTCTCGATACCGAACACAAGCACGTTGCCAGCGCGCTGCAGCAAAGCCAGGTTCTGCACCCGCACGTCGGCATTGGTCTGGTCGACCACATGGTTCAGGTAGGCGGAGCGGCGTTCAGACTCACGCAGATTGAGCTTGATGGCCATCATTCCGCGCAGCGTCTCGATGAAGTGAGTGGCCGCTTTCGCCTCATGCACGATGCGCTCGTCGGTTGCCCGTCGCTGCGGCCCGTACATCGTCCAGCGCAGCAGGCCGTAGCAGACGGCCGCGATGACAACAATCAACGTCAAGGCGGAGCTGTACCAGAGCATCACGGCCAGAGTGACCAGCACCATCACGCCGTCCATCACCGTCTCGAGGAACGTCAGCGTCAGCGTGCGCTGGATCGCGTCGACCGAGCGAAAGCGCGACACGATGTCGCCGATATGGCGCTTTTCGAACCACGCCAGTGGCAAGCGCAACAGGCGGGCGAAAAGCGTGTCGAGCAGCTGCAGATTCAGCCGCGTGCTGATGTACACGCCAAGCCACGCACGCAGCCCAGTGACGATCGCGATCGTCAATGCCAGCAGCACAAACCCGATGCCGAGCACTGCCAGTAGGTCCCGGTCGCGCCCGACGACGACGCGATCGACGACCAATTGAAGGAAAAACGGCGTCGCAATAGCCAGCACCTCAAGCACCAGCGACAGCAGCAGCACCTGGGTAATCGCACCCTTGAGCCCGGTGGCCGTACGCACCAGTTGCCAGGCGCTGATTTGCTCGCGCTCGTCGCGCCTTTTGAATCCGGCCGCGGGCGTCATCTCCATCGCGACGCCGGTGTAGTGATCCGATGCCTCCGCGAGCTTCAGCACGCGCCGCCCGCGGGCAGGGTCATTGACCGTGATCGTGTCGCCGTTCACGTGCGTCAACACGACGAAGTGATTCATGTCCCAGTGAAGGATCGCCGGCAACTTCAACTGCGACAGCGATTCGAGCGCGACCTTGACTCCGCGCGCGGCCATTCCCATCACCTCGGCGATCGAGCTGATGTGCTTCAGCGTGACGCCCTTCATCGAAGGCGCCAGCCGCATGCGCATGCCGCCCAGATCGGTACGGAAGCCGTGGTAGCTCGCAATCATTGCAACGCACGCGATGCCGCACTCGGGCGCTTCGCTCTGCAGAATCATCGGCACACGCCGCATCAGCGAAGCTCCTGCATCAGCCGAGTCTCTCTTTCAGCGACAGGATCGGCTCGAACACCCATTCCCAGACCTTGCGCTTTTCCTGCAGGATGTCGGCGTTGACCGACATGCCGGGCCGCAGCGGCAGCGTCTGCGTGCCTGACGCCACAGTCTGCGCATCCAGTCTCACATCGACTCGATACACCGGTTCGCGAACCGTCATCGGACCGACTCTTTCGCCGGGTGACCACACCGTGCTGCTGACGCGCTCAACCGTGCCGCGATACTGCCCAAAGCGCTGAAAGGGAAATGCGTCGTATCGCAGCACCACCGCCTGCCCAGGCTGCACGAATCCGATTGCGCGCGTCGGCACCAGCAGCTGCGCATGCAGGCCGCCACCCTTTGGAACCACCATCGCCAGCGGCGCTTCGTCGGCGACCGCTTCGCCGCTGTTAGCAGCAATATTGGTGAAGACGCCGGCGATCGGCGCACGAATGACGTTCTCGCGCTTGGCCGCCTCCTGCACACTGCCCTGTTGCAGCTCGCTCATCTGGCGCTTGACCTGATCGATCTGCGAACCGACCTTGGTTTCAATCAGCGGCAGTTCGGAGCGAGTCGACGAGAGTTCACGCTCGACGCTCGCGCGCTGGCGTTTCAAACCTTCCAGCTTCACCTGCTGGTCGAGTACGTTGTTGCGAAACTCGATCAGCTTGCTTTCGGAGTAGAACTTGTCCTTGTACAGGTCTTCGGCACGCTGGTATTCGTTGCGCGACGAGGCCAATCTTGTTTGCTGGGCCCTGATCTCGAGATCGGATTGCGCAAGCTCGCGCTGCAGATCGTCCATTTTGCGGCGCAGGATTTCGGCTTGTTGTCTGCCGAGCAATCGCACCTGCTGCTGCTCGCGCTCGAGTCCGCTGATGCGATCACCGATCTCACGCTGCACCAGTTCGCCAGAGGTAACACCGGCCGCCGTTACGCGCTCGAATGACAGGCGGATCAGCGGCTGCCCGACTGCGACGTCCTCGCCTTCCTTCGCGAGAAACTCGGCGATCGTGCCCGCCTGCGGCGCCAGCAGGCGGGCGGCACCGGAATCAAGTGCCAGAAATCCATCGACACGCTCGCGACGCGCGTACTCGCCCCAGATCGAGAATGCAACTAGCGCAGCAGCAAACGCCACGGCGAGCAAGGTATATCCCCACATCGGAACGGTGCGAGCAAGGGATACCTCGCCCAGCAATTTCTCGCGCTGCGCGTCGATCGCCTGCTGCCGGAAGAGCTTGGTCGCCATTGCGACCGGGATTATGGCGGCGTAGTCAGCTAGTGCAAACTACTCTGACGAGTCAGGCGTCGCGTACATCCGCTGAATCACTAACGGGGAAAATACATCTTGCTCTTGTCGAGCTCGAAGCTCCACGGCAACTTGGCATTCTTCCAGCCGTTGACATTGCGGCGACCTTTGTCTGAAAGCTCGCCTTCGAAGCCGTACACGACGGTGTAGACGCGCGTATAGCCCGAGTCGGCGAGCAGGTTTGCCGCGCGCGAGCTGCGCTCGCCGGCCCGGCAGATCAATACCACCGGATCGTTTTTGGTCAAACCCTTTGCCTGTAGGCGCCGGCCGACTTCTGGAACGAAGTCGCTGAAAGGTTCAAGCTTGTAAAAACCGCGCGTCTCGTCCCAGTCGGTCATGAATTCCTGAAACTCGACATAGGGCACAAGCGCATCGACCGGCGTTGCCATGCCCAGGAACTGCGCCTCTGCGCGCGTACGAACGTCGATGAACAGAACCTTGCCTTTCTGTGCCCGTACAAATTGATGCGCCTGAACGGGTAACAGATATAGGCCCTGCTGCGAGCGCATTTCCTCGGGAACACGCGATGAGTCAAGCTTTTGTGCGTCAGCATCGAAAGAAATCGATGAGAGCAGCGTAAAGAGTGCGCACGCAACTAGAGAGCCAATGGCTTTCATGGTGATCTTCGAAGAAGGGCGATCATCATAAGCACGGAGCGGCGGCAGCGCTGAATCTGTCGGCATATGCATATGCAGCAGCCGCGATGCGTCCGGTATCGTCGCCCCGCCAATGAATACCGCCGCGCCTTCGTCGAAGCTGTTTGCGTACTTGCTGCTGACGGCGTCGATGGCATTAGTCGGCACATACGTCGCGCTCTCCAAGCCTCTGGTGGCTGTCATCCCAGTGTTCGCGTTGGCATTTCTGCGCTTTGCGATTGCTTCCGTCGCGATGCTGCCGTGGACGTTTCGCGCCCCCGGCGAATTGCCGCTGACGCGTACCGAACGCCGGCTTTTCTTTTTGCTTTCTTTCTTCGGCAACTTCCTGTTCTCGATCTGCATGTTGAGTGGCATTGCGCTGACAACCGCAACGGCTGCGGGAGTCATTCTCGCTACGCTGCCGGCTGTCGTAGCACTGCTGTCGCGCTGGTTCCTGCGTGAAACGTTGACGCCGCGCGTGTGGCTTGCCATCGTGCTCGCTGTGGCCGGCATTGTGTTGTTGCAGCTGGCAAGAGGCAGGGAGCCAACTGCCGCGCCGGGCTCCTCTCTGACAATAATGCTCGGCAATTTGCTGTTGTTCGGAGCCGTGGTGTGCGAAGCCATCTACGTGATCATCTCGAAGCGGCTGTCGGCAACTCGCTCGCCATTGCGTGTCTCGGCGCTGATCAATCTGCTGGGATTGCTTTTGATCGCTCCATTGGGCTTGTGGCAGCTTGGCTCGTTTGATCCGCGCGCATTGACGGCCGGCCTGTGGCTACTGCTGATTTTCTATTCGTTGGCGGCGAGCTTGTTCGCGGTCTGGATGTGGGTGGCTGGCCTTAAGAACGTAGCGGCAAGTCACGCAGGCGTGTTCACGGTCGCGTTACCGATAACCGCCACATTGGTCGGCATATTCTTCCTCGGCGAAACCTTCAACTGGATGCAAGCTGCCGCGCTCGCTTGTGCGGGGGCGGGCATTTTCCTCATCAGCTCAGCGCGGCGCTCTGCCGTGCATTGACCAAGAACGATGTCTTTGCTGACGATTCTGGATGCCGAACTTGCGTTTGGGTTGCATCCGTTGCTCGACCGAGCCTCGCTGACAGTCAACGCCGGCGATCGGATTGGATTGATCGGTCGCAATGGCACCGGCAAAAGCTCTCTGCTGAACGCAATTGCAGCAAGGATCGAACTCGACGACGGCGAGATCAAGAGAAAGGACGGCTTGTCGATCGCGATCGTCGAACAGGAACCCGAATTGCCTGCTGCGCCGACGTTGCGTGCGAGTCTCGCTTTGCGGGGAGGTCTCGATCTGCATGGCGACGCACACATGTCAGTGCACGACGATCGCGAGCGCTGGCGCTTTGAAGCGCGGCTGATTGAATACATGCATCGACTCGGGCTCGACGAAGCGGCCGACCCCGCGCGACTTTCCGGCGGTGAGCGCAAGCGTGGCGCGCTCGCACTCGCGTTTGCCCTTGCTCCCGACCTGATGCTGCTCGACGAGCCCACCAATCATCTCGATATCGATGGCATCACGCTGCTTGAGGAGTTGCTGGCGAAGCAGACGATGATCGTGATCACGCATGACCGCGCGTTTCTCGATCGAGTAACGAACCGGATCGTCGAGCTCGACCGCGGCTTGTTGCGTTCGTATCCGGGCAACTACAGCGCGTGGGAAGCGCGGCGCGCGGTTGAGCTCGCCGCCGAGCAGACTGCAGCCCGCAAGTTCGACAAGTTCTGGCAGCAGGAAGAGGCGTGGATCCGGCGTGGTATCGAGGCCAGGCGCACGCGCAACGCGGGGCGGGTCGAGCGGCTCGAACAGCTAAGACGTGCGCGCGCAGCGCGACGCGAAAACGTCGGCCGCGTGAAGCTTGCCGTCGACGCTGGCGAGCGCTCCGGCAAGTTGGTAACAGAGCTGACCGATGTAACGAAGCGGTTCGGCGCAACCGTGATAGTGGATCAGCTCTCGATGCGGATCCTGCGCGGTGACCGTATCGGGATCATTGGCCCCAATGGCGCCGGCAAAACGACGCTGCTGCGATTGATGCTGGGCACGCTCGCGCCCGATCAAGGCACGGTCCGCATCGGAAGCAAGGTGAGCGTGGCCTACTTTGATCAGATGCGCGCGGCGCTTGATCCGGACAAGACGCTGATCGAGACAATCAGCCCTGGATCGAGCTGGATCGAAATCGCCGGCGAGCGCAAGCACGTGATGACTTACCTCGGCGACTTTCTGTTTCCACCGCAACGCGCCGAAGCGCCGATCAAAACCCTATCGGGCGGCGAGCGCAATCGGCTGCTGCTCGCGCGATTGTTCGCCCAACCGGCCAACCTGCTTATCCTCGACGAGCCGACCAACGATCTGGACATCGAGTCGCTTGAGTTGCTTGAAGCCACGTTGCAGCAGTACGACGGCACGTTACTGTTGGTCAGTCATGACCGCGCGTTTCTGGACAACGTCGTGACGCAAACTCTGGTTGCCGAAGGCAGTGGAGTCTGGCGCGAATACGTCGGTGGATATTCGGATTGGCTGCTGCAGCGGCCAGGTCGCGATCGTGAGGAAGCTTCGAGCAAGCCGGTATCCACGAAGGCGGCCACGACTCGCGGCCCACGCGTCAAGCTGACGTACAAAGAGCAACGCGAGCTTGATACTTTGCCCGCAGAAATCGAAGCGCTTGAAAACGAGCAGCACACCATCAGCCAGCGCATGAGCCAGGCGAACTATCACCGTGAACATGCGGGCCAGGTGAAATCAGACAGGCGTCGGATCGAAGAGATCGAGCACCAGATTGCGGCCAAGTTTGAGCAGTGGTCTTCACTTGAAGCGCGTTCGCGGGCCAATCTCCTATAGTGGTGCCATGAGTGCAGCGCGCACGTCCTCTTCGGCTGGCGAGCCAGCTGACAAAACACCTGGCAAATCCATCAGCCCACGTGTGAGCAAGCGCACGTGGGCGAAGCTCGCGTTTGCGGCGGTGGTTCTGCTGCTGATTGTGTTTGCGGTTGATGTATTGCTGCTGGTATTCGCCAGCATCTTGCTTGCGATACTGCTGCGTTCGCTCGCCGTTCCGCTGGCAGCGCGAATGCACATTTCGCCGCGCTGGGGGCTCGCGATTGTTGTCGCGCTGCTGGCCGTGTCACTGAGCATCATTGGGTGGCTCATCGCACCGTCGATCGGCGAGCAGGTCCGCGAGCTTCGCGCGTCTTTGCCCGCGGCTTTGCAGCGATTGCAGCAGGAACTCAGTCGCTTTGTCTGGCTTGAAGTCTTCTTGGACACTGCGCAACAGGTAAACAGCCCAGGGGATCCGCCCTCGGTGACAAGCAAAGTGACAAGCGCTGTTTCCGGCACGCTGGCGGCATTTGGCAATGCAGTCTTCGCCATCGTGATTGCGCTGTACCTGGCAGCGGATCCGCGTCCGTACCTCGAAGGCACCATCAGATTATTTCCGCAGGCCCATCGCGCACGTGCCCGCGAGGTATTGCACGCAATCGGGAATACGCTGCGATGGTGGCTTTTCGGGAAGGCCATTTCGATGGCGCTGGTCGGCACAGTGGTGTTTATCGGCCTGCTTGCGCTCGGCGTGAAGATGGCCGCGGCGCTCGCGCTGATCGCCACGCTGCTGGACTTCATTCCGAATATCGGCCCGTTACTCGCGTTTGTTCCGGCCGCGCTTTTCGCGTTGCTGCAGGGACCCACCCAAGTGTTGTATGTCGCACTGCTTTATGGCGCCGTACAAGCTGTCGAAGGCTATCTGCTGACACCTCTGATCGAACGCCGTACGGTCGAATTGCCACCCGCGCTGACGCTCACCGCGTTGTTGATAGGTGCGCTGCTATTCGGCTGGATGGGCTTGCTGCTCGCCGCACCGGCAACCGCGGCGTTGCTTGTCATCGTGCAAATGGTCTACGTCGAGGACACGCTAGGGGAATCCGACGCGCGGTGATCGAAACGGCGGGCCAACGTCTCCGACGGCATAGAGTTTGCTTTTATTACAAACTCGCGCCATAGCGCGCCCAAAGATCTCATCGGAGGATTCCATGGCAGTCACCACCAAGACCCCAGAGCACCACGAACAGCTGCTCGATCAGGCTATCGCGGAAAGTTTTCCTGCCAGCGATCCAATTTCTCCGGCATATGAGGCGAGCCTCGAGCCGGTGATTCTTGACCAAAACCGCTCGCGGGAAGTGTGGAAAAGACGGCTGCGCAAGGCCAGACCGTCGCTGATCGCGCTGGGAGGCGCAGCCGTCATAGCGCTGCTTGCTGTTTATGTATTGCGTGACCGCCGGGTTCTCAATAATTTGCGCGACTACATTCCCAACGATTTGCGCGACTACATTCCCTGGAAGCATTAGCCGTTTTGCATCACCCCGCGTAGCGCTTAATGGAAACGCTGGAGTCAGCGTGGCCACAGCTGGTCGTGCTTGCCGAAGTCGCAGCAGCGATGCTGCTTGGGGGATTGATCGGCTACGAGCGGGAGACGGCCAACAAGCCGGCTGGCTTTCGCACTCACATGATGGTGGCCGGCGCTTGCGCGCTGCTGATCGGGCTCGGTGGTGCGATGCTCGCAACCTTTTCCCGGTTGCATCCTGATGTGATCAGCGCCGACCCGTTCCGACTGGTCGGAGGAGTGGTCACAGCGCTGGGTTTCATTGGTGCCGGCACCATTTTTCGGCCCGAAGGTCAACGAGTCGAAGGGCTGACGACGGCGACATCGTTACTGTTCTCTGGCGGTATTGGTGTGTGCGCGGCGCTGCAGCAGTGGTGGCTGGCCGTGGGCGCCACGATGCTTGCGTTGGTCGTGCTGCGCGGCTTGCAAACCCTGGAAGCCAAAATCGAGGCCAAGGCCAAGGCCGGGTAGGCGGTCTGCGGTAAACCGCGCGGTTTCGTTACATTTTGCTACGGCTTTTTCGGTCGGCGCGAACTAGCATTCAGGCGTTGCTGTATTGCTCGAGATGCACGTGGAACCCCGAATGAAACCGCTGAAGATACTCACCGCCGCTGCTGCGATTGCACTCGCTCTAACGACCGTAACCGACTCGGCATTCGCGCGCCCGGGAGGTGGTGGGCGCGGTGGTAGCTATCACGGAGGTGGTGGTCATCACGGCGGGGGGCATTACCACGGTGGTCATCGTCACTACCGTGGCTCCATTGGCTTCTGGGGTGGGGGCTTTTGGGGCCCGGGTTACTGGGGTGCCGGATATTGGCCCGGCTACTGGGGGGCCAGTTACTGGGGACCCGGCTGGGGCTATTACGGCGCGCCAGCGATTGCATACACGCCGTTTGTTACCCAGGAAAGGGTGTGGGTCGAAAGCGATGCGGCGGGAGCCACGCCTCCGCCCGCTGCCGCGCCAGTCACAAATCCCAACACGCAGCAGTGGTGGTATTGGTGTGCCAGCTCCCGAGGCTACTACCCTTACGTCAATAGTTGCGCCGAAGGCTGGCAGCGCGTAGCGCCGCAACCGACGCCGAACGCCCAATGAGTTTCGTACGCGGGCTTATTCCTGCCGTGGCCATCACGGTTCTCTCCGGTTGCGTGACCGTGCCGACGGGCCCGACCTACAACGCGATGCCCGGCAGCCGCAAGAGCTTCGATCAGTTTCAGTTCGACGATGCGTCGTGCCGGCAGTACGCGGTGCAGACGACAGGCGGAACTCCCAATGACGCTGCGGCCAACGCGGCAGTTGGCAGCGCGGTGGTCGGCACGATCCTAGGCGCAGCGGTCGGCGGGTTGATTGGCGGCAGTGACGGTGCTGCAGTCGGTGCGGGCATGGGTCTGTTTGGCGGCAGCGCAGTGGGTGCAAGCAATGCACAGTACGCGTCATACACGACACAGCAACGGTTCGACAACACGTACTACCAGTGCATGTATTCGCAAGGGCACAAAGTGCCGATGCCGGCGAGCTACGCGCGTTCGATGCGCCAGGCGAACGCCGGTCCGGCGCCAGCGCCCTACGTCAGCGCTCCGCCGCGGAACGCGGCAATTCCGCCTCCGAACGCACCGCCACCGAACGCGGCGATTCCACCACCTAATGCACCGCCGCCCAACTTCGCGGTACCGCCGCCTAACGCGCCGCCACCGCCTTATCAGCAGCGCTAGCGCGTGCCGGTTGGCGGCGCGCTTTCTAGGCAGACCGCAGGCACCCAATTGACGTCGAGCATCTGCATCAACTGGCGCGCATTCGCCGGCGCATGCAGCTTGTCGGTGTTATCGAAGTAGCAGAACACGTCGCGCGGAACGCGCGGGATCTCTGCGTTCGGCATCACGAGGTTGGCATCAGGCGGTTGATCGCCAGCGCTCCAGGCCCTCAATCGGTCAGCCCAGCGGCGCAGCTCTGCCTTGCTGTACCGGCTCTGATACAACTCGGTGGCTCCGTGCAGGCGCAAATAGATAAAGTCCGAGGTGACGTCATGCGGCTGTGGCCATCGCTCGCCGGTATCGGCAACGACAAGCGCGACGTTGTGTTGCCGTAGCAGCGCAATGAAGCCAGCGTCAAGGAACGTCTCATTGCGGATTTCGATCGCATGCCGCACTGGTCGCACTGCATCGATGCTCAACGCGGCGCGTCCTGTCATGCGCGAATCTCTCCGTCGCGCCAGAGCGCAGCGCAGCAGCCGTATCCATCGGCAGCTTGCCGATGAAGTCGGCAAATAGTTGCGGCTGGTACTTCATGTTCGGCGGAAACTGCCATAGCACTGGTCCAAGCTTTTCTTTTAGCCTGAAGATTCCCGAAGCGAAAAAGTTGGCAAGCGGTTTGTCGATATCTCTTAATCGCTTCATGTGGGTAATGAAGCGTCCGCCCTTGACGCCGAAAACGAATCCGTGCGGCGTCGCCGCGTGCCACGCGGCGTAACTGGCCGGTGTTTGCAATGAGTAGAACGATCCGTTGATCTCGATGGTAGGGAGTTTCTGCGCCGCATAGGTCAGCTCGTCGGCTTGGCGCAAACCGTGCGGATAAAATGCGCCGCGCCACGGTGGGTAGCGCCATCCTGATACACCGATTCGAATTGCAGAGGTCATTTACTTGCGGTACATCAAGCCGTATGCCCGGTGCAGGTACGATCGCGCCTGAATCGACGTCACATCCCTCCTTATCCTCATGAGCAAGAAGCACGTCAACTTATTGCGCGAAATATTTCAGGACCCGGTGAACACGAAGCTGTCGTTTCGCGAGGTCGAGTCATTGCTGAAGCATCTGGGCGCACAGATGGAGTCGGTCGCCGGCGCGCGCATGCGAGTCAAGCTGAATGAAGCCGAAGGCGTCCTGCACCGGCCTCATCATGGCGGCAACACGATGGATCGCCACTCGGTGCAATCGTTGCGCGATCTGTTGACGCGCGGTGGAGCGACCCCGTCCCAGTACGAGTCGCGGCTGACGGATTGATGTCAAGGCGAACTCTCAACCTCGACGACCGGCTGTATGACTACGTGCTCGAATCTTCGCTGCGCGAGCACCCGGTACTGGCGGAGTTGCGGGCAGCTACGCGCGACCATCCGCAGTGCTCAGATGCAGATTTCGCCCGAGCAGGGACAGCTGCTCGCTTTGCTGGTCAAGCTGATCGGTGCACGACGCACGATCGAAGTCGGAGTCTTCACCGGTTACAGCGCGTTGGCCGTTGCGCTCGCCTTGCCTGACGACGGCAACATTCTGGCGTGTGACGTTAGCGATGAATTCACACGAGTCGGCAGGCCTTTTTGGAAACGCGCGGGCGTCGCCGACAAGATTGATCTGGTGCTCGAGCCTGCGTTGACGACGCTCGACGCGCGGCTCGCTGCGGGTGAAGCAGGCCGCTACGACTTCGCGTTCATCGATGCCGACAAGTCGAACTACGACGGCTATTACGAGCGCTGCCTGCGGTTGCTTCGAACCGGAGGCTTGATCGCCATCGACAACACGCTTTGGAGCGGACGGGTGGCAGAGCCGGTCGATCCGGCGAAAGACGCCGACACCGCAGCGCTGCAGGCGTTGAACCTGAAGCTGCGCGACGACTCACGCGTCGATATCTCGTTGCTGCCGATCGGCGATGGATTGACGCTGGCGCGCAAGCGCTGAGCTCATTGCTCTTCCGGCGGCTTGATTTGCCGGAAGGCGCGCCAAAGCAGCACGTCGTAGACGATCTTTATCGAAGCACCGGCAGCAAGCGGGAGCCAGAGCGCACCCGCCTGCATCGCCGCGCCGGCGAGCGCCGGCGCAACCATGCGTCCTGCTGCGCGCGCGAGTTGCGAAATGCCGGCAGCCCAGGCGCGCTCGTGCGGCGGCACGATCGCCATCAGGTAGGACTGCCGCGTCGGCACGTCCATTTCCGAAAGTCCCTCGCGCAGTATGAAGAGTACGGCCGCCACGCCGAATGTCGGCGCGATCGGCAGTGTCAGCAGCAACAGACTCGACGGAATGTGGGTGAACACCATCGTGTTGACCAGACCGATGCGCCCAGCCAGCCATGCGGCAACGAAGTGCGACACCACCGTCATCATTCGCGCCGCGACGAACAGCAGCGCAAGTTCGGCTTCGTTGACCCCGAAGCGCGCGTACAAGAAGTAAGCGATCAGTGCTGAGCCGATAAAACCTCCGCCGACCGCATCGAGCGCCGACAGCCACGCAAACTTGCGGACTTCGCGCCGAATGCTGGGCGGCGCGTCGTGCGCAAGATCGGCCAGCCCAGGCAATGGCGCGCTCTCGGCATGCGCCGACAACCGCGAATAGAGCCACGCAACGATAAGCGTCAGCGCGGCATACACCAGCACGGTGGAGTCGTACGCATGCAGTTCGGCGACGTGCAGTCGATCACGCAGCAACGCCGGCAACGCCGCGAGCAGCGCTCCGGCCGCGCCGCCAACATCGGCTATCGCGTTGTAACGCGCAAACACCATCGTGCGCTCAGCATCCGTCGCTGTCGCCGGCAGGATCGCCTGCTCCAGCGCTTGCGCGGCACCTCGATCCGAGCCCTGCGTATTCAGCATGCCGAAAAACGCAGCGAGCGCCACTGCCCACAGCGCGTCGGTCGCGACCAGCAACGCGCCGCCGGTGGCGGTCAGCAACGCGAGCGTCACCAAGCTGCGGCGCCGCCCGATCTTGTCCGCAAAGTAGGTACCGAAGATCGTGCCCGCCAGCACACCCGCCATCCCAGCGCTGAGCACAATGCCAAGCGCCGCTTCGTCGAACCCACGCTTGGCGAGGTAGACCGCCGCCAGCACGCTGATCGCACCCGCGGCGAGACCGCGCAGCAATGCAGCGCCGTAGATCAGCAGGCGATCGTTATCGGTATTCATCGGTTCGCCGCGATTCTCCGGCGCCCATACACTTTAGCGGCACGACCAGTTCGCTGCATGATTGCTCAGCGCGTCATCGCCCACCTCGACATGGATGCTTTCTATGCGTCGGTCGAGTTGTTGCGCTATCCGGAGCTGCGCGGACAGCCGGTCGTGATCGGAGGCGGTTCACGGCATCAGCCGTTCTGGGAGAACGACCCGACGACCGGTGAGCCGCGACGCGTGTTTGCGCGGCTGCGCGACTACGTCGGCCGCGGTGTGATCACGACCGCCACCTACGAGGCGCGCGCGTTCGGCGTCAACTCCGCGATGGGCCTGATGAAGGCCGCGAAGAAAGTACCTGACGCGATCTTGTTGCCGACCGATTTCGATGAGTACCGAAAGTACTCGCGGCTGTTCAAGGCCGCGGTGCAAGCGATAGCGCCGCAAACCGAAGACCGGGGCATCGACGAGATCTATATCGATCTCACCGAGCTGGTCGCCGCGCGCGTGTTCGGAGGCGGCAGTACGCTGATCGCACCGAGCTGCCGAGCTGCAGGCAGCCGACGCCTGGTGGTCAGCGCGCGAGATCGCGCGCGAACTGAAGCAAGCCGTGCGCGATGCGACCGGGCTTTCGTGTTCGATCGGGCTTGCGCCCAACAAGCTGATTGCGAAGATCGCGTCCGAGCTCGACAAGCCCGATGGCCTGGCGATCGTTACCGAAGCCGAGATCGAGGCGCGACTGTGGCCGATGCCGGTACGGCGCCTGCACGGCGTGGGACCGAAGGCGTCTGCGAAACTTGCTCGGCTCGGCATTGCAACGATCGGCGAGCTCGCGCAAGCCGATCCGGCATGGCTCGCGCAACACTTCGGCAAGGCCAACGCAGCGTGGATGCATGAGGCCGCGCGCGGCCGTGACGACCGACCCGGTCGTGACGTTCTCGGAGCCGCAGTCGATGAGCCGCGAAACCACGTTCGAGCGTGACCTGCATGCGGTGCGTGACCGCGCACAGCTGACGCGCATCTTTACCGAGCTGTGCATAGAGCTCAGCGACGATCTGCAGCGCAAGCGCTATTCGAGCAGAACGATCGGCATCAAGCTGCGCTTCGAGAATTTCAAAACCGTCACGCGCGACAACACGCTGGCCAGTTCCGACCGACGACGCCGATCAGATCCGGCGCGCCGCCGGCGAATGTCTGAAGCGAGTCGACTTGACGAAGCGGATTCGTTTGCTCGGCGTGCGTGCGGAATCTTGACGCCGACGAGCTAGTCGCGGATCAGATAGCCGCAGGCCGCGCGCCGCGGTGAAACCAGAGCACCGACAGCATCACTGCCATCAGCGCGAACAGCGCGGCGAGCGCGCTGAAAAACGCGCTGACTTCGGTTTCCTTGCGCTCCATCGACAGCTTGGTGCTCAAGTTTGCGTACACCTTGCGCAGGTCGGCACCGGTACCTGCATGAAAGTATTCACCGCCGGTCATCTTGGCGATCGCCTTCAGTGTCTCTTCGTCGAGGCGTACGTAGAAAGAATAGTTATCCATGCTGATCGTCGTGCCTTCGATCGTTCCGAAGCCGACCGTGTAGACGCGCACGCCGCGCTCGGCGGCCATTTTGGCGACCTCGATCGGATCCGGCCCGGCGGTGCGGCGGCCGTCGCTGAGCAAAATGATGACGCCCGACGAATACGAACCGGGTGCAACCGGCTGGACCACTTTCTTGGGCTCGGTCTTGCGCGGCGCATCGATCGCCACCGCACCGCCGGGATAGCCGCGCGATCGCGCCTGATTGGCGATCACCGTTTCGATGTCGATGCCCTCCTCCGGAAACAGCATCGCGAGCGCGAGGATCAACCCGCTGCCGGTCGCAGTCGCGCGCTGCAACTGAAAGCGGTCGATCGCATCGAGCATGTCCTGCTTGTTGTCGGTCGGCGTCTGCACCACGTTTGCCGTCCCTGCGAACGAGACGATGCCCAGGCGAACGTTGCGCGGCAGCTCTTCGATGAACGACTTGGCTGCGACTTGCGCGGCACTGATGCGTGTCGGCTCGACATCGGTCGCCTGCATGCTGCGCGAGACGTCCATCGCCAGCGCGATCGTCATGTATTGAGACGGCAAAACAACCGACGCGGTCGGGCGTGCAATCGCCACGATCGCGGCCGCCATGGCGATCAGAAACAGCGCCGGCGGGACATGGCGGCGGAAACGCTGCCCGCGCACCGCCTCGCGCACCAAAATCAGGCTCGAATAGCGGATCGCCGAGCGTTTACGCCGGCGCAGGATGAAAATGTAGCCCGCGACGAGCAACGGAGCCGCCAGCAATAGCCAGAGCATGTCCGGCCACAAGAACCGCATCGTCGATCTCTCTTAGCGCCTACTCACGTCATAAGGCGAGGTCATTGCAACTTTCGGCGCGAACCATTTTCCCGAAAGTGTGCTCATATGACAGGCCGAATACCGGCACCGTTCCTGCCCACGTGCTTTTGATCACTCTATCACTCGTCCGTGCTATTTTTTCCAGATGAAACGTCCTGCGCTTTATAGCGCTGCAAAGCCGGTGCACGCCGATCCGACGCCGGCGCCAGACGGGCGGCCGGCGCAATCGTCGCTCCGGCGGCCGCCAAACCGGGACGCCTGGCTTCGTTTGTGCAGCGTCATGACCGGACGCTGCTTCTGTTCGGCGGCATGCTGATTGCGCTGGCGCTGTTCGTGCTCGCGATCACATGCAGCCCGCCCCGCGTGAGCTGGCGCAGGACGACATCGACGCCGCCGTCCTGCACACGCTGGAAAACAAGACGCTGCCATCGCGCGCGGCCAAGGCCGCGGCGACGGTCATGCCATCGGTGGTGCGCGTGCGCGGCTACGACGAGGACGATGAACCCGGCGCCGGCGAGCGGATGAACGGTGTCGGGTCCGGCGTGGTGATCGTCGATAACGGAACGATCCTGACCAATCTGCATGTAGTCACGGGCGCAAAACGCATGTCGGTCACGTTTTTCGACGGGACCGAGTCCGAAGTGGAAGTCATCCGCGCGTATCCCGAAAACGATCTGGCCGTGATTCGAGCCAAGAAATTGCCCGATGATCTGCAGGCCGCGACGCTCGGCTCGACCGCTCATCTGCAGCAGGGCGATGAAGTCGTCGCGGTTGGCTTTCCGTTCGGCATCGGGCCATCGACCAGCGCCGGCGTAGTTTCCGGCCTTGACCGCGAGTTCCGCTCGCGCGAAGGCAAGCGCATCTTGACCGGCCTGATTCAGTTCGACGCCGCGGCTAATCCCGGCAATTCGGGGGGCCGCTGGTCACCATGAGCGGCGAGGTGATCGGAATCGTGACCGCCATTCTTAACCCCACCGGGCCGACCTTCGCCGGCATCGGCTTCGCAGCGACGATCGAAAGCGCCGGCGGTGCCGTCGGCATTCCACCGTTTTAATCGAAACGACAGGAACACCGTGGACGAATATTCAAGCCGCAATGCCGGCGCGCTGATGCAAAGCGTGCTGTACGAAGTCAAACGGATCGTCGTCGGACAGGATCATTTTCTCGAGCGCGTACTGGTCGCGATCCTGGCGCAGGGCCATCTGCTGGTCGAAGGCGTGCCCGGTCTGGCGAAGACGCTGACCGTCAACACGCTGGCAAAGACGATTCGCGGACAGTTCAAGCGAATCCAGTTCACGCCCGATCTGTTGCCGGCCGACCTGATCGGCACGCGCATGTACAACCAGAGATCCGGCGAGTTTTCGACCGTGCTCGGCCCGGTGTTCACCAACCTGCTGCTGGCCGATGAGATCAACCGTGCACCGGCCAAGGTGCAGAGCGCGCTGCTCGAAGTGATGCAGGAGCGGCAGGTGACGATTGCCGGTGAATCGCATCGCGTGCCGGAGCCGTTCCTCGTGATGGCGACACAGAACCCGATCGAAACCGAAGGCACCTACCCACTGCCCGAGGCGCAAGTCGATCGCTTCATGATGAAGGTGCTGGTCGGCTATCCGAGCGAAGAGGAAGAGTTCGTCATCGTCGAGCGGGTCACAGGTGCCGCGACCACTGTCAGCGCGGTGTGCTCCACGACGCAGCTGATGGAGTTGCAGGCCGAGTGCCGCAAGATCTACGTTGACCCAGGCTTGATGCAGTACGCGGTCAAGCTGGTCTCGGCAACGCGCCGGCCCGACCGTTACAACCTGAAGGACATGGCGCGCTACATCACGTTCGGCGCGAGTCCGCGTGCCACGATCAACTTGATCGAAGGCGCGCGCGCGCTGGCGTTCCTGCGTGCACGCAACTATGTGCTGCCCGAGGACGTGATCGACCTCGTCCCGGACGTGCTGCGCCACCGATTGGTGCTGAGCTACGAAGCGCTGTCCGACGGCTTGACCGCCGATCAGATCGTGATGCGAGTGCTGCAGGCGATTCCTGCGCCAGATAAACCGCTGGAAGCGCATGTTCGGGTTGCCGCGGCTTCGTAAACAGCCCGGCACTACCCCCGCAGCAAACGAACCGGTCGCACGACCGGATTCGGAATTACTGCTGCGTCGCCTTGAGTTCACCGTGCTGCGGCGGCTCGACGGACTGCTGCAAGGCGACTATCGAACGCTCTTTCGCGGCTTCGGACTCGATCTCGCGGACCTGCGCGAGTATCAGCTGCATGACGACGTGCGCTACATCGACTGGAACGTCACCGCGCGCCTGCAAACACCGCACGTGCGCGAATTTCAGGAGGATCGCGAAGTCGCTGCGTGGTTCATTCTCGATCTCTCGGGATCGGTCGACTTCGGGTCACGCAAAGTGCGCAAGCGCGAGCTGTCGGCGGAGCTCGTCGCGGTGCTCGCGCGATTGTTCACGCGTTACGGCAATCGAGTCGGTGCCATCTTGCACACACATCACGCCAACGAAATGATCCCGGCACGCAACGGCCGGCGTCACGTGCTGCATGTGCTCGATCGAATGCAGCGAATCCAGACCGCGCCGGCCGGCAAGGAAACCGATCTCGCCGCAGTTGCTCGCGCGGCGCATCCGATGATCAAGCGCCGCTCGGTCGTGTTCGTCGTGTCGGACTTCATCAGCAAGCCGGGTTGGGGGCGGCAGCTCGCGTTGCTGGCGCGCCGACATGAAGTCGTCGCCGTGCGCTTGTACGATCCGATGGAGCTCGAGCTGCCCAATATCGGCCTGGTCGTGATGCAGGACGCCGAAACCGGTGAACAGATTTTCGTCGACACGCACGATCGCCGGTTTCGCAAGCGCTTCGCCGACGCTGCCAAGCAGCGCGAAGACACATTGCGTGCAGGGACTGGCGGAAGCCGGCGTCGATTGCCTCGAGCTCACCACCGATGAACCGCTCGATCAGGCGCTGCTGCGATTTACGCAGTTGCGCAAGCGGCGCAGCCAGCTGGCCTCGGGAGTCACCGCCACCTTCACGCACAAGCGCGTCGGCTGATGCTCGACGCCGGCTCGCTGACCTTCCTGTGGCCCAGCATGCTGTGGCTGCTGATCGCGGTTCCGCTGGCGGCCGCGCTTTACTGGGCGCTTGCAACGCGGCGCCGAAAATCATCAGCGCAGTATGCAAGTCTTGAAACCGTCGGCGGCCAGGCGCGTGGTTCGAGTCGCATGCGGCGCATGGTGCCGTTGCTGTTATGGACGCTGGGGCTGACTGCGCTGATTCTCGCAATCGCCCGTCCGCAGGCAGCGCTGACGTTGCCGGCGCGGCTCGACGCAATCGTGCTGGCGCTCGACATGTCGAACAGCATGCGGGCCACCGACGTCAAGCCCAATCGCCTGAGCGCCGCGCGCGATGCCGCGAAGACGTTCATCGAAGCCCAGCCGAGCAATGTGCGCATCGGCGTCGTCGCAGTCGCGGCCTCCGCGGCGGTCGTGCAGTCGCCAACCAACAATCGCGAAGACCTCACTGCGGCAATTGACCGGCTCGAGACGCAACGCGGTACTGCGCTCGGCAGCGGACTGATCATTGCGCTCGACGCGGCGCTGCCCGCAGCGCGTATCAATGTCGAAGAATTCATCAATCCCCGTCCCGGCGAGAAAAAGATCAGGCGCACCGATGAGTTGCCGGCGCGCGAATCGAAAGGCGATAACAAGCAGGTCGCGATCGTGCTGCTGTCGGATGGGCAAAGCAACGTCGGACCGGACCCGTTGAAAGCCGCCGAGATCGCAAGCGACTACGGCGTGCGGATCTACACGGTCGGCATCGGCACTACCGAAGGGACCGTGGTGAACGCCGAAGGCTGGAACATGCGCGTACGCCTCGATGAAGAGGCGCTGAAGAAAATTGCCGACGTCACAAGCGCGGAATATTTTCGCGCCGCCGACGCCGCACAGCTGAAGAAAATCTATCAGGTGCTGAGCACCAAGCTGTCGTTCGAGCGGCAACAGCCGACCGAGGTCACTGCAATTTTCGCCGCGATCGGCGCAACACTCGCATTGGTCGGAGCGTTGTTGTCGATGTGGTGGTTCAACCGGATTCTGTAGGTCGCACCCGCCGGAGGGGTTAGTCAGCAGTTGGCTGCCTAGGGCCACTCGTTGGCATCGTCGGGCATCTTTCCATCGCGCTGCGGACGCACAACGCAGAAGCGATGTCCGGTTGGCGCCTCCATTACCCACCACGTCTTGATCTTTTCGAGGCGTCTCGCTCCGAGTGCCTCTAGCCGCGCAACTTCAGCCTCTATGTTGTCGGTTTCGATGTCGAGATGCACGCGGCTTGGATGCGACACCTTTGCAGCAGGATCATCAGGTCTTCGTTGCCGTCGCCCAGCACAGCGTACTTTGGGTTGTCACCCGCTTCCGATTGCTTGACCCCGCGCCCGAGTGCGCCACTCCAGAACCGCGCGCCTTCGGTCAGATCGTCGATCTGACAATCGATGACTGCCGCAACGAGCTTGCTCTTGTGCATCGCCTAGGTCTCCGCAACACGATCCGCCTCAGCGAACAGCGGCACCTGGCGAGTGATCTGCGCAAACCACAACGCGTAGCCGTCGGCACTTGGATGAATTCCGTCGGGTGAGTAATAACGGCGCGGCGCAATTCGGAACGGATCGCGATCACGCGGCATGCGCAGATCCACTAAGTGCACGTTGCGTGCGTTCTCGCATCGCGTACTGCCATGCGCGCCGCACGGTTTCTGCGCGGCGCGAAAACAGAACGTCAAGCGGCCACACCCAAACCGGCGCCGTTCCCACGTCTGCCGGCGGCACAACCGCGACGTGATCGCTGCGGGCGCTCGCAACGTCCAGCGTGTGTTCCGCCGCGAGCAATACTGCTTCATAAGAAGACAGGCGCACGACGTCGTTACCGCCGGCGAAAATCAACGTCAGGTCAAAGTGCCCGCTGCTCGCTTCGATCTGTGCCGGAATATCGATCGACTGTGCTCGGTCGCGCGCATGATTGACGATCACCGTTCCGGGAAACGCCGCCGCGAGGCGGCCTGCCACCGTTGAGCGCGAGTCAAAGCTTCCGATGCCCACGCCGGTACTGTCTCCGACGACCAGGATGCGCCGTCCCGATCCCTCGAAGCCGTGAGAAAACGCTGCGGTTTGAACGCGACGGTGCTTCGCACGCAATAGCCGAAACGCCTGCAGCGCGGCCCACGCCGTTGCCAGCGCGGCAGCGCCCGCAAGCGTCGAGCGGACGGCGCTGTTCAGATCAGCGCGGCGGCGATACGAAGGATGGGGAAATTTCATTTAATAAGTACAGTTGAGAATACTCGTTGATGCAAGCGCTATTCCTGATCGAGATCCCATGCCAAGGTTATTGAGCTGCGGCGTCATCGTGCGTCGCGCAGCCGGAGAACTGCTGCTGTGTCATGCAACCGGCCGCAACTACTGGGACATTCCGAAGGGCGTGCGCGATGAGGGCGAAACGAGCATCGACGCAGCGCTGCGCGAGCTACGCGAAGAAGCCGGCATTGAGCTGGACGAAGCCCAGTTGCGTGACGCCGCAGTCCACAAATATCTGCCACGCAAAGACCTGCATTTGTTCGTACTCGATCCGCCCGACCCTTCGCTCGAGATCGACGAATGCCATTGTTCAACGCACTACACGCCGCGCTACGGCACGCGCGAGATTCCGGAAGTCGATGACTACCGGTGGACGCCGCGCGTGAGGTGCCCGAGTTATGCGGCAAGAACATGACGCGCGTGTTGATGGCGCTCGACTGGTGAAAGCGACTATTTCAAAGGCGTGGCTTCATCGGTCTGTTCGATGACCGCATCGCGTGGATCGCCGGCACGCTGCAGCTTCTGCTGTAACGCGAGCATCTGCTGGCCGAGCGCTTCGAGCTCGGATGCTTCCCACCCTTTGCGAACCTTCGGAAAAAGATTTTCTTCCTCTTCCTTATGGTGGTGCTCGGTCTGCTCCTTCAGCACCTTGAACTTGGCCTCCCAGTTCTCGGCGGCCGGATCGAGCGTGAGCAAATCGGCTAGCAGACGCTTCAGCGACAAGTGCTCTTCGAGAGACTCGAGCAGGATGTCCTCAGTGCGCTTTGCCTTCACCGCCGGATAGAAAACCTCCTCCTCCGAGGTGATGTGCTTGGTCAAGTCGTCGCCGACGCGCGCCAACGATGCCGCGCGCGCGTCTGGCTGTGCGCCTCGACTGCTGTTTTCATCTGCGCCTCGAGCTTGCGGTGTTGGTCAATCAGAAGTTTTATTGCATCCATGTCGGTGTGCGCTGAGTCTGATACAAACACGCAGTATGCACAACTGCCGTGGCTAGCCTGACCTGGCTGACTAAAATGCCGCGTGACATCGGAGACCATCCAATGGCGATCAAGCGCTCGAAAGCGCCGACCGGCACCGTCGTGATTCTCGAGCACGACTCGCGCGTGTTGCGCGACAACCCGTGGGCTGATCCCCATGTGCGCAAGCTCGCGGTCTGGCTGCCGCCGCAATACGACCAGGCTGCAGGCGCCGGTCACAGACAAGCGAGCGGCACGCGCTTTCCGGTCTTGTACGACATGGTGGGCTTCACCGGCTCGGGACTTGCGCACGCGGGTTGGAAAGCGTTTTCGTACAACCTGCCTGAGCGTCTCGCGCGGCTGACTTACGAAGGCAAAATGGGCCCAGCCATTGTCGTGATGCCCGATTGCTTCACGGCGCTCGGCGGCAATCAGTACGTCAATTCGTCGGCAGTCGGCCGCTACGCTGACTATCTGCTCAAAGAGATCGTGCCGTTTGTCGATCGCGAATTCCGCACGCTCGCATCGCGCGAGCATCGCGGTTGTTTCGGCAAGTCATCCGGCGGATATGGCGCCATCGTGCATGGCATGAAGTACGCATCGCACTGGGGCGCGGTGGCCGACCACTCGGGCGATTCCTATTTCGATTTTGTCTACTGGCACGACTGGCCCAACACGTTGAACGAGCTTGGCAAGCATCGAGTCAAGAAACGCTCGGCCGGAAGGTACGACGCGGCAAAGGAAGCGTCGGCGGGCGAACTCGATCAGGGCATCGACGATGGGCGCGTCAAGCGATTTCTAAAGCACGTCTGGGGCAAGGAGAAAGTCACATCGGCCGAAGGCCACTGCATCATGAATTTGTGCATGGCGGCGACCTACGACCCTGACCCCGAAGTTGCGCTCGGCTTTCGCCTGCCGTGCAATCTCGAGACCGGCGAGCGCATCGAGAAACGCTGGCAGCGTTGGCTCGCGAATGACCCTATCAACATGGTGCAGCGTTATGCGAGCAATCTGAAGTCGCTTTCCGGAATTTATATCGATTGCGGCTGGCGCGACCAGTTTCACATCCACTACGGCACGCGCATGCTGTCGCGACGTCTGAGCGATGCCGGCATCGCACACCGATACGAAGAGTTCGACGACGATCACTCGGACATCGACTACCGAATGGACGTCAGCTTGCCGTTCCTTTATCGGGCGTTGAAGCCGTAGCTGCTTCGGCCTATCAGCGATCACGCAGCAGGCAACGTCGAACAACATGAAAAAAACATATTCCGGAAGTTGTCACTGCGGCGCGGTGCGCTTCGAAGCCGATATCGATCTGAGCGAGGGCACGTTTAAGTGCAACTGCTCGAGCTGCACCAAGTCTAGAAACTGGCTGGCCGTCGTGACAGCCGGAGGCGTTTCGGCTGATCGCAGGCGAGTCTTCACTCAGCGACTATCAATACGGCAAGACAGACCTCGCATCATTGTTCTGCAAACACTGCGGCGTCAGCTCTTTCGAGTGGGGCGACGATAAAAATCTTGGCGGAAAGTTTTACGCCGTCAAAGTCACCTGCCTCGATGACGCAACCGCCGATGAATTAATCGATGCATCGGTCACGTATGTCGATGGCCGACACGATAACTACAAAGCCGCACCGGCGGAGGTTCGGCATCTGTGAACGCCGGCCGCACTCGCTCAGGCGGCCAGCTTGATTTCCTCAGCCGAAGTCTGCAACGCACTCGGCGGCATTCCGTTTTTCCACGGCAAATCCACCGCGTAGTCCTTCAGCAGACAATCCTCGGGCAGCGTTTGGATCGGCGTGAAATCACGGTGCGCAATATATTCCGGGCGCTTGTATCGGCGGATATGGTTGCTCACGGTACACAGGCTCAGATACACGCTGACCCGGTCCCAGGGCGAAAGATTGCTGCTCGATGCGTGCACCAGACAGGAGTGAAACAGGATCATCGATCCAGCCGGTCCCTTGGGTGCAACGATGCCGCCGTTCTTGCCCCCTGCCCGCTCACCAATTGCCGGATCAAGTCGTTATCGATCGTCCACAGTGGATAGCTCGTGGTCGACACATCATGTTTTGCATTTACGACGCCGCGCTGGTGACTGCCGGGGATAAACATCAACGGCCCGTTGTATTCGTTGACGTCGTCCAGAAAAATTGCAACGTTCATCGCGCGCTCGGTTGGCATCAGGTCGTCGTTCAGCCATGTGCCATAGTCCTGATGCCACTGCCACACGTCGCCCTCGAACGCCATCTTGCCGTTGATCTTGAACTGGTGCATGTAAACGTCTTCACCGAACAGATCGCGCACCGGATCGACCATCCTGGGATGCCGCGCCAGCTTGGCGAAAGGCACGCTGTAAAGATGCGCGGCAAAGTTGGTACGCACCGCGTCCGAATCCTTCTCGCGCACATTGCAGACGTCGCGCCGCGCATAAAGCCCGGGCACCGCATCGGTCAGTACCTTTGTTTCCTCACGCGAGAACAATGCCGGGAAAAATAAATAGCCTTCGCGTTCGAACTGCTCGCGTTGCTCGGGGGTCAGTTTCATCGATGTCTCCTGCGCTGCTCCGGCGCCGACGGGCAAGTTAAACCCGCCATCTGCTGGCGTCAAACCGGCTCACCAAAGGGTACGGCGCTTGCCGTCCCGGATTCAATAAACTTGCGCAATTCCGGAGAACTTTGAATGAAAACCACTCACTCATCTCCCGTTTGCCCCGCCTGCTGGCTGGCGGATGCGTCGTGCAGCCTTGCTTGTCTACCGGCGTATGCCGCCGACCTCCGCCGAAGAAGGCCACCTACGCAGCAGCGAGAAAAGCAAACCCAAACCGATGACCGCGACCAGTTGCGCTCCTGCATGGATCAGCAGGATCGTCTGATGGTGATGCGCGAGAACGTGCTGAAGGAGCAAACCGTCGCTCGACCAGCAGCGCGCCGAAGTGAAGTCGATGGATGCGGAGCTCGAGCGCAAACGCGCTGCGCTTGGACCCCGCCTGACGCAGCGGAAAGCAGGCATTGCAGGACGAAGAAGACGCGGCGCAATCAGATCGGTGATACGTATAACGCGCGCTTGCCCGTGTTGAAGGAACAGGGTGCCACGTTGGACAAGGAGCGTCAGAGCTGGGTTGAGCGTT
>CAVQBE010000024.1:0-77271 GCA_963710675.1 uncultured beta proteobacterium | reverse complement strand
CACCGTAACTTCGGAAGAAGGTGTGCCTTGTTAGCGTGACGGGAGAAACGCCCGAAGCGTGAGAAGGTCTCAGAGAATCGGTGGCTGCGACTGTTTATTAAAAACACAGCACTCTGCAAACACGAAAGTGGACGTATAGGGTGTGACGCCTGCCCGGTGCTGGAAGGTTAATTGATGGGGTGCAAGCCCTTGATCGAAGCCCCAGTAAACGGCGGCCGTAACTATAACGGTCCTAAGGTAGCGAAATTCCTTGTCGGGTAAGTTCCGACCTGCACGAATGGCGTAACGATGGCCACACTGTCTCCTCCCGAGACTCAGCGAAGTTGAAATGTTTGTGATGATGCAATCTACCCGCGGCTAGACGGAAAGACCCCATGAACCTTTACTGTAGCTTTGCATTGGACTGTGAACCGATCTGTGTAGGATAGGTGGGAGGCTTTGAAGCGGGGGCGCTAGCTCTCGTGGAGCCAACCTTGAAATACCACCCTGATTTGTTTGCGGCTCTAACCTACGCCCGTTATCCGGGCGGGGAACAGTGCATGGTAGGCAGTTTGACTGGGGCGGTCTCCTCCCAAAGAGTAACGGAGGAGTACGAAGGTACGCTAGGTACGGTCGGAAATCGTACTGATAGTGCATAGGCATAAGCGTGCTTGACTGCGAGACTGACAAGTCGAGCAGGTGCGAAAGCAGGTCTAAGTGATCCGGTGGTTCTGTATGGAAGGGCCATCGCTCAACGGATAAAAGGTACTCTGGGGATAACAGGCTGATACTGCCCAAGAGTTCATATCGACGGCAGTGTTTGGCACCTCGATGTCGGCTCATCTCATCCTGGGGCTGTAGCCGGTCCCAAGGGTATGGCTGTTCGCCATTTAAAGAGGTACGTGAGCTGGGTTTAAAACGTCGTGAGACAGTTTGGTCCCTATCTGCCGTGGGCGCTGGAAGATTGACGGGGGCTGCTCCTAGTACGAGAGGACCGGAGTGGACGCACCTCTGGTGTACCGGTTGTCACGCCAGTGGCATCGCCGGGTAGCTACGTGCGGAAAAGATAACCGCTGAAAGCATCTAAGCGGGAAACTTGCCTGAAGATTAATCTTCCCGGAGGCTTGACCTCCCTTAAGGGTCGTCCTAGACCAGGACGTTGATAGGCTGGGTGTGGAAGCGCTGTAAGGCGTTGAGCTAACCAGTACTAATTGCCCGTGAGGCTTGATCCTATAACCGTGCTGCCTGTCTCAGAAATTTGTGAGACTCGACACGCAATACAACCTTCTTTGCTTCTTTCCGAATCAGATCTCTTGTGAGCCGCTGCTCAGTAGCGGCGAATCAAGAGGTCGTCCGAATTGCCTGACGACCATAGCGAGTTGGAACCACTCCTTCCCATCCCGAACAGGACCGTGAAACGATTCAGCGCCGATGATAGTTAGATGTATTTCTAGCGAAAGTAGGACATTGTCAGGCTAGCTATTCCAAACGCCCCGGCACGCAAGTGTCGGGGCGTTTGTTTTTCAGGCTTGAGTTTGCTGCCCCGGCCGCTGCATCAGTCCCAACGTAAAGAGGCCCACTAGTGCCAACACAAGAGCGCTCGGCTCTGAGATTGGCGTCGTCCGCTCGAAGTGACACGCTGATGAAAGTACCCACGATATTGGAGTTCGGATACGGACCCGGCGGATTACCCAGAAAGCTCGGATCGCTGATATCGCTAAACAAGTGCGCGAACCCCATGCCATTCATCGCCGCCGCCTCCAGCATCAGGTCGTAGCTAATAGTGAGCTGATCAAATCGTGAGAACGAACTGCGCTCGCCAATGATGTAGTAGTAGCCACTTGCATTCTCACCATTCTGCACAAGGGGGCTTGTGAATGCCTGGTGGTTTGTGAAAAAGAACTCGGCATTCGGCGCTACAACGTCAACGAACGAACCGTCGACACTGACCGTCCCTGACTCCCGACGTCGCCCACTGTCCGCTCTGAGTGAAGTTAACGTAGTAGAGCCCCCAACCCGGCTTCGCATTCAGCGTGATTTCACCCGTAATTGCCAACTGCGACGGACCCGCTGATCCGTTGCTGGACACACTAAGGTTTGGATCGAAGAACCATCGCCCGAACCCGAATTGAGAGACCGGCAAGGTCTGCGAGAACGAATCTGCCTCGTGCGAAAATTTGATGTTTCCCCACAACGCACTGTCATAAGTGACCGAGAAGGCGGTGAATGTTGTGGAGTCGGTTATCAGAGCTGCGCGCGCGGGAGCAGCACAAATGACTGCCCCGAGAACAAGCAAGGATAGAAAGAAAGATCGCACTGGCACTTTCATGTTTGCCCACCCCTATTAAACCGCTCCCTCGCTCGAGACAATACGCGATCGCGTTACATGCCACCGACCGCGCTACCTCGGCAGCCTGTCGGGTACGCGGTTGCACAACCGACCCGCATCACGTCGGCGCTACTTGCAAGCGTTGATCTGCCGGCTCGACCGTGGTCACGACTCACCCAAGGCCGTCAGCGCCGCATGCCTGGAAGGCGAGTGGACGGAACTCCGAGATGTCGCGCGAGACCGGTGTTCGCTGAGTGTTATTGCGCGTCCTGCTGCAGATATTTGTGGACAAAAGCGATCGCCATGCTGCCCTCGCCGACCGCGGACGCCACGCGTTTGACCGGGCTCAGCCTCACATCTCCGCAGGCGAAGACACCGGGGACACTCGATTCGAGCAGGTAGGGATCGCGGCTGTGCGACCAGCGCCCGGCCTTCACCACGTCGTCACCGGTCAGGACATATCCGCGCGTATCGCGCGCGATCTCTGCCGGCAGCCACCGGTCTCAGCGTCGGCTCCGATGAAGACGAAAAGGCCACCGCAGTCGTGTCGGCTGCACCGTTGCGCTCGCAGCGTTCCGTATGTCGATCGCCGTTAGATGCGTGTCGCCGTGTGCGGCGACGACTTCCGATCGCAGTTGGACTTTCACGTTCGATCTTCCGCCGAGCTGCTCGATCAAATAGTGAGACATGCTCTTCTCCAGAGAATCGCCCCGGACGATGAGCGTCACCGTGCGCGCATGATTGGCAAAGTACAAAGCAGCCTGACCGGCCGAGTTTCCGGCACCGACCAGGTAGACGTCGAGTCCATGGGTGGCGCTCGCTTCACTGCGTGCCGCGCCGTAGTAGATGCCTTTGCCGATGAGCCGATCGAAGCCGTCGATCGCGAGGCGCCGCCACGTCACGCCCGTGGCAAGAATGACGGTCCGCGCCCGGACGACGTCGCCGCCATCGAGATACACCTGACGCGTTGTCGGATCGATGCGCGCGACAGAGCGCGTGACCAGAATTTCCGCTCCGAGCCGCCTCGCTTGATGGAGCGCGCGACTCGCGAGCTCGTCGCCGGAGACGCCGTTGGGGAATCCGAGATAGTTTTCGATTCGCGACGACGTGCCCGCCTGACCGCCGGGCGCCTCGCGCTCCACCACCACCGTGCGCAGTCCTTCGGACGCGCCGTACACCGCCGCTGCGAGGCCGGCCGGCCCGCCGCCGATGATGATGGTGTCGTATTCAGCGAGGTGTGCGTTGCGTTTGCAGGCCGAGGAGGCTGGGCAAGGTCGCGCGTCGCGGGCCGACTGAGAAGCGTGCCATCCGCCAGTTGCAGCACCGGGCAATCGTCGTCCGCTGGGCGGGTGTCCAGGCCAACGCGCTGCCAGCTCTGGCGCATCGGGCGTCATCCAGTCGTAGGTGATCTGGTTGCGCGCGAGAAACTGGCGCAGCTCACTGCACGCGGCATCCCAGCGGTTGCCGACCATTGTTACGCGCGGCTTGGGTGGCTTCAGCGGCGATGCCCTGAAGCCCGCCGATGCGCTCGCGTGCCAGCGCGCCGATCTTTCACCGAGATCTCCGGCGCCGCCGCCGCGATGGCGTAGTACTGCTTCGGATCCACTCGCAAGACGCGCGACGGTTCCGACGCGCGATAGCCGCCGGCAACGGCGTGCCAAACGCGATCGGCACTTCGCCGAAAATTGTGGCCCGGAACGCGCCAGCCCAGCGTGCGCTCGATGCCATCGACCAGCTTGACGACCTCGACCTTGCCGGCGAGAACCGCGTAGAGCGCCCGATCTCCACCCTCGGGAACAGCGAATTCTCCGGCGCCGAGGTGCAGGTCCGCCGACGTCTGCGCGAGACGCTGTAGTTCGCTCGCGCCGAGCGTCGAGAACAGCGGAATCGCGCGCACGTCTTCAATCGTCAGCATGGTTCGATCAACGCGGGAAATTTTCTATTCATCGTCACCGCTCAAGAAGCCTGCACGAACTTGGTAGTTCGATCCATGGCAGCTTCTTGGAACTAGTACCGGAGATCGTCGGTACGCCAAAGCTGTCGTCCGGAAAACAGCCGGCTGCCATGCCGATCAGATGCGGTCGTGTCGACGTGTACCAGAACAGCGTTGTCCCGCATCGGCTACAGAAATGGCGCTCCTCGTCGTAATTTTCTGCCGCGTGATGAAATGCATAGACTTGCATCTCGCCGCTGATTTCAGTGACGTCTGATCGCAGAAAGTACGCTGATACGCCGAAGGCACTGCCTGTTCGGCGTTTGCAATTGGTGCAATGGCAGACAGCATGCAGCCGAGGCTCGCCGTTAACCGCGACGGAAACCGACCCGCATGCGCATTTCGCGGTGCGAGTCATAGCGCGACGCAAGCCAGTTTGGTACCGCCAGATGCGCCACTCTTGATAGAAACGGCCACCTCGAAGCGCGGGTCAGAAAGCCTAGGCAATCGAAGCCTTTCGCACGACATACCTGTGGAGAAAGCGCCCCCACCATGCCTTCGCCTTTTGTGGCAGCGAATACGAGGCTGCAGGAGCGGCGGGTGAGCCTGCTCGCATGACGGAGTTTGCTACCGCCACACATTCGTTGCAGATGTAGATCTTGGAACCTGCAAACGATCTTGGCCCAGCAACCAGTTTTGCAATTTGGTCTTCAGTCTTGCGGCAGAAAGAACATCTCAGCTTACGAATACCCATGGCTACCTCCTGTTTCGGTTGTCCGCTGATGGGATTTTCAAGTATGTCTTTGGCAGTGCTCCGCGATGCACTCCGTGAGCTGCGGCAGTAGCGGCATGGGCAGATCATGACCCATGCCGCGGATGATCTCCAGTTTGACGTCGCCGCCGGCGTCGCGAATCACGCGCGCCGTTTCTTCGCCGCAGGCTGGGCGCAAGAGCGGATCCTCGTCGCCATGCAAGACCAGCGTGGGCACCTTGATGCGCCGTACGACCGCGGTTCGATCTCCGCTAGCCGCCACGGCCATGAGTTGCCGCGCGACTCCTGCGGGGTCGTACGAGCGACGCACGTGCGTTTCGCATATTTCGCGCAGATAGCTTTCCTCCGCGGGATACGTCTCGGCTGCCGATGTCGCGCAGGACGCTCATCAGCTGCCGGGTCGCGCCCTCAACGTCGCCGGGTTTCGCGGGCGCGCGCAGCAACGCGCGCCGCGCTCTTGACGTGGGCTGTGGAAGGCTGCGCTTGCCGGTCGTGGACATGATCGACGTGAGGCTCGCCACTTTCGCCGGCGCATTCGCCGCCAGATTCTGCGCGATCATCCCGCCCATCGAAGCACCCACCACGTGCGCGCGGGCGAATTCCCAGTGCATCGAGGAGCGCCGACGGTGTCGCGCGCCATGTCGTCGATCAAGTAAGCCGCTTTTAAAGGCAGGCGCAGCAGGTACTTGAGCGTCGCGAGGGCGATGTTGGGAGTTCCGAGGTGATCGAGGTGGCTGGAGAGTCCCACGTCGCGGTTGTCGAAGCGCACGACGTGGAACCCTTTCGCAGCGAGCATTTCGCAGAGCTGCTTGGGCCACATGATGAGCTGCATGCCAAGTCCCATCACGAGGACGATCGGTGGGTCGACGGGATTGCCGAAGGACTCGTACTGCAGCGAGACCTTGTCAGCCTGAACCGACGGCACGGTACGGATCGGGGAAGAGCCAACTGCGCCACCCGTCGCGATGGAACGGCTGCCACTGGCCCTCGCGCTGCGCAGACGATCGGCGATCGCGTACCAGGCCGCCGGATTCACGCCCATGCCGATGTGGCTCGCAGTGACTTCGACGCTTTCAGCGCGGGACCGCCGCGCCTGCAGGCAGCAACGCCACGCCACGATGCCATCGCTGCGGCTGAACACGGAAGTTGTCGGAACCGGCGGTGCCTCGCGAATGCGCCGCCACTGATCCGAGTCGTCCAGTCCATGTCCGCTTGCGAGTTTGTAAATGCGCCACGCGTTGTTCGCACGAGGGTGGCCCGTGAACGGAGTGCCGAGCGTGATGACGCAGCGCACGTCTTCGCTTGCCACCTTGGCGATCTCGCGCGCGTAAACACCGCCCAGGCTCCAGCCGATGAGACTCACCTTGCGCCCGGTGCTGCGTGCGAGCTTCTGCACGCGCTCGACGCTGCGCTCGAACACGCCCTCGCGCGGCCCGAGGTTGAAGCGCAGTTCCCAGCCGTGAGGCTTGTAGCCTCGCTCGGCGAGGAATGCGCGCAACGGAAACGTGCTGACGTCGGAGGCAGCCAAGCCAGGAAAGACCACCACCGCGTGGCCGTCGCCGCGCGGCGCGCGACGCAGCAAGGGAAACGCAGCGAGCGCAGCGCTGAATTCCCATGGCGCGCGCCATTCGAGTGCGAGCAGGAATGCATTCGGGGCTTTCAGCGATTGCGCGTGAGTCGTCATCTCTGCGTAGTTTGCAGCAACTCCGTGTGAGCTTTTTTTAGGTGCTTTGCGAATTGGCGCAACTCCGGCATGGTCTTCCGGCAAGCCACCAGCCCGATATCGAGCGAGCCGTTGTAGCTCACGATTGTGATGTTCAGCGCGAGTCCGTGGGTCACGATTGATACCGGGTAGTAAGCCTTCAGTTCGGCGCCTGCGAGGTAGAGCGGAACCTGCGGCCCCGGAACGTTGGAGATCACGACGTTGGCTAAGACCGGGATGCGCGGTGCAGCGACGGCCTTGCGGTAGAGCGGCGTGATCGCGGCCATCAGCCACGGAATGCCGAGCGAGGGCAGGTCGGTGGGGATCGCGCCCTTCATGCCGCCGGTGAGCTGCTTCGCGCGCGCGCTGCCGGCGACGATCGCGGCCATGCGTTTCACGGGATCGGCGATTTGCGTGGCGAGGCCGACGAACATCATCGAGACCTGGTTTTCCTGCGTCGTGTCGCCGGGCGCCCGCAGGCTTAACGGGACGGCAGCGACCATCGCCTTGCCGAGCGTCGCCTTGTCCTTGGCGAAATGGCGCCGCAGCGCGCCGGCGCAGATCGCCAGCACGGCATCGTTCAGCTTGGCGTCGTAGTGCCGCGCGATCGCCTTCGCCTCGGCCAACGGGATTTGCGCCGCCACGAACACGCGTTCGGCTCCGATCGCTGCGTTAAGCCGCATGCGCGGAGCCGAAGTGCTGCCACGCTTTTTCGGTTGCGCGGTGAGCGCCACCGCGCCGGTGCGTGCGGCGGCTTGCGCGACGCCGGGGATCGCTTTCAGGATCCTGCCGTATTGCGCGACGGTGTTGCGCAGCGCCGATCCCAGCATCTTCGCCGCCGAGGGTGGCATCGCCGCGGCACTCTTCGCAGCGGCGCGTGGCGTCGCGCGCGGCTTGGGCTGCGCGTCGAGCAGCGCCTGCGCGACCGCGATGCCGCCCTGGCCGTCGAGCGCGGCGTGATGGATCTTGGCGTAGAAACCAACCTGTCCGCTCTTCAAGCCGTCGATCACCGTGAACTGCCAGAGAGGACGATCACGATCGAGCGTCCCCTCGTGCAGGCGCTCGACGGCGTGCTCGAGCTGCGCCTGTGTGCCGGGTGCAGGAAGCGTGACGCGCTGGATGTGGTAATCGAGATCGACGCGCTCCGCCGGCACCCAAAGCGGGCTCGCGATATCCAGAGGCATGAAGCGCAGCACACGCGAGAAAACAGGTGCGAGGTGAATGCGCTTCGCGATGTGGGCGCGGATCGCCGTATAGGGATCACGCCTTGCCGGCGGCCGATCGAGCAGCATGAGGCTCCCCACATGCATCGGCGTGTCGGGCGTCTCGAGCTGCAGGAACAGCGCGTCCAGCGCGCTGAGATGCTTCATCGGCACTCGGCGGTCACCGCTTCTTGTTGCCGAGAACGAGCAGTAGCCCGCCGATCACGATGGCTCCTATGCCTGCCCACATTGGGATATTGACAGTCTCCCTTTCCTTGACGGAGAGTTCGATGGGGCCAATTTTGACGGCGGTCGTGTCCTTGGTATAGCTGAACCCGCCGTAGACCAAGCCGAGCACGCCGGCCACGATAAGCACGATGGCGATTAGTCTGGTGGTGTTCATCTGGTTTTCGTCTCCGATGAATGGCGCATTTTCTAACGCGTTTCAGATATCACGCAACCTTCCCGATCTGCACGACGCAGCGGCACGGATTAAAGCCGATCGAATACGCAAGGTCCGCCGGCCGCTCGATCTCCCACAACGCAAAGTCAGCGTTCTTGCCGACTTCCAGACTACCGACCGATGTTTGCAGACCCAACGCATGCGCCGCATTGATCGTCGCGCCGGCCAGCGCCTCATGCGGCGTCAGCCTGAATAATGTGCACGCCATGTTCATCGCCGTCAGCAGCGAGGTCAGGGGCGAAGTGCCCGGATTGCAGTCGGTCGCAATCGCAATGCGCACGCCGGCTTCGCGCAGCGCAGCCACCGGCGGCTATCGCTCTCGCGCAGAAAATAAAACGCACCGGGAAGCAACACGGCAACGGTCCCGTGGCGCGCCATCGCGGCGATGCCATCGGCCGATACGTGTTCGAGATGATCGGCCGATAGTCCGCGCGTAGCGTGCGACCAGCTGCGCTCCGCCTTGATCCGACAATTGCTCGGCATGCAGCTTGACCGGCAAGCCGAGGCGCTGCGCCGTTTGAAACACGCGCTCGGTCTGAGCCTCTGAGAAACCGATCGACTCGCAGAACGCATCGACTGCGTCAACCAGGCCCTGCTCGGCCAGCGCCGGCAACATGCGCTCGCATATCTCGTCGATGTAGTCATCGGCGCGCGCTGCATATTCCGGTGGCACCGCGTGCGCGCCGAGAAAAGTCGTTCGCACCGTCAACGGCAAGCTCGCGGCCCAATCGGCGCGCGACGCGCAACATTTTCGCTTCCGCTTCGAGCTCAAGACCGTAGCCTGACTTGATCTCCAGCGTGGTCACTCCTTCGGCCAGCAACGCTTTGACTCGCGGCAAGCTGGCGCGATAAAGCTCGTCTTCGCTCGCCGCGCGCGTTGCGCGCACGGTGGAAAGAATTCCGCCACCGCTTTGCGCGATGTCTGTGTAAGTCGCGCCGTTAAGCCGAGCCTCGAACTCGTCACTGCGATTGCCCGCGTAGACGATATGCGTGTGGCAATCGATCAGCCCTGGCGTGATCCAACCGCCGGCGCCATCGCGCTGCTCTTTGGCGCGCGCGTCCCGGCTGGCAAATCACTCAGCGGACCAAGCCATGCGATCTTGCCGTCCTGAACGGCCAACGCGCCGTTGCGGATTTCGCCATACGACTGCGGCTGCGCCATCGTCGCCAAGTGGACGTTGGTCCACAGGCTATCCCAGGCCACGCGCGACTCCGTTGGCAATGCGAGCCACAATACGTGCGGCCACCGCGGCGGTTCGATGATCGATATCGAAGTGCGGATTCATTTCGGCTATATCGGCCAGCCGCAGTTTGCCGCTGCTGATCACAAGATCGATCAGCGGCTCGACGATGTCGAGACCGACGCCGCGAACTGCCGGCCCGCTGACGCCCGGAGCGATCGCCGCCGGCAGCACGTCGAGACAGAACGTCAAGTAAACGTGATCGACTTCCGAAACAAAAGCAGTGAGCGTTTCCTGCGCCGACTGCATTTGTTCATCCAGTACAGAGACGACGCCGAGCTTGGCCAGCACGCTCGAACAGTGCACGCGTATTCGAATAGCGACTGACGCCGAAACAGCCGTAGCGAAACGGCCAGCCGCGCGCCTCGCAGTCGTGCGCTATCTGCAGGAATGGCGTTCCAGAGTTGGCACGCTCAGCTTGCCTAAGATCGAAATGCGCATCGAAGTTGACGATGCCGATCCGCGGCACGTTTTGCTTGCTCGCCAGATGCGTCGCCAGTCCTACGAAAGTGCCGAACGCCATTTCATGACCGCCCCCGAGCACGATCGGAAAGCGTCCGGCAGCGAGCTGTCCCGCAACGCACTTCGACAGTTCGATTTGCGCCGCTTCGAGTTCATCGCCCGCGCAAGCGATGTCGCCGGCATCGGCGAGCCGATCGCATTCGTGCACCGGCATGTTGCGCAGCATGTTTCGGATCGCCGCAGGCCCGCCGGCCGCACCGATCCGGCCTTGGTTGCGGGCAACGCCGGCGTCGCATGCGAAGCCGATCAACACGACGGCCGACGCGTCTGTATCGTCTGCAAGCGGACGCATCACTTGGTGCCAGCGCCGTGCGAGCGAGCCTTCGGCCGCGTCGATGCGGCCCTGCCAAACGCTCATATCGATCGCTGGCATCACGCTTCCATCGGCGAGAACAAATCGCCGCACTGCGCACTCAGCGCGCCGTCCAACACGAGTGCGCGCGACGCTTCGATGTCGGGCGCCAGAATGCGATCGACTTCATAGAACGCGATCTTCTCGCGCACGACGCGATGGACTCGTCGCAGCCGCGGCGATGTTTCGAGCGGACGATGGAAGTCGATTCCTTGCGCGGCGGCCAGCACCTCAATGCCGATGATCGTCGCGGTGTTCATTGCCATCTCGTGTAATCGCCGCGCAGCGAAGGTCGACATGCTGACGTGGTCCTCCTGATTGGCTGAAGTCGGCAGGCTGTCGACGCTCGCTGGGTGCGCCAACGACTTGTTCTCGGATGCCGCCGCGGCGGCAGTGACGTGCGCGATCATGAAACCCGAGTTGATGCCGGGCTCGCGCACCAGAAACGGCGGCAGCCCCGACAGCGTCGAATCGATCAGCAATGCGATGCGCCGCTCGGACAGCGCGCCGATCTCAGCCAGCGCCAGCGCGAGCGTATCGGCGGCGAGTGCAACCGGCTCGCCGTGGAAGTTGCCGCCCGAAATCACCTCGTCACTCTGCGAAAAGATCAAGGGGTTATCGGTCACTGCGTTTGCTTCGATCAACAGCGTGCGCGCCGCGTGGTCGATCAGATCGCGGCACGCACCCATCACCTGCGGCTGACATCGCAGGCTATAGGGATCCTGCACCCGATCGTCATGCACCAAATGCGAAGCGCGGATTGCGCTGCCTGCAAGAAGCTCTCGATACATGTGCGCCGCGGCGATCTGGCCCGGCTGACCGCGCAGCTCGTGCAGTCGCGGATCGAACGGTGCATCGCTGCCCTTCGCCGCATCGACCGACAGCGCACCGACCACCACGGCCGACTCGAACAAGCGTTCCGCGAGGAACAGCCCATGCAGCGCGAGCGCAGTCGATATCTGCGTGCCATTGATCAGCGCCAGGCCTTCTTTCGCACCCAACACCACCGGCGCGATTCCGCGTGCATCCAGTGCCTGCCGCGCAGGCACAAGCGCGCCATCGACTCGTACGTCACCTTCGCCCATCAGCGCCAGCGTCATATGCGCCAGTGGCGCCAGATCGCCCGACGCACCGACCGAGCCCTTCGCGGGAATGCACGGCATGATGCCCGCGTTGTAGAGCGCAAGCAGCGTGTCGACAATCACCGGCCGCACCCCGGAATAGCCGCGCGCCAAGCTACCGATCTTCATTGCCAGCACGAGTCGCACGACTTCATCAGCGAGCAACTCGCCGGTACCCACCGAGTGCGAAAAGATCAAGTTGCGCTGCAGCTGCTGCAACTGATCATCGGGAATCCGCGTCTTGGCTAGCCTGCCGAAGCCGGTGTTAATGCCGTACGCCGCGTTGCCACGCGCAACGATGCGCTGTACTGCTGCGGCCGACGCTTCGATCGTGCACGCGCGAATCGGGCGCCAAAGTCAGCGGCACGCGCGCCTGCCAAATGCGGCGCAGTTGTGCGAGGCTCAGATGGCCGGGGTCAATCGTGATGGCTGTCGCGCTCGCCACTAACTTGCCATTGGCAAATTAAGGCCGTTGCGCCGCGCACATTCGATCGCGGCTTCATAACCCGCATCGGCGTGCCGCATTACACCGGAGCCTGAATCGTTTACGAGCACGCGCGCGAGGCGCTTGGCGGCGGCATCGGTGCCGTCGGCAACGATCACGAGGCCCGCATGCTGCGAGTAACCCATGCCAACTCCACCGCCGTGATGAAACGACACCCAGGTCGCACCGCTCGCGGTATTCAGCAGTGCATTGAGCAGCGGCCAGTCGGATACCGCGTCGGTCCCGTCCTTCATGCTTTCCGTTTCGCGGTTCGGGCTGGCGACCGAACCCGTATCAAGGTGATCGCGACCGATCACGATCGGCGCCTTCAGTTCGCCGGTGCGCACCATGTCGTTAAACGCCAGTCCTGCAACATGCCGCTCGCCGAGGCCGAGCCAGCAGATGCGCGCCGGCAGTCCTTGAAACGCGATTCGCTCGCGCGCCATATCGAGCCAGCGATGCACGCGCGCGTTCTGCGGAAACAGCTGCTTGATCTTGGCGTCGGTTTTGTAGATGTCCTGCGGATCGCCGGACAACGCGACCCAGCGAAACGGACCGCGGCCTTCGCAGAACAGCGGCCGGATGTAGGCCGGCACGAAACCCGGAAATGCGAAGGCGTTCGTAATGCCTTGATCGTGCGCGACCTGGCGAATGTTGTTGCCGTAGTCGACAACTTTGGCTCCGATCGCCTGAAAGTCGAGCATCGCCTGCACATGCATCGCACACGAGCGCGCCGCTTCGGTTGCCAGCAGCGCGTGCTGACTCGGGTCCTGCTGCGCATCTTTCCAACGGTCAACACTCCAGCCTGCCGGCAGATAACCATGCACCAGATCGTGCGCCGACGTTTGATCGGTCACCAGATCGGGAACGATGCCGCCCGCTTTCGCGCGCTTCACCAACTCCGGCAGCAACTCGGCTGCGTTCCCCAGCAAGCCGATCGACACCGCCTCGCGCCGCTTGCAGTACTGCGTGATCAGATCGATCGCATCGTCAAGATCGCGCGCTTGCTTGTCCAGGTAGCGCGTGCGCAAACGAAAATCGATGCTTGCCTGCTGACATTCGATCGTCAGCGAAACAGCACCCGCGAGCGTCGCAGCGAGCGGCTGCGCACCGCCCATCCCGCCGAGACCGGCAGTCAGAATCCAGCGGCCGCCCCAGTCGCCGCCAAAGTGTTGGCGGCCGGCCTCGGCAAACGTTTCGTAAGTTCCCTGAACGATGCCCTGGCTGCCGATATAAATCCAACTGCCTGCCGTCATCTGTCCGTACATGAACAGACCCTTGCGGTCGAGCTCGTTGAAATGCTCCCAATTCGCCCACTTCGGCACCAGGTTGGAATTGGCGAGCAGCACGCGCGGCGCATCGGTGTGCGTCTTGAACACGCCGACCGGCTTGCCCGACTGAATCAGCAGCGTCTCGTCGGCCTCGAGCTGCTTCAGTGTTTCGAGAATCTTGTCGAAGCACTGCCAATTGCGCGCGGCGCGGCCGATGCCTCCATAGACGACCAGATGCTTTGGGTTCTCGGCCACCTCCGGGTCGAGATTGTTCTGAATCATCCGGTACGCTGCTTCGGTCAACCAGCTCTTGCAGCTCAGCTGCGCGCCGCGCGGAGCGCGAATCTCGCGCGTGGGATCAAAGCGCGAGTCGGCCGCCTGTAGCGGGTTCTCGGTCGGTGCGTTCAACAGCATCTCCTCCGAAAAGTGGAGGTTACCTCTTGGCGAGGGTTACGCGCGATAACGCTCAATCACCCGTGAACACGCGGACAACTGCCCAGGGTCATTTATCGCTTGACTCGTGGGCGAAGGCAATCCGCCAGCCTTCCTGGCGCCTGCGCCACAGCGCCGAGTACGCAAGTGTTTTCTCAACGACACTCCCGTCGACTGCTTCCTTCTTGGCGGCGATCAAGAACGTAGTGAGGCCTGCGTTGTCTCCCAGGGCTTCGAATATTGGGCTGTCGAGGTACGTGTAACTGCCCTTGACTCTGCCATCGCTCCACCACTGGCGTTGCAACTCGCAAAGCTGATCCCAACCGCGAACAATCTTGCCGTTGAACACAAAAGTCAGCGACGATTCTCTGGCGTAAACGGCCATATGGCGATCAGTGTCGTGTGCATTCGCCGACGCTTCGAGCTCGACGAGCAATGGCATAACGGCGGACTTAAACGCTTCGAGCGACATGGGCGGACTCCAATAGGGCGCGGTCGTAACCGAGTTCAAGAGGTGCCAGGTAGCGCCGATCCAACCGCGTCAGGGTTGTGCCGCTAACGTTTCGGTGAGCGGCAACTGAAAGCGTGTAAAGCCCGCTGGCATCACAGAAGACCAGGGTTGCGTTGCCATACCGCCCACGTTAGCGCCGAAGCAAAGCTTACCCACAAGAGGTATGGCACTAACAGAAGCGCAGCCAAGCGACTGGAACGCCAGAAGGCCACTACTGTGGCCACGATGAGTGCCAATAGCACCAGGACCTCCACTGCGGCCAGAGCGCCTCGGTGCCAGGCAAAAAACAACCACGACCAAAGCGCATTGGCCGCAAGCTGCGCGCCAAACAAGCCTAGCGCCAGCTCCTTACGGCCCGGAGACCGCCACACGAGCCACGCTGCCACACCCATAAGCGCATACAGCGCCGACCACACTGGACCGAATACACCCGCGGGCGGCGCCCAGAACGGCTTGCTCAACTGCGCATAGAACGATGCCGCATCAACGGAGGCAATGGCCCCCACGGCGCCTGCAGCGAACGCAGCCAACAGCGATCCAAGCAAGCCGATCAATTGCCACGACAGAGATCGCGACGTCATTTGGAGAAAAAAGACCTAACGTGTGAGCGCAGCTTTCCGGAGCGGGTCGCCTCGAGCGAAGGGTTAGGCGTCACCGTGATCACTGCCGAGTAAGAACCACGTGCGTGGCAAGTGGCGAGCTTTCGTGCCGGGTGCAGGCGTAGCCCAAGGCCGGAAGGTTTGTTCCTTCAAAGAGTCTTTCACCAGCGCCAAGCAGGACCGGCGCAATGGCGATGTGCATCTCGTCGATCAGGCGTTGGCGAAGATACTGTTGAATGACGTTTACGCCGCCACCAACACGAACATCCTTGCCTTCGGCCGCTTCGCGCGCTTGCGCCAGCGCGGCGGCAATGCCTTCCGTAACGAAGTGGAAGGTCGTTCCTCCTTCCATGACCAGCGGTGCGCGTGCGTAGTGGGTCAGCACGAACACGGGGACGTGATAGACAGGATTCTCGCCCCACCAACCTCGCCAGCTCTCATCTGGCCAAGGTCCGCGAACCGGCCCGAACATGTTCCTGCCGAGAATCCAAGCCCCGATGTTCTGAAAGCCTCGAGCGGCAAAGTCTTCATCAATGCCCGTTGCTCCGCCATCGCTACCGAACAAGTGCTTCTGAAACGTTCGTGTGGAGAAGGCCCAGCCATGAAGCGAGGTGCCGCCCACGCCGAGTGGGTTGTTGATGTCTTGGTCTGGGCCAGCGCCGAAGCCGTCGAGTGAGATGGTGAAGCTTTCTACACGAAGCTTGGACATGGTGTTTCTCGGGTGTGAGTGACTACGGAAGATGGCCTGTGACACGCAACGTTTGAGTTGAGCGGCGCTCGCAGGAAGGGTTGGGCGTCTTGCGCTGCAGGACGGTGCCTTCCTACTCGTCGGTAAGGACCTGCTGGGCCACGTTGTCGACCACCACGGGACTTTCGAAGTAGGTTACGGTTGGATCAGTGCCGTACGTTTCTCGGACGAATGAGCGCCATGATTCTGTGTACATAGCTTCTGCCTCTGGCCTCGAATTCCAAAGATAGACTCCACCTACTGTTACCCCATCTTGGGAGAGCACGTAGATCTTCCGAAACAAACCTTGTACGCCTCGATACTTTGGCGCGGTGCTCAGGAAAATGCTGCGAGCTTCCTCGCGAGTAATTGGCTTTGGCAAAGTGAACGTAGTAAAGACGGTAATCACCTGCACCTCCTACGTGCTGTGTGGCCTACGACGCCCAACGTAAGTGTTCCGAGCGCTCGACCTACCTCATCCGCCGAAGGCAACTTAAACTCGCCGGGCTTTGGCAATCGCGCGAGCACCGATGTAGCGAACAACGCCGAGAAAAGGCTTGCGACTCTAGGGAACCAAATCATGTGCGCTCTAACGTCTGAGTTGAGCCGCGCCGGCAGGGCGTCGGCTCTTGAACGACGAGTTAGATTCGCTATTTCTCACAACAGGCTTCCGCACGCGACGCAAATTTTCAGGATTTCGACATCGGCGCGTTTCCATGGTTTTCGCGCGCCAATATCACCTGCGCGGGCCTCGCAGACTAGCAATGGCCGAGTCGGCTTTTCGGTATTCCAGCCGAAACTTTCCGCGTGAATGATCTTGTTCATCGCTTCGCGCAGAGACAAAACATCAGTAGTACCGTCGACGAGATTCACATATCCAAATGGAGTCGATGACACCTGTGAATATGTATCGCTGAGATGAAGTTCATCGTCGAGGTATCTAAAGAGGAGTGCAAGTTCGAGTGCTGCACGCTCCGCCCGATGAACGCTGAACTCAAAGACTGCTTCCCGGAAGCCCCTGAACTCACCTTGGAACTGCGTTGCCACAAGCTCTTGCAATGGGCCTCGCGAGAATGCAAACGTAAGGAGTGTCGCGCCGCGTTTTCGCGGATCGTCCGGGTTACTGGCAACGTGTGCGGCATTGCGATCTAACGTTTCTGAGTTAACCGGCGCGCACGAGGCGAGTGCGCGCAGCGCACGTAAGCACGTGTGCGTCCGTGTCGAACCGCCAGTTAGACAGCATGGCCTGGAAGGTCCTCACCTGGAGCAAGCGCCAACGAGGATAGGCGCATGTTGCCTGGAACTGCATCAGGGTCGACAAATACCTCGATGTCCCCGATCCCTCCAGAGCCTTTGTGCTCGCTCGTGATGTGGAAGTGCTGTTCCGGATCTGCCTGCAGCCTCTGGAGATGTGCAATGAGCGCATCGATCTCCGCAGGTGCGAGTCCCAGACGAACACCGAACCATCCGTTCTTCAGTCTTCCAAAGTGGTATTCATGCCGCGCGATTCCTGCTGTCTAACGTCTGAGTTGAGCCGCGCTCGCAGAGCGTCGGCTCTCGAACGACGAGTTAGACCTCACGGTACCAATCCGGTGCCGGTGCTCGAGACGTCCAGCCCCAATCCTGCAGCATTTCCACGACGTAATCTCGATCAGTTTCCTCACCCAGTTCCACGCGCGAGTATCCGAAACGGTTTTCGCTCGCTGCCGCTGCCGCTGCGTCTTCGTAGGACAGCATCAGAAGCATTCCGCGTTCAGCCCCGAACTGCGGCAAACGACCAAGGAATGTGTATTGCGCACCCGCGTGTTCTAGGACATAGGGCGACTCGAATTGGATGCCGAGTTCGTTTGCTACGCACCTCCAAGACTGCACTTCACGGTCCGCAGTGTTCATGAGGTCTAACGTGTTTTAGACCGCACGATTCTGCTCCTTAATATGGCGGCTGCGGTTTAACACGGACGGCCGTTCGTCGGGGAGCCGCACGGCGCCTTGCTTTCCGCGCCTATACTGTATAAAAATACAGTATTAACAAATCCGATGAAAACCGCAGGCTTTCGTCCCGCATTGCACTCGTCGCGCCTGCTAGATCAGGTGCGTGAACGGATTCGCTATTGCCATTACAGCTTACGCACTGAGCAGAATTACATTTATTGGATTCGCTTCTTTATCCGCTTTTCCGGTTTGCGGCATCCGCGGACGATGGGGGCGCAGGAAGTCGAGGCGTTTCTGACGCATCTTGCCAGTGAGCGCAAGGTTTCCCCGGCTACGCATCGGCAGGCGCTATCGGCGCTGCTTTTTCTTTATCGCCAGGTGCTGGATGTGCAGTTGCCCTGGATGCAGGAAATCGGGCGGCCGCAGGCCCGCCAGCGGTTGCCCGTCGTTCTATCGCGCGAAGAAGTCGCGCGCTTGTTGCCGCAGGTCGAATCGAGTCATCAATTGATAGCTCGGCTGCTGTACGGCAGCGGGTTGCGGTTGATGGAATGTCTGCGCTTGCGCATCAAGGATCTCGATTTCGATCGGCGCGTGATCGTGGTGCGCGACGGCAAAGGCGGCAAGGATCGTGTGGTGATGCTGCCGGATGCGTTGCACGATTCGTTGCGCGGCGCAACTGGCTGCAGCGCGCGCGGTGTGGGCGCAGGATCATGCGCGCCAATGCGCGGGAGTGCAGCTTCCGTATGCGCTCAATCGCAAATTTCCACGTGCCGGCGAATCGTGGTCGTGGTTCTGGTTGTGGCCGGCGGCTGCGCTGTCGATCGATCCGCGCTCGGGTGTTGAGCGACGGCATCATGTTTATGAAGACGGTGTCGGCCGTGCGCTGGCACGCGCAGTCAAGCGCGCGGGACTCACCAAGAAAGTGACGGCGCACACGCTGCGCCATTCGTTCGCTACGCATCTTCTGGAATCGGGTGTCGATATCCGGCGCGTGCAGGAGCTGCTGGGCCACGCAGATGTATCGACCACGATGATCTACACGCATGTGCTGAAAGGCGCTGCGGCCGGTGTGCCTTCTCCGCTGGATTCGCTTGGATCGTCGATTGGAGCGCTGCATTGTGCGGAGCCCTGAATTCGTGGCGCATGCCCTGGAGTGCAGCGCTGGGTGACAGCGGCGCCGGTGGCCATTTACCACTGATGCGCGGCTCTCTCGCATGCTGCAATCTTCCAAAAATTTTCTGTCTGCATTGGGCGCACGCGTATGGCGCGCCAACTCCGACGCGGGTGACTCCAACGTTCGTACGGTGCCGACGCGCTTTGGCGCGCTGGACCGACTGCTGCCCGATGGAGGCTGGCCGCAGCGCACATTGATCGAGCTGCTGGCGCCGTGCGGCGTTGGAGAGATGCGCTTGCTGATGCCGGTGCTGGCACCGCTGATGCGTGCACGCCAGACAGTGGTGTGGGTCGAGCCGCCGCACATTCCTTATCCGCGTGCGCTGATCGCGCATGGCGCGATGCTCGAACAATTGCTGGTGGTGCGCGCGCGTGATCGTGCAGAGCGGCTGTGGGCGATCGAGCAGGCGCTTAAGAGCGGCGCCGCAGCGGCAGTCGTGGCATGGCTGCCGGAAGACAACTACGCACCTGACGTCGTTTCAAACGCTGCGCCGCTTGCAGCTGGCTGCGCAAAGCATGAAGCGCGATCCGGGTCTGGTGTTTTTGCTGCGCTCGCCGGCGGCGCGCACCGCTGCATCACCGGCGCCGCTGCGTATCGAGCTCGCTGCCTGCGAGCACGGAGTGTGGCGCTCGATATTTTCAAGCGGCGCGGCATGCCGGCGCATTCGATGGTGCAGCTTGCGCTGCCGGGTCCGGTACCGCGCCGCTTTGAAACGCTGCTCGAAGAAGGCGCTACAGAAACGGCCGAAGTTGTAACGACCAATGTTGTGGATTGCCGTTTGTCTGCCTGAGCTGCCGCTCGAAGTGGCGGTAGCTCGACGCAGTGCCGCTGGCGGTGTGCGACGCATCGCATGTGCTGCTCGCCAACCGCAGCGCACGCCAGATCGGCGTGCAGGCGCGGATGAGACGTGCGACCGCGCTGGCGATCTGTCCGCATCTGCATGATCAAGCTGCGCACCTATGCGCAGGAAAACCATGCGCTGCAAGCGATTGCCGCGTGGGCGCAGCGCTTTACGCCGAACGTCGCGCTGGTGGCGCCGTGCGAGGAATCCGACGCCGATCTGGCTTCCGGACTGTTGCTCGAAATTTCCGGCAGCGTGAAGCTCTTCAATGGGCATACGAGCATCGTCAAGCAATCTGCGCGCAGGTCTTGCACGGCAGGGCCATGCGGTGCGGCTGGCGCTGGCGCCGGTGCCGCAGGCGGCATGGATGCTGGCGCGTGCGGCACGTGACGGTGAAGTGCCGCAGGTCAATGATGTGAGCGAGCTCCCGTCGGCGCTGGCTGATCTGCCGGTCTGGCTGCTGGGGCCGGGCCGGCCGCATTGGGATGCGCTGCGCGGCATCGGTGTGACGCGCATTGCAGATCTGCGGCAGCTTCCGCGCAGCGGCATCGCGCGGCGTTTTTCTGCGCGGCTGCTTGATGAACTCGATCGCGCATTGGGACGCAAGCCCGATCCGCGCGTGTGGTTCGTCGCGCCGCCGGTATTCGAAGCCAAGCTCGAGCTGCTGGCGCGGGTCGATCACGCCGAGGCTTTGCTGTTTGCGGCGCGCCGGATGATCGTGCAGATGACCGGCTGGCTGGCGGCGCGTCATGCGGCAACGCGCACGATCGAATTCACGCTGGTGCACGAAGACCGCGATCCGTCGCCGCTGGTGGTGCATCTGGCCGATGCCTCGAATGACGAAGAGCGGATGACGGCGCTGCTGCGCGAGCTGCTTGGCCGCACTCAACTGGCTGCGCCGGTGTACGAGCTGCATCTGCGCTGCACGCAGATCGTGCCAGTCGCAGCTTTCGCATGGAGAATTGTTTGCCACCGCGCGCGGCGAGCAGGAAGGGCTGCTGCGTCTGATCGAGCGATTGCAGGCGCGTCTTGGACCCGCAGCGGTCACGCAGCTCGAGCCGCACGACGATCACCGCCCCGAGCATGCATTTCGCGAAGTGCCGATCGAGCGCGCGAGTGCATCACGTTCGTCCGATGTTGAGTTGCACGGCACCGCGCCCGCTCTGGCTGCTGCCGAGCCGATACCGCTCGCCGAACAGCAGCATCGTCCGGTCTATGGCACGCCGCTGACGCTTCTAGTCGGGCCGGAGCGGATCGAAAGCGGATGGTGGGATAGGCAATGGGCCGAGCGCGATTACTTCATCGCGCGCGACGAGCAGCATGCGCTGCTGTGGATTTTTCGGCCGCGCGTTCCTGATGCCAGCGAGTCGCGACCGCTGGTATCTGCACGGAAAGTTCGGATGAGCGGCAGCAACCTTCCTGGCTATGCCGAGCTGCACTGCGTAACGAACTTCAGTTTTCTGCGCGGCGCTTCGCACGGCGAAGAACTGGTCGAGCGCGCCGCAGCGCTCGGCTACGCGGCACTGGCGATTACCGACGAATGCTCGCTCGCCGGCGTTGTGCGCGCGCACGTCGAAGCCAAGGAGCACGGGCTGCATCTGATCATCGGCACCGAAATCAATCTGCTGACTGCCGGCGGCGAGCTGTACGCAAAACTGGTGCTGCTGGCGACCGATCGTGCTGCTTACGGCAACCTGTCGGAATTCATCACGCTGGCGCGCACGCGTGCCGATAAAGGCAGCTATCGCGCGTACGCATCCGATCTTGAAGGCAAGGCAGCAGGGCATCCGCATCTGCAGAATCTGCCCGGCTGTCTGGCGCTGCTGATTCCATCGAACGACGCTTCGTTCGAGCAGTTGTTCGGCCAGGCGATGTGGCTGAAGACCTGGTTTTCCGAACGTTGCTGGATCGCGGTGGAAAATCTGCTGCGTGCGACCGATGGTCCGCTGATCGAACGCATCGAGCGCGTTGCAAGCATCACCGGCGTGCCGCTGGTCGCCGCCGGTGACGTGCATATGCATCTGCGCTCGCGCAAGCCGGTGCTCGATGTGGCGGCTGCGATCAGGCTTGGAAAGACGGTGGCCGAATGCGGTTTCGCGCTGGCATCGAACGCCGAGCAGTATCTGCGGCCGCGCGTGCGGCTGGCGCAGCTGTACGCGCCCGAGTGGCTCGATGAAACGCTGAAGATCGCCGCGCGCTGTCAGTTTTCGCTGAACGAACTGCGCTACGAGTATCCGGAAGAGATCGTGCCGCCCGGCGCGACCGCGACCAGCCATCTGCGCGCGCTGACCGAAGCCGGTGCGCGCGAGCGGTTTCCGGAAGGTGTGCCGCCCTCGGCGCGTGCGCAGATCGAAAAAGAGCTCGCGCTGGTCGCCGAGCTGAAGTACGAAGCGTTCTTTCTGACGATCGAGGACGTGGTTCGCTTTGCGCGCTCGCAAGGCATTTTGTGCCAGGGCCGCGGCTCGGCCGCCAACTCGGTGGTGTGCTACTGCCTGCGCATCACCGAAGTCGATCCGCGCCGCTGCAATGTTCTGTTCGAGCGCTTCATCAGCCGCGAGCGCAACGAGCCGCCGGATATCGATGTCGACTTCGAGCATCAGCGGCGCGAAGAAGTCATTCAATATATCTACAACAAGTACGGGCGCGACCGCGCGGCACTCGCTGCCACCGTCATCTGCTATCGCTCGCGCAGCGTGCTGCGCGATGTCGGCAAGGCGCTCGGATTCGATCCGCAGCGCATCGACCAGGTCGCCAAAAACCACCAGTGGTGGGATAGCGGCCAGCGTCACGGCAAGGGAATGATCGAAGCGGGGTTCGACCCCGACAGCTTTTCGATTCGCCAGTGGCTCACCATCGCCGACGAGCTGCGCGGCTTTCCGCGGCATCTGTCGCAGCATGTCGGCGGCTTCGTGATTGCGCGCACCAAGCTGTCGCGCCTGGTGCCGATCGAAAACGCCGCGATGGAAGATCGCTGCGTCATTCAATGGGACAAGGACGATCTCGAATCGCTCGGTCTGCTGAAGGTCGACGTGCTGGCGCTCGGCATGCTGTCGGCCACGCGCCGTGCGCTCGAATTCATTGCGCAGCAAGCTCGGCCGGCCGTTTGCGATGAGCGATATTCGAGGATGACGACACGCCCACCTACGACATGATCTGCGAGGCCGACACGATCGGCACGTTCCAGATCGAATCGCGCGCGCAGATGACGATGCTGCCGCGATTGAAGCCGCGCTGCTATTACGACCTGGTGGTCGAAGTCGCGATCGTGCGGCCGGGGCCGATTCAGGGCGGCATGGTGCATCCGTATCTGCGCCGGCGCGACGGCAAGGAACCGGTTGACTATCCGAACAAGGAAATCGAATCGGTGCTCAAACGAACGCTCGGCGTTCCGATCTTTCAGGAGCAGGTGATGCAGCTCGCGATCGTCGCGGCCGATTACACGCCGGGCGAAGCCGATCAGCTGCGCCGCTCGATGGCGGCGTGGAAACGCAAGGGCGGGCTCGGGCCGCACAAGGAGCGGCTGATCAACGCGCATGACGGCCAAGGGATATGCGCTCGAATATGCCGAGCGCATCTTCAAGCAGATCGAAGGATTCGGCGAATACGGATTTCCGGAAAGCCACGCGGCGAGCTTTGCGTTGCTGGCGTATGTGTCGTGCTGGATCAAGCGGCATCACCCCGATGCATTTCTGGCCGGGCTGCTGAACAGCCAGCCGATGGGTTTTTATGCGCCCGCGCAACTGGTGCAGGACGCGCGCCGGCATGGCGTCGAAGTGCGTGCGGTCGACGTGACGATCAGTCAGGTCGAATCGACGCTCGAGCCGCCTCAGAACTGGATCAGCAACAAAGGCGGTGCGGCTTGGATTGAATCGCATCAGCGGACTTAAAGGAAACGTCGATCAAGCGCATCGTCGAAGCCCGCAGCGAACGCGAATTCGACAATGTCGAAGATATGGCGATGCGCGCCCAGCTGAATTCATTCGAGCTCGAAGCGCTCGCCGCCAGCGGAGCTTTGGCCACGCTCGCCGGCCATCGCCATCAGGCCGGCTGGGAAGCGCTCGGCGTCGAGACGCGACGCACGCAGATGCTGAAGCCGGCGCGTTTTCCGGAGCAACGAATCGAACTTGCGCCGCCGACCGAAGGAGCCGATATCGTCGCCGATTACGAGCGGCTCGGCCTGACGCTCGGCCGTCATCCGCTGGCTTTGCTGCGGCCGCGGCTGGCGAAAATGAAAATGAGAACTTCGATCGAGCTGCAAACCACTCCGAGCGGACGGCATCGCGCGTGCGTGCGGCATCGTCACGCACCGGCAGCGGCCGCAAACCGCAAAAGGTTCGGTGTTCGTGACGATCGAAGATGAAACCGGCCCGGTCAATATCATTTTCTGGAACGACATCTTCGAGCGCGAGCGCAAGGTGGTCGTCGGTTCGACGTTGCTCGGCGTGCAGGGCGTATGGCAATCCGAAGCCGGCGTCATGCATCTGCTGGCGAAGCGCGCCACCGATTATTCAAGCCTGCTCGGGCGGCTTGCAACGTCGTCGCGCGACTTTCATTAAAGCTTCGACTAATACAATCGCCGGCGCTCGAATCAGATCGAGATCGGAGACCTCGTGCGCGCACGTTATGCCGGCTTCGCAATGCTGCTGGTCATCGTGACGCTGCTCGCGGTACTGCTTTGGTATCGGCAAGCCAGCCTGCCGGTGCACGAAGGCACGTTCATTGTTCCCGGACTGCAGCACGCGGTGCGCATCGATCGTGACGACAATGGCATACCGAACATCGACGCCGCGAACGAACGCGACGCGACCTTCGCGCTCGGCTACACGCACGCGCAGGATCGCCTATGGCAGATGGAAATCAATCGGCGCATTGCTGCCGGGCGCCTGGCCGAAGTGCTGGGCGAGCCTGCGCTCGACACCGACAAGTTCCTGCGCACGATCGGCATCGCACGTACCGCGCAAAGCATTTATCAGAACCTGGATGCCGAGCATCGCGATCTGCTCGATGCGTACGCGGCGGGTGTCAACGCGTATCTGAACAAACGCGGCGGGCCGTTGCCGCCCGAGTTTTTTCTGACCCGCGCACCGAAGCCCGAGCCGTGGACGCCGGCCGATTCGATCGGCTGGTCGCTGATGATGGCGTGGGATCTGGCGCGCTATTCGTATTCGCGCGAGTTGCGTCGCATGCAGTTGGCGCAGCGGTTTTCGGTTGCGGAGATCAATGATTTCTATCCGCCGTATCCGGGCGATCCGGCGCCGGCGACCGCGGACTATGCCGAGATGTATCGATTGCTTGGGTTGAAGCCGACCGCGGTGGCGACGCTGACGTTGCCTTCGCCGCGTTCGCACTCGGATTCGGTGACGGCGAAGGACTCGGATCGAACAACTGGGTCGTGTCGGGCAAGCGCACCGTCAGCGGCAAGCCGATGCTGGCCAACGATCCGCATCTCGGACTGACCACGCCATCGGTTTGGTATTTGGCCGCGATGCAGGCGCCGGGCTTGAAGGTCATGGGAGCGACTTTGCCCGGCGTACCCGGCGTTGTCCTCGGCCGCAATGATCGCGTCGCATGGGCGTTTACCAATACCGGCGTCGATCAACAGGATCTTTATCTGGAGCGCATCAATCCAGAAGCAGCCGGACGAATATCAGACGCCGGAGGGCTGGGCGCGTTTTGCGACGCGCGTCGAGCGCATTCGCGTCAAGGGCGCGACGATGTCGAGCTGACGGTGCGCGAGACGCGGCACGGCCCGGTGATCAGCGGTCTCGCCAGCGTCGAAAAGGGTTTCAAGCAATCGCAGTTTGTGCTCGCCTTGCGTTGGTCCGCGCTCGAGCCGAACGACACGACGATCGCCAGCGATCCGCGCGTTGAACAAAGCACAGAACATCGACCAGGCCGAACGCGCGCTTGCGCAGGTTTCAGATCGTCACGCAGTCGGCATTGATTGCTGACGTGATGGCACGATCGGCATGGTCGTCACCGGCCGCATTCCGATGCGTGATCGCTCGAATGATCTGCATGGCCTCGTGCCCGCGCCGGGCTGGGAGGCGCGCTATGACTGGCGCGGCTACCTGCCGACCGCGCAAACACCGAGGATGCGCGATCCTGCCAGCGGCGTGATCGTCACGGCGAATCACAAGGTCGTGCCGGCCAAGTATGCGCACCATCTGACGTACGACTGGTTTCTGCCGTATCGCGCGCAGCGTGTCGAGCAACTGCTCGACGCGCGTGGCAAACACGACGTCAGCACATTCAAGACGATCCAGGCCGACATCACTTCGTTCGCGGCGCGCGACATGCTTGCGTTGCTGATGGATGTTCAGCCGCTGACCGAAGCCGGGCGTGATGCGCTCGCACGGCTGGCCGTGTGGGACTTTCAGATGAAAGCGCGATGCGCCCGAGCCGTTGATCTATCACGCATGGATGCGCGAGCTGAAGCATCGGATTTTTGCCGATGACCTCGGCGCGTTGACCGAAGACTTCGTCGATCAAGCCGAACTCACTTCGACTCTGCTGCATGTGCTGTCCGGCCGCGCGCAGGCGCGTGACTGGTGCGATGACCGTTCGACAGAGCAGCGTTTCGAGACCTGCCGCTCGCTGGCGGGCGAAGCGCTCGACGCATCCGTCACGCAGCTGACCCAAGCTTCGGGCCGCGATGTCGCCGGGTTGCGATGGGGCGACGCGCATCGCGCGGCCGCCGAACACCGGCCGATGTCGAGTGTGCCCGGGCTTCGCCGCCTGTTCGAACTGTCGCATCGCGTACCCCGGAGATACGCACACGATCAACGTCGGTGCGCTGTCGCATCGCACCGAAGCTCCGTTTTCTACACGGCATACCGCGACGCTTGCGCGCGATCTATGACCTCGCCGCGCTCGAATCGAATTCGCTATGGGTCGGGTCGAGCGGGCAGGTCGGCAATCCTTTTTCCGACCTCTATGGATCGATGCAGCCGCTGTGGCGCGACGTCCGGTATCTGCCGATGCGTCCGCCACCGGCGCGCGAGGCGATGACGCTCGAGCTGAAGCCGCGACGCTAGTTGTCATCTGACTGCGCCGCAGCGGGTTAACCCGCTGCACGCGGTGTTTGACGCTGCGATGCCGGATGTAGGCATCATGTCCGGCTTTCCGCACACCTTCTCTAGGAGAACGCCGATGCGTCTCGCTATCGCCGCATTTGTCGCAGCACTTTCTATTGCACCGCTTGTCGATGCCAAGACTTTGCGCTGGGCCAGCCAGGGCGACATCCTGACGATGGACCCGCATGCGCAGAACGAGGGACTTAATAACACGGCCAACTCGTATATCTACGAGTCGCTGGTGACCTACAACGAGAAGTTCGAAGTTGTGCCGGCGCTCTCGACCGACTGGAAGCAGGAGACGCCGCTGATCTGGCGCTTCAACCTGCGCCAGGGCGTGAAGTTTCACGACGGCTCGCCGTTGACCGCCGACCGATGTCGTGTTCTCTATCGATCGCGCGATGCAGCCGACGTCGAACTTCCGGTCAGTACACCGTGGCGTTCAACGCGCGCAGGCGGTTGATGACAACACGGTGATCATCTTACACGACGGTGCCGAATCCGGTGCTGCTGCGCCAACTGACCGAGCTGCGGATCGTCAACAAAGGCGTGGGCGAGAAGAACAAAGTCGTCGCGCCGCAGAACTTCGTGCAGAAGGAAGAAACCTACGCTGCGCGCAACGCCAATGGCACCGGCCCGTTCATGCTGAAGTCGCGCGAGGTCGGACATCAAGACCGTGTTCGTAGTCAATCCGAACTGGTGGGGAGCAAAGACCAAGAAGGGCAACGTCACCGAGGTCGTCTACACGCCGATCAAATCGGACGCGACGCGCACCGCGGCGCTGCTATCGGGCGAAATCGACTTTCTGCTCGATCCCGTCCGCAGGACATCGCGCGCCTGAAGCAGACACCTTCGATCAAGGTCATCGAAGGCGCGGAGAACCGCACGATCTTCATCGGCATGGACCAGTTGCGCGACGAGCTGCAGTACAGCGACGTGAAGGGGAAAAATCCGTTCAAGGACTATGCGCGTTCGGCAGGCGCTGTATCACGCGATCGATATCGAGGCGATCAAGAAAGCGGTGATGCGCGGGCTCGTCGGATCCGACCGGCGTCGATCATTCAGCGTGCAGTGCACGGCTGGACTCCGGCGCGCACGAGCGGCTTGCCGTACGACGAGAAGAAGGCGAAGGAGCTGCTGACCGCGGCCGGCTATCCGAACGGCTTCGCGGTCACGCTCGACTGCCCGAACAATCGCTACATCAACGACGAGGAGATCTGCAAGGCGCTGGTGTCGATGTGGGCGAAGATCGGGCTCAAGGTGGCCTTGAACGCGATGCCGCGCGCAACTTACTTTCCCGAAGATTCAGAAGCACGACACGTCGCTTTATCTGCTCGGTTGGGGTGTGCCGACGTTCGACGCGCTGTACTCGCTGCAATCACTGCCGATGACGGTCGGCAAGGGCGGCGACGGCAACTTCAATCTAGGACGCGTCAGCAATGCCGAGTTCGACAAGCTCGTCGAAGCGATCAAGGGCGAGGTCGACGTCAAGAAGCGCAATCAGATGATCGCCGACGCGTTGATGCTGCATAACAAGCAAGTGATGCATATCCCGTTGCATAACCAGGTCATTCCATGGGCGATGCGCAAGAACGTCACGTCGTGCATCGCGCCGATAACCGGCTCGAGGTGCAGTGGGTCAAGATCGATTGAGAGTGGTTGAAAGTGTTGCCCGGTCGGACACTGAAAAGCGTCCGACCTTTTTTTTGGCTGCTCTAATATCGGTGCATGGCCGCCTTTATCGTTCGCCGCCTGTTGCAAGCGATTCTCGTCATGCTGGTCGTGGCGCTGATCGCGTTTCTGCTGTTTCAGTATGTCGGCGATCCGGTGTCACAGATGCTGGGGCAGGACGCGACGCCCGAAGACCGCGCCCGGTTGCGCGGCGATCTGGGGCTCGATCAGCCGTTCTATGTGCAGTTCGCGCACTTCATCGGCAACGCGATGCAGGGCGATTTCGGCATCAGCCTGCGGCAGGGACGAGCGGTGTCCACCTTGATCAAGGAACGTTTGCCGGCAACGCTCGAGCTCGCGTTCGCTGCGGCGGTGATCGCGATCGTCGTTGGTATTCCGATGGGCGTTTACACGGCGCTGCGGCGGGATTCGTGGTTTTCGCATTTTCTGCTTGCGGTCTCGCTGGTGGGGATTTCGCTGCCGACTTTTCTGATCGGCATCCTGCTGATCCTGGTGTTCGCCGTGCAGCTTGGCTGGCTGCCGTCCTACGGGCGCGGCGACACGGTGCAACTTGGCTGGTGGAGCACCGGATTGCTGACGACCACCGGCTGGAAGCACCTGATCCTGCCGGCAATCACGCTGTCGCTGTTCCAGCTGACGCTGATCATGCGGCTGGTGCGGTCGGAGATGATGGAAGTGCTGCGCACCGACTACATCAAGTTCGCGCGCGCGCGCGGGCTGACCGATCGTGCGGTCCACTTTGGCCACGCATTGAAGAACACGCTGGTGCCGGTCATCACGATCACCGGGTTGCAGCTGGGCGGAATCATTGCATTCGCGATCGTCACCGAGACGGTATTTCAGTGGCCTGGGATGGGATTGCTGTTCATTCAGTCGGTGCAGTTTGCCGACATTCCGGTGATGGCCGCTTATTTGTGCCTGATTGCATTGGTGTTCGTGCTGATCAATCTGATCGTCGATTTGCTGTACTTTGCTGTTGATCCGCGGCTGCGCATCGACCGCACCGCCGCGGCACACTGAATGGGCACATATCTAGGACTTGCTCTGCGCGGCCCGCTGGCCGCATTTTTCCGCACCACGAAGGACTGACGGCGCTGCGGCGTGATCTGCATGCGAATCCCGAGATCGGGTTCGAGGAGCACCGCACGTCGGCGCTGGTGGCCGAGCGCATGCGCGATTTCGGCATCGAAGTGCATACCGATATTGGCAAGACGGGCGTGGTCGGAGTTGTTCGCGGTGAGAAGAACGCCTCGGGACGTTCGATCGCGCTGCGCGCCGACATGGACGCGTTGCCGATCGTCGAAGAAAACGAATTTGCGCATCGCTCGACCAAACCGGGGCTGATGCATGGGTGCGGCCACGATGGGCATACGACGATGCTGGTCGGCGCCGCGCAGTATCTGGCGCGCACGCGCAATTTCGACGGCACGGTGTATCTGATCTTCCAGCCGGGCGAAGAGGGTTACGCGGGCGCGAAGGCGATGATCGACGATGGGCTTTTCGAGCGTTTCCCTGCCGAGGAGGTTTATGCGATGCACAACTGGCCGCGCGCTGCCGGCGGGGCAGATCGGCCTCAATTCCGGGCCGATGATGTCGTCGGCAGACCGCATCGAGATCACGATCTGCGGCAAGGGCGGCCACGGGGCGCATCCGCACCTGACGGTCGACCCGGTAGTGGTGGCGGGCGCACATCATCATCGCGGCGCAGTCGATCGTTTCGCGCAATGTGGCGCCGCTCGATAACGCAGTCGTGAGTCTGTGTTCGGTGCAGGCCGGCAGCCCCGGCGCGTTTTCGGTCGTGCCGCGCGAAGCCAAGCTGATCGGTACCGTGCGCACGTCGAAGATCGACACGCAGGAGCTGGTCGAGCGACGCATCACCGAGCTGGTCGAGTCGACCGCGCGCGCTTTTGGTGCGGAAGCCACGATCGTTTACGAGCGCATTTATCCGGCCACGATCAATCACCCGCAGCAAGCCACGATTTGCCGGTGATGTGGCCGCCGAGTTGGTCGGCGAAGACAATGTGATCCGCAACCTCGCGCCGAGCATGGGCGCGGAGGATTTCTCGTTCATGCTGCAGGCCAAGCCCGGCTGCTATCTGCGCCTGGGGCAGGGTGGCGGGCCGTCGAACTGCTTCCTGCACAACACGCGCTACGACTTCAACGACGCCATCATTCCGCTCGGCGCCGCGTTTTTCTCCGCGCTCGCCGAGCGCAGAATGCCCCTTTCAGAGCATTGACCATGAAGGAAGCCCGATGAAAACATTGCATCCTCACTCGCGTCGCACGCGTTTTGTCGGTGCCGGCGCGGCGGCTCGGGCTTGCAACGTGCGGTTGCGCAGGCGCAGACGCTGAAATTTGCGAATCAGGGCGATGCGCTTTCGATGGACCCGCACTCGCTGAACGAGTCGTTCCAGCTTGCATTCACCGGCAACATTTATGAACCGCTGATCGGGCGCGGCAAGAAGCTCGAGGTGGTTCCGTTGCTGGCCACCGACTGGAAGCAGACGGCGCCCGACCGTATGGCGCTTCAATCTGCGCAAGGGAGTGGTATTTCACGACGGCACGCCGTTCACCGCCGATGACGTGATCTTTTCGTACAACCGCGGCAAGGGCGAAGGCTCCGACGTCAAGACCTACGTCGGTTCGATCAAGGAAATTCGCAAGCTCGACGATCACACGATCGACATCATCACCACCGAGCCGTTTCCGATTCTGCCGGACGTGATCACCAACTGGTACATCATGTCGAAGAGCTGGTGCGAGAAGAACAAGGCAACGCAGCCGGTCGATAAGCGCAAAGGTACCGAGAACACCGCATCGTTCCAGGCCAATGGCACCGGACCTTATCGCCTGCGCTCGCGCGACCCCAACATTCGCACGACGTTGCAACGCAATGCGGGCTACTGGGGCAAGATCGAAGGCAACGTGCAGGAAGTGATCTTTACGCCGATCGGCAACAACTCGACGCGAGTCGCTGCGCTGCTGTCGGGCGAGATCGACATGATGGAGCCGGTGCCGGTGCAGGACATCGCCCGCATTTCGGCCGACAAGAATCTGAAAGTGATGCAGGCGCCCGAGCTGCGCACGATCTTTCTTGGCATGGATCAGTCGCGCAACGAGCTGCTGCAATCGAACGTCAAAGGCAAGAATCCGTTCAAGGACAAGCGCGTGCGGCAGGCGTTTTATCAGGCGATCGACGTCAACGCGATTCAGAAAACCGTGATGCGCGGTGCGTCGGCGCCCACCGGACTGATGATCGCGCCGGGTATCAATGGCTTCGTTCCTGACTTGAACAAGCGACTGCCGTTCGACGCGGAAGCGTCGAAGAAGCTGCTGGCCGAAGCGGGCTATCCGCAGGGCTTCGAAGTTGGAATGAACTGCCCGAATGATCGCTACGTCAACGACGAAGAGATCTGCAAGGCGGTTGCCGCGATGCTGGCCAAGGTGGGCATCAAGGTGAACCTGGCGGCGGAAACCAAGGGCACCTACTTTCCGAAGATCCTGTCACGCAACACGTCGTTCTATCTGCTCGGCTGGACGCCCGGCAGCTACGACTCGCATAACCCGCTGTTCGCGCTGATGGCGACGCCGGGCGAGGGCGGCCAGGGTCAGTTCAATCTGGGCAGCTACAGCAATCCGAAGATCGACCAGTTGACCAAGGCAATCGCGACCGAGACCGACATCAAGAAGCGCAACGCGATGATCGCCGAAGCGATGAAGATCCATCAGGACGACGTCGGCCACATTCCATTGCATCAGCAGGCGTTGGCGTGGGCGATGAAGCGCAACATTGATCTGGTCCAGTTGGCGGACAACTACATGTTCATCAAGTGGGTCACCATCAAGCAGCCGTAAGGCGAACGTCGACTGCGGCCGATCCGCATGGATACCGCGCAGTAGCGGCTGACCCGAACGTCCCGGTCGATCACCGATCAGGGATCGGTGATTCCGACGAACGCTGCCGGCCGCATGTGGGACAGCGACGTCGCCTACAGCTTCCGCAACTCGCCGATCGCAATCACCGCGGCGGTTGTGGCGTTCGTCCTGATTTTTTCCGCCGTGTTTGCGAGTTGGGTGGCGCCGCACAACCCGTTTGATCTGGCAACGATCAATCTGCTCGATGCTTCGTTGCCGCCGATGTGGGAGGCGGGCAGCAACCCCAATTTCTGGCTCGGCACCGACGATCAGGGTCGCGATATTTTTTCCGCGATCCTGTTTGGAATGCAGGTTTCGCTGGCGATCGGGCTGGCGTCGGTCGCGTTGTCGGTCGTGCTTGGGGTCGGCCTGGGGCTGCTTTCGGGTTACGTCGGTGGCCGGCTCGACGCGTTCATCATGCGGGTGTGCGACGTGATGCTGTCGTTTCCCGCAATCCTGACTGCGCTGCTGATCGATGGGGTCGCACGCGCGGCTTTGCCGCGCGACACGCATAACGAACTTGCGTTCGGCGTGCTGATTCTCGCGATCGCGTTGTCGGGCTGGGTGCAGTACGCGCGCACCGTGCGCGGCTCAACGCTGGTCGAGAAGAACAAGGAGTACGTGCAGGCGGCGCGCGTGATCGGCGTGTCGCCGCTGGCCATCATGGCGCGCCATGTACTGCCGAACGTGATGGGCCCGGTGCTGGTGCTGGCGACGGTGCATATCGCGACGGCGATCATCACCGAGGCGACGCTGTCGTTTCTCGGCGTCGGCGTTCCGCCGACCACGCCGTCGTTGGGAACGCTGATTCGCATCGGCAATGAGTTTTTGTTTTCCGGCGAATGGTGGATCACGATATTCCCGGGTCTGGCCCTGGTATTGCTTGTACTTTCTGTCAATCTGCTGGGCGATTGGCTGCGCGACGCACTCAATCCCAAGCTGAGATAGGAAGCTCTTTATGGGAGGTGTTATGAAAACGAAGCTCGCAAGTGCGGTAGCGCTCCTTGCGTTGGCCGGTTGTGCCACGACGCCGTTCTCGTACATCGACGGCAATCGCTATTTCAAGACGGATTAACACAGCTACTCGGTGATCGTGCTTGATGTCGATGGCCGCAGTGATACCCGCAACCCGGTGATGGTCGATCCGGGCCGCAAGGTCATCCGCGTTCAAGGGCCGCCGGCGCCCGGCTTCTCGTACGGTGAGATCGCAAGCCGCTGACATTGGACGTCAAGCTGTGCAAGCGCTACTACCTGAAGGCGGTGAAGAAGAATCCGCTGGAGCAGGACTTCGTTCCGGAAGTCGACTACGTGGAGCCGATCGCTGGCTGCAATGCCTAGCACTGACGCCCATGGCGCCCGTCGCGATGACGATGACGCCACCGCGGCACTGAAGGCAACCGAGGTCTCGTCGGCACTCGCTGCTCGAGGTGCGCAATTTGCGCATCGAGTTTCCGACCCGGCACGGCACGCTGGTGGCGGTCGACGATATTTCGTTTTCGATCGCGCCCGGCGAAGTATTGGGGGTCGTGGGCGAATCGGGCGCGGGAAAATCGCTGACCGGGGCGGCAATCATCGGCCTGCTGGAGCCGCCGGGCCGCATCGCGGCCGGTGAAATGCGGTTGGTCGGGCGCCGTATCGACACGCTGCCGTATGACGAAATGCGCAAGATTCGCGGGCGCGAAATCGGTGCGATCTTTCAGGACCCGCTGACGTCGTTGAATCCGCTGTACACGGTCGGCGATCAGTTGACCGAGACCATCACGACGCACTTGAACATGTCGTCCGCGAAGGCGCGCGTACGTGCGATCGAGCTGCTCGTGTCGACCGGCATCCCAGCAGCCGATCGGCGCATCGATCACTATCCGCATCAGTTTTCGGGTGGCATGCGGCAGAGGGTCGTGATTGCTTTGGCGCTGGCCGCCGAACCGAAGCTTATCATTGCCGATGAGCCGACCACTGCGCTGGATGTGTCGATCCAGGCGCAAATCATTTCGCTGCTGAAGAAACTGTGCCGCGACCACGGCACGGCGGTGATGCTGGTGACGCATGACATGGGCGTCATCGCTGAAACCGCAGACCGCGTCGCGGTGATGTATGCCGGGCCGCATTGCCGAGATCGGGCCGGTGGCCGATGTGATCCATCGGCCGCAGCATCCGTACACCGTTGGCTTGATGGGATCGATTCCGACATTTGGTCACGAAACAGAACGGCTGACGCAAATCAATGGGTCGATGCCCCGGCTGACCGCGATTCCGAGCGGCTGTGCGTTCCATCCGCGTTGCGTGCACGCGTTCGAGCGCTGCCCGCGTGAACGGCCGGGCCTGTTGCCGGCCGGAACTTCGCTGGCTGCCTGCTGGTTGCACGATTGACGCGGGGCCGGGTGCCAGCGATTCGCCGGGCCGCCCCAAGGATCGCGACGTCCCTCTTGGAGGGACCGCGCGCAGCGCCAGGGTGCCGCAATGAGCGCTGTACTGCGCGAGAAGACTGTCACACGCGCCGAAGTCATTCGGCTCGAACGTCATCGTGCATGCGGTTGGCCTGGCGAAGTATTTCGACGTTTCGCCACCCTGGCTCAATCGCGTCCTCGAAAACAAGAAGCGCGCGATCCTGCATGCAGTCGACGGCGTCAGCTTTGACATCAAACGCGGCGAAACCTTTCACTGGTCGGCGAATCCGGCTGCGGCAAATCAACGGTCGCGCGGCTGCTGGTGGGACTCTACGTTCCCACCAATGGCCATGTTGAATTTTTCGGCCGCGATCTGCGCGAAATGAATTCGCAGCGTGGGCGGCCGCTGCGGCAGAAGCTGCAGATGATTTTTCAGGATCCGTACGCAAGCCTGAATCCGCGCTGGCGCGTTGCCGACATCATTGCCGAGCCATTGAAGGCGCATGGCCTGATGAGAGACAAGGCGCAGATTCGACGCGCGCGTCGACGAACTGCTGCAGCAGGTTCGCCTGGCGCCGGCTGACAAGGAAAAGTATCCACACCAGTTTTCGGGCGGCCAGCGGCAGCGGCTGTCGATCGCGCGCGCATTGGCGACGAAACCCGAGTTTCTGGTGTGCGATGAACCGACGTCTGCGCTGGACGTGTCGGTGCAGGCGCAGGTGCTGAACCTGATGAAGGAACTTCAGCGCGAGATGGGGCTGACGTACCTTTTCATTTCGCACAACCTTGCGGTCGTGCATCACATCTCCGATCGTGTCGGCGTGATGTATCTCGGCAAGATCGTTGAGCTCGCGTCTCGCACAACGCTGTTCAAGACACCGCGTCATCCGTACACGCGGATGCTGCTCGATGCGATTCCTGATCTGGAAATGAGCGGCCGCGCCCGCACGCCGGTAGCCGGTGAGGTTCCGAATCCGCTGAATCCGCCGTCTGGCTGCACGTTTAACCCCCGTTGCCCGCATGCCAACGAGCGCTGTCGCATTGAGGTGCCGCTACTGAAGTTGTACCGGCACGCGGGCGGCGAAACGCAGGCGGCCTGCCATGGTGTCGAGGAAAATCGGATTTAGTAGCAGGTCGCGAGCGGCAACTGCAACGCCTGCAAGACGCCGGTGTCGTCTTCAACGAATGCGACCAGGCGAGATCACGCACAGCAGTCGACGGCGCTTCCAGCGAAACGCTGCGCTTCCGAGCGGCAACGGCCCGGACCACGCCCGTCGTGACGCGGTCGTTCGCCAGCGTTTCGCCGCGATTTTCGCCCGCCGTGACTTTGGTCGAGATTCCGTTTTGCACCAGCGCAACGAATCAGACGCGGATTCTTGGCTGATGAAGGAGTTGCAAGCTCTGCGTGGGCACGCACATTGACTTTGCCGGCTCTGCGTCTCAACGTTGTCCAGCTTTATCGTCGCCGCGGCAGGACGTTGATTGACGGCACGCAATTGCGCATCAAACGCGCCTGAAGACCAGTTCGTCTCCCTGCCCTGCACGAAGACGCCGGGTGTGTAGCGAGTGCGATTGCCGTTTAACGCAGCGAGTTGTGACTGTCGATCGTTGAACTCGCGCTTCGCGAAGGGATCCTTCCATCCGATGTAGTCCCAGTAGCCGACATGCAGCGCCAGCGGAATCGCACGGTTGGCGTCGATGCGTGACGGCAACTGCGACAGCCAGCGATCGGCAGGCGGGCAGCTTGAACAGCCCTGCGACGTGTAAAGCTCCACCAATGCGACGGTGTTCTTGGGGCTGGTGGCCTGGCAGCTGGCGGCGTGGGCGGCTGGCATGATGGCCGCAAGGGCAGCTAAGGCAAGCAGATTGCGCATTGATTTCTCCCGGAGTGCCGCTTGGTCGGTATGCGGCCCGGCTTCTTACGGAGCGCTGCAAGTCATTTCAAGTCAAAGCCAATAGCGCGAACGACGCGAGCCAGTGCGTCCCGACGTACTCGCCCTGCGTCGCGGCAGGCAACGACGCTTCCAGATGCCGCTCGATCGACGCTTCGGCCAACGCTCGTAGTTCTGTGTCGAGCTCAGGTAGCAACTGGCGCCAACACCACGCGCGCGACAGGTTAAGTCCGTGTAGATGGACGATCTTTGCATCGCTGGGGTCGCTGACATTGACCGGCTGCAGCCACACCCCGATCGCATCGTTCGCCGGTCGAAACTGGTGCCACCAGTCTGCAAAAGAGCAGCCGTCGAGCACGCGCCGCATTAGCGCGGCCTCGACCAGACCGCTCGAAAGAAAGTCATCCCCACTGGGCTCGTAGTCGGCGGGATAACGGCGATCGCGCCCGAACCAGAGATTTGCTCGCTCGCTGATCAGCTGTTGCAGCGCGCGGTGCTGCACGCCTTCGCAGTAATCGAGCGCCAGCAGCATTGCGAACGCCGAATTGCTGTGAACACCGGCACGTATCGGATAAGCCGCCCGCGGCAAGAAGTCGATGAACCGATCGGCGAACGCTTGCGCGAGCGGGGCAAGTGCATGGTCCAGCGACTCGACGGTCTTGTCGTCGGCAGCCAGCAAACTCAGCTCGGCGGCCAGCTTCAGCAGCCAGCCCCACCCGTACGGGCGCTCGAATGACGCTCGATGCGGCCCTGACAGCGTGGCGAGCTCGCCGCGCACATGATCGACAGTCAGCCGATGCTTTAGATGACGGCGTGCTGCCTCCGCATGCGCGTGTTGCGGATGGAGCCGTAGCAGTCGAACCAGCGTCCAGTGCATGTGCACGCATGAATGCCAGTCGTAGCTTCCATAGAAGGCGGGATGCAGTACGCGCGGCGGGCTCAGTGCGTTGTCATCGTCGAGCACCTGGTCGAGCTTGTACGGATACTCGGTCGCTACATTGGCGAGCGCCGTGCGCGAGACAACGGCAGCAAACGCGGAATCGATCATTCGATCAGCGTAGCCGACACGGCGGTTTTATTTTTTCGCTGGCTTGTCGCGCGTGCCTTTCAGCAGTTCCTGCGCTTCCTTCAGCCCGCGCACAGCCGCGCGCTGCACCCACAGCGCGCCCTCCGTCTTGTTGACTGCGATGCCATCGACGCCCGACAGTTGTGCGATGCCGAGCTGATATGCCGCACCCGCGTTGCCGCGCTCGGCGGCACGCCTCAGCAAAGCTTCAGCCAGCGAGGGGTCTTTCGGCACGCCCGGTGCTCCGCGCAAATAGAGGGTGCCGAGCGACCATTGCGCATCGGCCAGCCCTTTTTCCGCAGCCGGCTCGAGCAGCGACTTGATTCGAACGCCCGCGTTCTCTGGCGCCGGTCGCGTGCGCTCAATAATCTGCGCCAGAAAGTAGCGCGCCCACGCGGCGTCGGCATCGATATACGGCTTTAACACCACTTCGGCATCGGCCAGGCCGGTCGCTCGCGCGGCTTCGGCGGATTTTTGCAGCGCCTGTTCACTGAAGCGCTGAAATGAAAGGCTCGCAATCGCCTGCTCGGCATCGAGCGCCACCGTCGGCGAGCCTGCGGATATTCGCCCGCGCTCCGATACGCCGACTTCGACCAGCATGGTCGAGTCGGTCGGATGCACGCACGAGATGCCGACCACGAACATCGAATTGCGCTGCTCGTTCGCTTTGGCAGCGCTCTTGCGGGGTGACGTGTCCAGGTTCTGGATCGCTTCAAGCGAATGCCGCGCGCAGCGCGTCCCGGCATGACGCACGATGGTCTCCTCGTGCTTGCCGATCTGCCAACGGTCCGACAGCTTTGCGTGCCTCGAGCGAGAAAGCTCCAGCAGTGCCGCGTCAGTATCGATCGGCTTGCTCAGAAGGTCACTTGACAACACGAGGACAGCCGTATGGTCATCGCCGCCGGAAAGATGCCGCCCCATCGAGCCGCCGCGCGGCGTACTGGTGGCGACGAACCAGTTGGAATCGGTGGGCGTGGTCACCGCAAAGCCGATGAACGCCCACGGCGCCCCGAGTGCGGTCTGCGGAATTTGCGCGACCAGCTCGTCGATTCGCGGCGGCTCACCGGCTGGCGCGCGCTGCGCGGAAGCGGTGCTGCCAGCGAGCGCAGCGAATAGCAGAAGGAGGCAGGAACGCATTGATGATCCTTTGCAGTTTTGCCGGATCATAGTGAGCGGACTGCGAGAACGATCCGACGAGAAGCGCGCAAGACACCGGGTGGATTCGGTGCAGTTGTATCGACCCAGATATAGAAAGTAAGGCAGTGCGAACGATCCTTGCTTGTGTTGAATCTCCGCAATCTCTTAAGGAGAAGTAATGGCCAAGTACGGAGCAAAGGCGTCGGAGAAAGTCGAGAAGGCGATGCATGAGCGCAAGCGCGGGTCGTTGAAGAGTGGCTCTGGCAAAAAAGTAACGAGCAAGAAGCAAGCGATCGCAATCGGGCTCTCCGAGGCGCGCAAATCCGGCGGCAAAGTGCCCAGCAAGAAGTCATCGAGCCCAAGAAGTCATCGGTAAGAAGTCATCAGCTAAGAAATCGTCGGGGCGGAAGTCATCGCGCAAGAAGTCTTCCGCGAGAAAGTCCTGAGCTGACCGTCGTCACCCATGCCGACCGGGCATCGGTGACGGCGAAGGATGCGCGTCAAGCCGCGTTAGCGCACTCGGCTACAACCGGTGTTGCATGCGCGGCCGGGCGCAGTTGATGGCGCTGGTTGAATTCGAGCAAAGCCACGCCCGTTGGCGTGGCCTTTCTAGAGAGACCTTCAGGCGTGCATTGCGCGACGATGCGTCCGCCGCCCGCGCCTCCTTCGGGACCCAGATCGAAAATCCAGTCCGCTTCGGCAATTACATCAAGGTTGTGCTCGATGACGACAACGGTATTTCCGCCGTCGACCAGCCGGTGCAGTACACGGATCAGCTTGTCGACATCCGCCATGTGAAGCCCCACGGTTGGTTCGTCGAGTACGTAGAGCGTCCTGGGTGCGCGTTGGCCGCGGCGCGTCAGGTCGTCGCGTACTTTCGCGAGCTCGGCGACGAGCTTGATGCGCTGCGCTTCCCCGCCCGACAGCGTCGGCGAGGGCTGACCCAGTGTCAGGTAGCCCAGCCCGACGTCACGCAGCAACCTCAAACAATGCGAAATGGAGCGGTGGACGGCGAAAAATTCGACTGCCTCGTCGATTTCCATCCGCAGCACATCCCCAATTGACTTGTCGCGCCACTTGATCGCGAGTGTCTCTTCGTTGAAGCGCGCACCACCGCAAACATCGCACAACACTTTGACGTCGGGCAAGAAGCTCATTTCGATCGTGCGCACGCCTTGGCCGTCGCATGCATCGCACCGGCCGCCTTTGGTGTTGAACGAGAAGCGGCTTGCACCGTATCCGCGTGTGCGCGCCTCGAGCGTTTCGGCATACAGCCGGCGAATCGCGTCCCAGAAGCCGACGTAGGTGGCAGGGCACGACCGTGGCGTCTTGCCGATCGGCGTTTGATCGACTTCGAGCACGCGATCGAGCCCGTGCCAACCTTCGATTGCGATGCAGCCGATCCACGCTTCCTTGGGACTGCGCTGACCGACGACCGTCTGCAAATTCGCAAGCAACACGTCGCGTGCAAGCGTTGACTTGCCACTGCCCGACACTCCAGTGACGACCGTTAACCGCTCAAGGGGAAACGCAGCATCGACCGCACGCAGATTGTGCAACCGCGCACCGTTCACGGTGAGCTTTGGTGTCGTTGCGTCGACTTTGCGGCGCGGATGCAGCGGATGGATCAAAGGTGATTGCAGCCACTTGCCGGTCGTTGACTCCGGTGCGGCGATCAAATCGTCGACGGAACCTTGTGCGACGACACGCCCGCCGCGCACGCCGGCCGCTGGGCCGATGTCGATCAGATGTTTGGCGCGCCGGATCGTGTCTTCATCGTGCTCGACGACGACCAGCGTATTGCCCTTCGCTTCGAGTTTTTCGAGCGCGTCCAACAGGATGCGGTTGTCGCGCGGGTGCAGCCCTATCGTCGGCTCGTCAAGGATGTAGGCGACGCCTTGCAGGTTGGACCCGAGCTGTGCAGCGAGTCGAATCCGCTGCGCTTCACCACCGGATAGCGTCGGTGCGGCGCGGTCAAGCGCCAGATAACCGAGGCCCACCTCTTCGAGGAACGACAAGCGCGATTTGATTTCCGCAAGCGCGTCGCGCGCGATCTCGGCTTCGCGACCGCTGAGCGTCAAGCGGTTAAACAGCCCGCGGGCCTCGGCGACGGGCAGCTCCGCGAGCTCGGCGATGGACTTGCCTGCAAATGTCACCGCGAGCGCGGTCGGGTTCAGCCGCTTGCCGTGACAACTGTCGCAGGGCGCGGTTTCGCCTTCGTACCACGCGTTCCACCAGACTTCCTCGCCGCTTTGTTCGGCATCGAATCCGCTGAGCTTCAGCCCGGTGCCGAAACAGCCGGCACACCAGCCATGCTTGGAGTTGTACGAGAACAGTCGCGGATCAGCTTCGGGAAACGAGGTGCCACATGAAGAGCAGGCGCGCTTCGTGGAAAAGCTTTTCTGCTGCAGCGGCGCAGTCCAGCTGCCGCCGCTCGATCGCATCCTTCAGTTTGCCGAGCGGCCATGCAATTGTGACAACGCCATGCCCGTGCTCGAGCGCGGTGGCGATCGCCCCACGCAGCCGGTCTTCGTTTTCCGGCTGCACGACAAAATCCGCAACCGGTAATTCGATCGTGTGCTCCTTGAAGCGCTCGATACGCGGAAATTTCGCGGTCGGCAGAAAGTGTCCATCGACTCGCAAGTGAGAATGGCCTCGCGCAGCCGCCCATTTGGCCAGGTCGGTGTAGACGCCTTTGCGGTTAACGACCAGAGGTGCCAGGACTCCAATGTGCAGTCCCTTTGACTCGCGCATCACCTGCGCGACGATCGTGTCGAACGACTGCGGTGTCACTGGAACTTTGCAGTCAGGGCAGTGCTGCACGCCGAGCTTGACGTACAGCAGGCGCAGGAAGTGATAGATCTCAGTCAGCGTGGCTACCGTCGATTTGCGGCCTCCGCGCGAAGTGCGTTGCTCGATGGCGACCGTCGGGGGAATCCCATAGATCGCGTCGACGTCGGGCCGGCCCGCCGGCTGCACGATCGATCGTGCGTACGCATTCAACGATTCGAGATAGCGGCGCTGGCCCTCGTTGAAGAGGATGTCGAACGCCAGCGTGGATTTGCCGGAGCCCGATACGCCGGTGATCACCGTAAACGTGTCGCGTGGAATCTCGACGTCGATCCCCTTCAGGTTGTGTTCACGCGCATTAAGATTTATTGCGGATAGAGCCAACGTCTGACCCCGAGCTTCGTGGAGTGTCTTGCCGTTCTGGCGGACGGGGTCAGACGCCAACGCAAACTTTTCGAACGGTTCGCTCGCACGCGGTGCTTTATCAGCCAGCGCGGTCCGATATGCCTGCAGCTCACGGCCGGTGTGCGAGCGTGCGTTGGCAATTGCCTCATCCGGTGTGCCGGCCACAACGATCTCGCCGCCGCCGTCGCCGCCTTCGGGACCGAGGTCGATCAACCAATCGGCCGCGGAGATCACGTCGAGGTTGTGTTCGATCACGATCAACGAATGGCCCGCAGCAAGCAGCTTGCGGAACGCGCGCATCAGCTTGGCGACGTCGTCGAAATGCAGGCCGGTCGTCGGCTCGTCGAACATGAACAAGGTGCCGCGCGTTGGCGGCTTGCCCTTGGTTGCTTCGGCGAGAAAGCCGGCGAGCTTCAGCCGCTGCGCTTCGCCGCCCGATAGCGTCGGCACCGGCTGCCCGAGCTTGACGTATTCAAGACCGACGTCGGCCAGTGGGGCGAGCACACGCGCTACCTCGCTATCGTCTTTAAAGAAGCTCAGCGCTTCGTTGACGGTCATCGCCAAAACGTCGGCGATGTTCGCGCTCCGCCCATGACGCTCGACAGTCACTTCCAGGGTCTCCGGGCGAAAGCGCTTGCCGTCGCAATCAGGGCAACGCAAGTACACATCAGACAGAAACTGCATCTCAACGTGCTCGAACCCGTTGCCGCCGCAGGTGGCGCAGCGGCCTTCGCCCGAGTTGAACGAGAACGTTCCCGCCGTGTACTTACGCTCTTTGGCGACGCGCGCCTTGGCAAAAATCGCGCGGATGCAATCGAAAGCGCCGACGTAGCTCGCAGGGTTGGACCGCGTCGTGCGACCGATCGGCGATTGATCGACGAACGCGACATCGTCGAGCCAGTCTTCACCGAGCAGGCGATCGAAGCTCCCCGGGGTTTCTGTCAGACTTGCCCTTGGCTTTCGCGAGCGCTGGATACAGCACGTCCTGGATCAGCGTTGACTTGCCGCTGCCGGACACTCCGGTGACGCACACCAGTCGCTTCAGCGGAATTTCAACGTCGATCGCTTTCAGATTGTGCTCACGCGCACCCTGCAGAATCAGCTTCGGCGAGTTCGCAGCGATCGCGAGCGGTTGTGCCGCATCGACGTGCAGGCGACCACCGAGATAGCGGCCGGTCAACGTCGACGAGTTGCGCAGCTCGCTCCGGCGTGCCGTTGAACACGATGTCGCCACCGCGTTCGCCGGGCCCCGGCCCCATGTCGATCACTCGATCGGCGGCCAGCATCACCTGCGGATCGTGTTCGACGACGACCAGCGAGTTGCCAGCGCTGCGCAGCCGATGCATCACTTCGACCACTCGATGCATGTCGCGCGGGTGCAGCCCGATCGACGGCTCATCGAGCACGAACAGCGTGTTGACCAGTGAAGTACCCAGCGCGGTCGTCAGGTTGATCCGCTGCACCTCGCCGCCCGACAGCGTCCGACTTTGCCGATCGAGGGTCAGATAACCGACGCCGACGTCGACCAGAAATCTCAGCCGCGCACGCAGCTCGTCGAGCAGCATCTCGCTGGCTTGATCCAGCGGCACCGGCAACTGGACGTGATCGAAGAACGCTTTGACCCGCTCGATCGGCAGCAGCATCAGATCGTGCAGCGACAAGCCGGGTAGCGCGGCAAGCTGCGCCTCGCTCCACGCAGCGTTCACCGGCACTTGGCGGGCGTAAAGCCCCTCTCCCGGGAGAGGGGTTTGGGCGTGGGGGCTTGATCGTGCCGCAGGCGAGTCGGCGAATTGCAGCCGACTCGCCACAACAAAGCATCGGGCTTCAGCCGTGCGCCCTGACAAACCGGACATGGCGTGTACGAGCGGTAGCGTGACAGCAGCACCCGAATGTGCATCTTGTACGCCTTGCTTTCCAGCCACGCGTAGAAGCGCTTGATGCCGTACCAGACACCTGGCCATGATTTGTTCCAGCTCTTCCAGCCCTGTCCGCCTTCAATGACCCACAGCTGCTGTGCCGACGTCAGGTCGCGATACGGAACGTCGAGCGGAATGCCATCCTTCGCGGCCGATTTTTCGAGGTCGCGCTGACTTTCGATGAACGACTTCGATTGAAACGGTCGGATCGCGCCACCGCGCAACGTCTTGCGCTCGTCGGGAATTACCAATCCGTAGTCGACGCCGATCACGCGCCCAAAGCCGCGACACGTATCGCAAGCGCCCAGCGGCGAATTAAACGAGAACGTGCTGGCGTGCGGCGTTTCATAGTGAATGTCGCAGCGGGCGCAGTGCAAGTCACTGCTGAAGCTCAATATTTCACCGCCAGTTTCCGCTGCCTGAACGTGCAGGTCGACGCGGCCGGCACCGAGGCGCAAGCCGCGCTCCAGCACTTCGATGACGCGTGAGCGCTCGACGCCTAGGACGCGAAAGCGGTCTGCAAGCACATCGAGCACCTTGACGTCGGCCACCGTGCGCTCACGATGAATGCGTGTGTAGCCCTGTGCTTGCAGGTTCGCGCGAACTTCGTCTTCGCTGAAGTTTTTGGGCACGGCCACCGGAAACGTAGCGATCATCTGTGGATCGCCGGCGCTGTGCGCATACGCCAGCAGCTCTGCGTAAATGCTGTCGGCGCTATCCCTCCGGACCGGCCGTGCGCAGCCGCGACAAAAAAGCGAGGCGGCGCGCGCGAACAGAAGCTTCAAGTGATCGTTCAGCTCGGTCATCGTGCCGACCGTGCTGCGAGATGTGCGCACCGGATTGGTCTGGTCGATCGCGATCGCCGGCGGCACGCCTTCGATGCGGTCGACCGCAGGCCGATCCATCCGATCGAGAAACTGGCGCGCGTACGGCGAGAACGTCTCTACGTAGCGCCGCTGGCCCTCCGCGTACAACGTATCGAAGACCAGCGAGCTCTTGCCCGAGCCCGAAACGCCCGTTACGACGACCAGTTCACCGGTCGGAATGTCGAGATCGAGATTGCGAAGATTGTTCTGGCGGGCGCCGCGAATGCGAATCGCTTTGCCCGCCGTTGCAGACGTTGCAGACATCGTTTAGTGGGGAAAGCCGCGGGAGCCGCGGCAAAGGACAGTCGAAGTTTAGGCGAAGTCGGCGCAGAATGCCGGCACTAGCGGCTGAACTGTCCGCCGTGCGCACGCAGCGAGTTCGTCTGTGCGGATGTCGCCGCGATGCGAAGCGTGCGGAAATCGAATGCCACTCGCGTGGTAGAGGAAAACAAGAGGAGGTCACATGAAACGTGTATCGAGTTTGAGGCGGCACCTGCAGCGCGTTGCCGTTGCGGCGCTTGTGGTCGCATCGTTTGCCGGCGTGGCGCGCGCGGACGAGACGTGCAACTCACCTTATATGTCAGGCCTGATCAAGGGCCAGGAAGACTATGTGCACGTCTGGACGCTCGGGGTCGCCGGGTGGGGGGACGGCTTCGACAAGCTGGTGACGATTGACGCCAATCCGAACTCGAAGAGCTACGGCAAGGTCGTCCACAAGGTGTCTGTGGGCGCCCGGGGCGAAGCGCATCACATGGGATTTACCGATGATCGCCGTTATCTGTGGGCGGGCGGGCTGAACGACAGCAAGATCTACGTGTTCGATGTCGGCACTAATCCCGCCAGACCCAAGCTGATAAAGACCATATCCGATCTATCGGCAAAAACGGGATACGTCGGCCCACATACGTTTTACGCGATGCCCGGTCGCATGCTGATCGGAACGCTGTCGAACACCAAAGACAACGGCGGCGTGACCGGGATTGCGGTTTACAACAACAAGGGAGGCTTCGTAGCCAAGTACGACATACCGACGGGCACCGTCGGTGGCGGCCAAGGCGATGGCTATGGCTACGACATTGCGGTGAACCCTGGCAAGAACGTCATGCTGACGTCGAGTTTTACCGGCCGCGACAACTACATGCGGGATATCGGCGGGCTGATCAAAGACGAAGCCGCGATGAAGAAGTTCGGCAACACGATGGTGTTGTGGGACCTGAAAGCGATGCAGCCGCGGCAGATCTTCAGCGTGCCGGGCGCACCCCTCGAAATACGCTGGTCGCTGAATCCTGGCGACAACTGGGCGATTACGGCGGCCGCATTGACGTCGAAGCTGTGGCTGGTCAAGCAGGAAGGCGACAAATGGGTGGCAAAAGAAGTTGGCACGATCGGCGACCCGAGCAAGATTCCGCTGCCAGTGGACATCTCCATCACCGCCGACGGCAAGGGACTGTGGGTCAATACGTTCATGGACGGCATGACCCGCTACTTCGATCTGAGCAACCCCGAAGCACCGAAGCAGACGTACGCAAAGGAAACCGGACGCCAGGTCAACATGATCAGCCAGTCGTGGGACGGCAAGCGCGTCTACATCACGTCGAGCTTGCTTGAGAAGTGGGACAAGGGCGGCGCCGACAATGAGCAGTTCGTGCGCGCGTTTAACTGGGATGGCAAGGAACTGAAGCCGGCGTTCGAAGTGGACTTCGCCAAGGAGCAGCTCGGGCGCGCACACCACATGAAGTTCAGCGCTAAAAGCGCACGTTGATGTGATGAGTTTGTAGACATGCGTAGCACATGCGCCGCCAGCGCGTTGCTGGCGGCGATCCTTTTGTTACCCAACGCGGCATCGTCGGCGCCCGATCCCGGGCCTGGACTCGCGCCGCATATGGATTTCGTGCCGAATTCTGCGGGCACGTATCAGCTGCAGCGCATTCAGCAGTGTCCCGACGCCGTGCTGCTGAATGCGTCCGCCGGTGCACGCCGCCTGTCGGCGTACACGCGCGGCAAGGTGACGCTGCTGACGTTTTTCTACACGTATTGCACGGACCCGTGGGGTTGTCCGTTTGCGTATCAAACGATGAAGACGCTGCGCGACCGAATCGCTGCCGATACATCGGCGCGCTCGCGGGTGCGATTTGTCAGCATCAGTTTTGATCCATCGCACGACACGCCGGATGCACTACGTAGTTACGCGCAGAGCGTGGGCACCGCGCCCGGCTTCGAATGGCAATTCTTTACCGCGCGAACAATGGGCGAGCTAAGTCCGTTGCTTGATGGATTTGGACAGGACGTCAGAGTTGAGACAGACGCGACAGGGCGGCCGACGCGGGCGATCAATCACATGCTGAAGCTGTTTTTGATCGATAACGCTGGCGTAGTGCGCGAGATCTACTCGCTCGCGTTCGTGCATCCGGAAGTGATGCTGAACGATATTTGGACGCTGCTGATGGAGTCCGATCGAACTGCTGCGCGCAATTAGCGCGCACTGCTAATCAATCGGCCCTGGTGTCCTGCACGCCGCTGGCGTAGCGCGCGTGCGCGTCGAACTGCCGCGTGACCAAGCCGGGCGTGGGGTCTCGCCCCTTCTCGTCTCTGCGGTCGAAAATCATGTCGGCTGCCGACCTGAGGCCGTACCCAACGCGGATACTGATACATGAAGCCGGATAGGTGATCGACGATCAACATCGAGCTGCCACCCGGCAGCAACAGCTGTGCAGTCGATCCGGAGGCGAGGTCGGCGCGCGAAATGACCAGCGCCCGCGCCATTGCGTAGCCATGACGCTTGCACTCGACGATCAGCGGTGTCGGGGACTTGCGCACTCGCAAGCCGAACAGTGGCGTGTCACCCATATATTCGGCCGAGCCGTTGACGATGCGGCACGCCATGCCGTCCACGGGCTTGCCGTTGGCATCGACCGTCTGAATGTTGATTGTCTGCGTGGCTTCGCCGGTGATGGTCGCGCAGCCGCCCGCGCCCAACAAGGTGATGGCGGCAACGAAAACGCGAACGAAGGTCAAATTCATCGGGGCCAAGATACAACCGGAAAGCCGCAGCGATACACAGTAACCGTCGGGGAAAGGCCCCGCATTCCGGCGTATGGACTAGCGGAAAGAACTAAAGATCAGCGTGCCAGGAAATTCTGGGCCAGCCGGACCCAGTAAGTGGCCCCTAACGGAATCAATTCGTCGTTGAAATCGTACGAAGGGTTGTGCAGCATGCACGGGCCGAGTCCGTGGCCGGAGACGCGATGCGTCCCATCGCCGTTGCCGATAAAAACGTAGGCGCCGGGCTTCGCCTTCAGCATGAATGCGAAATCCTCGGCGCCCATGGTCGGCTCGATATTGCGCACGACGTTGCCGGCGCCGACGATGTCGTCCATCACGGTGGCGGCAAACTCGGCTTCACGCTCGTGGTTGACGGTCGGCGGGTAGTTCCACTTGAAGTCGAACTTCGCCTCGGCGCCATGCGCAGCGCACGTCATCTCGACAATGCGCCGCATCTGCGTCTCGACCAGCGCCGTCACTTGGTCACTGAACGTGCGCACCGTCCCACTGATTCGCGCACATTCCGGGATGACGTTGGTTGCTTCGCCGGCCCGGATCATGGTGACCGACAATACGGCCGAGTCGATCGGCTTTTTCACGCGCGTGATAATTCCCTGCAGTGCATTGACGATCTGCACTGCGATGAACACCGGATCGATGCCGAGATGCGGCATCGCCGCATGCGCCCCTTTGCCGAGCACGCTGATCTCAAACTCGTTGCTCGACGCCATCATCGGCCCGCCGGTGACGCCGAACTCGCCGACCTTCAGGCCGGGCCAGTTGTGCATGCCGAAAACCGCATCGCACGGGAAGCGTTCGAACAAGCCGTCGTCGATCATTCTTTGCGCGCCGGCGCCGCCTTCCTCGGCCGGCTGAAAGATAAAGTGCACCGTGCCGTTTATTGCATCCGCTTGCGATTTCGCTTCCGCCAGGTATTTCGCCGCAGCCAGCAGCATCGCCATGTGCCCATCGTGGCCGCATGCATGCATTTTTCCGGCGTGCGTCGAACGGTGCGCGAAATCATTGGTTTCCTGAATCGGCAACGCGTCCATGTCGGCCCGCAAGCCGACCGCGCGCTTCGATTTCCCGTGCTTCAACGTGCCAACAACGCCGGTACCGCCGAGCCCACGCGTGACCTCGAGTCCCCAGTCGGACAATTTTTGTGCAACGAGGTCGCTGGTGCGCGTTTCTTCAAAGCGAAGCTCGGGATGAGCATGAATGTCGCGCCGGATTTGCTGGATTTCGGCACGGAATTGGACGACTCGGTCGATCAGTTGCATGAATTTTTGCGGGGTTAAAGCGAGCAGAAAGCGAATGCTACGCGCACTAGAATTGGCTCATGAACAAGCCCGCTGACTTGCCGCTCGCTGACGCACCCTTCGCGCGCAAGCCAGCGTCCGCTCTATCTTCGGGGGCACCGCCTTCGGCTTCGTCGCTGGCGATGATCGACCGGCTGATCGGGTTTCCTACCGTCAGCCGTGACTCCAATCTTGGGCTGATCGAGTACGCACGCGACGAGCTTGCGCGGCTGGGCGTTCGCGCGAACCTGATTTATGACACCGCGCGCAACAAGGCCAACCTCTTCGCGACGCTGTCAGCCGAGCCCGACCGCATCAAGACTGGCGGACTCGTGATTTCGGGCCATACCGACACGGTTCCGGTGGATGGCCAGGACTGGTCGAGCGATCCGTTTGTTGCCGACCACCGCAACCGTCGCATTCACGGCCGCGGTAGCGCTGACATGAAAGGCTTCATAGCGATTGCACTGGCGGCGGTGCCCAAGTTTCTGGCAGCACAGGAAAAAGTGCCGTTGCATCTGTCACTGACCTACGACGAGGAAACCACATTCTTCGGCGTGCGCGATCTGCTGGCGGATCTTGCCGATCGTGGCATTCGCCCGGCAGGTTGCATCATCGGCGAGCCGACTGACATGCGCGCCATCGTGGCGCACAAGGGCAAGCGCGACATGTGTTGCCGGGTGCGCGGGCGCGAAGCACATTCGTCGCTGACCCCGGACGGCGTCAACGCGATCGAGTTCGCCGCGCGACTTGTCGCGTTCATTCGTCAGACGGCCGATCGCCTGTCGCAGCAGGAGAGCCGCGATGCGCGCTTCGCGGTGCCGTACACGACGTTGCAGACCGGTGTGATCAAGGGCGGCATTGCGGTCAACGTCGTTCCGCGCGACTGCGAGTTCATTTTCGAGATGCGCAATTTGCCGGCAACGTCGACCGATGAAGTCACGCGGGCGATCACCGAATATGCCGAGCGTGAGCTGATTCCGGAAATGCGTCGCGTCACGAGTGACGCGGGAATCGCATTCGAACTCGGCATGGACCTGCCTGCGTTTGGTATCGAGCCGGAACATCCGTTGGTACGTTGGGCGCAGGAAGTGGCGAGTACGACGCATCTAAGTGCCGGCGCAGTCGGCTTCGCGACCGAGGCCAGCATGTTTGCAAAGGCCGGCATCCCTACCGTTGTGATCGGACCCGGCAGTATTGACCAGGCGCACAAGCCGGACGAATACATCAGCTATGACCAGGTTGCCGCATGCGAGGCGTTCTTCGATCGCATCGTCGCGCAGCCGATGCCCCGTCCACATTCGCTATGACGCGCACGCGGCGGGGTTCTTTGGTTGCGTTGATTGCCTATGCGTTAACCAATCTGGTCGCGTGTCAGCGCGAAGCGCCACCGCCACCACCGGACGCCGCGCCTGCGAATACGGCCGCACCGCCCACCAGCGCCCCTGCGACGCCGATTCCACCGTCGGCGGCCGACGGCTATTCAATCCCTGCGCCCTCGGCACCGATCGAAGCTCCGAGTGCGCCTGCTATCGCGCCTACGGTTGAGTTTGCAGTGCCGCGCACGGTTACGGTCGGCAAGGTCGGCGATATTTCCTTCACGATTGCAGAGGTGGCTACTGAGCCGCGCAATTCAGAATCGATGCGGCTCGTGCTGCTGGTCCGGATGCTGAACAAGCAGCGCCAGGCTGCCGACTTCTCCGATCAAAACTTTCGCCTGGTGACGAAGGATTCCGTGATTGCCGCCAACGGCGGGCTCGGTGAGACGGTCGGCCCCGGAATGGAGTCTGCACTCGAGCGTGTGCAGTTTGCGGTTCCGATCAATTCCGTTCCGCAAGCGCTGAAGATTGAATTCGGCGGCGAGTCGACGGAGTTGCCGCTGACCTTTAAGCAGTGAGCGAAACGTGAGTGCATTAGCGGAGTCGATCGCGAGCAACGAAACCGTCGTGCGCGCGGCGTGTCCGCATGATTGTCCGGACACCTGCGCGATGCTGATTACCGTGCGCGAAGAGCAAGGGCCTAGCGATGAGCGCACGGCCGCCCGAAGCTCATCGCGTGCCCCCTCGGGGGGCGGGCGCGCAGCGACCGGGGGTGCACCCATCCGCGTAGCGGTGAAGATCGCCGGCGACCCGACGCATCCGACCACGGCCGGCACGCTGTGCACCAAGGTCTCACGCTATCTGGAACGCACGTATCACCCGGACCGCGTGGTGCATCCGCTCAAGCGAGTGGGTGCGAAAGGCTCCGGGCGCTTTGTTCGCGTCTCGTGGGACGAAGCGCTGCGTGATATCGCGCAACGGCTCGGTGAAATCGCGGCGCGTGATCCTCAGCGCATCGTTCCGTACAGCTACGCCGGCACGATGGGCCTGGTGCAAGGCGAGGCAATGGCCGCACGCTTCTTTCACAAGCTCGGTGCGAGTTTTCTCGATCGCACCATTTGCGCCACCGCAGGCGCCGAGGCGCTTACATACACGATCGGCACCAGGACCGGCACCGACATCGAGCAGTTTCAGAACAGCAAGCTGATCGTTTTCTGGGGCTGCAACGCGATCGCATCCAATCTGCATCTGTGGAGCCGTGCGCAGGAAGCAAAACGGCACGGCGCGAAGCTGATCGCGATCGATCCTTATCGTTCATTGACCGCGGAGAAGTGTCATCAGCACATTGCGCTGATGCCCGGCACCGACGCGGCGTTTGCGCTGGGCGTGATGCATGTGCTGATGCGCGAGGGCTGGCTCGATCGCGACTACATCGAGCGCTACACGCTGGGCTATGACCGGCTCGAAGAACGCGCACGCGAATTCGATCCGCAACGTGTCGCGTCGATCTGCGGCATCAGCACCGTCGAAGTCGAAAATTTCGCACGTGACTACTGGCAGATCCGTCCCGCGGCGATTCGCGTTAATTACGGTATGCAGCGTGCGCGCGGCGGCGGCAATGCGGTACGTGCGGTGGCATGTCTGCCGGCACTGACCGGGCATTGGCGTGATGCGGCAGGAGGTCTGCTGCTGTCGACCAGCGGAATGTATCCAGTCGATTCCGAAAGACTGTACCGGCCCGATCTGCTCGCGGGCAAGACGCCGCGCACGATCAATATGTCAACGATCGGCCATGACTTGCATCACGCCGATCCACCGATCGACGCGTTGATTGTCTACAACAGCAACCCGGTTGCAGTGGCACCGAACTCGCGCGAAGTAGCACGCGGATTTGAACGCGAAGACCTGTTCACGGTCGTTCTCGAACACTTCATGACTGACACGGCGGATTACGCAGACTACGTGCTTCCCGCCACGACACAGCTCGAGCACGTCGATGTGCACAAGTCTTACGGGCACCTGTACATGCTCGCGAACAATGCCGCGATTGAACCGTTGGGCGAGTCCATGCCGAACACTGAGATCTTTCGGCAACTCGCGGCGAAAATGGGGTTTGACGATCCCTGCTTCTCGGAAACTGACGATCAATTGGCAGCGCAGGCGTTCAAGCGCGAAGGTCCGACCGCCGGCTTCGACTGGAACCGTTTGAAGCACAGCGGCTGGGAGCGACTCGATGTTCCTCAGAGGTACGCGCCTTTTGCCGAGGGCGGCTTTGCAACACCCTCTGGACGGTGCGAGTTCTATTCGGAGCAGGTCGCCACTCTTGGCTTGGATCCGGTGCCCACTTACCTCGCCGCCTTATGAGGCACCCGACGGTGGCGTGCTTGCTCAACGCTATCCGCTCGCGATCATCTCTCCCCCCGCGCGCCACTTCCTGAACTCCACGTTCGTCAACGTCACGAGTTTGCGATCGATCGATGGCGAGCCCACCGTGGAGATGCACCCGCGCGACGCGCACGCGCGCGGCGTTGTCGATGGCGCTCGCGCTCGTATCTTCAACGATCGCGGCAGCATCGACGTGCTGGCGCGCGTGACTGATCGAGCGCGACCTGGTTGTGTCGTTGCGTTGTCAATCTGGTGGAAAAAGCTGGCGCGCGACGGCAAGAACGCGAACGAGCTGACCAGCGGTCGATTAACCGACATCGGCCGCGCGCCGACGTTTTACGACTGCCTGGTTCAGGTTGCGCCGCAATGACGTAAAGGTCCCCGGTTCGGGGCATGGGCGCCTGCCGAGTGCGGCGCGACAATACGGTTTGCTTCACGGTCTCACCTTCTCGCGATGGCTGCGGTTCCATCTTCGCTGTTTGATCTTCCACTCTCCGCTGTTTACGACTCGGCGCGCTGGAGCAAAGCCGCGCTCGACGTGTGGACCGGCTCGCTTGCTTCATCGACTGCGATAGCACTTCAGCGTGAGCAGCGACTGATCGCACTGGTCGCGCATGCGTTTGAATGTTCTCCTTACTACTCGCGGCTGTATCGAAAGTTGCGAGTGAGTTCGAGCTCGCGTTTGCGTTTGACTGATCTGCCACCGGTTACCAAGCAGTCATTGATGGCGAACTTCGACGATGTGATGTCGGAGCCTACCGTGACGCGCAGCGCGGTGAATGAGTTCGTGGCTCAGCCCGACCGTTGTGGCGGCGCCTTGCTAGGTCGCTATTCGGTATGGACCAGTTCGGGTACGACCGGTGAGCCGGGTTACTTTGTGCACGATCCTGATGCAATCGCCGTCTATGACGCGCTCGAATGGCAGCGTTTTCGCGGAGTACGTTCAGCATCCGACCTGGCGCGCCAGTTGATCGCCGGCGATCGCTACGCGATGGTTGCTGCGACCGGTGGGCATTTTGCCGGCATCTCGACTGTCGAGCGCATGCGCCGCTCGATGCCATGGTTGACCGCATCGCTGAAAGGATTTTCGCTGCTGCAGCCACTCGAGCAACTGGTGGCCCAACTGAACGACGTTTCGACCGACCCTGCTCGCGTCGTATCCCACCGCGGCGCAGATGCTGGCCGATGAACAGCAGGCGGGCCGACTCAAGTTGCATCTACGTGAAGTGTGGACAGGCGGTGAGACGCTGGCAAACCCAGCCCGCGCGCAGGTGCAGCGCGCCTTTGGCTGTCCCGTGCGTAATTCGTACGGCGCATCGGAGTTTCTGCCGATCGCGTGGGAGTGCCCGTATAGACGCCTGCACCTGAACAGCGACTGGGTCATTCTGGAACCGATCGACCACTATGGTCGGCCTGTACCTGCCGGAACGCGCTCGCACTCGGTGCTATTGACCAATCTGGCAAATCGCATTCAACCGCTGATTCGTTATGACCTGGGTGATGCAGTCACGATCTCCGATACGCCTTGCGGCTGCGGCAGCCGCTTTCCAGTGATGACAGTCGAGGGTCGCACCGATGAGGCATTGGTCTTCCCTTTAACCGGCGGCGGCACCGCGACAGTCGTGCCGCTCGCATTGACGACCGTGATGGAAGACGATGCGCGGGTTCACGATTTCCAGGTGACGCAAACGGCGCCGCGCAAGCTGCAAGTTCGGCTCGGCGGCGACGAGCATGGATCGGAGGCCGACGTTCGCCGCGCGCTCGCTAGCTACTTTGATACGTTGGGCATCGGAGCAGTGTCCATCGATATTGCGCAGCGTCCGCCCGCAAGAGACCAGGTCAGCGGCAAGCTGCGTCGCGTGATTTGCCGGTTACCACAGCATTGATCGTCGCGGAAGCCAGCGGGCACAATTGCGCCCGATGATTTCCCCAGCCTTCACCAAGCGCGTACTGCTGCCTAGCGCGATCGTGCTTGCGATCGCTGGAGCTGCCGGCTGTTCCTCGCTCGGCTACTACGCGCAGTCGATTGACGGGCATTTTGCGATGCTGCGTGCGGCACGGCCGATCCCGGAACTGGTCGCCGACCCAGGTACCGCTGAATCGCTGAAGCAGCGCTTGCAGCGAGCGCAGCAGATTCGCGCGTTTGCATCCCAGCAGCTTGGGCTACCCGAAAATGGCAGCTATCGATCGTATGCGGATCTGCAACGCGCGTACGTGGTGTGGAATGTGTTTGCTGCGCCGGAGTTGTCGCTCGAGTTGAAGCAATGGTGCTATCCGATGGTCGGGTGCGCCGCGTATCGCGGCTACTTCGATCGCGACTCGGCCGACAGTGCCGCCGCGGCGCTGCGTGCCGAAGGGTACGAAGTCAACGTGACCGGCGTGCCCGCGTATTCGACGCTCGGTTGGTTTTCGGATCCGCTTTTGAACACGTTCATCGGCGGCACCGAAGGTCAGCTCGCTGGACTCATCTTTCACGAACTGGCGCACCAGGTGGTTTTCGTCGGCGGTGATACGACATTCAACGAGTCTTTCGCCACGGCGGTGGAGCGTGAAGGCGTGCGCCGTTGGTTGGCCGCGCATGGAGATGATGCATCGCGAATGGCGTACGCCCAGTTTGCGCAGCGGCGTCAGGAGTTTCTGAATCTGCTGCTGCAATATCGAGGGCTGCTCTTTCAGAACTACCAGAGTCAGCAGGCGGACGAGCTCAAGCGCGCGCGCAAGCAGCAGCTTTTCGCCTCGTTAAAAGAGGACTACGCGCGGTTGAAGGCGGCCTGGGGTGGATTCGCCGGCTACGACCGATTTTTTGCACAGGACCTGACTAACGCGCATCTGGCATCGATTGGGGCTTACAACGATCTGGTGCCCGCGTTCGACGCAGTGCTGGCGCAAGTGGTGGAGACTTTCCGCGGTTTTACGAAGAGGTCAAGCGCCTGGCTGCGCTTCCGAAAGAGCGCCGCGATGAGTCGCTGCGCGGCATGCTGGCGCAGCGTTAGCGCGCGTCTATGATGACGGTTGCGTGATGAAAACTACAAGATAAAAGGGAGACCATGGACCGGTTCTGGCTGAAAAACTATCCGCAAGGCGTGCCCGCCGATATCGATGCAGGCCGATACAAATCGCTAATCCAGCTTCTTGACGAAGCATTCAAGAAGTACAGCGGCCAAGGTGCGTACAGCTTCATGGGTGCGGAGATGACCTTCGGGCAGCTCGACCAGAACTCGGCGGCGATCGGTGCATGGCTGCAGAGCAGGGGATTCGCCAAGGGCACGCGGATCGCGATCATGATGCCGAACGTGCTGCAGTATCCGGTGGCGATGGCGGGTGTGCTGCGCGCGGGGTATACGGTCGTCAACGTCAATCCGCTGTATACGCCGCGCGAGCTCGAGCATCAGTTGAAAGACTCGGGCGCCGAGGCGATTTTCATTCTCGAGAACTTTGCCACCACCTTGCAGCAGGTGATCGACAAGGTGCCCACCAAGACCGTCGTGGTGTGCGCAATGGGCGACATGCTGCCGTTCCCCAAGAGCCTGATCGTCAACTTTGTCGTGCGCAACGTGAAGAAAATGGTGCCGGCGTTTTCGTTACCGAATGCGTCTGCGCTGGAACGACGTGCTGGCAGACGGCCAGAAAATGAGCCTGAAGCACGTCGAGTGCAGCCACAGTGACGTTGCGTTCCTGCAGTACACCGGCGGAACAACGGGTGTCAGCAAAGGCGCGACGCTTACGCATCGCAACGTGATCGCCAACATGCTGCAGGCAGAAGCGTGGTATCAGCCGGCGCTCGCCAAATTGAAGCCCGGCGAGCAGATGATCACTGTGACCGCGTTGCCGCTGTATCACATCTTCGCGCTGACGTGCTGCGCGCTGTTGTCGATGCGCACCGGTGGCAAGAATCTGTTGATTCCGAATCCGCGCGATATCCCGGCGTTCGTCAAGGAACTTGCGCAAGCACAAGTTCGGCGTGTTCCCTGCGGTCAACACGCTGTTCAATGGCCTGCTGAACAACGACGATTTCAAGAAACTCGATTTCAAATCGCTGATCTTGTCGCTCGGTGGGGGCATGGCGGTACAGCAGGCCGTGGCTGAAAGATGGCTGAAGCTCACCGGCACCCCGATCTGCGAAGCCTATGGTTTGTCGGAGACTTCACCGGGCGCGACTTGCAACCGCAACTAACACAACGAAGTACACCGGCTCCATCGGGTTACCGATGCCGTCGACCGACATCGCGATCCTGGATGACGATGGCAAGCAGTTGCCGGTCGGAAGTGTCGGCGAGATCGCGATTCGCGGGCCGCAGGTGATGGCGGGTTACTGGCAGCGGCCGGAGGAGACTGCGAAGGTGATGACACCTGACGGATTTTTTCGCAGTGGCGACATCGGCGTCATGGACGCCGAGGGCTATACGAAGATCGTCGATCGCAAGAAGGACATGATCCTGGTGTCTGGCTTCAACGTGTATCCGAACGAAGTTGAAGGGGTGGTCGCGATGCATCCGGGCGTCCTCGAATGCGCGGCGATCGGCGTGCCCGACGAGCAGCGCAGGCGAAGCGGTGAAACTGTTCGTCGTCAAGAAGGACGCGGCGCTGACCGAGAAAGATGTTGCCGAGTTTTGCAAAGAGCATTTAACCGGCTATAAGAAGCCGAAGTACATCGAGTTCCGTTCGGACTTGCCGAAGACCAATGTCGGCAAGATCCTGCGGCGTGAATTGCGCGACCAGAAAGCGGCTTAGGTCATTGATGAAACGGTTCGACGATAAAAATCGCGGTAAAGATCGCGTGTTGATCGCGTTCCCCCGCGGGCACCCGGAGCGGCCCCCGAGCGCGCGCTGCAATGGACCGCAAGTTCGGCGCAGCGAGAGCGAAGCCCCGCGAATTCAATCGCGCCGATCCTTACCAGCGCGCCGAGCGCCCGCCGCGCCCGAGCCCCGTGCCGCGATGCGCCTTTCGGCGAGCGCCTGCGGGCGCCCGCGCGCGATGGAGCCATTGCGCTTGATCCGGATGTGGCGCGCGTTTTCCGTGACTCCGAGGCGGTCAACGAAGCGCTCAGGATGGTGATTCGGCTGGCGCGGCTGGCGGGCGGCGGTCCGCGCAGCCCCGGCGCGCAGCTTCGATCGCCCGCGCACGGGCGCGCCTGACGGGTCCGCGCTCCGGCCCCCCTTCGGGCGCCCGTCCAAGACCGCCGTCCGACCGCTTCGCGCGGGACGAGCGGCCCCGCCGCAGCTCAGCGCCGCCCGATCCGGCGCGAGCCGAAGTTCGAAGAATCCGAATAGCATCGCTGTTCACCTCGGCGACGGCATCGCCAAATTTGAGACAACCGCACGTAGCGACAGCCATCGCGCGTTCGGGCGGTTGTGACCGTTCACTTAGACGAAGTGCACAACCACCTGGAGTCACGAATTCGTCAAGAATTGCGTGGACTGACTGCGCATTCGGGGCGCACCATTGAGCCTAGTGTTCGTATGGGCGATCCGCGGGTTCGATCGGGAGTTGGCGTGCAAGCAATTCGCAAATCCATCGGGTCGTTGCTGCTCGCCGCTGTTTCTTGCCTGACGGCGGCAAGCGCTTCCGCTCAAGGGTTGGGGGGCGGGCTTCGGTTTGGCACTCCGGGTATCGGACTCGAACTTGAATCGCTTGTCACAGAGCACTTCGGCATTCGCGGCTCTCGATCAGTGGCGTCCGTGGCGTACGACTACGACGAAAACCGCGCGCGTACGACGGCACGTCTCGCCTCGGCACCGGCTTTTTGCTCGCCGATTGGCACCCGTATGCCACCGGTTTCAGGCTGTCCGGCGGGCTGCTGTATAACAACCTGCGCTTCACGGGAACCGCCCAATCGATCGGCGGAACGATCAACGTCAACGGCATGCCGTATTCCTCGGTCGGCATGCTCGACGGGCGGCTGGCCTTTTCAAGAGCGAGCCCGTACCTGGGCGTTGGATGGGGGTTGACGCGACGCCCCGGCTCCGCGCCTGTACTTCAGTGCCGATTTGGGTGTTATGTATCAGCGGCCGAGCGCAATGTTGTCAGGCGCGTGCGTTCCGGGTCTATCTGCCAGCGCCTGCTCACAGTTGCACGCCGACGAACCTGATTTCCGCGAAGGTGCAGACGACCTACGCCTGTACCCGGTGATATCGGTTGGCTTTGGCTTGCGCTTCTAGACAAAGCGCCGCAAGGCTACTGCGCGGGCCGATCTGCGTCCGCGGTGCTCAACGTACGCCTTGTACGCTTGCGCTCGTCGACGCAATCTCGTCCGCTCGCTGCGCCTTTCGGCGCTTTGTCAGATCGCGCGCGGAACGAGCACCGTGCGCGTGCGCTCGATCAGCGCGCGCCGCAAGCAGCGGTAAATCTCCTGAACGTCGAGTTGCTCGCCTTCGGATGGGCGCAGGCGAACCTGCATGCCGTCGGCACGTGCGCGAACGCTGACTGATGCGGGAGTTGTACTGCCACCTGCGATGCAACGCTGACATGCGTCTAGCGCGGCCAGTACCGACTGCTGCCGGCCGGCAACACCGGACAACTCGATCTGTACTTCGTTAGCTCGCTCGCGCACTCGCATCAACATCGCCGTCTCCAGGCGTTAGTTTCGTTCAACTTTGTGACAGTGCGATTGTTATAGACAACCCGCAATCCGCTGAATGGCCGATTACGCACGCACCCTGCGGACTATTCGACAATGGGCGACGAACGGCCCGCAGTTAGCGGCTTAACGCGGCAAGTTGCCGATCGTGTACCGCTGAGAGTGAGAACAAAGCAAACACTGCGCCAAGGCCGGCGCAGAACATGTCGGACTGCGTATCCCATGGGTCGCCTTGCGTCCCGAGAAATTCCTCGGCGCCCTGGCCAAGCGCCAGTGCTGCCCACCACTCGACCAGCTCATACACAGCGCTGATCGCCAGGGCGATGCAGATGCACAGAAAGGCAACCATGCGGCGTCCCTGTACGTAATTGCCTCGGAGCAGGATCTCGCGCGCCACCATGGCTGGTACAAACCCTTGCATGAAGTGACCGAGCTTGTCGTAGGGATTACGCGACAGATCGAACGCTTGCTGGACCCATGCGCCCAGCGGCACCCGCGCATAGGTATACGTGCCGCCGAGGATCAATACCAACGCGTGCAGAAAAATCAATACGTACAGCAGGGTGGTAAGCGGATAGCTGTGGCGAGTCGCAATCAGGATCGGCAATACGATCAGCACCGGCGCAACTTCAAGTAGCCAGGTCGTTCGATCGTACGGCCGCCACCCTGACACAAGCAGCGCGATCAGTGTGGCTAACAGCAACGCGGTTAGCAGTCGATCACGGTGGTTAGTTGCCACGCTCGTCCTTAGAAGACGCATTTTCAAGCTGACGTTGGAGCTCGTCACCCAAGGCCGAGCTCAATCGCCGCAGCCTATCGTGATTGGCAAGAAGGGGATCATCAAGTCCGATCATCACAATCGCTTCCCTGACTCGGTAAGGTAGCTGCTCGGCCTCATCGCGATCCCTTCGCTTGCAACCTCATTGCGCATGCGCGAACATACGCGCATCGCGTCGCGATACTTTCCAAGGAGGAAAAATGACAATCAAATCTGTTTTGAGCCTGATGCTCGTTCCCGCGCTTGCGTGGAGCGTGACCGCGCACGCAGCGGATGTGGCGGCACAAAGAGCGGAATTGAAAAAGATGTGCGATGAGGCGCTCGGCATGCTCTATAAGTCAAGGCCGGAAATGAAAGCGGAAGTCAGCAAGGCGCCGGGTTATGGCTGCTTCTCGAGCTTCGGCGTGTCGTTCATCATTGGTGGTGCCGGCGGTCGCGGGCTTGTGCACGACAACGTCACCAAGAAAGACATTTACATGGGCATGGGCCAGGCCACCGCCGGCGTCGATATCGGCATCAAGGACTATCGCGAGGTGCTCGTCTTCAACGACAAGGCCACGATGACCAAGTTTGTCGATTCGGGCTGGGAATTTGCGGGATCTGCCGAGGCTTCTGCCGCAGTGGCGGGCAAAGGCGGCACAGCCGCGAAGGGTGAAAGCATCGGCAAGAAACCACCGATCGAGGTTTATCCGATGACCCGTACCGGGCTGTCCGCCGGCGTTGCCGCAGGCGGTCGCAAGTACTGGAAAGACAAAGACCTGAATTGATGCGAAAGGGACGCCGCAGAGCGGCGTCCCTTTATCAAGCGCGCAGCGCTAGCGAAATGCAAAGCCGAGGTACAGCGACGGGCCGTCAAAGCGATACGTGAATTCGCCGCGCGCGTCGTTCTTTTCAGACTCGAGATCGTAACGGTAGTAGCTGTAACCCAAACCGACATACGCCTGGCGCAAAAACGTCCACTCGATGCCAGCACTCGCATTCACCAAACTTCCGTCGTAGTCGCCGACTTTCAGCTTCATCAGTTGCGCAAATCCCGTCAGGCGCCAATCGTCTGCAATCCGCAGGCTGCCGCGCGCACCGATCGTCGGCAATGGAACGTCCACCGAGGCCGATTCTGAGAGCGTGCCGTTGGCGGTCCCAAGCGCCACATCGAACGTTGTGTAGTGCGCGCCGAGCAGCAACGACAACTCATTGCCGTTGTCATTGATCGGCGAATAACGGTACGCGACGCGGAATACGTCCGAATCGAACTTCGAGTTCACCGTTGAGTTCAGCGGGTAGATCACGTCGCCGAACTGGATCGTCCCGGAAATCGTGCGCGATCCGCTGCGGTTCAGCGTCACGTACGAGCCCTCGATGCCGTGGCGCGGATTGATACGCCACAGAAACGAGAACTCCGGGAGAATCTTTGAGTCGTCAACGCCGAGGTCGCCTTCGAGGTTGAGTGAGGTGCCGCGGCCCAGTACTGTGGAATCAAGACGCACCGTCGTTTCCGCGTCGGCACGGAAAGCGCCGAGCTGCAGCGTGAACGGTGAATCGCCCCAAGGGTCACTCGCGGCAAATGCTGGGACGCACATCGAGCCGGCAAGCAACAGCAGCACTGATCTGGAGCGGTAGGTCATGACATCCCTTCGGATCTACAGGGTGCGCGAGTTTGCGACAAGTTCACGATCCTGCCTAGCGTCGAAGCTCCGGATAGCGCTCCAGCAACCGATTAGCAACACAGTCGACGTAATTGTTCGGGATGTGCCAAACGCGCTTGCCTTCCGGGTTAGTCAGGCAGCGGTTGGCAGGCGGTATCGGATAGCGCAGCGAAAGCGCCACGTCGGTTGAGATAATTTCGTTGGCATACCAGTAGCCGTGGCCTTTCATGCCGCCCATCTCGTGCGCGCCTCGAACGTCCGTGACATTGATTGCCTGGAAGCGAGGATTCGAAGCCAGGCGTTGAATCTCCTCTGCGGTTAGATCGGAGATATCGGGTTGGCCAAGGCGCGAGGTCCCTGCGAGCAGCGCCGAAAATCCGAGTGCGCGGTCGATCTGCGAGAAGTAGACGATGACCTGGCGAGCCAGGTCAAGCGCTGGCTGCACGTGTTCACGCGCGAATGTCTTCAGATCAACATCGGACGCGACGAAGATGACATTGCCAAGCCGGTAGCGCCGCTGCAGTGCCTCGTGATCGAGCTCGTAGTTGCGCGAGCGCAGCCGATCCAATGCAGCCGCGAGCAATGGCGAGCCACAGCTGTAGGCCATCACGTTGATGTGCTGCGCCTTGGTTCGTGCCAGCAGCGCGATCACGCGCTCGATGTCCGGGATGTACCGATGTGCACGCGGGCAGTCGAGCAAGTAGTTCCAGAAGTTCGTACCGGTCGGCCACTGGAACGTCACCGTAGCTTGCTGACCCAGGTAGTGCGCAAACGAGCCCATCTGTACTGCAACCTCGTCGAAAGTGACTTTGTAACCGTGCACATAAAAGACCAGCTCGGGGTTGCGGATGCGTGCCAGCTGTGCGTCGATTGCGGCAACGAACGCGCGATCGGTGTCGCTGAGTGCTGCATCGTCACCCGCGCGACCCATGATTTCGATCGACTCGACGGCCCCATTGCGCGGCTTGTCGACGCTGCTCGTGCGGTCGGACGCGATCAGTTCGTTCCAGCTCCAACCTTGCTCACCGAGCCGTACTCGCGCAACGCCGAGTGTCATCGGCGCAGATTCATTGCCGAAATGATCCGGCCCGCCGGTGGCTGCGCGTGTGGTGGCAAAGAAAACCGGCAGTCGCGTCGATTGAAGCTCAGCCGGTACCGTCTTTTCGAACGCAAGACGATCGTCCTTGAAGATCGTGGGCGCCGGCACTAGATGCGGCTCTACCGTCGCGCATCCGGTTGCGAGCGCGGTCAGCGCAGCGAGCACGAACTCGCGCGGAAAACGAAAGACCATCAAGCTGCTACTGCACTAACGGTACTGCTGCAGCCGTTTCGTAACGAAGCACCGCCTCGATCTTGTTTTCTATCTGCGCGTAACGGGCAGCCGTCTTGGCTGGTAGTGCGCCGAGAAGTTTCTTGAAGTGCTTTTCGCGCAGACGTGCTTCAGTAACAGTGGCCGAAAGCGCCTGTTCGGCAAGCCGCTTCGCGCTCGCGTCGTTCAATGTGTCACCCGCAGAAACGTAATCGATGACCGCTCTTGAGTACTCGCGTCGCGGTTTCTCCAATTCTTGCTGGAATGAGTCGTACAGCGGCCAGAACTTCTTTGCCTGCTCGGGTGTCAGCTTCATCGCGCGCTCCACGATGCCCTTCTTGTCGGCTTGGATCTTCGCGCGCCACTCCGCAGGCGTTGGCTCCGTCGCCCGCTTCTCCTGAGCTGATACCGCCACCGCCGTCGATAGTGTCAGGACGCAAACCAACAGGCGCGTTGTTCTTCCCATTTTTCTCCCTCTCGATGCAGATGATGACGAATGAGCGCGACGATAGTGCGGCTCGTCAGCGCAGACAGAAAGAGAATACCCGTAGCTGGTAGCAGCCGCGTTAGCGTGCCATGTCGAGATTTGCGAAGACTCTTGATGAGTTCACGTGCACGATTTCAATGATTACCGGGCCCAATTGCTCTAGGGTGGGTAGCAGAGTGATCGAGGCAGCGAGATGGATGACCGCTTCAAACCCGCAGTAAACCATCTTCCAACAGAAGTGCGGCGGGGCTTGGACAAGGCTGGCCCATGTGGCGTCGTGCTTGTTGATGACGACTACGCCGATGAGTTCAACCTGAACGATATTGGCTTGGCGATGTTCGTGTCTACGTATCGAGCACTCGCTTAACGCCTTACCGCACGGTGTGAGTACGGATTGCGCTTTCGATAGCCGAGAGCAGCACGCGGTCATCAACCGGCTTACGCAAGTAGACCTGTGCGCCGGCAGCAAGGCATTCCATCGCACGCTCGTCATACGCTGTGATGACGATCGTCGGCACGACCACGTCGATCCGAGATAACCCCTGCAAGAGTTCAAGGCCGCTGATACCGGGCATGTGCAGGTCCAGTATCAGACAGTCGGGAGACTGATTGGCCAGCGAATCAAGAAACGCCTGGCCCGAGTCGAACGTAGCGACGTTCATATCAGCAGATGACAACAGGCGTTGGAGCGCCTTGCGGATCGCCGCGTCGTCATCGACGACTGCTATCAGCAGTTTGTTTGCCCCCATTCGCGATTCGAGCAGGGAAGTGCCGATTGCGAAATTGGGCCTTGGTCTAACAGGGCAAGCTGACTTTGGTGGCCACCCACCCACCCGCCTGTGCACGCTCGGTCATCCGCACCAGGTCAGCTAACGAAGCTACCTGCATCTTCTCCATCATCCGGTGGCGATGCACTTTGATCGTCTTTTCAACGATACCGAGATCGGCGGCGATCTGTTTGTTCAGACGCCCTACGACGACCTGCTGCAACACCTCGCGTTCCCGCTGCGTTAGCGTTGCGAAGCGGTCCAGGAACACCTTCAATTCGGTGCGCGCGCCGCGCCTCTGCTGATCCTTGCCGATTGCTACGCGAATAGCGCTCAACAGGACTTCGTCGTCCACGGGTTTTGTCAGAAAGTCGACGGCACCCAACTTCATCGCTTGGACGCTGATCGGGACGTCGCTCGCACCACTGACGAAGATCGTCGGCCGGTCGCCGTGCGTAGCGATCAGCGCCTGCTGCAATTCCAGACCGTTCAAGCCAGGCATCGCAACATCCAGCACCAGACAGCCCGGCAGGTCGGTGATGTCCTGCTCAAGCAGCGACTGCGCTGAGAGAAATGTTCGGACCGCATAACCCGACACACGTAACAGGCGAGAAAAGGCGTTCAAAACGGCCGCGTCGTCGTCAACGATAAAGACCGTTGGCTGAGGTAGCGTTGACGAATCGGTATCTGTCATGCCGCTACCGGCAGTGTGAGATGGAGAGTTGCGCCGCGATCCAGATTGTTCTCTGCCCATAAACGTCCGGAATGCGCGGCCACGATCGAGCGCGAGATCGACAGTCCCAGGCCCAGACCGTGCTCCTTGGTCGTGAAAAACGGCTCGAACAACCTGCTCATCCGATCTGCCGCAATCCCGTGGCCCTGGTCAGCCACCGAGACGTTTACTTGGTCGACGAGATCTTTGGTGGTAATCGTCATTCGGCGGTCGTCCGGTGCAATCGCGACCATGGCATCTGCCGCATTGATAATCAGATTCAGGAAAACCTGTTGCAGCTGAACACGATCACCACGTACAACCGCAATTCTGTCCGCGAAACTTGTCGCAACTACGACGTTGCGTGCGATCAAGTCACCTTGTGCGAGTTTGAGCGTTTCAGCAACGACCTCGTTTATATTGATCTTCTGAAACTGCGCTTCACCTCGCTTGAGAAGCGAACGTAACCGCTGAATCACTTCACCTGCACGCTTGTCGTCGTCGACAATGTCATCAAGTATCGCGCGCATCTCCACCAGGTCGACCGAATCGCTCTTCAAAAACCGCTGTGCCGCTTGTGCATTCGACAGTATGGCTGTCAGCGGCTGATTCAATTCGTGCGCCAGCGCGCCCGACAGCTGGCCAAGAAGCGCTACGCGCATCAGATGCGCCATCTGTTGACGCTGATCCAGTAATTCGCGCTCAGCACGCCGCTGCTTGGTCACATCACGAATGACCGAGATCCGGCACGGCTCACCATTCATCTCAGTCTTCTCGGAGGTGATGATTGCTTCCAATATGTCGCCCGAGCTTGCTCTTAAGCCCAGTTCAACACCGTGTTGTTGATTTGCGCCATCGCCAGGGCGTCGACCTTGGCTTGATCAGCGGCATTTCGCACGATGCCCAGCTCCGCAAGGGTCCGTCCCAGGACGTGGACGCGCTGAAAACCGAACAAGGCTTGCCAGCGATCGTTGACGTCGATGAGCCGATCATCTGCTTGCTTCGTGATGCATACGGCGTCGGGACCTGAATGAAATGCCTTGGCGAAGCGCTCTTCGGATTTGCGCAGCGCCTGTTCAACCCGAGCGCGATCTGCAATCTCTTGGCGCAGATTCTCGTTGACGTCCAACAGAATTTCTTCGGAGCGTTTGCGTTCGGTGATGTCAACGTTGACGCCCATCATCCGCACCGGCCTCCCAGCAGTGTCGTAAAGGACTTCGCCTTTTCCAAGCACCCAGCGTGCGGGTTCGTCGGGACGCATCACGCGAAACTCAGCTTCGAAAGGCGACCTGTCCTGGATTGCGCGAGTCATCGCTTGTTCGACGCCCTTGCGGTCATCGGGATGCAGAAGCTCGAGGACGCGTTCCGACGTTGGCGCACGTAGGGGCGGTAGCGTAAACCAAAGATGCGCTTTGATTCGTCCGACCAGCTTATGGTGTTTTTTGAAATTGCCCAGTCCCAAGTACCTATCCTCGCGGCGCCGATCGCGAGCCTCAATTGCTCTTCGCTTTGTTGCTAATGCTTTCGCTGTTTTTCGGCTCTGCTCGACCACTGATGACAGCAACAACAGCGTGATCGACAGCATGATCAGGAAGAGTTGCGTCGATAACGCGCTCTCTTCCGGTGAACCTGTGACAAAAGGGCCTTGTCCGTGAATCGTGCCCCAGATTGCAAACAGCGCGACCGTCAACAACGACGCACTTGTTCCAAGCGGTCCGAGGCGGATGGCTGCCCAGATTACAAACGGCACCGGCGCATAAATCAGTGCTGGCACGGCGCTACCACCAAAAGAGGTTTCAACGAATACCAGGGAGCTAATGATCAGCAGGCCAAGCATCAGTGCAGCGGCTTCCAGATAGTGCTGCACAGAAGCTGAGCGCAAGATCTGAGGTCCCAGCGTGACACACGTAACGATGACCGGCACGAAAGTGACGGTCGTCAGTACATTTGAAAAGAAGCGCAGCCTCCAAAGTGTTGCGTAGCTTCCCTGACCCCAGCCGATGGCCGTAACGAACGCGACGTCTATAAAAGTCGAGACGAAAGGTGCGATGAGAACGCCGAGTGCGATGAAGATGCATACATCGCGAAACGAGTCGAATTGCAGGGGGCCCCGAACAAGCAGGCGGATGCCTCCTGCGCCGAGCAAGGCCTCAGTGCAGTTGCTTACGAACCACGCGACGATTTGAATAAACGGGACTCCACCTTGAACCTGGGCCGCTAAATGCGCTGGAAACGCAGCCGTCAGAAGCAGCCACCAGTAGCGCGGTTTCGTAACCACAAGTCCGGCGAGCAAAATCGAGTTCGGTGGCCATAGCGTTGAGATCGGATGCGGCTGGAACGTAAGCGCAAATCCAATCTTGACGCCGATGAAGTACCCCAGGGACACCAATGCGGCCGTAAGCCACACCGAATTCTCGGGGGGTAAGGCGACTTTGACGACCGATGAGATTCGCTGTGGATACAGCCGCGGTCTGATCGCGCCAGCGGTCATGAGTCTCTCTAAGAAGTTGTAGCTGCAACCAAGGACCGCAGCTCACCGGATCCTCTGTGTTGCCGCAGGAACTCGTCGCGACGAACTTCGCACTTGCTCATTGCGTCCTCATTGCGAGCGTGCTGAACCAACCCAACATCGGCCGTATCGCTTGCCGCGATGGCCGGCAATGGTCAGTTGCCGCTTGCTTTATAGCCCTGCCTGTAAATACGGAAGATACCTGAGTCGGGCGAAGCGCGTTGACGCGCTCAGCTGATGGGGCGAACCCAGCAGCAAGTTGAATTGTGAACAACAAATGACATGAAGGTCGCAAATTGACCCGATAACGAATACAAGCGATCGTTGGACCAAGGTCCAATCGCCAGTGCATTCCCGCTGAATCAGACTAGGTGCAACCGCTCGTCCGCAGTGCAGAAGTGGCGTCGTAGGAAAAATTACAGGGAAGCAGGGAGGTAACGACTTGATGTATCAGCCGGAGCTTGCGGGCAAGTCGTTGCTCTATGAGCGCTGGGATCAGCGTGTAGGCGCGTTCTCAAGACTTCCTGTTCTCATTCGTCAGCTTGGAGCTGATCCGCATGCCATGTTGAGCCGGGCCGGCATCGATGCAGAAGCGATCGCACGTCCGGAAGGCAGAGTTCCGTATCACGCGCTGGTGAAGCTGCTGCAGGAAGTGGCGGGCGAGACAGCGTGCCCGCATTTGGGACTCCTGGCAGGACGCATGTGGTACCTCGCGGACCTGGGTGTGGTCGGCGATGCTGTGCGGCATTCTCCAACGGTAGGCGATGCGCTGCAATTACTGGTAGTGCACCAACATCTGAGCGGCGAGGGCGGCCTCAAGTTCTTGCTTCGCCGTGGGCCCGTGGTGGACTGGGGGTATGCGATCTACCAACCGGGTGTGCTCGGTGAACAAATGTATGACGCTGCGCTAGCCGCGGCTGTCAATTTTATGCGTGAGCTGTACGGTCCGGCCTGGCTGCCTTCCGAAGTTTTTTTGCCGTATGCGAAGCGCGACGACACCGCCCACCATCGCAGCTTCTTCAAGGTACTGCCTCACTTCAACGCCGAATACTGTGCGCTGCGATTTCCGGTCGAGCAGCTCGACATGCCGGTCGCAGCAGCAGATCCGCAGCGGTTGCGAGCTGCGGTCGAAGTGCTATCCACGTATCACCCGGAGGACTTGCTGCGACAGGTCTACCGCACGGTGCGCAGGCTGCTGCTCGAAGAGCAACATTCCGGCGACGACGTGGCGCAGCTCCTATCAATCCACCGGCGAACGCTAAATCGACGGCTGCAAGAATCCGGCACTTCGTTTCAGGAAATTCTCGATCAGGTGCGGTTTCAAGTCGCGCGCGAGCTACTCACTTCAGATATCACGCTGGATGACATTGCGGCGACGCTGGGTTACGCAGCTGTCACTCCGTTCATGCGCACGTTCCGGCGCTGGTCTGGCACGACTCCCGGCCGATGGCGATCGGAAGCTCGGCAGCATGCGGCACGTTCAGCTGACTCGTTTCATCCGCAGCATTAATCAGGGTCGTGGCGTTTCCAAGCTTCCACATGCTGGCCGCCTCGACTCGCTCGTCGCCCTCGTTCTGGCCACGAAGAAGTCAACCGCAACCTCATCGCCTGCTTCGAGCGTGGATAAGTCGAACACATCTGAATCCACGTACACGTCAGCGGTACGGCCGTCAGCATCACGCAATCGAACGATATTGTCACGAGCACGCACCGCGCTCACTGTAAATACACCAGCGCTGGGTGCTGCACCCGCGACTCCCGAGCTTTGTGGATAAATGCGACCAGGCGCGAGCGGTAGATTGGGACGACCCGGAGGTAACGGACGGCGTATCGGTTGCGTGGCGCGCTGCGCAATCACTAGGGATGGCGCAGTCAAAGCGACGGCGCCAAAAATCTTCATCCACTGAACAAGAGCTGTACGTCGCCTCATTCACACGCAATCAGAAACCTACGCTGATTGTTGCATCGAATAATCCGGTGCGCTGCGAATCGCGCAGCGCCATCGACCAGGCGTGGTCCCTGACCAGCGACGAAAAGTTCGAGTGAACTCATTGACTGCTGCGTATCCGAGTGTTGCCGCAATATCGTCGAGAGCGATATCGGAAACAAGCAGCTCGCGCGCCACGTGAAACCGCACGTTATCAAGCACCTTCTGAAATGTCGTGCCCCGTGCTTGCAAGCGCCGATTAAGCGTGCGCCGGTGCATCGAAAGCATTTGGGCTGCGTCGTCCCCCGAGTGCCGTTCTTCGATCAGGAGCCGGCGCACCGCGCGATATACCTGCGGCACGGTTATCTGATCATGGATTGGCAGGCGGTCAGAAGCAATCTGTCGCCGCGTGGAATCCGCACCCTTGACAGGAGAGCTCAGCTGCTCAATCGGAAACCGCAGTGCACAGAATTCCGAGCTGAAGTGCGGCAGTCGTCTAAAGAGGCTGCGGTGGTGATCGACATTGGCGGGCTTCGCATAGGGAAGAAAGACCTCCGACGGCGTCCATCCTGGACCACAGAGTTCACGCATGAAATTCATCAGCGCGGTGAGTGCCGCATCGTAGAGCTGGTCCGCCCGCACGACCGCCGGATGGTAGATCGCATATCCAAGATCCACCGACGGTCCTCGATGCATCAGAAACGTCATGCCGCCGTCGCTATTCAGATCATGATGCGTGATCAACGTTTGCAATGCGCGACTGACCGACGCCGAATGGCGAACGATTTCGCCTGCTTCCCCTAGGTCGGCCAGACACCACATGCGTCCTGCAAGCAGGCCTATGTGCGGACACGCCGTTTCAAGCGCGGCCTGGCGCAGCAAGGCGACCAGCCCGCTGTACGGAATCTGGCTTTCGGCGTCGACGATAGCTCCCGGGGCTAGGCCAGCCCGCGCGCACACAGCAACAGGGTCAGCTCCTAGTTCCCGAATCAGTGCGGGCAGACGTGCGAAAGCACCTACACGCTGGCACCAATCATGATCCAAACCACGAACAGCATCTTCTCGGAGTGTCGAGTTGTTCATCCTGGGCTCTCGCGGCTACTGTCTTGACGGAATCGTAGGGTTCCTGGATCCAGCGCACCCCCCTGACAAAGAGGGGGATGTGCGCAGCACCTCGATCTGTCAATCACGGCTGATGAATCTGAGCGGTACGCAGACCCCATAGAATGTTCGAAGTCGGCGCTGACTTCATCGCCGCAACTCATAGATCTCCTAAGTCCCCGCGTGCCCCTTTCGGTAGCCCCTCACATCGTTGGAACTGCTTCGGACCTTCTTCTGAAGGTGACTCCGCAACGCGTGCCCAGCGATCTCGTCGTACGCGCGCGGCTGAAAGCCGATCAGGTGCAATTCCGTGATCGGCCCGCGATCATCGTGCAGGCGCCGGCCGGATTCGGTAAAACTTTATTGCTGGCGCAGTGGCGCCGTGAGCATCTGGCGCAGGGCTCGGTCGTCGCGTGGGTGTCTGCACAAGCGGAAGACAATCCGCAACGTTTCGTGCAGAGCCTGGCGCTGGCCGTGCGGGTGGGATCCGGCCAGCCGACGTTCGGGCGCACGCTGCTCGAGGGAGCAACGCCAGGCGGCCTGGAAGGCGTGACATCCTGGCTGGCAGAGGTCGCGCAGTCTGCGCTGGACATCGTATTGATCGTCGATGCGGCCGAGCATCTTCCTGCGTCTTCGCGCGAGGCACTGAGCTACTTATTGCACAACGCGCCGGCGAACCTTCGCACCGAGGTCGCAGTGCGCAGTGACTGTGATCTCGCAGTCAATGACCTCATCACTTACGGTCAGTGCATTGTGGTCGGCACCAAACTGCTGCGCTTTCGATTCGAAGAAACGCATGGGCTCGTTCGTGCCAGGTTTGGTGCACGTATCGACACGGATACGGCAGCGCGACTGCACGAGTTGACCGAGGGTTGGCCGCTCGGACTGCAGCTTGCATTGGCTGCGATTGCTCAAGCTGTTGAGCCACACGCCGCTTTAAAGGCGATGACGCCGCGTGCAGGCGAGCTGCACGACTTCGTCAGCCTGCTGGTTTCGAATCTTGATCCCGAGGACGCGGCTTTCCTGACGCGTATTGCAATCGTCGATAGCCTGCACCCGGACTTGTGTCGTGCGCTTACCCTCGCATCCGACGCGCCTGAGCGCCTTGCCCGACTCGCGCGCGAGACACCGATCTTCGTCGCCGTCGAAGGCAGTGACTGGCTGCGGATGCATTCCCTGGCGCGCGATGTGTTGCGTTTGCGAGCGACCGACCTCGTTGCCGGAGAACAGACCGCCCTGCACGCGCGCGCATCCCATTGGCTTGCCGAACACGGAATGCTCGAGGACGCAGCGCGTCACGCGTTGGCCGCGGGAGAACGCGCGACTGCCTACGACCTTGCCGAGCGTTGTCTGTATGACGCGCTGCTGCGCCGTGGGCAGCTTAGGCGCCGTGCTTGACTGGGTCGGCCAGCTGCCGGCCGCCGAGTTGGACAAGCGGCCGCGTCTGCTTTTGGCAGCGGCCTGGGCGTTGTCGGTCAGCGCGCGTCACCGAAGAGGCGGAGCCGTCTGGTGGCGCGCATTCTCAAGCACGCCGGTGACAACGCCTCGTTGCGCTGCGAATGTGCGCTCATTGTCAGCGGTGCAGCGACCTATGCGGACGATCCCGATCGGTTTGCCGAGCTCAACGACCCGTGGGCTGATGTCGCCGCCATTGACAGATCCGGTTCTGCTGTACATCCATGCGAATCGCCAGGCATTCCGTGCGCTTCTCGACGGCAATCCTGCGCAGGCGAGGCTGAATCAGCAGCAAGCGCCGCGGACGGGCGGCAGCGAGATCGGCAATGCCTTTGATTACGTGGCGCGCTGGGGCGAATACATCAATGCGCTGTCGTACTTGTGGGAAGGCCAGGTCATGTTGGCCGAGGATCTATTGCGGTCAACGCTGGCGAGCGCCGAGGCTGATCTGGGCCGCCGTAGTCCGTTCACTTGCATGGTGGCAGCGCTTTCGCGACGGCGGCCTGGGAGGGTGGTCGGGCAGACGCCTCCACAATTCTTGCCAATCGGCTCGATGTGCTCGAACGCAGTGGCCTGCCGGAACCCGTGCTGTTCGGTTATCGAACCGTTGCCCGCATGGCCGCAGCCGATGGAGCCGAACACCGCGCGCTCGAATTGCTCGAAGGTATGCACGCTGTCGGTGTTGCGCGCAAGTGGCCGCGGATGTGCATTGCAAGCCTGGCCGAGCAGGTGCGCATACACGCGTGGCACGCTCGGACCGAGACCTGTCGCGCGCTGTTGGAGCGGATCGATGCCTTGGTTGACAGCGGCAACGCTGCGCAGGGAAGGCTGTGGCGGCGTGGCGCGCAGCTGTTGCAGATGCTTGCGCACGCAGAAGCCTCGATCGCGGCTCAGGATTGGAAGCACGCGCTTGGCTCGCTGAAACACGCGTCCACCCTGGTAGAGGCGATGAATCTTGGACGTCGGCGCATCGAGATCATGGCGCTTCGTGCTTTCGTGCTTGATCGAAGCGGCGAGAAGTCGGTGGCGCTGCTGCAGGAGGCGATCGGGCTGGCGAGCACCTATGGTCTTATGCGCGTGTTTGTGGATGTGCATCCGGCCGTGCGCGACTGGGCTCAGCGCGTAAGCAGCGGAAGCAACGACCGCACCGGGCAGCATGCGAGTACATCTGACCATCCACTCGCAGCGCCGTTGCATGTTGCGCGCGAGCGCGAGGCACACGCGCCGCGCGTGACGCCGAGCATGGCGTTGACACCTAAAGAACGTGAAGTACTCGAGCTATTGGCGCGCAATCTGTCGAACAAGGAGATCGCGCTGGCGATGCAAATCGGCGAAGAGACGATCAAGTGGCACCTGAAGAATCTATTCGGCAAACTGGACGCGGGCACGCGCAAGCACGCCGTTCGCCGGGCTCGCCTTCTTGGATTAATCGAACCCGTCACGTAGCTCACGGCTGCTACCATTTGTTGGAAGGTACGGCTCGCACGGCTTGGTTCGTAGGCACGCACCGCGTGCCGGCACAAATGGCGGGTAAGGCTTTTGCGCGGCGGGTTTTCACTGCCGCTTGCCGGCCAAATGGAAGCGGCTAAGCACGAGTGTTCATGTCGATTTTCAGTCAATCAATCTGGCGGAGCGCGCGCGATGCATTGGCGATTTGCGCTGGCGTGTTGCTGTGCTGTGTGCAAGCGCATGCACAGCCCTGGCCCACCAAAACCATTCGCATCATCGCCGCCGGCACTCCCGGGGCCACCGCTGACATCGTTTCGCGCTTGCTCGCTGAAGGGCTAACAAAGGAGTTGGGGCAGCCGGTGATCGTCGAGCCGAAGCCCGGCGCGGCAGGCTCAATTGCCGTGAACGAGCTGTTGCACTCGCCGCACGACGGCTACACGGTGCTTGTCGCGGTGAACTCGGTGGTCAGCGAAATCCCGCACATCGTGAAGCTGCGCATTGACATGGCCAAAGAGATAAAACCGCTGGCAGAGTTGACACGCAGTGGCCTCGTGATGGTGGGAACACCGTCGTTTCCAGCGACGACCCTGGCCGACGTTGTCGCCTATGTAAAGGCGAATCCGGGCAAGGTGAACTATGCGTCCTACACAGCAGGAACGATGTCACACATCATGGGCCTGCAGCTGAACAAGGCCGCAGCGATTGATATGACGCACGTGGGCTATAACGGCTCGACGCCGGCCCTCGTCGATGTGATGGCGGGCCATGTGCCGCTAATGTTCGACGGCATCGCAACCTCGCTGCCGCTGATCAAGGCAGGCAAGATTAAAGCCTTTGCGATCAGTTCTCCGACGCGTGCACCGGCACTGCCCGACGTTCCAACGTTCGCCGAACTCGGCTATCCGCAGCTCGGGGCGCTCGCATGGATGGGATTGTGGGTCACGCCCGATGTTCCTGCCGCAGTACAGGTACGCCTGCGTGAAGCCACGCTAAAAGCGCTGGCGCTGCCACAGATGCGCGAACGCTTGCGCGACAATGGTTTTGAAATCGGCCAGCCGCGCACATCAGACGAAATGTCAAAGTCGTTGCAGGCTGACTACGAGCGGGTCGGTGCGATGCTAAAGGCGATTGACTTCAAGAACTGATAGTTACCAACCCGCCCGAGCGGCCTGCCGCTGATGCTGAATGGGGCGCGTGCCCGGTGCTTATGCGGGCCGTTTCAGAGGTCGCACATTTGAGCTAGTCGCTTGATGCGCCTGATACGACCGACCGTCCAGACGCCTCACGCGGTTCTTCTCGTGACACAGATAACGCGAACCCATCGCTTCCTTGAGCTCTTTGGCGCGCCGGGCCAACCACTCGAGCCTCTCCGTCGGTGGCTTGACTCGGATGATCTCGACGTGCGATGGCGTAATCCAGTCTTCGACGTGCGGTCCCGTTGCTGATTTGGACATCACGCTAGTCCTCCTTGCGATGTTTAGCAGACCTTGGAAGCTGGCACCGATTCGTCCAATGACGGATCGGCACCCGCGTAACGCGTACTAACCGGTCGGCTCGCCTACTTCGGATTGATCTTCGTGATCTTGTTACCTTGCAGACCGAGTCCGGCCATGAGCCCTTTCTGACTGAAGATGAACGCGTAGATATCGTCCTTCGCCGACGTGGTTGTCGTGGACTTGGCCTTCCCTTCATCCATCACGACGATGCTAGGACCGACGCCAACCTCGAAGCCTTCGGTCTTGTCGAGCTGCTTCAGCGCGGCGTCATTCATGAAGAACATTGCGTAGCCATACTGCTGCGCACCGGCCTGCAGGCCCGAAGACACACCTGTCGTGTTGTAGTACGCGACCGTCTTTCCGCCCTTGATCAGCGCACCGTCGCCATATTGACCTCCAATACCCAGCCCGGCCTTCGTGATCTTTGGAAATACGAGCACCGCCTGCGCCTTGGCGCCAATCGCTTTGGCCGCCGGCACCTTGGCGTACAAGCTCTGTAATGCGGCCTGCGCGTCACGGCTGATTTCCGCAGCCGAGGCTGCGTAGGCCACATGATGCGGCATCGTGAGCGTGATGGCGGCAGCCACCAGGCAGAGCGTTCGCATCACGTATTGAAGTCGCACATCCAAGTTTCTGATCATTTCTTCTCCTTGTTTGCCAATGCCGCGTCGGGCGGTCAGCTCTTTTTGCGCATGAAGATAAATGCGATGACCGCAAGTGCGATGAATATCGCGGCCCACAGCAACCATGAGCTCGACTCTTCCGGTGGAGCCGTCTTCATTGGCGCAGCGCTAGGCGCAGCCGGCGCTGGTGTGGTCGAAGCAACGGTGGTTGGCGCAGCAGCTGGGGTGGCAGCGGGTGGAGCGGGCGTCGCTGCGGGGGCGGGCACAGCCGCCGGGGCCGCCTTGGCCGGAGCAGGCTCCATCTTGGCTTCCGCGACCTTCACGTCTACCTGTCTCTCGAACGTTGGAGGCTCGCGCGTGATGATCGTCGCACTGAGCTGATCGCCGGGATTCAGTTGACTTATCCGGACCACCTGTCCGTCTTTGATCATCTCGATGCCGCGTTTATCCAGATCCGACTGGGTGAAGCGGCGTTGCACACCGTCCTTGCCTCGAACCAGCATCGACGTCGTGGTCGCACTCACCACGGTCCCCTCCTTAACCTCAGTGACGGTGACTGGGTTGATCGTCGTCTTCGTCGTTACGATCGCTTCGCCCTTCATTCCGGGCTTCAGCTCCTTGGCGGCCATCGGCTTGCCGTTGACCTTGAAACGAAAATCGTCCGGCACGACGTACATGTTCGTGCCTCTCTCATCGCGGACGACTATGTTGTTGCCATCCACCGCAAGCACTTCGAAGTTGCGTACATCAACGGTCGTCTTGGTCTGTGCGAGCAATGCTCCGCTCGTCAACATTCCCAAACCAAACGCCACCAACACTCCTGACAGCCAGGTTGTTCTCGTTCTCATCTTCGTACTCCCTCCCGTGGAACACAGTTGTTGAATGCGTTGCGGTTTCTACGACCTACGGCCCGCCTTTACATTGCAAAATTGTGTGGCCTATGCCTCTGTAATACCCCCCCTTCGTTTGGGGGGAAGATCTTCGTCCAGTGATTTGCGTTCGTTCGGCCTTCAGCGCGAAACAATCGCGCTCGGCTCCGTAGCGACTAACACATGTCCATCATTGATTCTCACTTCAAACCGATCGGTAGCCAGCGCAGGCAACTCAATCAACCGGCCGCTGTGGATGTCGTAGCGCCAACTGCATTGCCGGCAACTGACATGAGAGCCGGCCACCAAGCCCAATGCAAGCGAAGCGCCGCAGCGAATGCAGAAGTCACTGAGCGCGTAAAGTCGGCCATCGAGGTTGAACAAGGCAACCGCCGCTCCGTCGATGGAGACTACGGATGCCTCTCCATCGTTCGGTTGAACTTGCAGTTCGACCTCGACGAAACAGGGTTGCCGCATCAACGTCACCACGGTGCCATCTCGCGTCTCAATTGATTCGAGTCATCGGACTACGCACGATTTACGCCCGTCCCGAAGCGAACGGCTTGCATAGCTCAAGGTTGCAACTCAGTGCTCTTTCACTCTCAGCGGCCCATGCGCCGCTCGTACGCCTGCGAAAATCGATTGGAGAGTCCCGGATCATTCTGCGTTGGCCCCTTGGTCTCAAACTGAACGCGTACGCCACCATCGGACTGGCGTACGACCAGCGCATTCACATCGATTCCATCCTTGGTGCCACGAATGACTCCGGTCGAAGGCTCTGCCGATGAGATCTGG
>CAVQBE010000023.1:0-44172 GCA_963710675.1 uncultured beta proteobacterium | reverse complement strand
CCGTTCCGATGGTCGAATACTCGCGGAATGGAGAAAAGGATTAACTTGCTCACCATGCAGATCGGACGCACCGTTGATCTCGCCTCAGAAATGGAAGACCCGAAGCCAGTATTGCGTCGCGTGCGCGATCATTGCTAGACTTTTGCGCACTCCACGACCTTGAATTCCACGCGCCGATCGGGAGCGTCCTGAAGATCGTCGGTCGCGCTGCCAACGATGGGCTCGCGCGAGCCCATTCCAACGGCCGTGATGCGATCGGTCAGGCGCTTGTTCTGCCGCTGCAACTGCTGAGTGATGGCCTGCGCGCGCGCGAGGGACAGACGGTCGTTCGCTGGCTCCGGTCCCGTACGACTCGTGTGCCCCACGATGTGCATGCAGCCCTTCGACGAATCTACGCCGCGCGCAATTTCCCTTATCCAGATCGGGTAGGGCGCGGCAACCTGACGGTCGGCCACAAAGTTCGTGCTGCCTGGGCGGAACAGGAACATGAAATTCAAGTTGCGTTCGGCAAGCATGTAGTCGACCAGCCGCTGGGTCGCGGTGTTCGCGTCTTTTTGATTGCCAGTGCGCATGCTGGCTGCGAACCAGCCATTGAGGTTGCGCAGATGATTCCCGCTCGGAGTCGCCGCGGCTTGGCGGAACAGCGTTGCGGCTTTGGTGTACTGGCTGTGCTGGTACAGATCGATCGCCTCCGCGGTGATCGCTGCGGCGGCGATGCGTTCGTTGTAGACAGCATCGATAGGATCACCCGGTTTAGTGGCCTGGCATGTTCGGACGTAGCCTTGAATCAGTTTGTCACGCGCCCACGCAGGGCTGTCGCGAAAGAACGGCGTGGGGGTGTGATCAACGCCCGTTAACTGCGCGCGCGCGACACCTTTCGACAGGATCTTTCCGGTCTTCATATCGGCCAGTGCGAGGCAGATTCGATACGCCTCGCGCTCCTTCAGCACTTCGTTTTTCTGATTGATTGCGGTGAACGTGCCCACCAGCACGACAGGAAGTTTTTCAACCGTGGAGACAGTAAGTGGCTGCAAGTCGAACTGAGGATGCTTGTCTCGAACGAGCGCCGCGATGCGTGAGCCCATCAGCACGGTGGCCGCCGACTGCATGCCTGACACCCCGTCGATCAACGGATCAATGACGAGCAGGCGGCGTTCCCCACCTTCCATCTTGGCGCCGCCAAGCAACGTGTTCGCGGCGCTCAATAATGCATCGTCAAAGGGCACGACCCGAATGGGGGGCGGTGCCGGCGGCGGGGTCGGGGCCGGTGCGGCCGCGACTGGAGCGGGACTCGCTGCCGGGGGTGGCGTTTGTATCTGTGGTGTCGCGCAGGCCGTGATAACAGCTGCGGTTAAGACAGCTATCAGCGAGAGTCGGGTGTGAGAAAGATTGTGCGTCATCTGGGCTCCTCCTACTGCGTTCGTATTTCGGCTGTGCGCATCCGTCATTAAGCACGAGCGGATGACTGCAAGCCAGCTATTTTTTCTCTTTCTACTCGCACCTCGCAAGTAGTTCACGATACCTGTCAGGCGTGACTTCACCGAGCTGCAATCTCTGAAGGGCATCCAGCCGGCAGTCTTGTGCCCCGCGCTTGCGCGGCGGTTCCTTGCCAACCTCCACCTCGCTCGCCGGAGTCTTCGCTCTTTGAGCCTTAGGCGGCGATGGTGGAAGTGCGGGTACGGGCACAGGAGGGCTTTGCGTCGGGGAGGTTGCAGGTACCTCAGCGCTCGGCACCGGCGGCGCGGATGGCGCGGGGCGCGAAGATTCGACTGGCGCCGGCAGTTCTTGACGCGCCGTCGCGAACCACAGGGCAACGCCGGATGCAGCCACGACGAACGCACCGATGGCAATCCAAACCACCCGATGCCTCGCGCGGGAGGCAATGGTTTCTGGAGGGCTAACTTGTGGCTGCGGCCTCGTTGTTCGCAGTGTTGATGGGGCATGCTTTGCAATGGAAGCAGCGATGGTCGGTGGCGCCGCGGGAATCCCAAACAAGTCTCGCAAAGCCGCCACTGACTGTGGCCTCTGATCCGGTCGCACGGCTAAGCCGGCGTCAATAGCACGCAAAAAGTCATCGCTGTACTGACCGGCGCAGGTGGTCGCCAACGGTTCTACTCCGTCGTCGACAAGGCGCGATACTGACGGTGGCAAAGCGCGTCCAATGATGGCGAAATACAGCACTGCGCAGAGTGCGTAAATGTCCGTCCAGGGCCCTTGTTTGAGCGCGGTCGACTGGGCGTATTGCTCGATGGGTGCGTACCCGGACTTCAGGATGACTGTCAGCGAGTTGGTTTGATCGGCAACGATGTGGCGCGCAGCGCCAAAGTCGAGCAGCAGCGGGCGCCCGTCTTCCAGCAGCAAAATATTGTCCGGCGCAATATCGCGATGAAAGCACTGCGCCCGATGCAGCATTTCGAGCACCTCGAGCAACGGCTGAAGCCACCCGAGCAATTCGAGCTCGCTGGGTGCTGGTCGATCTCGCAAATACTGCTTTAGTGTTTGGCCCTCGTACAGCGGCATCACCATGTAGGCCGTGTTATGGCTGTCCCAGAACTGATGCACTTTGACCAGTGATGCATGGTCAAATCGCGCGAGCAGCCGCGCCTCGTTGAGAAAGCTTCGACGCCCGGCCTCAAATGCGCCGTCTTGATGGCCAGGCCTGATTACGACCGAAACCCCCTCACCGCGTGTAGCGAGCGAGGTAGGCAGATACTCCTTGATCGCAACGCGCCGCTCCAGCTGAAGGTCGCGGGCCACATAGACAATGCCGAACCCGCCTTCGCCGATGACGCCTTCAATCTCGAAGTCACGCAGCCGTACGCCAGACCTCAGAGCGACCGATGTCGCTTCCGGCATCACGAGCCGCGTGCGGTCGTCGTCACTGTCAAGCATTGAGATTTAGTTTTGAGCCTTGTTGCGCTGACTATGGAGGTGTTGCGACTGTACGCCGACAGTGCAGTGCTGTGATCGACTGTCAGATATTCGCCTTGCCGGTCACTCGATGCTCGCTTAATGTAGCGGCCTACTTTGCAAGGGGCGGCTTAGCCACGCTATGGATCTTCAGTACCTGCTTGCCGAGGCTACCGAAGCGCCGCCTGGCGGACCCGACCTCGAATACGACCCGGCATTTCTGGCGCTCGAATCCGCGGCGCGGGGCAGGCCCGAGCAGGATGCTGCCGGCACCATCGTTCCGGCCATCGAGCCCGATTGGCCGCAGGTGCTGGCGCAAGCCAGCGTGGTGCTTGCGCGCAGCAAGGACTTGCGCGCTGCCATGCAGTTGGCCAGGGCGGCGACGCGCGTCGAGCATCTGGCCGGCTTCGTAAGCGCCATCGCGTTCGTCAACGACCTACTGACGCGCTACTGGGCCGACCTTCATCCGCGCCTCGATGCCGACGACAACAATGACCCTACGCTGCGACTGAGCGCGCTGGCGGCTCTGGAGGCGCCGCGCGGCGCGAGCGCGACCGAAACCCTACTACGCGATCTGCGCGACGCACCCGTGGTGCCGCCGACGCCGCAAGCCCGGGTGACGGTGCGCGATTTGCTGGTCCTGGACGGCAAGCTGCCCGGCGCAGTCGGGACATTAAGTGCCAGCGCGGTGGACGGCATGCTGCGGGAAGCGATCGCAAAGGATCCCGGCGTAGTCGACGTCCCCGCCCAAGCGGTGGCTGCGGTGCAGCGTTTGCGTGGCATCGTCGTCGAGCACGTGGGCGGTGAGGCCGCCCCCGATGTGAGCGCTGTGGTGGACATGCTCAAACCGGTCGCGGCGCGGATGATGCGCCTCGCCGGACGCGACGCGGACGAAGCCCTCAGCCTCAATCCCGGAGCGATGCCGACGCAGCGGCTGAGCGGGGCCATTCAGAACCGGGAGGACGTGATCCGCGTGCTCGACGCCGTCTGCGATTACCTGGAACGGACAGAGCCCGCGAACCCGGCGCCGCTGCTGCTGCGACGCGCCCAACGACTGTTGAACAAGAACTTTGTCGAGCTGATTGCCGACCTGGTGCCCGACGGCGTGGGGCAGGTCAGGCTGATCGCCGGACTCAAGGACGAATAGCGTGCACCGCCCATCGCGTGCCAAAGGGATAGTGCTGGACTTTTTGTCAAGAGGTTCGCAAGATACGGAGGCGTGCCGGTAGCGTTTAGTTAGAAAACCCAAGGAGAGCGACCGTGGCCCAAAGCAGTCAAAAGTTCATTGCGCGCAACCGCGCGCCGCGCGTTCAGATTGAGTACGACGTCGAACTGTATGGCGCCGAGAAGAAGATCCAGGTGCCGTTCGTGCTCGGCGTCATGTCCGACCTGTCGGGCAAGCCGGCCGAAGCGTTACCGCCAGTCGCCGACCGCAAGTTTCTCGAGATTGACGTCGACAACTTCGACAGTCGCATGAAGTCGATGAAGCCTCGCGTGGCGTTCCAGGTGCCTAACACGCTGAACGGCGAAGGCAACTTGAGTGTTGAGCTGACCTTTGAAAACATAGACGATTTTTCGCCGGCGGCGGTGGCGCGCAAGGTTGACGCTCTAGGTCAGCTGCTGACGGCGCGTCAGCAACTGTCCAATTTGATTACTTATATGGACGGCAAGTCAGGGGCTGAAGATCTGATCGCCAAAGTGCTCAAGGATCCGGCACTGCTTGCCACGCTGTCGACTGCCCCCAAGCCCGAGCAGGCGGAGCAGTAGAGTTGTGCTGATCGGATCCATTTAACACAGAGGGTTTCGCAATGGCTGAAGTACAGACTAAGCAGGCACCTGACGAAGCGGCGACTGTTGAAGCAGGCGAATTCACGCAGTTGCTGCAGAAGGAGTTCAAGCCCAAGACTGCGGATGCAAAGACCGCAGTGCAGCAGGCTGTTCACACGCTCGCTTCGCAAGCGCTCGCCAATACCGCTCTCATCGGTAGTGACGTCGTCAAGTCGATCGAGGCCATGATTGCCGAGATTGACAAGAAGCTGTCGGACCAAATCAACCTGATCATGCACCACGAGGACTTTCAGAAGCTCGAAGGCGCGTGGCGCGGCCTGCATCACCTGGTCAATAACGTCGAGACCGATGAGATGCTGAAAATCCGCGTAATGAACATCTCCAAGTCGGAGCTCGGCAAGACCGTCAAGCGGTTCAAAGGTACCGCGTGGGACCAAAGTCCGCTGTTCAAGAAGATCTACGAGGAGGAATACGGCACGTTCGGCGGCGCCCCGTACGGGCTGCTGATCGGCGACTATTACTTCGACCATACCCCTCCTGACGTCGAGCTGTTGGGGGAGATGTCGAAGATTTCCGCTGCAGGTCACACGCCGTTCATTGCCGCCGGTTCTCCGACGACGATGCAGATGGAATCGTGGCAAGAGCTGTCGAACCCGCGCGATCTAACGAAGATATTCACAACACCGGAATATGCGAGCTGGCGTTCGCTGCGCGAATCGGAAGATTCGAAGTACATCGGGCTGGCGATGCCGCGCTTCTTGGCGCGCCTGCCATACGGTGCGAAAAACAATCCGGTCGAGGAGTTCAACTTCGAGGAAGAAACCGGCGCGGCGGACCATAGCCGCTTTACGTGGGCCAATTCTGCCTACGCGATGGGCGTCAACATCGCGCGCTCGTTCAAGCTGTATGGCTGGTGCAGCAGGATCCGGGGTGTCGAAAGCGGCGGCGGAGTCGAAGGTCTGCCGGTCCACACCTTCCCGTCGGACGACGGCGGGGTCGACATGAAATGCCCGACGGAGATCGCGATCACCGACCGGCGGGAGGCCGAGCTGGCGAAGGCGGGCTTTATGCCGCTTCTGCATCGGAAAAACTCCGACGTCGCAGCATTTATTGGGGCTCAGTCGTTGAACAAGCCGTTCGAGTACGACGATCCTGATGCAACGGCCAACGCCAACTTGTCAGCGCGCCTGCCGTACATGTTTGCCTGCTGCCGCTTTGCGCACTATCTGAAGTGCATCGTGCGCGACAAGATTGGCTCGTTCAAGGAACGTGCAGACATGCAGCTGTGGCTGCAGAACTGGCTGATGAACTATGTGGACGGTGATCCGGCGCACTCGTCGGAGACAACAAAGGCGCAAAAGCCTCTTGCTGCGGCCGAGGTCAAGGTGGAGGAGGTCGAGGGCAACCCCGGCTACTACACGGCCAAGATCTGGCTGCGTCCGCACTATCAATTGGAAGGATTGACGGCATCCTTGCGGTTGGTTTCAAAGCTGCCGTCGATAAAGGCAGCTGCTTAACTTGGCGAAGAGCTAAAAACGACGTCAGGCGGTGCGCTTAAGGCGCGATGCGGAATCTTGGAGGAGATGGAATTTTATGGCGAATTCAGACATTCATCTGAAGTTAGGTGACATTAAGAGCGAGTCGACGGACGACAAGCACAAAGACGAAATCGATGTCGAAAGCTATAGCTGGGGCGCGTCGAATCCGGGCTCGATGTCCCACGGCGGAGGCGGCGGTACGGGCAAGGTGAGCTTTTCGGACCTGCACTTCGTGCACAAGGTGGATAAGGCGTCGCCCAACCTTTGGAAGGCGTGTGCCACCCTCGAGCATATTAAGGAAGCCACCCTCACTTCAACGAAGCAGGGCAAGGGACCGCAAGACTTCCTGATTGTCAAGATGAACGACGTCATCATCACCTCGGTATCGATTACCGAATCGAGTGGCACCGGCTCGGTGCCGATGGAACAGGTCTCCTTGCAGTGCGCGAAAGTCGACATGGAGTACAAGCCGCAGAAGGCCGACGGCTCGCTCGATGCCGGCGTCCACTTCGTATACGACATCAAGGCAGGTAAGGAAGGCTAACGGCTGCGCGTGCATCACGCGCAGCCGGGCCAGGCATTAATCGTGGCGAGGGGAGAAGCCGGCGATGGCGCACGAGGATTTTTTCCTCAAGGTGGACACCGAAAAAGGCGGCGCCATCAAGGGCGAGTCACAGGATAAGGATCACAAGGACGAGATCGATGTGATCGGGTGGTCGTGGGGCATATCGGCTCCCACGTCAGCGACCGGAGTTCGCAGCGGCAAGGCGGCGATCTCGCACCTGGTGGTCCGCAAGCGCGTCGACAGCGCCACCACCGCGCTAATGGGCGCGGTCGCACGCAACGATAAGATCAAGACCGCCGTTTTGACCGCTCGCCGCGCGGGTAAGGGTCAGCAGCTGTTTCTGAAGATCACGCTGAAGAACGCTTTCGTCTCGGCCTTTGAGGTCGAAAGCGAAGGCGGGCTGGAAGGCGCCGGCACGCTAGAGCAGCTAAAGCTTGCATTCGAGAAGATCACGGTCGACTACACGCCGCAAGGGGCCGACGGCCAGCCGCGCGGCGGAACCTCGTTTGAGGACTCATGGGCGCCGACTGCCTAACCAACGAGCCGTTGTCTGAAAAGGGCCACTTATGAATGCAGCGGTCATGGCCGATGCCGAACAAAGCGTGCGCGATGGCGACACCGAGGCCGCCTTGCAGCAATTGCAGACGCAGGTGCGGGCGCAGCCCGCCGATGCCCGCCTCCGCACGTTCCTGTTCCAGCTTCTGAGCGTCCGCGGCGAATGGGAGCGTGCGCTCGAGCAGCTCACGCTCGCCGGTCAGCTCGATCCGGCAGCTTTATTGATGGTGCAGACGTATCGCGAAGCACTGCGCTGCGAAGCGCTGCGAGCGCAGGTGATCGCTGGACGCAAGTCACCGATGGTGATCGGCGAGCCCGAACCGTGGCTCGGCCTGCTGGTAGAAGCGCTGTTGCGCGCGGGTCAGGGTGACATCCCAGGATCGATTGCTCTGCGTGCGCAGGCATTGGATCAAGCCGAGCCATCGAGCGGCATTATCGACGGCGCGCGCTTCGAGTGGATCGCCGATGCCGACGTGCGCTTCGGTCCGGTACTGGAGGCAGTGTTACACGGCGGCTATTACTGGATTCCATTTACGCGGCTGTCGCGCCTTGCAATAACGCCGCCCGCAGACTTGCGTGATCTGGTCTGGGCACCGGCGCATTTGCAGTTCGCTAATGGCGGAGAGGCGCCTGCGCTGATTCCCGGCCGCTACCCCGGCAGCGAAAGCGCTGGCGACGGTGCGCTGCAGCTGGGGCGGCGCACGATCTGGAAGCAAGCGGTTGAAGGACTCGAAGTTGGACTCGGTCAGCGGCTGCTTGCCACCGACGCTGGTGAGTATCCGCTGCTCGAAGTTCGCGAGATCGTGATCGACCAGTGAGGCGAAGTGTGATGCCGTTGCGCTGCTACGCATATCACACATCGCGCACGAGGGCAGACGTATCGTGCCGGAGCTGACTTCGCAGGAGCGGCTGCAACCCGCTTTGCTCGACCGGCTGACCGACGACGAACCTGAGCGAAAACAGGAGCCGCCTGAAGCGCGCGTGATCAACGCGACGCGCCTGCGCGCCGGCGTGCTGCGCGACTTTCGCTGGTTGCTGAACGCGGTGCGCCCGCGAGAAAGCGAGATACCTGCCGGCCACGCGTGGGCCACCGAATCAGTGCTTTTCTTCGGTCTGCCACCGATGACCGGCAATACGTCGTCGACGCTTGATGTCGTTACTCTGGCGCAGTCGATCCGCGAAGCCATTCTGCGCTTCGAACCGCGCGTGCTGCCCGATACGCTCGAGGTCGAGGTGATCGGCTCACCGGGCCACCTGGAACAGCACAACGTGATCGGCGTCGAGATCCGCGGCCGCCTGTGGGCGCAGCCGGTCCCGCTCGAGATTCTGCTGCGCACTGAAGTCGATCTCGAAAGCGGGACCTGCGAGATCCGCGATAGCGGTCGCACGTTAGGAAGTCACCAGTAGCGATGGAACCGCGGCTGCTCACGCTGTACAACGGAGAGCTACAGCATCTGCGGGAGATGGGCGCGGAGTTCGCGCGCGAATTTCCCAAGGTGGCGTCCCGGCTCGGCATCGACGGCACCGAGGTCGCAGACCCGTATGTTGAGCGACTGCTCGAAGGCGCCGCGTTTCTCGCCGCGCGCGTGCAACTGAAACTCGACGCCGAGTTTCCGCGCTTCACGCAGCGGTTACTCGAGATTGTCTACCCCTCCTACTTGGCACCTACGCCCTCGATGGCGATCGTGCAGTTGCAGCCGCAGCTGACCGAAGGGAACCTGGCACGCGGTGTCAAGGTGCCACGCGGCGCAGCAATGCGCTCGCAGCTGCAGCGCGGCCAGGACACCACCTGCGAATTCCGAACCGCCCACGACGTGACACTCTGGCCGCTCGAGGTCGTCGCGGCCGAGTTCTTCTTGCATGCGCCCGATCTGCCGATTGCACAAATGCCGTTCGCGCGCCAGGTGCGCGCGGGATTGCGCCTGCGAATGCGCGTGACGGCCGGCTTGTCGTTGAAGGACCTTCCGCTCGAGCGCCTTCGTTTCTTCCTTGGGGGCACGGAGGAAGTTGGCTTCCGTCTGTACGAACTTGCCGCAGGTCACTGCCTGGGGGCGCTCGTGATTCCACCCGAGCGCCCGGTGACCGACTGGCATCTGATTGCCGGACGCGATATCCAAGCAGTAGGTTTCGGCGACGACGAAGCATTGCTGCCGGTTCCGCACTCCGGGTTTGCCGGCCATCGGTTGTTGGCCGAGTATTTCGCGTTTCCGCAGCGCTTCTTGTTCATCGACGTCGGCGGGCTGCGCCAGGCTGCCGCGCGCCGCTCGTGTACCGAGTTCGAGCTGGTGCTTTTGTTCTCTCGCGCCGACGCGACGCTCGTAGGCCGCGTCGATGCCGCCAATATGGCGCTCTATTGCGCGCCGGCGATCAACCTGTTTCCGAAGCGGCTCGACCGTATCCAAATCACCGAAGGCGCGCACGAATACCACGCCGTTCCCGACCGCACGCGTCCGATGGACTTCGAGGTCTGCGATGTCACGTCGGTCACCGGCTTCGGCGTCGGCGCCGAGAGCGAGCAGCGATTCGTTCCGCTCTACGGGATGCGCCGTGGTGACGAACGCAACCAGATGGCGTACTTCACCGTGCGCCGCGAGCTGCGCATCATGTCGGACAACCAACGGCGCAATGGGCCGCGCTCGAGTTACCTCGGCACCGAGGCATTCGTCTCGATCGTCGATCCTGCGGAAGCGCCGTTCAGTTCCAACCTGCGGCAATTGGCGCTAACCGCGCTGTGTTCGAACCGTGATCTGCCGCTGCTGATCGCGTTCGGATGGGGGGCTACCGATTTCGTGCTCGACGCGGCGGCGCCGCTGGCGGCGATACGGCTGATCAAGGGGCCGTCGAAGCCGCTGTCACCGCTGGCCGATGGCGCACTGACGTGGCGGATGATCAGCCAACTTTCGCTTAACTACCTGGCGCTGATCGAAGGTCAAACTCAGCACGGCGACCAAGGGGCCATCGTGCTGACCGAGATGCTGCGCTTGTATGCGCGCTCGCACGAGGCCTCGGCGCTGCGTCAGATCGAAGGCGTGCACCGGATCAGCGCGCGCCCGGTAATCAAGCGGCTGCCGCTGCCCGGGCCGATTGTGTTCGGCCGCGGCGTACAGGTCGATGTCGAGGTCGACGAGCTTGCGTTCGAAGGTGCCAGTGCATTTCTGTTCGGTTCCGTGCTCGAACACTTTCTAGCGCGCCATGCTGCGCTCAACTCGTTTGTAGCCACCACGTTGCGCTCGGCGCAGCGCGGTGAAATCGCTCGCTGGAAACCCAGATGCGGAACGCGGCCGACGCTGTAGCTTTGATCGAGCGCGTGACGGCGCGTCCGTACGCGTTCGACTTCTTCTATGTGTTGCGGCGGTTGGAAGCCACCCATCCGCACCACCCCCGGCTCGGAGTCGCGTCGCGGCCCGCCGATGAACCGATTCGCCTCGGGCAGGAACCGTTGCTCGACTTCGCGCCGGCGGCGTTGTCCGGTGTCCGGCCGGCACGCGATGCGCGGCCGGCAGTGATCGAAGTGCGGTTTCTCGGCCTGCTCGGCCCGAACGGACCGTTGCCGTTGCACTTGACCGAGTACGCGCGCGATCGGCTTCTGCATCACGCGGACGCCACGTTCGCGCGCTTTCTGGATTTGATCAATCATCGTTTTCTGCTGCTGTTTTATCGCGCGTGGGCGCAAGCGCAGCCAGTAACGAATCTGGATCGCCGGGACGACGACCGTTTTACGAAGTATGTTGGTGCGCTGTTCGGCAGCGGCCTGCAAACCACACAGCAGCGCGACGCGGTCGAAGATGAGGTCAAGCTGCATCATGCCGGCACGCTGGCCCGGCAGGTGCGCAATGCCGATGGCCTACGCGCGATGCTGTCGGATTACTTTCGTTTGCCGGTGCGCGTCGAGGAGTTTGCCGCGCGCTGGATGCATTTGCCGGCCGACGACCGGACGCGGCTTGGCGCTGGCGACCAGGCAGCGCAGCTGGGCGGCGGTGCGGTGCTGGGCGCCTCGGTGTGGGACGCGCAAAGCAACATCCGCCTGCACATCAGCGCGTCAAAGCTGTGTGACTACGAGGATTTTCTGCCCGGCGGCTCGCTGGCCGACCGGCTGATGGCGCTGCTTCGAACCTACCTTGGGTGGGAGCTGCGGTGGGACGTGCGTTTGTCGCTCGCCGGCCCACAAATTCCGCCGACCAAGCTCGGCCAGCAGGGGCGGCTTGGTTGGACGACTTGGCTCGTTGGCAGGCCGCGCGATAAAGACGCGCACGATTTGCTGCTCGATTACGAAGCGCGATTCGCAGGCGCCAGCACATGAGACGTTCGCGCGTTTCCAGCTACGCAATGACGAAGCCATGCGCGGATTAAACGCCGATGCTTTCGATGATGCGCTCGAGCTCGCGCACCACCGGCGCAACGCCGACACGGGCATGTGGGCTGTTCAGAAGATTCATCTCCGGCCGGGCCAGTTTTACTACCGCTTCGTCGATGCCGACAAAACGCCGCCGGCGCAATGGTGCGAAGGCGCCTGGTGGGTCGACTTCGAGAATTTTCGAAGGATCGTCACACTTGCCCACAACGGCGACCAGTCGCTCGGCTATGCCGCACGGCTGGTATTGGCCTTACCCTACAGTTTTCGTGGCGGACAATCGAACGCGGTTACCGGCGTTGTGCGTGCGCTGCTCGCGCATCCGGTGGATGCACTTGCAGGACGCGGCCGGATGATTGAGGATCGCGCGCCTGTCGCGCAGAACATGAAATGGCGGCCCCCGTCCGACGTGATGCAGCTGTACCTGCCGCGAATTGCGCCGCTGCTTGGAACCGTTGCGCTGGCGTCTGTCGCTTTTTCCATTGTCGAATGCAAGCGCATTGCGAGTGGAGTGTTCGCATGACTATCTTGAACACCGTTGGAGCCGAAAAATGAGTGACATCAGCCGGGTTGCGCTGTTCGGCAAGCTCAATCCGCTCGGTTACAAGGCGATTGAAAGCGCCACCGTGTTCTGCAAGCTGCGCGGCAATCCGTTCGTCGAGCTCGAGCACTGGCTGACTCAAATCCTGCAGCTGCCCGACTCCGACCTGCACCGCATCGTCCGCCACGCCGGGCTGGATCAGTCGAGGCTGGCCGCGGATCTGACGCGCGCTCTCGATCGCCTGCCGCGCGGCGCTACTTCGATCTCGGATCTCTCTGTGCACGTCGAGAACGCGGTCGAGCGCGGCTGGGTCTATGCGACGTTGAAGTACGGCGACGGCCAGGTGCGTACCGGGCATTTGCTCGTAGCGATACTCACGGAACATACGCTGCGGAACGCTGTGATCTCTATCTCGCGGCTCTTCGAGAAGATCAATGTCGAGCAGCTTGCCGACGAGCTGCCGAAGGTGGTGAGCGGCTCACCCGAGGACATGCTGCGCTCGTCTGACGGTTCGGCCGTTGGCTCGGCTGGTGAACCAGGCGAAGCGAGCGGTGCGATGGCCCCGGCGCAGATGGGTAAGCAGGAAGCACTGAAGCGCTACGCCGTCGATCTAACCGAGCGCGCCCGTCGCGGCGAACTCGATCCGGTACGCGGGCGCGACGAAGAGGTGCGGCAGATCGTCGATATCCTGATGCGCCGGCGGCAGAACAATCCGATCCTCACCGGCGAGGCGGGTGTCGGCAAAACGGCAGTGGTCGAAGGCTTTGCTGCGCGCATTGCGATCGGCGATGTGCCACCGCCGCTGCGCGACGTGACGCTGATGACGCTCGACATCGGACTACTGCAGGCCGGCGCGAGCATGAAGGGCGAGTTCGAGAACCGGCTGCGGCAGGTGATCGACGAAGTGCAATCGTCACCGAAGCCGATCATTCTGTTCATCGACGAGGCCCACACGCTGATCGGTGCGGGCGGAGCCGCCGGCACCGGGGACGCGGCTAACCTGCTGAAGCCCGCCCTGGCTCGGGGCAAGCTGCGCACGATCGCGGCAACCACCTGGGCCGAGTACAAGAAATACATCGAGAAGGATCCGGCACTGACACGGCGCTTCCAGGTCGTGCAGGTGCACGAGCCGAGCGAAGAGAAGGCTATTTTGATGGCACGTGGCGTTGCGTCAACGCTCGAGAAACATCATCGCGTGCAGTTGCTCGACGAAGGAATCGAGGCGGCAGTACGGCTGTCGCATCGATACATCCCGGCCCGGCAACTTCCCGATAAGGCAGTAAGCCTGCTCGACACCGCCTGCGCGCGCGTGGCAATTTCACAGCACGCGACGCCGGCCGAGGTTGAGGATGCGCAGCGACGCATCGAAGGATTGGAAACGGAGCTCGAGATCATCGACCGCGAAGAAGCGATCGGCTTCGACGTCAGCGAGCGCCGCGCGCAAGCCGACAAATCTCTCGCCGCCGAGCGCGAGCGGCTCGCAGGTGTAGAGGCGCGCTGGCAGCAGGAAAAAGAATTGGTCGATCCTATCCTGGAACTGCGCGCGCGTTTGCGCGCCGGGGGCAAGTCAGTCGACGAACCGGCGGTTGCACCGGTAGCGACTAGTGCACAGCCCTCCGCCGCAGCGCCTTCCACTGCCGCCACAGTGGCTAAGCGGGAGCTCGCTACGACAGGAGCAGGCAGCGAGCCGCCCGCAAATGACAGTAACCACGGGCCCGAGGATTCATTTGAGGAGTCAACGTCGGCAACCCCAGTAGAAATCGCAACGACGGCGAGCGCCGAGGCGATGGCGGCCAGTATGCAGGTCTCGCCGGGAACTCCTAAGCAGCGTGCGGAATGGCTCGCCGAACTGAAGGACAAACAGGCCCGGCTGACCGAAATCCAAGGCGAGAAGCCACTGATCCTGCCCACTGTCGACGAGCAGGCCGTCGCGGCAGTCGTAGCTGACTGGACCGGCATTCCGGTCGGCCGCATGGTGAAGAACGAAATCGAAGCTGTGCTGCACCTGGCCGATACGCTGAACTCGCGCGTGATTGGCCAACGCCATGGTCTCGACATGATCGCGCGCCGCATCCAGACCTCGCGCGCGAGGCTCGACAGCCCGGGCAAGCCGATCGGCGTTTTCATGCTGGCCGGTCCGTCGGGTGTCGGCAAGACCGAATCAGCGCTCGCGCTGGCCGAAGCGCTGTACGGCGGTGAGCAGAACGTCATCACGATCAACATGAGCGAGTACCAAGAGGCGCACACCGTCTCGACGCTGAAGGGCGCGCCGCCGGGCTACGTCGGCTACGGCGAAGGCGGCGTGCTGACCGAAGCCGTGCGCAGGCGGCCCTACAGCGTGGTGCTGCTCGATGAGATCGAAAAGGCGCACCCCGACGTGCACGAGTTGTTCTTCCAGGTATTCGACAAGGGCTGGATGGAAGACGGGGAAGGCCGGCACATCAGCTTCAAGAACACGATCATCATTCTGACGACCAACGTCGGCACCGATCTGATCATGAACATGTGCCGCGACCCGGCGTTGATGCCGGATCCGGAAGCACTGAGCAAAGCGCTGCGCGAGCCGCTGTTGAAAGTATTTCCGCCTGCGCTGCTCGGCCGGCTGGTGGTGATCCCGTACCTGCCGTTGTCGAGCGAGATCATGGGCAACATCGTGCGGCTGCAGCTCGATCGCATCCGGCGCCGCGTTCGTGACAACCACGACATCCCGTTCGACTTCGACGACGAAGCAGTCAAGCTGGTGGTGAGCCGCTGCACCGAAGTCGAAAGCGGTGGCCGCATGATCGATGCGATCCTGACCAATACGGTGTTGCCGCGGATCAGCGTTGAGTATCTGCAGCGGCTGGCGCGCGGCGAGCCGCTGAAGCGTGTCGGCTTGTCGGCAGAGACCGGCGACTTCCGTTTCGATTTCGCGTGAGGGCCCAGAGGTCGCGATGGCACGCGTGATGAGCATCACCACCCCGCTGGGCGACGGCGCGCTGCTCTTCTACAGCATGACGGCCACGGAAGCGCTGGGGCGCCTGTTCGAATACGACATCACGCTGCTGTCAGTCGAAGCCCGACCTGAAGGCCGAGGATCTGCTCGGCAAGAACGTCACGGTGAAGCTCGAGCTGCTTGACGGCGCCGAGCGCTGCTTCGACGCCAAAGTGACGCGCTTCGGATCTGACCGGCGGCATCGGCCGCTACTTCCGCTACCAGGCAACCGGCCGTCCATGGGCGTGGGCGATGACGCGCAGCGCCGACTGCAAAATCTTTCAGAACATGAGCGTGCCGGATATCGTCAAGGAGATATTCGACAAGTACGCCGGAACGTATGAGCTTCGCCTGACGGGCGAACACCAGCCTTGGGAATACTGCGTCCAATACCGCGAGACCGACTTCAATTTCGTCAGCCGCCTAATGGAGCAGGAAGGCATTTATTACTACTTCACGCACGAAGAAGGCAAACACAAGATGATCTTGGGCGATTCGTACGATGCCCATGAAGCGGCCGCAGGCGGCGGGAAGTATGTTTTTCTTCCGCAAGCGGTCGATACGCCGCGGCAGAAGGACGAGGTGGTCGAGGAATGGTTCGTCACGAAGCAGATTCAGCCCGGCGCCTACGCGATCACTGACTATAACTTTGAGACGCCGAGCACGAAGCTGCTCGAGACTTTCAAAGATCCGCGCACGCACACAGACGGAAAGTTCGAGGTCTTCGACTATCCCGGCGAATACATGGTCCGCGCCGAGGGTGAGCAGTTCGTGCGCACGCGGCTCGAGGAACTGTTGGCGCAGCACGAAGTTTGCGAAGCCAGCGGCACCACGCGCACATGTAGCACCGGATGCTTGATCAAGCTCAGTTCACATCCGCGCGCCGACCAGAATCGCGAGTACCTGGTGACCGCCGCGCAATATCGACTGCAATTCGAAGGCTACGAAGGCATCGAAGACACCGGCGGCGACTACCGCTGCAGCTTCACCGCGCAGCCCAGCAAGGTGCCATTCCGACCGGCGCGCAGCACACCCAAACCGATCGTGCAAGGTCCACAGACCGGCGTCGTCGTCGGGCCGGCGGGTGACGAGATCTACACCGACAAGTACGGCCGCGTGAAAGTGCAATTCCACTGGGACCGCTACGGCAAGAAGGATGAGAACTCATCGTGCTGGATTCGCGTCTCGTCTCCGTGGGCCGGCAGCAACTGGGGCGCGATCCACATCCCGCGTATCGGCCAGGAAGTGATCGTCGATTTTCTAGAGGGCGATCCCGACCAGCCGATCATCACCGGCCGCGTCTACAACGCCGAGCAAATGCCACCGTGGGAACTACCGGGCAACAAGACGCAGTCAGGCTTGCTCACGCGCTCGTCACAGAAAGGTGCGGCGGCCAACGCCAACGCGATTCGCTTCGAGGACAAGAAGGGCGAAGAGCAGCTGTGGATTCACGCGGAGAAGAATCAGGACATCGAGGTCGAGAACGACGAGACGCATTGGGTCGGCCATGATCGCAAGAAGACGATCGACAACGACGAGACCACGCTAGTTAAGCATGACCGCACGGAGACGGTAGGAAACAACGAGACGATTTCAATTGGAGCAAATCGCACTGAAGACGTTGGCGCGAATGAGACCATCAGCATCGGCTCTAACCGGACGATCACGGTCGGTGCGAGTGAAACCGCTACGGTCGCTCTGCAACGGACGCACACCGTCGGTATTAACGAGACGATTGCGATTGGTGCCGCGCAGGAGATTGCGATCGGAGCTTTCCAGGTCAGTTGCCGTCGGCGCGACGCAAACCATCACCGTGGGCGCCAATCAGTCGACCGACGTTGGCGCCAATCAATCGACCAACGTTGGAGCGAACCAGTCGAATGACGTCGGTGGGGCGCTGTCGACCAGCGTAGGCAAAGCAGAATCACGCAGCGTCGGCGATGGGCGTTCTAGTTCGATCGGCAAAGACGATGCGCTGAAAGTCGGCAAGAATCTCGTGATCGATGCGGGCGATTCGGTCTCCATTAAGACCGGCTCGGCCAGCATCACGATGAAGAAGGACGGCACGATCGTGATTAAGGGCAAGGACATCACAGTCGAAGGCAGCGGCAAGATCAACGTCAAAGCATCGAGCGACATCGTGATGAAGGGCTCGAAGATTTTGCAGAATTGATGGTAAGCGGGTGGAGGCGTTTGATGTCAGCGAGAGATCAAGTGGAACAACTGGTTAGCCTGGCTGTTGAGACGACTGAGAGCAGAGCAGAGGAGTTGCTGCGCGCGTTAGTCGAGGCGCCCGTGCGCGCTCAGCCTCAGACGCTCTCACCGGTTGTGTCGAACGCCGGTGTCGTCATTGGTGAATTGCTTGCGATTAGCGACGATGGCACGACGCCGCTCGTAATCTTTCCGGGTCAGTCCGATACGTCTGCGCTTCGCGCGAAGACGGTCGTCGATTTGCACGGAGCGCACATCGGCAAGTGCGTGGTGTTGATGTTTGAATCAGGAAATCCCCAGCGCCCCATCGTGATGGGCGTACTGCGCGAGTCCGCGGGCTGGCCCCTCGATAAACAACCCGGTCAGGTGAATGTCGAGGCGGATGGTGAAAGGATGCTGGTAAGCGCCAAGGAGCAGCTAGTCCTGCGTTGCGGCAAGGCGAGCATCACGCTCACCAAAGCCGGCAAGGTGTTGATCGATGGTTCCTACGTACTGTCGCGATCCACCGGCGTAAACCGCATCAAAGGCGGTTCCGTGCAGCTCAACTGAGTGCGCCGGCGCGCTCGAAGCGATGGAACTGATCAACGCCACCCGCATGGTCGTGGGCTACAACATGAGCCTCGAGCCGAGCGCTCGCGAGCTGCTGGTGGTTGTGATTAAAGGCACCTTTGTGCTGCCCAAGCCGGGTGAGCAAGTGCGTCTGCACGACGAACAATTGCCGCTCATCATGGCCGACACGTTCACGGGTGAACCCGGCTTTAGCGCTCCGGTGCATGAGATCGACTTCGTGCCCCGCAAGCCGGCGTGCGACGTACTGTTGGTGGGTCATGCCTGCGCGCCTGAGGGCCGGCAGGTGACGCGCCTACGCGCCGGCCTGCGCGTGGGGCCGATGCAGAAGGTATTCGACGTCGTGGGCAACCGCGTCTGGCGCGCCGGCTTCACCGGCATAACGGCATCGGCGCCGGGGCAGTTCACGCGCATGCCGGTGTCTTACGACGTCGCATTCGGCGGCGCCGACCGAAACAGCGACGACGAGCGAGAACACGATGCGTATTTGCCCAACCCCGTTGGCCGCGGCTGGCACAAGCACCTGAAGAACGACTGCGTCGACGGCAAGCCACTGCCCAATACCGAGGAACTTGGCAAGTCGGTCACCTTTCCCAGCGACAAATACAGGCCGATGGCTCTGGGCCCGCTGGGACGCGGCTGGCCGCAACGGGCACGCTACGCGGGCACCTATGACCAGCATTGGCTGGACGATGTCTTTCCGTTCCTGCCTAATGACTTCGACGACCGCTACTACCAGGCCGCGCCCGACGATCAGCAGGTGCCGCTGCCTAAGGCGCCAATGGAGGTAATTTTGAGCGGCTTTGCTGCCGACGGCCCGCGCCAGTTCACGCTGCCACACTTCGAAGCGCCGGTGCATGTATTCCCCAAGCGCGGCGAGCGCGAGGACTACTCCGCCACGCTCGACACCGTCGCCTTCGACACCGACCGTGAATGCTTCACGATGAGTTGGCGCCTAGCCCGGCCCTTGAAGAAGAGCATGCACGAGATCGCTCAGGTGATGGTGGGCAAGAAGGGCCATGACTGGTGGCAGCAGCACGAACAGGTGGCCTTTCCGATCCCCGTAGTGATGGTGCCCTTAGAAAGTGAGGAGGCCGCGAACCCGTGACATCCATCCTGCCCATCGCCATCCTAAACACCGGGCTGGTGACAAGCGTGGGTCTCACAAGCCCGGCAACATGCGCAGCCATACGTGCGAAGCTCACCAACCCGAGCACAACGCACTTCGTACTACCGGGCGCTGAGCCGTTGATCGGATATCAAGTCGAGCTTGATGCGCCGTTGCGTGGCATCCGCAAGCTCGCGCAGATGGCTGTGATGGCCATCGAGGAGTGCCTTCGAGGCGTACCACGGGAGCAATGGCGGGACATTCCTCTGCTGCTCTGCATCGCCGAGCCGACTCGACCAGGTCGCCTTGAGGGGCTCGACGGAGAGCTGCCCGCCGGCTTAGAGATGGCACTCGGTGCGCGCTTCTCCGAGCATTCGGGCATCGTCGCGCAAGGACGCGTAAGCGCCGGTTTGGCACTAGTACAGGCACGCAAGCTCATCCATGAGCACAAGCACCCTCGAGTGCTCATTGCTGCAACCGATAGCCTGCTCAATTGGCCCACGCTGGGCGTGTATGCAGCGGGTGGTCGATTGTTGGCCCCGCTCAATTCCAACGGCTTTATCCCCGGTGAGGCCGCTGGCGCACTGCTGGTAGCCGCGCCAAATGCGGCTGGCGAGCTGTGCTGCAACGGGATCGGCCTCGCGTTGGAGAAAGCACATATCGAGTCCGGAGAGCCGCTGCGCGGAGATGGGCTCACCGTCGCCGTCAGAGCGGCGCTTGCAGAAGCCGGCAGCAATTTGCATGAAATTGACTACCGCGTGTCCGATTTGTCGGGCGAACAGTACTACTTCAAGGAAGCGTCGCTCGCCCTCAACCGAATCCTGCGCAAGCGCCGCGAAGACTTCGAGCTTTGGCACCCGGCTGAATGCATTGGTGAAGCTGGCGCCACAGCGGGTCTTGCTTGTCTTGCCGTCGCACACGCCGCGGGCTCAAAGGGATACGCGCCTGGGCGGCGCAGTCTGGTCCATCTATCGAACGACAGTGGCCCCCGCGCCGCCGTGTGCACCTACATGAGCTGACGATGGGCAATCCAGTGTTCGCCAACTCGATGGAGATCTCGAGCAAGTCGATGGGCGGCAAGTCTATCTGCCAGTTTCCAGACGTCTGCTTCACACCACCACAGACACCCGCAACGCCACCCGGCGTACCAATTCCTTACCCCAACACTGGCATGGCCAGCAACACCGCTGACGGATCGCGCAGCGTGAAGATCGGTGGCTCCGAGATCATGCTCAAGGACAAGTCCGCGTTCAAGAAGAGCAGTGGAGACGAAGCCGGCGCAGCCCCCAAAAAGGGCATGATCAACAGCAAGAACACCGGCAAGGTGTACTTCTTGGCGTGGTCGATGGACGTAAAGGTCGAGGGCGAAAATGTGGTGCGCAACCTTGACATGACGACACACAACCATGCGTGCTCGCCGGCCAATGGCGCCGCACCCATGGTGCATGTGGCGAACTCTGCCATGGGCAACATCGACTCGTGCGCCGGCGACCGCCAGAAGATCAAGGACAACTGCAAGGAAGACGGTTCCGACCAGTGCCCCGGTTCCCTCGCTACTCCAGTGAAGCAGCAGAAAAAAGGACTGCGCCGCCGCAAGGGTGCGAGCCGAAGCAGGCAAGCGGCCGACAAGGCCACGGCCGACGCCAAGACCAAGTGCGTGGAGGCGATGCGCTGCTTCCTGCGCCCCTACGAGCCGAAGAAAGGCCAAATGGGCTGCTGCCCCGGCCAGACGCCCCATCACGTCCCGCCCAAGAGCATGATGAAGGGCATCAAGAATTACAAAATGGGGCCGGCTCTATGCGTGTGCATGGAGGGTGCAAGTCAGCACGTGGGCTCGCACGGCAAGAACCATGCGGCCATAGACTACGCGGCTAAGAAATCGGGCAAGCTCAAGAATGGCAAGTGCAGCCTGCGCGACTACAACGAGATCTGCGCCAAGGCGGTGGCGCAGCAATGCGGCTGCAGCGAGGCCTGCATCAAAGAACAACTCGACAGCCAAATTAAGCCTCAGTCGGGGCTGGACAAGAATGTCAAGCACTGGAATTCGGGCAGCAAGGAGCTGGACGCGGGGCTGCAAGACAAGCTCGACAAGGCCTTTCCGGACCTGCCTGCACCGAGCTTCGCGGGCTGACACAAGGACAAAAAGATGGACCACACGCTTTCCACTTTCCTCAGCGGCTGCGCGCCGTTCCACAATGTCATCATCTTCGCCAAGTCGCTTGATGCGATGGAGGCCGACGACCAGCCGAATTCCACCTTCTTTCTGCTCCACGAACAAAACCTGACCAAGTTCCCCACCTCGATGGGCTGGGCGGCGCAGTCCATGGTGACAGTCAAGCCCGATGGGCAGCAGCGTGTCATCTGCGCCATCGGTCCGAACGGCGAGCTTTGGGAAGGTGCGCCGGCAAACGCGTCCCATGCGACCGGCGACATCGGCATCGGCGACACCTCGTGGCGCTCACTCGCGGTGATCGAAGGCCAGATCTACGCCTGCGGCATGGGTCGCGTTGCTGCGGTGCGCACCGGCCCGCTGCAGTGGCGTGATCTAAGCGCAACGCCACCCGAGGACGACAAGCTCATCGTTGGTTTCGAGAGCATCGACGGTTTCTCCGCGAAAGACTTCTACGCCGTGGGCTGGCAGGGCGAGATCTGGCAGCGCAAGTTGAACCGATGGCGCCAGATCGACTCGCCCGTCTCAGCCAACCTCAATGCGGTGTGCTGCGCTGAAGACGACGTGGTCTACGCCGTCGGCGACGGAGGGGTGATGCTCAAGGGCCGCGATGACCAGTGGACAGTCATCGACACCGGCCTTACCGACAACTTGCAGGACGTGCGGGACTTTGACGGCAAGGTTTACGTCGTGACCGACTTCGATATTCTCGAGTTGGCGAACGACACGTTGCAGCCCGTGCCCGCTCTGACCGATGCCGATGACGCGCCCGAGACCTGCTTGCATCTCCTAAGGGCCGCTGACGGCCTAGTGTCGCTTGGCCAGAAAGATGTCTTTAAGCTTCATGATGGCAAGTGGAGTCGAGTCGTGTAACTCACCGAACTGTCGTCAAACGAATGTGTCGATCGCAACCACGGCCCGCCTCTGGCCGACTTCACCACCAACTGTGCCCGATGCCCTTCGACATATCAATGACGGCAAACTTCAGCAGCAAGTCATCGTCCACACTTATGGCGTCGGCCAATGAGGAGCGCGTCGACGCGATGGCGCCTGCATGCAGATTCTGCGCGGCGCCTCGAATGGTGGCCTGCGCCGCTTTCTTGGTTTGATCGACCAGGACCTTTGCACCAACCTCGATCGGCAGCTTGGAGAGGATTTGAGGCGGGCTGGTGATGACCTTGGTGACGACCGGAACGGCCACTTTGTCCATCAACGGACCAAGCAGTTTTTTCGCCCCTTCGCCAAGCACCGCAGCGGGCACGTTCACGCCACCTTCGGCCAGCGCGGTGCCGATGGGGCGTCCTTCAATTAGAGCCTTGGACGTGTCCGCGGTGACGCTGACCACAAGCTTCACGACTTTCGTTGTTTGAAACACTGAGAACGCGATGTTCTGTGTAACCTCAATCGCGGCGCTGCCATAGCTGCCGCTGTCTTGAAACTTCGCAATTCCCTTCAGCGCACTGCCGGCGCCCGCGCCGAATATGGCCGCGCCTGCAAGTCCACCTGATGCCGCGGTCGCGGCGCCAATGAGCACCGAGCCCGACAGGTCCCGCACCCGTTTTGCGCCGTCGACCATGGACTGAAACGACTCCACCGATCGCTCCATCGCCGCTAGGGTCTTGCTGCTCGCTTGCCTCTGGCTGGCATTGAACAAGGCGTTCGATTGCCGCGTCTGCATCTGCAGCCGCTTGAGCTCACGCACCAGTGTGTCGACGCCGTCGCCAGAGAACGTGGCCACCGCTCCCAGGCGCCAGGCATCGGACATGGTGCTGGCCACGCTCTCCTGCCGGACCTTGTCCCAATCCACCGACAGGTACGTCAGGTCAGGCATTCCCCAGGTCGACGGACTCAGCATCTGCGATTGCGACTCGGTGACCTCTTTCGAATGCCGGTGCTGAAGGCTGGCCCGGTGGTACGACTTGATGATTTGGCAGCAGGTGTCCCAGCAGAGCGCAAACTGGCCTTGCGCGGTGTCGTAGAGCCGATAGGTCATCTTCGATCCCTCCAACCCGATCGCAATTAGCCACATCCGATTGATCGTAGCCGACGTACCCAACCTGAACTTCATCAGTCCGAGGAATTACCACGAACATTGGAAACGTTACTCTGGTTTGATGCAGGCCGACAGCCATTCCAACCACCACTTCATTTCGCTGGGCATGCAGACCGGCGTACTCGTGCTTGACACCGCTCTCGCGTGCTCTGGAGTGTTCGGGTTGGGCAACACGGATCTCTCGCCGATCACAGATTCGACCCGGCATCGCATAGCATAATGACCGTGGTCGAGATCCAGATGCCACCTTCGATTGCGGTTCGCTCAGCAACTTGTAAGGATGCAACTGAGCGATCAAAACATCGTGCTTGAATAGTTGCGCAGCGTCGCAAGCTGCAACCCGCGGTGCGCGGGGGTGGACGGCGCCCGACGTCGGATCTATCTTTCAGGATCGATAGCCAACATGCAAAGCGTCGTACGGTCTCCCATACTGGCTGTGATTTCCCAGCATGTTGAGGACGCTGCTGCACTACGCAGCACGCGCACGCATCTTGTGTTCGCGCCCCATGTAAAGCTGCTACATCTCGGTCGATTGGACGAAAGGCTCGCCGCACATCTCGACGGCGTGGCCGTAGCAGGGGACTTCGGAACGCAACTGGCCGCAGCAGCGCTCGAGTCGCCGGGAACAGGTCAGGTGTTCGTCGCTACGGTCGGTGCCATCCAATCCGGTCAGGCGGACGGTCTCGAGAAGTTGTTTTCTCTTGTCGAAGCCTTACCTGACGCGCAAGATGGTTTGGCCTCTGCTTTCGGCTGGCTGTCTGCACAGTCCCTCAAAGGAACTGTAGGCGAACTGCTTCACTCGGCGGCACCGTTTCGCAAGCGGTTGGGGATCGCCGCATGCGCTCTGCACAATGTCGATCCGGGCGCCGCGCTGAACGCAGAGATCTCCTCCCCCGATGCACCGCTACGCGCGCGAGCGCTGCGCTGTGCTGGCGAACTTGGTCGACGCGATCTGCTACCAGCGTGTGTTGACCATTTGAGGGATGAGGACGCAGCTTGCACCTTCTGGGCCAGTTGGTCGGCTGCGTTGCTTGGCGATCGAGGTCAAGTTATCGAGTCGTTAAGCCCACGCTCCGTGCCAGCCAGTCCGCATCGGGAGCGTGCGCTTCAACTCGTGTTGAAGATCCTCGATCACGACGGGGTTCATGCGTTGCTCAAGGCGCTGGCGAAGGATCCAGCTAATCAGCGCGCATTGCTTCAAGGAACTGGCCTCGCCGGTGATCCGCACTACGTGCCTTGGCTCATCAAGCAGATGGATGATCCAAAGATCACTCGGTTGGCCGGCGAGTCCTTCAGCATGATCACCGGCCTAGACTTGGCCTACCTCGACCTCGATCGCAAGCCTCCCGAGAACTTCGAAGCCGGCCCGAACGACGATCCTGCGGATCGGGACATCGCGATGGATCCCGATGACGGCCTGCCTTGGCCCGACCCGGAGAGGGTACAGGGCTGGTGGTCAGCGAATCAAGCGCGGTTTGTCGTCGGCACACGTTACTTCATGGGCGAGCCGCTTTCGCGCGATCTCTGCGTTCGAGTGCTGAAGGAAGGCTTTCAGCGGCAGCGCATTGCGGCAGCGGAGTATCTCTGTCTGCTGCAGCCTGGAACGCTGCTATTCAACACCGCTGCACCGGCGTGGCGGCAGCAACGTTTGCTATCCAGACTGTGATGAGCACTCAACGCAAGTTGCTAAATGAACTGAGTAGCCTCCATTCACCATGAAAGCAAAGTAAGGCGTCAGTCGCGCATGGACATGCTAATTAAGCTTTACGACTTGCCGGCTGCCGACGCCACCTGGCGTTGCGCCGACGCGATTTGCCGCAAGCCGCTGGCACCTGAACACAGCTTAGTCGCTGACTGGGTGGCACATGAGTTCTCCGCAGGTTGGGCGAGCGAGGCGCGGGTTGCGTTATCCAACCGGCCGGTAAGCCTATACGTCGCGCTTCGGGCTGGGAAAGTGATTGGTTTTTGCTGCTACGACACGACGGCGCGCGGCTTTGTTGGCCCGATAGGGGTGACATCGAGTGTGCGCCGAAGCGGTGTCGGAGCGGCTTTGCTGCGCGCCTGCCTGCACGACATGCGCTCTGTCGGCTATGCGTACGCGATCGCCGGTGCAGTGGGTGCGCCAGAATTCTTTCGCAATGTAGCGGGTGCAATCGAAATCGAGGGCTCAGCACCTGGCGTGTATCGCGACATGCTGCGCCCTTCACCGCTGTAGCAAGAAGATTCTCAGGCTTCGTACAGACCGAGCAGTGCAAGTCGCTTGATCCGCTGCTGTAACACTTCATCAGTAGTTGCTGCATCTTGCCGACACAACTCAGCAAAGAGCGCCCGGCGGTCACGGCTTCCATCGCTGAGCTGAACCAGCCAACGCGCGGTTGAGTCGTCGACCCGCGCACGTCGGTGTATCAGCGAGGTCACTACGTCGTCCGATTCCGATTCCATTCTTGCCAGGGCACTGGCTTTCGGATGTGCTCCTGGCGCGTTGATCGCGCGCCATCCATCGCTGGTGACGTCGACCATTCGCAGACCGAACGCAGTGACAATGACGTGCTCCAACACGGCGGCGTCTTCATCTTGAATCGGGCGACCGAGAAGGCGCGCAGTCGCACTGCCCAGTGCATCCAGCGACATGCACTGCGGCCAGTGTTCGGCGAGCGCTACAAAGACAGCTTTCGCAAGCGGATGATCGGTCTTTAGGCTTGATCGGGTCCATCGGAACTGCACCTCGACGCCGGCAGACAGATCCACGGGCTGCGATTCGGGCATCGCTGTCGATGCCACAAACAGCTTCCGCATGCTGCTGTTAATCGGTTGCAGGGCGACGTCGTTCGCTAGGTGGCAGAGCAATGACTGACGAAAGCGCCGGCATTTGACGAAATCCAGATACTGACCGTGCAACACCGGATCGCCGCGCAGCTCGTCCAGCTTCTCACGCGCGTCCTCGGATAAATCGGCGCTGCTCATCGACGCGAAATCGGCTTCCGCGACATACTTGAGTTCGAACCGCTTCGCATGTGCAACAAAGTCTCGGAAGTAGAGCGGGTCGTTTACGCTGGCCAGGTCATCGTGGATCAGGTACCACGACGGATACCCGCTCAACCGCTCGCACTCCGCCGCCAGCAGGCGGCCGTAAGGATCGTCGGCTTCGTGTGCGGCTGTGATGAACCTCATGAGCGCGTTCGATTGCGCGACGCGCTGAGCAGGATCATCGATCTCGCGGGTGTGAAAGCGCAGCATGTCGCGCACCATTCCGGCGACGTGCCAGCCCGGATAGACGTTGTAGCTGACGAACGCCACGCCCGTCGGCGCGAGCGTGTCCATAATCAGTTGCAGCAGGCTGTCGCGCAGGTGTGCTGGCACCCACGAATATAGGCCGTGCGCAATTACATAGTCGAATTCCCCGAGCGATTTGCCGATGGTGGCGAGATCGGCAGCGACGATCTCGCAGTTTTTCAACCCAAGTTTCGCAACGCGTTGCTGCGCTTTCGCCACCGCGGTCGTTGCGAGATCGAAGCCGACGCAGTGCGCATGCGGCAACGAGTAGGCGATGGGGATCAGGTTGCCACCGTCGCCGCAGGCCACTTCGAGTATGCGGGCGGTGCGTACCGCTGGCGCATCTACGCCGTACAGGTGTGCAATCGCAGCGACTCGATTCGGATGCGTGTGTGACTGCACGTGCCCGACATACGGCACGTTGTCGTAGACGGTTTCGCTCAAAGCACGGGTCGCCTGGCCGTACCAAGTTCAGGCAGCTCGCTCTAACGCGTCTGCGGCCGAAAGAACCAGACGCTGCCGGTGGTGCTGAGCGTAATCGTCGTCTTGTCTTTACTGAACGAGGTGTTGGAAAACGCGAGTTGTGTCTTGTGAGCAGCGCTTCCCTTCGGTGCGTTCTGCTCGATGACGGTCAGTAACCCGTTGCCGTCGACCGATACGACGATCGCCGTGTGGTGCGGACGCTTGCCGGTGAACTCCTTCCATTTACCGTCCTCATTTTCCTCACGCCGCGTGAATTCGTACCCGCTGAACTGCACGATGTCGCCGGGCTTCACATCGACAAGCGACACTTGCGAGCCCCATTTGTAGTCGGCTTCATCGGTGATCTGGCCGAAGTCCGGGGCGCTTTTCGCACCGGCTTTCTTCAGCGCTTGGTCGGCAAGCGCGAAACATTCTCCGTCGCCGACACGCTGCCCTGACTTGCCTTCAGCGAACGAAAGCACTTGAGCGCTGAGATTGGCGCCAGCGGGAGCGGCAGGAGGCGCGGCTTTTTTTGCGCCGACGCCAATCGGCCCGGGTTTCGCCGCCTTGACGGGCGCGGCCGTGCGTGGCGGTATGCGCGCCTGCGGGCTGAGGCCGACCGGGCCTGGAGTACGGGGATCTGCCATTGTCGCGCCTTCACAAGCTGCGATGCGCACTGCTGTTAATCGCATTGCAAAACGCCGGCATCGTACCCCCGCCCGGTGTCGGCCGGCGTAGCATCGCCCGCATGAGCGCGCGCTGGATTCTCGGTGTCTTGGCCGTCGTCTTCGCCGCGCTGGCGATCGTGCGTTTGATCCGCAACCAGGCGCGCTGGGATCCGGCGGCAAAGACCTGGGCGCTGATTGCGCTCATCTTCGCCATTGTCAGCCTCGTCCTGTGGCTCTGACACCTACGAATATTCACGCGAGCCACCCTGTACTAAGCGCTTGTCCGGCGCCCGCTTCCGACCGAGAATTCGCCGCTGAGCACGGGAGAGCATTCGCATGGAGAAAATCGGCCGCTACACAATCAAAGGCATTCTCGGCCAGGGTGCGATGGCGACCGTGTACAAGGCGCATGACCCGGAGATCGACCGCACCATCGCGATCAAGGTACTGAAGCCGGAGCTGGCGCGCAACGAGGATTACCGCGTGCGCTTCATTCGGGAGGCCAAAGGTGCGGGCACGCTGTCGCACCCGAACATTGTCACCGTGTACGACGTCGGCGAGCACGAGGGCCTGCCGTACATCACGATGGAGTTCGTTGACGGACTGACACTGTCGCAGTGGCTCGAGCGAAATGGTCGGCTACCGGCGAACGAGGCGGTGGCTATCGGCCGCCAGCTGGCGGCCGCGCTCGGATTCGCACACAAGAAGGGCATCGTGCATCGCGACGTCAAACCGGGCAACGTGATGATGTTGCGCGATTCGCCGACGGTGAAGGTCACGGACTTCGGGATTTGTCGCATCCAGGGCGGCGATGCCACACAGGCCACCCGCATCGGCGACGTGCTCGGCACGCCGCATTACATGGCGCCCGAGCAGGTGTTGGGCCAGCCGGTGGATGGCCGTACCGACGTATTTGCCACCGGCGTCGTGCTCTATCAGATGCTGACCGGGGAGTTGCCGTTCGCGGGCGACACGATGATCTCTGTTGGCATGAAGATCGCCAAGACCGAGCCGCGCCCGACCCAAGAACTAGTCCCCGACTTACCCGCCAGCGTGCGGCGCATCGTGGATCGCGCACTGAAAAAAGCGCCCGAGAAACGCTTTCAAAGCGGCGAGGAGTTTGCGCGTGCCCTCGCTGCCGCCGAGAAAGAGCTCGAGGAGACAGCCACCGAACGCGGAACCAAGCGCCGCATTCCCCTTGGCATCAAATGGGCGGTGAGCATGGGCCTGTTGATCGCCGTAACGATGGCGCTGACCACGATCTACATCGAGAGCCGGCAGCGTGCGGCGCTGATGGCGCAAGTGATGGGCTACGGTGGGTCCCTTGCCAAGTTCATGGCGAGTGAGAGCGCCGTGCCGGTGCTGAGCGAGGAGTGGGCAACGCTCGGCGAATTTGTCAACACGAGTGTCAGCGGGCAGGACTTCAGCTACATGGTCGTCGCTGGATCACCAGGGCATCGTGCGCGGTTCGAGCATCCCTGAACAATTCGGCCAACCTTATCTGGGCCCGACCGGCACCCCGTTGATCAGGCGCCAAGTGGTGTGGCCGTCGTCCGCACTGCCGCCGCCGACGGCCGCGATGTCCTCGATTTCGCCGCACCCATCTTGTTTCAGGAACGCGCCATCGGTCGTGTTCACCTCGGCATCTTCGAGACACCGTTGCAGCGCGTGGTGCAAATAACACTCGGGCTGCTCAGCTTGTTGATGCTGGTGACGATCGCAGCGGCGGTGATCGGCAGCTTCTTGATGGCGCGGCGGCTGAATACGCCGATACGCACACTGCGCACCGGACTCCATGAGCTCGCCGAAGGCCGATATGACTTTCGTATTGGCGAGAAACGCCGTGATGAGTTCGGCGAGCTGTTTACCGCCTTCGATGCAGCGGCGGCAGCGATGCAGAACCGACACGAGGTTCCAGCTCGCCCGACCGAAGAGACACCTGTATCGACTGCGGGCGACGAGTCATTGCATCAAACCCACATCGATGAGGTAGCTCAGAGTGCTATCAAAGCAACTGCGACTACCCGAGCTCCCGCTTAAAGCCGGCATGCGTCGGCCGGTTAGCTTGGTGCTGCTGGCAGCACTCTGGCTGTCGGCCTGCGTCACTACTCCACCGGCGCCGCCCCCGGTCGACGTGCCTCTGCCGGCCCCGCCCGCTGTGGTCGAGGTCCTGGCGCGCAACAGTGACTTCATCGTTGTGCTGCCGAGACCGGGTGATGACTTTGCCGAGCTGGCGCGGCGTTATCTGGGTGATGCGCGCCGCGCCTGGTGGATTGCTGAATTCAACGGACTGAAGCGTCCGCAGTCCGGTGTTGATCTGGTGATTCCGCTGAAGCCCTCGAGCCTGAACAGCGTTGATCAAAAGGGTGTGCATACGTTGACGATTCTCTGCTATCACCGGTTCGACAATATCCGCGGCAAGCTGTCGGTGTCGTCCGCCACCTTCGCCGAGCAGATGGGGTATCTGGCGACCAATGGCTACAACGTCGTCGCACTCAAAGACTTGCCGGCCATTTTGCGCGGTCAGTTGCCGATGCCGCCGAAGGCCGTGGCGATTACTATCGATGACGGTTACCGCTCGACTTTCGAAGTGGCGGTGCCGATCCTGACGCGATTCGGCTTTCCGGCCACCGTGTTTTTGTACAGCGACTTCGCTGGCTTGCCGGCTGCGATGACATGGTCGCAGATGAAGGAGCTCACCGCATCGGGACTGATCGACATTCAGCCGCACTCGAAAACCCACGCCAACCTGTCTTTGCGTAGGAGCAATGAATCAGATCGCAATTATTTGGAGCGGGTGCGGCAGGAAATCGAAACGCCTTCCAATGAGATTGAGCGGCGCATTGGCCAGCCCGTCATGCGTTCGCCTATCCATACGGTGATGCCAACGACGCCGTAACTGCGGCGATCAAGCGCCGCAACATCAGCCTCGCCTTTACCGTGTCTCCTGGTGGCAATGCGTTTTATGCGTATCCGTTGATGCTCCGGCGCACGATGATCTACGGCGAGGACCGGCTGACTGACTTCCGCAACAAGCTCGCGGTGTACGTTCACAATGGAGCGCGTTGATTGCAACAGGTGTGGCGTTCACGTGCCTCGCTGCTGATCACTTGTGCGCTGATGGCATGCCTTGCAGGCTGCGCGAGCGCGCCCTCATCGTCACCGGCGACGAGCGATCGTCCGGTGATCGAGGTGCCGGCAACCCCGAAAGAAGTTGAGCGTGCGATCGAACGGCGCCGGGTAGCGGCGCAGCGGCTCGAGCAGGCGCAGGAGCCGGCTAAGGCCGCCACGCAGTGGCAGATCGTGGCGCTGTTAGCTCCGAACGATCGTCAGGCCGCCGAGCGGCTATCGGCTATCCGCGCATCCGTGGCTAAGAACGTGAGCGAAGGACTGGCCGCTGGCCGCGACGCGCTGCGCAAGGGCCAGGTCGAGCAGGCACAGGATTCACTGCTCCGCGTCCTCGCATTCGAGCCGAACAATGAAGAAGCTGTCAATGGGTTGCGCGAAATCGACCGTCAGCTTGCGATGCGCCGCGGCGCCGAGCGCGCAGCGCGTGTGCGAATTGACCAGTTGCAAGCCTCAGCCAAGAATCAGACCCCCGGCGTACGCAAGCCAAACGAGGCCGGTGAATTTGATATTGAGCAGAGCCTCGAGTTGTTACGGGCCGGCAATTCGGCGGTGGCCATCCCCGAGCTGCGCCGCTATTGGGCAGCGAACCTGCGCGATAGAGCTGGGCGCGAGCGGATCGCGATTGCGATGAACGCACATGCGCAGCAACTCGAACGGCAAGGCGCGTCCGCGGCTGCGGTCAACACCTACGCGGAGGCGATCAACATGCACACGTCACCGCCGCGCGACTGGAGTACGCAACTAACGCAGTTGAAAAACCGGCTGGCGCAGCAGGAATACGAGCAGGGAGTGCGACAGATGGCAAATAATCTCAACGCAGCGATTCGCCACTTTGAGGCTGCACTGAGGTACGCGCCTGAACATACTCAGGCATTGCTGCGCCTCGATAGCGCCCGCAAGATGCAGCAGAATCTGAAAACCATTAAACCGACAACGGGACCCAGTTAACTCTCATAGAGCAGCCAGCGCCCGTTGCTTATTTCTTGCTGTCAAACTTCTTGAGCTGGTCTTTTAAGTAAATCGCCTGTTGTCGCTTGGCCTTCGCGTTCGCGTTGTCCGGATCGAGTTGCAATACGCGGTCCCAGCGGCGATTGATTTGTCTAAGTCCTGCTGTGCATATGCCTTCGTGCCCTCAGCGGTGTATCGATCCAGGAGTTTTCGCCGCACCTCCACCGCACGCTGAGTGGCCTCCGTATGCTGCGGATCACGGCGCATGATTTCGCTATATGTGGCCAGTGCGCGCTCGAGTTCGCCCTTACGCTCCTGCTCGCGACCGTCGGCCATTTGCTTGGCGAACGGATTTTCGACTGGCGGCGGACTGGCCGGTGGTGAAGGCGACGCCTTTGTGGGTGGCGCAGCAGGGCCAGGTCGAACAGCTCCGCCGGCGGCCACATCACCGCTTCGCTGCTTGCCAGGTATTTTGATGCTTTGTCCGGCTGCAATGCTGTTTGCGTTTGCGATGTTGTTATAGCGCGCCAGGATCAGGAACAGATGCCGATCGTTCAGAAATCTTTGTGCGAGCCGAGCTAACGAGTCACCCGGTTGGATGGTGTAGGAAAAATTCACGCTGCCCAACTCAGCCACCGGGTCCACGGTGACTTGCTTCAGCATCAGTCGCGCCAGCTCGTTGTTCGGATCAAGCGCAAGAGCCTGATCGAGCACGCTGCGACCGGCAGCCATGTCACCGGCCTGCAAGATGTTGACGGACTCGCTGGCTAGCTGTTCGGCGCGTTGCCTTTCTTGTGGCGTCGGCACGCGCGGTGCGGGAGGTGGCGGGGGCGGTGTCTCGACACGCGCGGGCGCGGGTTGCACCGGCGGCGCCGGCGTCGGCGCCGGTTTGGGCGGCGTTTCGCACGCTGCGCACAACACCAGTGCGGCAGCAGCCGTAAGGCTCGTACGTAAGGTCTTGTCAGCCAGCATATTCGGGGAACAAAGGCAGCATCGGTTCTATGGCGCTACGGTCCTGGCGAGTTGGCAAATCCAGCGTGCCGCGATGTTACGACGGATGCGCGGGGTCCGCAGCATCGTCCGCGCGCGTGTGGCGATTGTCGCGATCAGATCCAACGGTGCGGCGATGAGGTTTAGTATCAAGAGCAGCAGCGAATTTCGCACGCGAGGGGCCGCATGCTGACGATCGAAGTGGTTGCGATTGAGGGAGTTCCGCCTCCGATTCCAATTTCGGCTCGCTTCAGTGCGGACGGGGGTTCGATCGGCCGCGATTCGTCGTGCACGCTGGTGCTGCCCGACGTCGAGAAGCGCATCTCGCGCCGTCATGCTCAGATCATGTGGCGTGACGGCCAATTCACGCTGCGCAACCAGGGCAGCGCGATCGCGGTCATGGTGAACGGAACGCCGCTCGAGTATGGCGCTGACATCGTGCTTGCAGGGGGCGATCGCATCGACATTGGGGAGTTCGCGCTGCAGATTCACAGCGAACCTGCAAAGGCGCCCGCCGTGGCCGCACGCGTTGAATCCAGCACGCGGAGGACCGCGCCAGCGGCTGCGGACGACGTTCTTGCGGGCTTCGGCCCGGCGTCCAGTGCAAGCGATCCGTTCGCCGACCTGATCCCGAATCCAGCGTCAGCGCGACCGCTGCCGACACCCGCTGCGCGCGGCGTGGCGACCGCTTCTGCTCCCAGGTCGTCTCCCTTGTCGGGGCAGTTGCCTGATGACTTCGATCCATTCGGCGAGCCGGCTCCAGCGCCGGACCCAAATCCGACAGCGCGACCACGGGGGGACGCGGCGACTTCAGCGATCTGGTGCCCGCGCGAACAGAGGGCGTCGATGAACTGTTCGGTTTGCGCGGTGGGAGTGATCCGTTTCCGGCCAACCATCCGCTCGCTGCGCCGAGCGCTGCTTCGACGCCGGGGCCGGTGGGCATCGACGACCTGCTTCGCCCCGGCGTGCCGCCGCAGGCTTCCCCAGCACGCAGTTCTTTCGTGCCCACGCAGCGCGACGATGCGTCCGAACTCAGCGCACAGGTGCGCCTGCCACACAGCGCGCCTTACACGCCGATTGAAAATCGCGCGCCGCCGCCCGCACTGGAACCGGCCGAGGGAGGAGCTGCTACTAGCGGCGGCATGATGGTGTCGTGGGACGAAGCGGGCGCCGGCGTGTTCGATGGCAGTCGAACACTGGTCATTCGCGGTGAAAGCGCCGAGCGTCGCCGCGCCGAGCGGCGGCAGTCGGCTACTGCCGTCGCCGTTGCCGCGCCGGCTCCCGAGCCTGCCCCTGCACTGGCCCGGCCAGCTCCCGAGCCGGCGACGGCACCGGCCCGGTCAGCGACCACTGCGGAAGAAGCCAATCTGGTACAGGCGCTGCTCGACGGCCTGGGGCTGGATCGATGGCCGGATGCGAACGGCGTTGATGCCGAAGCGATGCGGCGCATCGGCAAGTTGATGCGGGCAGCAGTGCAAGGCACGATCGATCTGCTGCGTGCGCGCGCCACCATTAAGAGTGAAGTGCAAGCTCAAATGACGATGATCGTGACGCGCGACAACAATCCGTTGAAATTCTCGCCCAACGTCGAAGCTGCGCTCGCTCATCTGCTGGGCCCTGCGCAGCGCGGTTTCATGAGTGCATCGGCGGCGATGGACGATGCCTATCGTGACCTCGTCGCGCATCAATTCGGCTTTACGGCGGGCACGCGCGCCGCTTTGGCTGATGTGTTGCATCGCTTCGATCCGGCGACGCTGGAGCAGCGACTGGTCGCTAAGTCAATGCTCGACTCATTGCTGCCGGCAAACCATAAAGCCAAGCTGTGGGATTTATTCACGGAGCGCTTTGCGCAAATCTCGAACGAAGCTGAGGAGGACTTCCAGCGGCTGTTTGGCAAAGAATTTGTGCGTGCCTATCAGGCGCAAGTTGCGAAGCTGAACATGCCGGGGCACAAAGAGAAGGAATAGGGTCAGCGCATGCAGCTCGGGGTAAGTGCGCTGTCGCGGCCAGGCGCGCGGCCGTTTGAAAACGAGGATGCGTGCGGCTTTTTGACGCGTGATGGCCTTTGTTTTTGCGTAGTGGCGGACGGCGCGGGTGGGCACAAGGGCGGAGCGACGGCGTCGAAGATCGTCGTAAGCCGCGTGCTTACCTGGCTGCGAGACAATCCATCGTGCGAGCCGCAAGCGGTGCGACATGCCATTCTCGCCGCAAATCATGGTGTTCTCGTCGAGCAGCGGCGCGATTCGAAACTGTCGGATATGCGCTCGACCGTGATCGCGCTCGCGATCGACACGCAGCGTGGCCATGCGGTTTGGGGCCACGTTGGCGACTCGCGCTTGTATGCATTTCGCGAAGGAAGCCTGGTCCACCGCACCACCGACCACAGTCTGGCCCAGCAGATGATCGACACTGGTTATGTCTCGACCGAAGACATGCGCGGCTCGTTTCAGCGCGCCCGGTTGTATGCCGCGCTAGGCGTGACCGATCTTGCCCCGCCGACTCTGCTCGAACCGCCCTTCAACGTTGCGGAAGGCGACGCATTTCTGCTCTGCACTGACGGCTGGTGGGACAGCATTGACGCCGACAACGTGGAGCGCGCGTTGGCGAACGCCACCAGCGCAGATGACTGGCTGCGCAGTATGGAGCGCGACATTCTCGACCGGCATCGTCCCGGCCAGGACAACTACACGGCGCTCGCAGTTTGGTGCAGCAAAGCGGACCCACAGTAAGCACCGCCCGCTGCGCGAAGGCCTGCTGCTCGGGATCGCGTTACGACACTTCTTCCGTCGCAGCGTGCAGCATCATCGTGTACTCGGCAGGCGGCGGGAGGCCTTGCCATCCGCGCAGCGCAGTGATGCCGGTGCGGTCATTGCGCATCCACCAAAGGCTGCGTCCGAGTCCCTGCGTTTCCATCAAGTGCGCGGCCGCGAATTCGGAGACCGCCGGCAAGGTTTCCAGCGCTGAGATGCGCAACGACAACGGCCTTCCGGGCTGTTGCCACCAGCGCGCCAACTGCAGCGCAATGTTCCAGTCATCACGCGCTTGATCGCCCGCCGGCACGGGTTGAAGCGGCTGTTCCGTCAGATGCGCCTCAAATGCTTCGAGTGTTGCCTCCGGCTCGAGCACCCACAAAGCGATCCGCTCCAGCCACGTGTACCAAAATTCTGCGCCCGACACTGTTAGCAGTGTTGACGCCTTTGCCGGGATCGGAGCGGCCAACGTCAACGGAAAATAGCGGCCGGTGCGATCCACGCTTGGCATCAGTACGCCTGCCCACGCTTGCGGGCCACAAGTCTGAGGCTGCAACACGAAGCGCCAGATCGGACTTTCGAGGTACGTTTCAGTCCAGCGCTCGCCGAGCTTCGCGCGGCTCGCCAATAGTGCCTGTTGCAGCCAGGCGTCCCACGGGGCGACGAAGGTCGTCGGCAACATGCGAGTGACAAAGTCACCGGCACACGGCACCTTGCCGTAGAAACCAACGGCGGCTCCTTGGGCGCTTACAGGCGTGTCGGGCACTGAAATTGTTCGAGCTCGCGGAAACGGAAGGGGTTTTGAACGCTGCTAGCCACGACCTCGAACATGGTCTTGCGGTTGTCAACGGTGAACGTGACCTTGAAGCGCTCGGGCTGCGGGCCGGTGTCGATCTGCGCGCGGTCGAGCAACCGGAACAGCGCCCAGGGTCCTTCGAATACCAGGCCGGCGTCAGCGCCAACGCGCTTCGGTTCGATCTGCAGCCGAACTTGAGATGAGCCACGCGGTCCCGGCCACTGGATCGGCATCGGCTGTAACGGGCCGTGTGCGTAGCGTACGATCTGCCCATCGACGTCGAGCAGAAATTGCGTAATCGCCGCGTCCATTTCGATGGGCTTAAAGTCGAAGCGCAGCGCCACGCCTTTGCCACCTCCCCGAAAAAACACGTCGCGAATCAGCTGCGCGCGCTGCAACTGCTCCAATGCGGGCGTGGAGCCGCCGCCGACGTTGTCGGCGACGCGGCGAAACGTCCACGGCCGCGTGCCGACGTCGACGTGTTCTTTCAACTCGCGCTGGATGAAATCGTCGAACAGGCCGCCGGGCGCGAAAAGGCGCCCGAAGTCTTCCTGCGTCACATCGCGATCGCTCGACTTGACGAACGGGTAGCGCCCGTTGATGGCGCGTGCACAGAAGTCGGCGATCTGCGACAGCTTCTCGGTCAGGTTGGCGCGCGTTTGTGCTTGCACGCCGCGCAGCGCGACTTCTGCTAGCTCATTCAATGCCCCGCGCACCGGCTCGGGCATGCTCGCCGCATCGCCCTTCAGCTTCAGCGGCGCGCCGCTTTCGGGCGGGTTGAGCTTCTTCTTCTGTGCGGAGTCGACTGCAAGCAAGTGCGCGTAGATCTCCTGCATTAGCGGCGCGACCTGGTCGACCTTGGCTTTGCCTTCTGCGCCACGCACGAAGTCACGCAGGTCATCGAAGCGGGCGTCGACGATCTGTTCTGCGCTCGCCAGCTGACGCGCGGTACCAGTCGGCGGCAGCTTGCCCGGCACGCGCTTCGCGATCTCTTTCGTTGTGCGATCGATGCCGCGCTCGAGCAAGTTCTTGCCTGCCTCATCGCGCGGAACCAGTGTCACTTCGCGCACGATCGCACGCAGCAGCACTGGCAGCGGAGAGTCCGGTGCCGACAGCAGGCGCGCCATGTTGATGCTCTGCTGCACGTCGCGCGCACGCACCAGCCGGATGTCCTTGACGAACTCTTGCCAGGTGCGCGCATAGTCTTCCAGATACAAGCGGCGCACTTCGTCGGCGACTTGCTGCTTGCGGCCCAGCTCCAGCGGCGAACTCTTGACGCCGAGCACCCACGATTCTTCGTCGGCAAAGAGCTGGCTGACGCGCTCGACTTCGCCATCGAAGGCTTGATAGCCCGGCAATGTGTACAGGCCCGGAACGCCGGCGTTCAGCGGCTTGCCGCTGGCCCGCGCGAAAACCAGCGGTGCCACCCCGCCGCCTACGGTGCGCTCAATGGTGAAGCCAGGCACTTTGTCACCGACGCCCTCACGTCGCAAGCGCTGGTAGATGCGCTCGGTGATCGTGCGCCCAGTCAACTTGTTGCGCGCCGCGGCGACCAGATCTGCGTCGACACGCAGCGCCGGCAGCTCACGATGCCGTTCGAGCATCGCATTCAGGTGAGCCTCCGCGGCCGGACGCTGTGAGGCCGGCAACGACTGCGCCAGGTTTGTTTCCCAGTCGTCCATCACGAAGCGCTTGAACGCTTCGGGCTCCATGCGCGCAGGGTCGTACAGCATTAGATACGCCTTCAGTGCTTCGTAGACCTGCTCGGGGGTTTGCGCTCCGGCACGCAGCAAGTCTTCGATGCGTCGGTTCAGCCGCGGCAGAAACGCATCCTGCAACAGACGCGTGTAGGTGCGCTCAACTGCGGAGTTGAGCTTGTCACCCTGATACAGGCCAAAGCTCATCGACCATGGCACGGAATTGGATTCGGCACCCGAACTAACCGCGACCGCACGCACGGCGTCGAGCACTGGCAAAACGGGCAGCACACCGCTGTCAGGTGCCACGCCGACCGTTTCCACCAACTTTGTCACCGGCGCAATCCGCTCCGCAACTTCGGCCACATAGGTTCGATTGCGCGCGTAACTGATCGCCCACGCGCTGGCCAATCCGACGGCGACCAGGACCGTGGCGGCCGCGGCGCCATAGCGGATCAGCGTACGGCGCTTTTCCCAGCGCGGATTGCTGCCGGTCAGCGATGCTTCGGCAAACACGACATCGCGCAGCAGCCGCTGCAGAAAATAGCTGCGGCCCGAAGAGCGCTGCGGCGGCAGCAGCTTCTGCTCCAGCCCCATGGCCCGCGCCATATTGCCGAGTGCACGATCGAGCGCCGAGCCTTCCTGCGTGCCGCTCGTCAGATACAGTCCACGCAACTGTGCCGTGCCGGCGAAGCGGCTAGGCGCGAAGGCCGACTGCAGCAGCGCGTGCAACGGCTCACGGAGCGCGGCGAACTGCTGCGGGAACGAATAGATCAGCGCCCGCTTTGGCAAGTCGCGCTCATTCTGCAAGCGGTCGATCAAACGCTCGTGCAATCGCCGTTCGAGCTGCCCAAACTCGCCGGAAAACTGCACCAAGGCCGCTGGCGAGTCGGTATCGGAGGTCGCAGGCACCGTGAAGCCCCACACCTGCGCGCGTTCTTCTTTGCCAAGGTCGGCGAAAAATTCGCTAAAGCCGGCCATCAAATCGGCCTTGGTGACCAGCACGTAGATCGGAACGGTGATGCCGAAGCTCTCTTGCAGCTCCTGCACGCGGCTTCGGATCGCGTCGGCTTCAGCATCGCGCGCTGTCGCCGACTGCGATAGCAGATCGGCGACGCTCACCGTCACGATCACACCGTTTAATGGCGAGCGCGGCCGGTGTTTCTTCAGCAGTGCGAGGAAGCCGCGCCACGCGGCGGCGTCTGTTTCCTGATCGCTGTCCTGTGTCGTGTAGCGGCCAGCGGTGTCGATCAGCACCGCATCGTCGGTGAACCACCAATCGCAGTTGCGTGTGCCACCGACGCCCTGAACCTTGGGCTGCCCCAGCTTTCCAGCCAGCGGAAAGCGCAAGCCGGAGTTAAGCAGTGCGGTGGTCTTGCCAGCACCCGGAGAGCCAATGAAGGCATACCAGGGAAGCTCATAAAGATGACTGCCCGGCGTCAGTGCTCTCATCCACCCGGCGAGCGACTTGCGCTTCTGGTCGCCGCGGTGCATCTGCCTCAGAGTCCCGATCGCCTGCTGGAACCGACTACGAAGCAGCGCGACTTCGGGATCTTCCGTTGGCGCATCGCGCGCGGGCGCCGGCGCGAGCCCTTCAAGCAGCCGGCGTTGGCACGGCGCGAGCGCCACGCCCGCCAGCTGAGCCGCCCGAAGTAAAGAAGCAAAATCAACCCGATCAACACAGCGCGGACGAGCTCGCTGCCCAATGGGTGATAGTGATATTCGGCAATCGCCAGGAAAGGACCGCCGAACCAGATCAGCAATGCAAGCGCAAGGAAGCCGAACGCGATAAACGTCCAGCGGTTAAAGAAGATGCCAAACAGTTTCCGCACCATCGTTATTAGGCGAACGCGCTTGCAGAACTCATTTAGCGGGCGCTGCAGACGGTGCGTATAGGACGATCTCGACGCGGCGATTCCGCGCGCGCCCTTCGGCCGTGCCGTTCGATGCGATCGGTTCCGAATCAGCGCGGCCTTCCGAACTGAAGCGAGCCGAGTCCTGGCTAAATGAAGCAAGGTCGGCGACGACGGCCTTTGCCCGCTCGCGCGACAGATCCCAGTTCGATGGGAAGCGTCCCGCGCGGTTGATCGGCTGATTGTCAGTATGCCCCAGCACCACCACGCGGCCGGGGACCGCAGCCAGCGCGCGCGCGATCCGTTCGAGCAGCGGCACATACTGATCCGCAACGGTCGCAGACCCTGAGCCGAACAGCCCGTCGCCGCGAATTGTGATCACGCTGGAACGATTGTCTTCGCGCAGCCCGACCAACCCGTCTTTGATTTCGCGCTCGAGAAACGTTGCCAGACGCGGCTTCGGCGCGGGCAGTGGCTCGGGGGGTGGCGGCCCTTTGACCCGTATCGATGTGATTTGCGCGTACACGGGGTCGGATGCGATGCGGAGCTGATTGCGCGCGAGCAGAAATGCGCCGAGCAATAGCACTGCGATCAGTGCAACTCCGATCCATAGGGGCGCGGCTGCCCAGTCGGACTTCTTTGTCGTGGCCTTCCCTTGCCAATGCGGAGACAGCGCGCGCTCGTATTCGCCTGAATGTTTGCGCAGCAACTCTGCGAGTCGCTGCCGCACGGCGTCGAGCTGCGTCCGCCCGTTGTCGATCACTCGATAACGGCCTTCGAACCCGAGCGCCAGGCAGGCGTACAGCAGTTCGAGCAGATCGCGATTGGCGGGCACATTCTCGGCCAGTCGTGCCAGCAATTGAAAGAATTTCTCGCCGCCCCAGCTTTCGTTGTGAAACAAGACCAGCAGACTCTGCTGCGCCCAGGCGCCCGAGCTACCCCACGGCGTCGATGCGATCGTCTCGTCGAGCAACGTGGCAAGCGCATAGGTTGCGCCGCGAATCTTGTGCGACTCGACGCCATGTGCGCGCGCCTGATCTTCGAAGTTGCGCAGCGCTGCGATCAATTGCTCGCGCAATGCGGTCGGATCGGCGTGTGCGGTCGTTGCGCGCAACTGCGGAATCAGCCGCAGCAATGGATTGGCCGCCGCCACGAGCGGGTTCAGACCACTGTCGGTACCCGCCGCCGCGCTCGGGGCGAAGCTGGTGACGGTGGCGTCTGGCATGCGCGGTGGTGGGGGCGACCGCCCGCGGCCACCCGGCATCGGAACGATGATCGTACGTTCGAGATCCGCGCGGTCGAAAGGATCGTTGCTGGCCATCGTCGCGTATCTCGAGCCTCCGGTGATCAGCTCTTTATCGCCCAGAACTCCAGCTCGAGCCCCGGGAACTCGCCGCCCACGTGCAAGGCCATTCCACCCGATTTCTCGAGCTCGCGCCACAAGTCACCACCGCGATCGAGTTCGAAATACGCGAACCCGGCATGAAATGGAATCTGGCGCGGCGCCACCGGTAGCGCGCTCAACGCAATGCCGGGTAGCGCAAGGTTGACAAGGTCGCGAATACGCTCGGCCGGTCCCAGCTTGACTTGCGCTGGAAACCGGCTGCGCAGCGCTTCCATCGGCATCTGCGCAGACGCCGCCAGCACGAAGCTCGCAGACTTCAAGAGGTTCGTATCGCGGATGATTGCTACCCGCACGCCGTGGCTGCGTGTCTGCAATTCGATCGGCACGGCCGTCTGCTCGAGCACCAGACTCAGTAGCCTCCGGAGCTCGCCCAACAGCGGCGCGAATGATGCGCGCAAATCCTGTTGCCGGTAATCGGAAAACTCCGCAACGCGTCTACGCGGGGCATCGAGCGTTGCCAAGTCTCCCGCCAGGGACAGCATCGCTCGATAAAGTTGTTCAGGGTGCAGTGACGGCTGCGCTGCAAAGTGCACGAACACCGGCTCGTGCCGATTGATAGCCTGCAAGTTAAGTATCTCGGCAATTTCGGCCACGCCCCCGCGGCCCGGATGTGCCAGCCGCTGCGCCAGGACTTCGCCGCGTTGGTGCAGTAGCCCTTGAATCTCCTGCACCATCGTCTGCAATTGCGCGCTCGCGCCGATACGCAATACCGGTGGCAGATAATCGCGTTGTAGAACCACCGAACCGTCGGCGCGTCGTTCTGCAACCTGCGCCACGCCCAGACTAACAAAGCCAGCCGTGCCGCGCCCGTTCGGTAGCAGCCGCAGCCGCATACGGCCGATCTGAATTTGCGCAAGCCGGTCACCGGGCAGAGCGGTGTCCCGCACTTCAATGTCTTCGATCGCATGGCGCGCCATGCTGGCGCCATCCCCTTCAAAGTCGAAGTCGACCGCATCGGTGCGCGCCAATGGCAACGCGAGCACGATAAGTTCGTCCTTAGCATCCGACGGCACGTCAAGCGCCGCCGGCGCCGGGTCGACCCGCGGGATGTCGAACCACGCCCCATCGGGCAGCACACCGCTCGCTTTGCTGATCACCAGCTTGCCTAGCTTCAGCGCCGACTCGTCGATTTCGAGATCGGCAAAGCCCCACGTTAACGGCGCATGCGCCGCGGTAGGCATCGCGAGCAGATGCTCAAACCTGCGCTCCTGCTGCTGCAGATGCTGTGGCTGCAGGAACAGGCCCTCAACCCAAACGACGCGGCTATGCGCGGACATCGCTTGGCGTCACTTGCCTTTCTGCGCGACGCGGTTGGCGTCGACCTCGATAATCAATGGTTGGGCACTGGCCACTTCGGCTGGGATCGACAACCGCCATTGCGATCGTTCGAGATCGCGGTATCCAACAACTATGCCGATGAACTTGGTGTCAGGCGAAAGCTTGCGTTCCTGCACGATGCGATCGCCCGGCTTGATGACGAACTCGTCGCGGGCGACGAGTTCCGCGCCAAGCGTTTCGCGCTCACGGTCGAATAAGGAGAAGAAATCCGAGCGCTCGAAAGTCGCCAGCGACTTCAGCTCAAACAGTTTTAGTGCTACCGGCGACGGCCGGCCACGCTGATCAGGGTTGATCCCGGGTGCTGCTTGCATCGTAAGCTTGACGACGATGGGCTTCGGCGGCGGCGGCGCCGAAGCGCAGGCCGCCAATGCCAAGGCGGCGCTGAGTTTGAGAAGCACGCTACGCCGCACTGAGCAAGTCGGGCTCAACAAATACTTGTTCATTTTGAAAAGCCCAACTCCAGAAGGTTAGTCCGAGTGCCGCATAGCGGTAACTCGCAATACTCGCAGGGTGGTTACCCGCTGGTCAAGAGATGTATGCCGGTAAGGTGACTTGTTGCCGGGAGGCGTACCGTTGAGACAGGGATGGAGCGGCCGTTACAGGTGTGCAGTGACGCGGCCGGCACAGCGTTCTGCGACCGGAAAGCACGCCTTCCCCCGGTTACGGCAGTACGGTCACGCCCGCGGCCTTTGGAGTAATCGTACCGAGAAGAGACTTTAACGACGGCGATTTTGTGTTGTACAGCGCGGCGTAATACGTGCTGTTGGACATGACTTTTTTCACGTAGTCACGTGTTTCATTGAACGGAATGGTTTCTGCGAAGATGGCCCCCTCGACCGGGCCGGCCAACGAAGAGCGCCACGCGCGGGGGCGGCCGGGGCCGGCGTTGTACGCTGCGGTGGCAAGCGGTGGCGAGCCATCGAGATCGTCGAGCACCATTTTCAGATAGCCAGTGCCCAACTGTAGGTTCACGTTGAGCTCGTTCACGCGCGCTAGTGTGAAGTTCGGCACGTTCAGAGTTTGGCCACGTAATGCGCAGTCGCGGGCATCAACTGCATTAACCCGCTGGCCCCTGCCGACGAACGCAGGTCCATGATGAAGCGAGACTCCTGTCGAATCAGGCCGTAAATCCAGTTCTCGTCAAGCCCCAGTGGCGCCGAGTACTGAACCAACGACTCCCGAAACGGAGTGGGAAAGCGCTGGGTGAAATCAAATTCGCTCTTGGTGCGGTCCGAAGTGCTGATCATGCGGTCGAGCACGCTGGTTGGCGTGCAAATTCCGCCGCCGCAATAAGCCGTCGATCGCTCAATCCGCGCATCTGCCAGTTCCATTCGCGGTTGCCTTCGGTCCGCAAGCCGAGCTCATAAAATTTAAGTGCGCGCGCGAACCCGCTATTGGATTCGAAGGTCGCCATCTCTTCGGCCGAAGGCGGCTCGGCGCGAGGCGGTAACGCAATTGCCTGTCCCAGCTCTTCGGCGGCAAGCTGGCCGTAAAAGTGAAATTGCTGCGAGATTCGCTTGAATTGCTCCTGC
>CAVQBE010000022.1:0-159099 GCA_963710675.1 uncultured beta proteobacterium | reverse complement strand
CCAGTCGTCTGGCACCGGTAGCTGACGCCAAGACTTACTGCTCACAGCACCTCATTGAACATGTAAAACATGTTGTCGATCGCCGGTGCTTCAGAGCGGCGCTTGCGCCACTCTCGAGCTTGATCTCGGTACACTGCGGCAGCGTACTTCTCGAAAATCTCGTCGAGGCGTTTCGCCGTCGCAGCATCCGCGAAGCCCGAGCGTGATCTCGTCGTTGGTCTCGAATGACCGGTCGTCGAAATTGATCGAGCCGATCGCGCACCACATGCCATCGATCGGTCATCACCTTCTGGTGCAGCAGCGTGTGCGGATACTCGAACAGGCGCACGCCGCAGCGCAGCAGCTTCTCGAAGTTCCGGTGCCCCGCGTGCTGCACCATCGGATTGTCCGAGCCGCCGGTCGACGGGCATCATCACCCGCACATCGACGCCTCGCTTGACCGCCTCGTCCGAAAGCGTCGATCGCATCAGGCTCGGGAATGAAGTACGGATTCTGGATCCAGATCCGCTCTCTCGCGCAGCAGATCACCGCGTGGTGCAGGATCTTCACTGCAGGCGCCGAGCCTTCCGGCTTCACATAGGCGGCGTGGACGTGATGTCGCCGGCCGCGTTCCAGCTGGGGGAAACACGTCGTCGCCCATGAACATCTCGCCGGTCTCCTCGACCCAGTTCTCACTGAACGCCGACTGCACGCTGTGCACGATGGGACCGCGCAACCGGACGCTGACGTCTGCGAAGTGATCCTTGTCCTCCGCATTGCCGAGCCACGTGTCGACGATGCAGTGACCGCCGACAGCGCGACACGGCCATCAAGCACGACGAGCTTGCGGTGGTCGCGCTCGTTCAGCACGCCGATGTTGCGCATGTGCAGGCGGTGAAACTTCACCAGCTTGCATCCGGCTTCCTTCATCTGCCGTTCGATCGGCTTTGCCCACCTTCCGGCTTCCGTTCGCGTCGAGCAGCACGCGAACCGTAACGCCTGCGCGCGCGCGTTCCGACAATGCGTCCGCGACGCGCTTGCCCAGCACGCCCTCTTTCCACAAAAAGTTCTCGAAGTGAACGGAACGCTTCGCCGCGGCAATCTCGTCGACGAGCACGTCGAAGAAAGCGCCGTTTTCGAAGACTTCGACGCTGTTGCCTGCCGACCGCCGTGCTGAGGGTAAGACCGGCAAGCGAAGGAATCAGCTCGTCGATCGAGTGGTCGCACTCGACTCGTAGCTTCCGGATCACGATGACGCCTGATCGACCAGATGACCAAAACGAAAAAAACGATGACGCTAATGATGATCAGCAGCGCCGTCTGAGGCGAATCGTGAGGAACTCAGTCATGAAAGTTCTCCAGAGCCGAAGACCGTGCGAGCGATCGCCGGGCGCACTGCCCGGGCTGATCATCGCATCGGTTGCGTTCTGTCCGGACATCCGTAAGCATGAAATGTGCTTGCTTTGCCTTCCGGCGACCCGCCGCCGTAGCGGCGGCCGACGCGAGCGGCAGCCCATAGGGTTAACAAAAAAGGGGAGCAATAGGTGTTATCGGCAACCATCGGCAACACTTCGCGCATGCGCGGAAACTGGGGCGATGCCAATGCAACCACGATACGGGTGCTGACGCTGAACGCGCATCAAGGCTTCAGTGCATTCGGACGCCGCAACGTGTTATCGCAGATCCGTGACGAGCTTCGCGCCGACGGCGCCCATTTGGTTTTTCTGCAGGAAATCGGCGGTGCTGAGGGCGAGGAGGTTTCGCCGCATCAGTACGAGGTCCTGGCCGACCAGGTGTGGCCGCAACACGCCTACGGGCGTAATGCGGTAACGACGGGTGGCCACCACGGCAATGCACTGCTGTCGAAATATTCGATCGTCAAATGGCAGAACATCGATGTATCGGTCGGCGAGGCCGAGCCGCGTGGAATACTGCATTGCGTGCTCGACATCCCAGGTGCACCGCAGCTTCATGCGATATGTGTGCATCTGGGACTGCGTGAATCGCACCGACAGCAGCAGATCGAAGGCCTGCGTGATATGGCCACGCGCCTGGTCCCGAGCGATGCGCCGCTGGTGATTGCAGGCGACTTCAACGACTGGCGCGAGCGCGCGCATCGTTTACTGATGCGTGATTTTTCGCTCGAAGAAATTCATGCGAGCGCGAACGGTCGCCCGGCCCGCACGTTTCCGGCGCGCTGGCCGTTACTGCGGCTCGATCGGATCTACGTTCGCAATATGCGGCACCGGCCATTGCAGCTGCCACGGCGGCCGTGGGCGACGTTGTCGGACCACGCGCCCTTGGTCGGCGAGGTGCAACTGTGAAGCTGAGGGTCGAATGGATCGGCGGCAACCGCGTTCGACTGCTGGAAAACGGCGACGCCTATTTCCCAGCCGTGTTCGAAGCGATCGATGCGGCCGAGCGAGAAGTGCTGATCGAAACGTTCATCCTGTTCGAAGATCGAGTCGGTCGCGACTTGCAGCAACACTTGATCGGCGCCGCCAAGCGTGGTGTCGAGGTTGACCTGACGGTGGACGGTTTCGGCTCGCCCAATCTTTCCAATGACTTCATCTCAGCGCTGACGGACGCAGGCGTGCGGCTGCACGTTTATGAGCCGACTCCGCTTGTTCGTCACCTGAAGCCGCTGCGCCGGCTGCATCGCAAGATCGTCGTTGTTGATGGGCGGATCGCTTTCATCGGCGGCATCAACCTCTCTGAAGATCATCTGGAAAGCTTTGGCGCCAAAGCCAAGCAGGACTATGCGGTAAGCATCGAAGGCCCGGTGGTGGACCGCATCCATCGCTTCGCGCGCAAAACGTTGGCGCCGGTACGGCGGCACCTCAATATCGGACGCCCTGCGATACGTGAGGATTCTCAGGCGGCAAGCCGGAGTGTCGTCTCCGATGCCCGACAGCCGCCGGGCAGTGCCGAAGTCGCACTGCTCAGCCGCGATAACCGTCGTCACCGCAGCGACATCGAGCGTGCCTATCGAATGGCCATCCGCACTGCGCGCGACACGGTGTGGATCGCCAACGCGTATTTCTTTCCCGGCTATCGGTTGCTGCGCGACTTGCGCCGCGCTGCTGCCCGCGGTGTGAAGGTGCAGCTGATCCTGCAAAGCGATCCCGATGTGCCGATTGCACGGACGGCAGGGCAATTGCTCTATGAAAGTCTGATGAAAGATGGCGTAGCGATTCACGAATACTGTCGCCGCGAGATGCACGGCAAGGTTGCGATAGTCGATGGCATCTGGACTACGGTCGGCTCCACGAATCTTGATCCGCTCAGCCTGTCGCTGAACCTGGAGGCCAATGTTCTGATTCGCGATGCCGAGTTCGCCACGACGCTGCAGCGGCGTCTGCAGCATCTGATCGAAAACGATTGCAGGCAACTGAAGCCTGACGTGCTGCCGCAGCTCACGATGTGGCGCTATTTCATGGTGTCTTTGGCGTATCACATTTCGCGCGGGTTTCCTCGCTGGTTAAGGCTGCCGCATTCCAGTGCGCGAATCCGTTCGTTCCTTCGCGGCGGGTTTATCGATACGAAGACCGCGTTCGATGCGTCGGCAAGGGCAACTGAGCCATGATGAAGGGCTGGCCCCCGACGTTGCGAATGAACTGGCCGCGCATAAAGAAAGGGCTGGGTATTGCCTTTGCGGTCGCCGTGCTCGTGCTGATCGGCTGGCACGCGCGCGAGATCGACTGGAGCGAAGTGCTCACCGCGCTGCGCGCCTTGCCGCTGAGCACGATTGCGCTGGCCGCAACGGTAGCCGTCGCCGCGCACGCTGCCTACATCAGTTACGACCTGCTGGCGCGCCGCTATACCGGGCACCGGCTCGGCCTCGGCGCAACGGCGGCGGTCGCGGGAGTCTGTTTCGCGTTCAACCTGAATCTCGGCGCCCTGGTTGGCGGCGTAGCACTGCGCTACCGGCTGTATGGTCGTTTCGGTCTGAAAACTTCGGTGATCACGCGCATCCTTGGCTTCAGCGTGTTGACCAACTGGATCGGTTATTCGGCGCTGGCGGGCGCTGCTTTTGTCAGCGGCCTGGTCGAACTGCCCGACAGTGCGCCTGTCTCGACCGCTACCCTGCGCGCGTTCGGCGCTGCATTGCTGCTGGTTGCCGCGGCTTATCTGGCGGCATGTCGCTGGTCTCCGCGGCGCCGTTGGGATGTGCGCGGCCACACGATCGAGCTGCCGCGGGCACGGATGGCGGTGCTGCAGATCTCGGCATCAGTGACGCACTGGTCGCTGGTCGCATCAGTGTTGTACGTGCTGCTGCAAGGCAAAGTAGGTTTTGTCACGGTCCTTGGCGCGCTGCTGCTGAGCAGCGTCGCTGGGGTGATCACCCATATCCCCGCCGGACTCGGTGTACTGGAAGCCGTGTTTCTGTCGTTGTTGGCCGGCGCGTATCCGATCAATCAACTGCTCGCGGCGTTGCTCGCATACCGGGCAGTGTTCTATCTTGGGCCACTGATAGTGGCCGGGCTCGCCTACGTTGCGCTTGAATTGGCGGCGCGCCGTCATCCACACGGTTACGGACGCTCGGGTGCACAGCGTCGTTCAGCGACATCGTGAATAAGTGCCCTGCGTTGAAACTGATGTACGTTGCAGTCTCTGTTGGAGTTGGCACTCATGCGTAATCGTCCGCTGGGCCGCACCGGCCTGTTTGTTTCTGAACTGTGTCTTGGCACGATGACCTTCGGCGGTGGCGAGGGCATGTGGGCTCAGATAGGGAACTTGCAGCAAACTGATGCCGAGCGGCTGATCGGTACGGCGATCGACGCCGGTATCAATTTCATCGACACGGCGGACATGTATTCGGGCGGTCTGGCCGAGCAGATCACCGGGCAGGCGCTGAAGAATCTGAAAGTGCCGCGTGAGAGCGTGGTGGTGGCTACCAAGGTCTTTGGTGAGATGGGCTCCGGACCAAACATGCGTGGCGCCTCGCGCGGCCACATCCTCGACGCTGTGAAAGCCAGTCTGAAGCGCCTGCAGCTTGATCACATCGATCTGTATCAGATTCACGCGTTCGATGCGGCCACACCGATCGAAGAGACGATGCGCGCGCTCGACCAGCTCGTGCGCCACGGCCACGTTCGCTACATCGGCGTATCCAACTGGGCCGCGTGGCAGATCGTAAAGGCGGTCGGCATCGCGGAACGGCTCGGTCTGACGAGGCTGGAATCGCTGCAGGCTTACTACACGATTGCCGGCCGCGACCTCGAGCGCGAAATCATCCCGATGCTGCGCAGCGAAGGAATCGGCCTGCTGGTGTGGAGTCCGCTTGCAGGCGGATTGCTCAGCGGCAAGTTCGGGCGCGAACAGAAGGGCGAACAAGGAAGCCGGCGCACGACGTTTGACTTCCCACCGGTGAACCTCGAGCGCGCGTACGCGTGCATCGACACGATGCGGCCGATTGCGCAAGCGCGCGGTGTGTCGGTGGCACAGATTGCGATCGCATGGTTGCTTGCGCAGCCGCAAGTGACCAGCGTGATCATTGGTGCGAAGCGGCCCGATCAGCTGACCGACAACATTGCCTCCGCGCAAGTCAAACTAAGCGCTGATGAATTGAAACAGCTCGATGAAGCGAGCCGCTTGCCGTCAGAGTATCCGGCATGGATGCTGGAGCGTCAGGGTCTGCAACGGCGCAAACAAGTGAGCGAGGGTCAGATCTGAGGATTTCGCGTTTGCGATGGAGCGGCTGCGTCGGCCTTGGCATTCAGGGTGGTGCATGTGGCCGCGATGCGGACTACTCTCCGTTTTCGTCCCGGTTCAACCAGACGATCAAGTTCGGATTGCTCAGTCAGCGTCGACAACCAGGAGAACTGTCCATGCGCCTACTCGTCACTTCCTTCGCCGCTGTCGCGGCCATTGCAACCGTCACAGTGGCTCACGCGCAAACTCAGAAGGGCGACTTGTGGGACATCACGTCCCAAATGGAGATGCCGGGTATGCCGATGGCCATGCCAGCCAGCACTCAGCGGGTTTGCGCTGGAAAGGAACAGCCGCCATTCCAAGCCCGCGAGAACTGTCAGATGACTGAGCAACAGAAAGTGACGAACGGGTGGCGCTGGAAGATGACATGCAATGACGGCTCGACCGCCGACGGCAACATGACCTACCAGGGGATGGAGGCGTGGAATGGCATGATGAACATGAAAATGAAGGAGGGCGCGATGACTATGAAGTTGGCTGGTAAGCGCGTCGGAGAATGCGACTACAAACCGCCTGCCAGCACAGGCCCGGCCAAGAAGTAAATTTTTTCTGTTGTCGCGAGCGGACGCACTTCATGCCCTGCCCCCGCGACACTGTGTTACCTCGCTGACCCACTAGGTACCGCTTACACGAGAGACGAAATCAAGGAGCGCTATGCACAACCCCAACTTTGTCCGCCCATGGCTGAAATTCGTCGGCGGTTTACTGCTAATCAGCGCGTTCGCTGCTGGCCCGGCGCTGGCCGGCAAGAAAGACGACACGGTCCGCTTCGCGTACGACCAGGCGCCGGAGAGTGTCGATCCGTTCTTCAACAATGTGCGTATCGGCGTGATCATCGGCGCCAATGTGTGGGACACGCTGGTCGTGCTCGATCCGAAGACCAACGAATACAAAGGCAATCTCGCGACGAGCTGGAAGCAGATCGACGACAAGACAATCGAATTCGAGTTGCGCAAAGGCGTCAAATTCCACAATGGCGAGGAGTTCGATGCTGATTCCGTCGTCTACACGCTGAACTTCGTTGCCGACCCGGCCAACAAGGTCACGACGCAGGCCAACGTCAACTGGATCGACAAGGCAACCAAGATCGACAAGTACAAGGTACGCTTGACCACCAAGCAGGTCTTCCCGGCCGCGCTCGAGTACCTGGCCACTCCGGTGGTCATTCACCCGGCCAAGTACTACGCCGAAGTCGGACCGAAAGGCATGAATGCCAAGCCGGTGGGCACCGGGCCGTATCGCGTAACGAATTACGTACCGGGCAAGTCGATCACGCTCGAGCGCAACCCCGACTACTTCAACGGGCCGAAGAGCGCACCGAAGATCAACAAGGTGGAGATCCGCTTTATTCCGGACCGGCAGACGCAGATGGCGGAGATGCTGTCCGGCGGCGCTGATCTGATCATGCACGTGCCGAAGGACCAGGCCGAGCAGGCCGCGAAGGTGCCGCATCTGCAGGTGGTCAGCGGCGAGACGATGCGCATCGTCTTCATGCAGATGAACACGCTGGAAAGCTCCCCCTCGCCACAGCTGAAAGATCCGCGTGTTCGCAAGGCGATCATCCACGCGATCGACCGCGAGTCGATCGTCAAGAACATCGTCGGCGCGGGTTCGCGCGTGTTGCACACGCAGTGTTTCCCGTCGCAGTTCGGCTGCACCAACGAAGGCGCGACTCGCTACTCGTACGATCCGGCGTTGGCGAAGAAGCTGCTCGCCGAGGCGGGCTACCCGAACGGCTTCGACACCGAGATCTTCGCGTATCGCGAGCGCAACCAGACCGAAGCCATCATCAACAACCTGCAGCAGGTAGGCATCCGCGCGAAGCTGACGTTCTCGCAGTACGCGGCGATGCGTGACGCGATCCGCGCCGGCAAGGCATCACTGACGCACCAGACGTGGGGCTCGTTCTCAGTCAATGACGTCTCAGCATCGATACCGGTGTGGTTCGGCGGTGAGCCCGACGACGTCACGCGCGACAAGGAAGTGCAGGACCTGCTGAAGAAGGGCAACAACTCGGTTGACCCCGCGGTGCGCAAGCAGGCGTACCAGCAGGCGCTGAAAAGGCTCGCCGACAACGCGTTTTCGGCGCCGTTGTGGTCGCTGCCGGTGTATTACGTCGCGACCAAGGACTTGAACTTCGCCGCGTATCCGGACGAGACGGTTCGTCTGTGGGAGATGACCTGGAAGTGATCGCAGCCGTCGGGTAATCGACGCGCGAGTCGACGCTCACGGCCGTGTGCCGGCTGGCCGCCGGCGACCTTTCGAATTCCTGCACCGTCATGCGCGATCGGTTGACGTTGTTCGGCCCGCCGGCGATAACGCTTCCGGCCGGCTCGTTCGTGCTGCCGTTCGAGCGGCGCAGCCAGCTGCTCGCCTACCTCGCGTTCAAGCGCGACTGGATCGGTCGCGCCGAGCTGGCGGCCCTGTTGTGGCCTGGGATCGACAGCAGCCTCGCCTTCACCAACCTGCGCAAAACCCTGCACCGGTTGCCACTAGCGGCATGGGCGCCGCCCTTGGAGTCTCGGTCCACGTCATTGCGACTGCAGATCGACACCGACGTCGCCGGCTTCCAGAGTGCATTGCGCGAGTCGCGCCTGCGTGACGCGCTTGGCCTGTGGCAGGGCGAATTGCTGGCGCGCTTCGACGACGATGACAACACGGCCTGGTCGGAATGGCTGACGTATGAGCGCGGCCGGCTGCGTGCGGCCTGGCGGGAAGCCGCGCTCGCGCAGTTGGCCGATGACATCGAACCGGCGTCGGCGATCGAATTGACGACGCGGCTGCTGGAGGCCGACCCACTCGACGAAGCCGCGCTCTCGGCACAGTTGAACTGGCTCGCCCGCGGCGGCCAGTTCGCCCTTGCGCGCCAGCGCTACCGTGAGTTCTCGGAGCGGCTACAGCACGATCTCGGGATCTCGCCGAGTGCCGACCTTGCGGCGATGCGCGAGCGCCTCGACACCGCGAGCGCGACGCAAACGGTCGCGCTCGCGCCCGGCATCCCGGCGAACGAAGGCTTCGTCGGCCGCAGCGTCGAACTCAGGCAGATCCGTGAGCTGCTCGCGCAGCCGGCGTGTCGCATGTTGTGCCTGATGGGGCCGGGAGGGGTCGGCAAGACTTGGCTCGCGCGGCGGGCGCTGCGCGAGTGCGCGACGCACTACCCCGACGGGACGGCGATGATTCCGCTAGAGGACCTGGTCTCGATTGACAAGATGGGCGCACGACTGGCGCGGGAGCTGGGTGTGCCGCTGGCCGGCAGCCGCGATCCACTGGAGCAGGTGATCGCGGCGCTGGGCGCGCGGCGCATGCTGCTCGTGCTCGACAACTTCGAACAACTCGTCGCCGGAGCGACGGTCGTCGAACGACTGCTCGAAGCGTGTCCGGGCATCGACTGCATTGTGACCTCGCGCGTTCGCCTCGGACTCGCGATGGAGTGGCTGTTCCGGGTCGAGGGTTTGCCGTGTCCGGAGCCGGAAGATACCGATCACCTGGAGACGTTCGACGCAGCACGCCTTTTCATCGAGATGGCACAACGCGTCGAGCCGACGCTGGTGCCGGAAGCCGAGGCCGGGGCGATCGTCGAAATCTGCGCGCTAGTGGACGGGCTGCCGCTGGCCCTGGGGCTCGCTGCTGGGTGGACGCGCCTGCTGTCGTGTGAGGCAATCGCCGCCGAGATCCGCCACGGCGTCGACCTGCTTCGTGCCGCCGACGCTACGCAGCCACCGCGCCACGCCAGCATTGAGGCGGTGTTCGAGCAATCGTGGCGCCTACTGAAGCCCGCCGAACGCGAGGCGTTGATGCGCCTGGCGGTATTCCGTGGCGGCTGCTCGCTGCCCGCCGCCCGTGCCGTCGCCGACGCGTCGTTGCCCGTGCTGGCCGCGCTGGCCGACAAGTCGCTGTTGCGCAAGGACGGCGCGCGGTTCTCGTTGCATCCGCTGGTTCAGCAGATGGCGGAGCTTCGACTTAACGAGTGTGAATCGGCATCAGTTACCCGAAAGGCACATGCAAACCACTTCCTGCGTTTGCTGCAGGCGGAGCGTCAGCAGACGAGCCGCGGCAATCGCGAGGCTCTGCAACGAGTCGATGTCGACTTCGAGAACTGTCGTGCCGCCTGGCGCTGGGCGACGCAGCACGGCACCAGGGATCTTCTGATCGGCAGCGCCGCGGCGCTCAGCGCATTCACCGATCATCAATGCCGCTTTGCCGAGGGCCTTGAGCTGCTTCGTGAAGCGCTCGCCTCGCCGACAGTATCGGCCGATCGTGCCGCGCAGGCGGTGTTGCAAGGTTACGCGGCGCATCTGCAATACCGCCTCGAGCAGCACGCCGAGGCCGAAGCCAGCGCGATGCTCGCACTCGCCGCGGCAAGGACGCACGATCAACCCGAGGTTGTGCTGCAGAGCCTGCGCGTGCTCGGCACTGTCAACATGCGCCGCGGCCGCTACGCCGACGCGAAGCGCCACTTTAGCGAGGCGCTGCGGCTCGCGCCGGTCGACGTCGATCCGCAGAACGCCGCCGACATGCTTAACAACCTGGCTGCCGTCGCCAGTACGGTTGGCGATTTCGACGAAGCGTTGCGACTGGCGGCCGAGTCGACGACACTGCATCGCCAAATCGGCGATGTCGCCGGTGAAGCATCAGGCCTGAGCATCATGGCGCTCACGCACATGAGCCGGGGCGAGTTCGAGGCCGCCGGCTTGCGCCTGAACGCGGGGCTGGCGATCGCGGAGCAACACGGGCTTGTCACGCTGCGCATCGGCCTGCTCGGCGCCATGGTCGATCAGGCGCGCAAGACCGGCGACTTCGATGCCGCCGAGCGACATGCCACGCGGACGCTGGCGCTCGCCGAGGCGGCTGGCTATCGGGCGCTCATGAGCGGCCTGAAGTTCGACTTTGTGCACATTGCGCTGCACCGTGGCGACTTGGCCGCGGCCCGACGCGCCCTCGGCGAGGGCGTGCAGATCGCGATCGCGATCGGACGGCCGGCGCTGCAGCTGACGGCTCTCACGTGGTTTGCCGAGATACTGGCCGCGCAAGGGGAGCCCGCATGTGCCTGCAAGGTCATGGCGCTGGTGATGGCGCATCCACTCACGAACGCAGCCGACCGAAAGAGCCAAGGCGAGCGGCTCGCGCAGTGGCACGATCCGGCATCGCCACCGCCGGACGCATCGCCGCTTGATTTCGATTCGCTGGTGCATCGCGTCGCGGCCGAAGCCGAGGTCGCCTACGCGCCATTGATCGCGGCGCTGAAAGCAACGTGACAACCATTCTTGCTGTTGTACGCCACCCGTGGCTGCCGTCCTCGACGACGATAATCCGGCTGTGAGGACGCATTGATGTTCGGCTACATCATGAAACGGCTCGGGCTGGCGATCCTTGTCGCCCTGGCCGTTTCGATGATCGCGTTTCTACTGTTGCGCCTGTCGGGTGACCCTGCGATTGCGCTCGCGGGCGAAGGTGCGCGGTCGGAAGATATCGAGCTGATCCGCAAGACGTATGGCTTCGACCGACCGCTGCCGGTGCAGTATGTCGACTGGCTCGGCAGAACGCTCTCCGGCGATCTCGGCGAGTCGATCTACTTCAAGACGCCGGCCGCACCGCTGATCTTCTCCAAGCTGCAGACGACAATGGTGCTTGGCCTGCTGTCTATATTGTTCGCGCTCGCGATCTCGGTACCGCTCGGCGTAGCGGCCGCCGTCTACCGCAACAGCTGGATCGACCGGCTATGCCTCGCGCTCGCGGTGCTTGGTCAGGCGCTGCCGAACTTTTTCTTTGCGCTGCTGCTGATCATGCTGTTCTCGATCACGCTGCGCTGGCTGCCGGTGTCGGGCAGTGGCACGTGGCAGCACTTCGTGATGCCGACGATCGCGCTCGGCTATTACGCGGCGCCAGCGTTCATGCGGCTGATCCGCGCCGGCATGATCGAGGTGCTGGACGCTGATTACATTCGAACCGCACGCGCCAAGGGATTGCCTTCATCGAAGGTGATCTTCAAGCATGCATTGCGCAACGCCGTTGTGCCGGTGGTCGCGCTCGCCGCGGTGCAGTTGGGCTTCCTGCTGGGCGGCTCGGTGGTGGTAGAGACCATCTTCGCGCTGGATGGGCTCGGCTACCTTGCGTACCAAAGCATCACCTTCAAGGACTTTACGGTGATGCAGAACATCGTGCTGCTGCTGTCGGTGATTTACGTCGTGCTGACGTTGGCGGCGGACGTTGCCAACGCGTGGCTTGATCCGCGCATCAGAGTGGCCTGATGTCGAGCAGCATGGATGTCACGGCAGTCGGTCTTGAGCCGAGCGGCATCGTTGTCGCAGCTCCGGGCCTTTGGCGCCGCGTGTGGAAAAACAAGGCGGTTGTCGTCGGCTGTGGGCTGCTCGCAGTGATTGTGTTCGTCGCGCTCGCAGCGCCGTGGCTCGCACCGTACGACCCGTATGTGCAAGATCTTGCTAACCGCAACGTGCCGCCGTTCTGGTACGACGCCGGCTCGTGGGCGCATCCACTGGGCACCGATCCGCTTGGACGCGACTATCTGTCACGGCTGTTCTACGGCGCACGCATTTCGCTGCTGATCGGCGTTTCGGTTGCGATCATGTCAGGTTTGATCGGCACAACGATGGGAATGCTCGCCGGCTACTTCGGCGGCAAGACCGATATGGCGGTCAGCTTCCTCGTGACAACCCGTCTGTCGATGCCGGTGATCCTGGTCGCGCTCGCAACAGTGGCACTGGTCGGCGGGTCGTTGTGGGTCGTGATCATGGTGCTGGGACTGCTGAAATGGGACCGCTTCGCGGTCGTGATGCGCAGTGCCACGCAACAGGTGCGCTCGCTCGACTACATCGCCGCGGCACAGGCGGCCGGCGCATCGACATCGCGCGTGCTGCTGGGCGAAGTGTTGCCGAACGTGCTGCCGCACCTGATCGTCGTCGCGACGCTCGAGGCGGCGAGCGCGATCCTGCTCGAAGCAGCGCTGTCGTTTCTCGGGCTCGGCGTGCAGCCACCGCTGCCGTCCTGGGGGCTGATGATCTCCGAGGCGAAGGCGTACATGTTCTTTTCGTTCTGGTTGATTGCGCTGCCAGGCGCAGCACTCGCGATCCTGATCTTCGCGATCAATCTGGCCGGCGACGGCGTGCGCGATCTGTTGTCGCCTGAGGGCCGCACATGAGCGCTGTGCCGCAATCGTTTGTTGAGCCCGCGACCGATGTCGTGCTTGACGTACAGGACCTGAGCGTCGACATCGCCACGCCGCATGGATTGCTGCGAGCGGTGCGTAATGTGTCGTTTCAGGTGCGGCGAGCCGAGACCCTGTGCATCGTCGGCGAATCGGGTTGCGGCAAATCGATCACGTCGCTCGCGCTGATGAGCCTGCTGCCGACGGCGGCGAAGCGCCGTGCAAAGTTGTTGCGACTACTGGGAGAGGATCTGCTGCGCGCGACGAGTAAGCGCGTTAACGCCTTGCGCGGCAACCGCATGGCAATGATCTTTCAGGAGCCGATGACCGCACTGAACCCCGCCTACACGATCGGCAACCAGTTGATGGAGGCACATCAACTTCATCGTGGCGGCGGCGAAGCCAAGGCGCGCGAGCGCGCGATCGAGCTGCTTGGCAAAGTTGGCATTGCATCGGCTGGCGAGCGGATGGGTCAGTACCCGCATCAGCTTTCCGGCGGGCTGCGCCAGCGCGTGATGATCGCGATGGCACTGATGTGCGGTCCGGAGCTGCTGATCGCGGACGAGCCAAGCACTGCGCTCGATGTGACCATTCAGGCGCAGATTCTGCGGCTGCTCGCCGATCTGCAGAAAGATCTTGGCATCGCAATGGTGCTGATCACACACGATCTCGGCGTGGTGGCTCGCATCGCTGACCGCGTGGCGGTGATGTACGCCGGCGAGATCGTCGAGGAAGGCACGGCGGCGAATGTGTTCGCGTCGCCACGCCATCCGTACACGCGCGGATTAATCTCCTGTATTCCGGTGCCAGGCCGCACCATCCGTGGCGGACGGCTCGGAACGATCGCGGGCGTGGTGCCGTCGCTGGTCGGCGATATACGCGGCTGCAGCTTCCGCGACCGCTGCGCATACGCGCGGCCCGAATGCGCGTCGGCGATACCCGTGCGCGGTGTCGGCGAGCACTACTGGCGCTGCATTTATCAGGAGTTGCCGCAGTGAGTGCCGCCACGTTGATGCAGGCGCATGCGGTGACGCGCGCGTTTCCGATCGGCGCGACCTTCTTCCGCAAGGGAAGCACGCTGCGCGCAGTCAACGGTGTGGATCTGACGATCGAGCGCGGGGATGTGCTCGGCATCGTAGGTGAATCGGGCTGCGGCAAGACGACGCTCGCGCGCATGCTGCTTGGACTGCTCGCTCCCACCAGCGGCCGCATCACGCTCGAGGGCGAGGATCTCGCGACGCTCGACCGCAAGGCGATCGCGCGGCGCGTACAACCGGTGTTTCAAGATCCATATTCGTCGCTGAATCCGCGTCGCGATATCGCTTCGATCGTCGCTCTGCCACTCGAAGTGCATGCCATCGGCACATCGTCGGAGCGGCGCAGGACAGCGATTGAGATGCTCGAGCGTGTCGGGCTACCCGCGCGTTATGCCGACAACACGCCGGGCCAACTGTCCGGCGGGCAGCGGCAGCGCGTCGCGATCGCACGCGCGCTGGTGATGCGGCCCGCGATCGTCATTTGCGACGAGCCGACTTCTGCGCTCGACGTCTCAGTGCAGGCGCAGATCCTGAACCTGCTGATGGATTTGCGGCGCGACTTTCATCTGACGTATATCTTCATCAGCCACAACCTGGCGGTGGTCGAGCACATCGCAACACACGTGGCAGTTATGTACCTCGGTAAAGTGGTTGAGCAGGCCGATACCGATCAACTCTTTCGTACGCCACGCCATCCGTACACGCAGGCGCTGCTCGCCAGTGTGTTGACGCCGGAACCCGGACTCGGTGTCCCCGACGTCGGGCTCGGTCTCGCGTTTCCCGATCCGCTGAATCCGCCGTCGGGCTGTCCTTTCCACCCGCGCTGCCCGCAGCGAATGAAGCATTGCAGCGCGATCGTTCCGGTGCTCGCGCCGTATCAGAGCAGCGCCGTCGCCTGCCACCTTTTTCCGTCTCACGAGCAGGCGAAAGCCGCGTGAACCCATCGCTAAGGAAGACGCAATGACCCGCACCGCCGCCATCAATCGCGCCGAGCAGCAATTCGATTCGGGCGCATTTCGCGCAACGCTCGCGCGACGAATTGCGATTCCGACCGAGAGCCAGAACCCGGAGCGCGGGCCTGCGCTTGCGAAGTATCTGGACGCGGAGCTGCAACCGACGTTCGAGGCGATGGGCTTTGAGTGTCGCACCCTGACACACCCGAAGGGAAAGGCGCCCTTCCTGTTTGCACAAAGAATCGAGGACCGTGCACTGCCGACCGTATTCGGCTACGGCCATGGCGATGTGATCCGAGGTCTCGAGCCCGAGTGGAAGGAAGGGCTATCGCCGTGGACGCTGACCGAGCGCGACGGCCGCTGGTATGGCCGCGGCATTGCCGACAACAAAGGCCAGCACTCGGTGAACATCGAGGCGATGGCGATGGTGCTCGCCGAGCGGGGCCGCCTGGGCTTTAACGCGAAGTATCTGATCGAGATGGGCGAGGAGACCGGATCACCTGGACTGCGCGAGGTGTGCGAGGCGAACCGTGAGCTTTCAAGGCAGACCTGCTGATCGCGTCCGACGGACCGCGCCTTCGAGCTGATCGACCAACGATCTTCCTCGGCTCGCGCGGCAACATGAACTTCGATCTGACGATCGAGGCGCGCAAGGGCGGTGCGCATTCCGGCAATTGGGGCGGACTGATCTCGAATCCTGGACTGCAGCTCGCGCATGCGATCGCGAGCATTGCATCACCTACTGGACAAATACTCGTGCGCGATTGGGTGCCGGGTGAACTACCGGCGTCGGTACGACGCGCACTCGCCGACTGCGAAGTTGACGGCGGCCCCGATGGGCCGAAGGTCGAGCCATCGTGGGGCGAGCCCGGACTCACGCCGGCTGAGCGAGTGTTTGGCTGGTGCTCGTTCGAAGTGCTTGCGTATAAGACCGGCAATCCGGAAACGCCTGTCAACGCGATCCCGCCGCGTGCGTGGGCGCGCTGTCAGCTTCGTTTCGTTGTCGGCATCGATCCGAAGAACATCCTGCCAGCACTGCGCAGGCATCTGGACCAACAGGGATTTTCGATGGTGAAGATCGAACCGACGCGCGAAGAGATGTTCCACGCGACGCGCATCGATCCGGATGATCCGTGGGTGCAATGGGCGCTCGCGTCGATTGCGCGTACCAGCGGCAAGAAGCCGGCGCTGCTGCCGAACCTCGGCGGTTCACTGCCGAACGACATCTTCACCGACGTGCTCGGACTGCGCACCGTGTGGGTGCCGCATTCGTACCCAGGCTGTTCGCAGCACGCGCCGAACGAACACTTGCCGCCAGAAGTCCTGCGCGAGGCGCTTGCAGTAATGACCGGGCTCTATTGGGATCTGGGCGCTGGCGGTACACCAAAGCGTCGTGCCGACAGCGGTAATTGATGCGGCCGACTGCCAGTGCTTCGGGCTTGTCCAGATAAACCCAGCGCGACAAGGCAATCGCTGCCTACGAGAGTCCGGCGTATAACGCTGCGCTTGCGGATGCTGAAGGACGCCTGCGTGCGTGAAGTACCCATCGTCCGGCGCCGACTGACAAGCTCCTTCAGTGGCGTCAATTGTTACGCCATTAGGTTCGCAACATTCAGCCAGATTGGCGCGATTAGCAGCGACAGCGGGATTCCGATGCCGACCATCAGCGACGTGAGTGCCGAGTCGAGCTTATAGTGATTGGCAACCACGGCCGCGCCGATCATCGGACCCATGGCAGCCTCGAAGATCACGACCGTTTGTGCGAACGCGGTTTCAGGATCGCTGTTATCAAGAATCAGTAGACACAAGGTTGCGACCAGCAGCGGACCAAGAATTAGCTTGTAGCCAAGACCAAGCGCCAGCTCGCCGCGTCTCGACCAAAGTTCGCCGAGACGCAGCTGACAGCCGACCGCGAACAGCGCGATCGGTGCAACGGTTGCACCGATTCGCGCGAGGGCATCATCAATTGCCGGATGAAACGGAATCGGGCGCAAGACCAGCGCGATCACCAGTGCGATCAGCGGCGGAAACGTGACGACGCGCTTCCACATCGCGCACCACTGTGTGGCCTGACCGCCGTAGCGTGCCGCCACCATCAATCCGAACGTCGATAGCGCGAGGTATGAGCCCAGCTGATCGATGACGATTCCGTACGGCAAACCATCGCGACCGATCCAGGCCTCGATCATCGGCAGCCCGACGAACGATGTATTGGCAAGCCCACCGGTCAGAATCAATGCGCCGGTCGCGGCGGCGGTGAGTTTCATCCTGGCCGCGATGAAGCCAATAAAGAGTGCCGCAGATCCAAGCATCAGCCATGCTCCGGCGGCGCTTGCGAGCAGATCGACCGTCAGTGCGGTTGCATGCAGGTGGGTCAGCGCGAGGGCAGGCAGTGCGACGTTAATCACGTAGGCATTGAGCGTAGCTGGCGCATTGTCCGGCAGCTTGCCGGCTCGCTGCAGCAAGATGCCGGCAGCCAGACAACTCAGTAGCAAAACCATTGCATTCATCGAAGCCTCTTTGCAGACGTCGGTCTGAAGTGAAGCTTCGGGTTGGGTCCCCCACGGATTGCCCACGGGTTGTAAAACGAACTTCAATCGCGCGCCGCGCCCGAGGTGCACGAAGAAGGCTCTTAGAGCGGATAAGGCTCCAATTTGCTCCCTTGTTCAACGGCCGCGACCAAGCTTGCGTCCGGTACAAATACGGTCAGCCATGGCCCTTAAAACAGTACGGACGCGCCTTCGGATCGCCCTGTATGCCCTGCTGGGCCTGGTCGCTCTGATTCTGGCGACGGACCGGCTCGTCGTGTGGCAATTCAATCCGCTCAATTCGAATCCGCGGACCGCAGTCGTTCTTTACTCAGCCGCGTGGTGCGGCCTGTGCGCGCAGATTCGAACGTGCTTGAGAGCCAGCAATATTCCGTTCGACGAGCGCGATGTGGAGAAGTCGATGCGCGCAAGTGCTGAATGGTGGACACTGCGCGTCCGCGGTGTTCCTGCGACGCTCGTGGGATCGGAACTGGTTTACGGGTTCGATACCAAGAAGCTCACAGCCACGCTCGACAGTGCGGGCTTCCCGGTCAGCTGCTGGAACCCATCAAGCAGTTAGCTCACAGCGTCCTCCCGCGCATCGATGCCGGCTTGCCCGGCAGTTTTAACAACGTCCCCGTGTTGGTGACCGTTTCACCATCGACCCGCAGCACTGAAATGTCTTCGTCCATGAAATTGCCGACATAGAGCCAGCGTCCGTCCGGACTGAACACCGCTCCCTCGGGCAGGCCACGCACTTCAATCTCGCCAATCTTCGTGACCTTCTTGCCATCGATTTTGAGCACGACAACGCTTCCGTTGCGGTTGTAGAAAAACTCGCTGGTCGCGTTATTCGAACCGCGTAGCAGCAGCGCTACGGCGAGCTTGCCAGTCGGGCTGATTGCAAAGCCCTCGGGCGCGTCGCCGACAACAACCTTGTCGATCACGCGCTCTGGCTTGGCTTCAAGGTCAATCACCGAGACGGTATCGACGTTGCCGTCGGAACCGCCGTTGTTCCCGTTATCTGCCGTCAGCGCGAGTTTGCCGTCGGGTGTGATGTCGAGGTTGTAAGGCCACAGACCCACCGCGAGGTCTCGTTTCGGATACGTGACTTTCTGGCCATCGACCTGAAGCATCGCGACCTTGTGTCCGGGAAACTTGCCTGCGATCGCGCGCTTGCCGTCAGGCGTGAACGCGACGTGCGCGACGTGCTCGCCGATGACCACCGTGTCGACCAGCTTTACTTCTTTGCCTTGAATAGCGAGCACGCTGATTGAGTTGTCAGCGCGATTTGCAATTAACGCCAGGGTCCCCGCGCGGTTGATCGACATGCCGGATGGTTGCTTGCCCACTGCAACGGTGTTGAGCAATCGCGGTGGGCTCGTCGTCAGGTCGATGACGTAGAGCTTGTTGTCAGGCGCGGGCTTCCAGCCCGCGCCTTCCTGCATCCAGTCCATCGAGTTCGCCACCAGCGCAAGTTGCCCATTGGGCGTAATGCTCAAATTGGTTGGCGGGCCAAAGATCGAGTTCATCAGCGGCAGGCTCGCGACGATCTTCGGGTTAGCGGGGTCGGTACCGATGTCGACGATCGTCACCACATCCTTGCCGGGCGCCGAGAACTGAATCTTTCCGTCGCCGCCCCACGTCACTTTGTTGTCGATGCCGACCACCATGTATTCGGGCTTGCCCGGGACCTTGCTCTCCATGGTTGCGCAAGCAGCAAGCGTCGCCACGGCGCACAACAGCGCCAACGGATGAAGTCGATTCATTGGGTCTCCCGGTTAGAAAAGTTCTGACGCGTTCTCTGCGCGCGTACCAACTGCACTGCTCAGCCAGTCGTAGGCACCGTACGCGGCGCACTGAAACGTGTCAAGAATTGCCGGATGTAAACGCTGCACGAGAAGGGAGCTGCCTCTGTCAAGTCGCGGATGTCTATGTGAATTTTTCAGTGGCACACGGCGAGGAGTAAGCGCACAATTTTGAAGGCTCCGTTTTGACTTGTCTTTGCAAGGAACCCTTATGCACCTTAAAACGTTTGTCTCTGTCGTCTTCTTTGCGCTTTTGACCGCTTGCGCCACCAACAATCCGCAGCAAGCGACGGCAACCTCAACGGACCGGAATGCTGGTCAATGGCGCACCTGGGTGCTTGCGTCAGGTCAGCAGCTACGGCTGCAGCCTCCGCCAGACGCGGCCGCAACTGCCGCCGAGCTGCAACAGCTACGAAGTTTCGCTTCACAACGCGACGCGAAGATGCAGGAGCGGATTCGGTACTGGGATTTCTGGTCACCGGCCTACCGCTGGAACGATATGTTGATCGACATCTCGGCTGCCAATCCGATTCCGGGCGGCGCTGCGATGCGGACGTTCGCGATGATGAACGTTGCAATCCATGACGCAATGATCGCGGCGTGGGATACCAAGTACGCGTACAACCGGCAGCGGCCAGGTGAAATGGACGGGCAACTCGCAATTGCGGTCATCACACCTGGCACGCCCTCGTATCCGTGCGAACACTCGGTAGCCGCAGGCGCTGCCGCCGCGGTGATCGCGCATATCTATCCGAAGGAAGCGCAGCGTGTCACCGCGGCGGCTGAGGAAGCCGCGCGCTCGCGCGTGATGGCGGGTGCTGCCTTTCCAAGTGATACAAAAGCGGGCCTCGAACTTGGGCGCGCGGTCGCTGCGCGCGTCATCGAGCGAATGAAGGTGGGTGACGCCAAGTGGGCGGGCACCGTGCCCACGGGCGCGGGTTTATGGAAAGGAACGAATCCGGTCGGAGTTAACGAAGTGACGTGGCCGCTCTTCGTGTTGAAATCGCCAAGCCAGTTTCGACCCGGACCTCCACCGGCGCACGACTCGCCAGAGCGGGCGGCCGAGCTTGCCGAAGTCAAGAACTTCAAGCGCACGCCATTTACGAACGCCAAGGTCAGCTACTGGCAGTTTGGGCAACAGGGACAGCCTGGCGTGACGTTTCGCTTGAGCGAAGAAGTCGGGCGTAGGCTGGCCGAAGACGGTAACGTCAGTGCGCCACGCGCTGCACGTGCATACGCGTTGGTGCATGTCGCGCAATACGAAGGCTGGATCGCTTCGCAGGACGCGAAGTTCCACTACTGGGCCGCGCGTCCAAATCAATTCGATACGGCTCTGACCACGGTGATTCCGACCCCGCCGTTTCCTACCTATCCGTCGAATGCGGCCACGCTGGTAAAAGCGCCGGCTGTCGTGCTGACTTATTTGTTTCCTCGGGAGCGCGAACGCTACGACGGTTGGGTGCAGGAGTTCGGCGAATCGCGCCTATGGGCGGGTATCCACTTTCGTAGTGACCTCACGTCGGGCTGGGAGATCGGGCGAAATGTCGGCGAAGCGGTCGTTGCGCGCGCGAAAGCAGACGGTGGGTGACGTGTGGCGGGTTCAGGGTAGAGCCCGCTGCGCGCTGCTGCTTTGGGGGTGATTTAGCTCGCCTGCATCGCGTTTGCGCTACCTTTGGCTTCTTTGAGGCCAAGATCGACGCAACGTACATGAGCCTTGCCCATTGCCATAGCTTCCATGACTTCCGCAGTCTCGCTATGCGCCGGTTGCCCGGTCCGATCTTCAACTACATCGATGGAGCCGCCGACGATGAAGTGACTTATCGACGGAACACGGAGAGCTTCGAGGAATGCGACCTCGTACCCAACGTGCTGCGCGGCGTCGAATCGCTCGACTTATCGGTGACCGTGATGGGTCAGAAGTTAGCGGTCCCGTTTTACTGTTCGCCGACCGCGCTGCAGCGTTTGTTCAACCACGAAGGAGAGCGGGCAGTCGCCGACGTCGCATCGAAGCACGGGACGCTGTTCGGTGTTTCCTCGCTCGGCACGGTCAGCCTCGAAGAGCTGCGCGAGAAGTATCCGACACCACAGGTGTATCAGTTCTACTTCCACAAGGACCGGGGTCTGAATCGCGCGATGCTGCAGCGGGCGAAGGATGCCGGCGTCGAAGTGATGATGCTGACAGTGGACAGCATCACCGGCGGCAATCGCGAGCGCGATCTGCGTACCGGCTTTTCGATTCCGTTTCGACTGACGCTAAGTGGAATGCTGCAGTTCGCAATCAAGCCAGCGTGGGCCTGAACTATCTGACGCACGAAAAATTCAAGCTGCCGCAGCTGGAGCAGCACGTCGACATGAGCGGCGGTGCGATGTCGATAGGACGTTACTTCACCGAGATGCTTGACCCGTCGATGACTTGGAGCGACGTCGCCGAAATGGTCCGGATGTGGAACGGGCAGTTCTGTTTGAAGGGCGTGATGTCGGTCGAAGATGCGAAGCGCGCGGCCGACATCGGCTGCACCGGAATCGTCCTGTCAAATCACGGCGGACGACAGCTCGATGGCTCACGCGCGCCATTTGATCAGCTCGCTGAAATCGTCGATGCCGTCGGCGATCGCATAGACGTCATGATGGATGGCGGGGTGCAGCGCGGCACGCACGTGCTGAAGGCTCTTGCTCTGGGCGCGAAGGCTGTGGGCTGGGACGCTTTTATTTGTTTCCTCTCGCTGCTGCAGGCAGAGCCGGTGTCGAACGCGCGCTTGGTCTGATGCGTGCCGAGATCGAGCGGGGGATGAAGCTGATGGGCTGCAAGTCGGTCGACGAACTGTCGCGAGGTCACCTGCGGTTCAGGTAGCGGGTCTAGCGCCGCAGGCGCCGTGCAGCTAACTAGCGCTAGCGACCCGAGTTTGCCGCCAACAGAATCGACGCGGCTGCGTCAGCCAACACCTGACAGCCGAGGACGATGTCCTCGTCGCGGCTGTCTTCCGCGAAGTCATGACTGATGCCGCCGATCGATGGAATGAAAAGCATCGCCGACGGAATGGATGCCGAGACGATGCCTGCATCATGAAACGCTCCACTGGGCATGCGCTGCCAGTTACCGGGCGCATTGCGCTCCGCCGCCGCTTCGATATGCATTTGCAAGTCAGTGGCCATGCGTGTCGGTGCAATCGGCGCACGAGTTGGCTTAGCTTCGATCATGGCACCACCGCGCGCGTTTATTTCCGACACAAGTCGTTCGATGATCGCTTCGAATGCATCGAGCGGCTCCTCCGATTGATCTCTGAACTGCAAGTCAAGCTCCGCGTAGCCCGGAACAATCGATGTTGCATTCGGCTCGACGCGTACACGGCCCATCGTCCACACCGTGCGCTCGGCAGCAGCTTTCGGAAGCTCTAGGTTGATGCGGTGTGCGAGTTCGTACAGCGCGGTGGTGGCGTCCCGACGCCGCGCCATCATCGTCGTGCCGGCGTGATTCTGCTGGCCGCGAAAGATGAAGCGAATGCTGCGCAGGCCGACGATGCCTGTGACGACGCCGATCCGGCGACCTGCGTCCTCCAAATGCGGGCCCTGTTCGATGTGCGCCTCGATGAATCCGGCATAACGTGCAGGCGCAAGGCGCTCGCGCGGGACCTCAGCCAAACCGGCTTCGCGTAGCGCATCCGATAGCTTGACGCCCTCGCTGTCTTGCGCGTGTTGTTCCATTTCCGGCGTAAGTGCGCCAATCAGCGAGCGGCTGCCAAGACAACCGATGAAACGCGACTCTTCGTCCTGGAACGACACCGCGTCAACAGGCAGCGCCTGAGTACTGCTGTCGGCGGCGAGCGCTCGCACGACTTCGAGCGCGTAGATGACACCCAGCGCGCCATCGAGCCAGCCGCCGGTCGGCTGCGTGTCAGAGTGCGAGCCAATCAGCAGCGCCTTGCCCGAATTGCGCGAACGGCCCAACACGTTGCCCACGCCATCAAGCGTCGCGTCAAGACCCGCGTCCTCGTATTGGCGTTGAAGCCATCGCCGCGCCTGCATGTCGGCAACGCTGAACGCTGGTCGAACGACGCCTCGACCTTGCGCGCCGATTTTGCGCAACTGGCGTAGGTCCGAAAGCAGACGATCTGCATCGATGCTGGGCATGGCGAGGTATTCTATGAGCGAGAAAATTTCATGACGGTATGGGGTCGTCCCTGGAACATTTTGAGGTTGTAGCGGGCCATGGTTTTTTCGGCCGCTGGACGTATGTCGCTCGACGAGGCTGTAGAGGTGGTGGACGTCGCTATCGCGCATGCTCGTGACGCGCGCATTGCAGGCTCATGGTCAATGGAACACGGTTGACGGGTTTCGACCCCCCTACCCTGAGCGAGCGGTTTTATTTGGTAGAGAAGTGGGCGCATACCGCGAGAGGAAAAATTCGCCTGGCGATGGTCGTTCGACCCGAAATGATTGATCCGCGGAAGTTTGGCGTTACCGTTGCAATGAATCGTCGTTTGATCGCAGACGTATTTGTGGCCGAGCGTTCAGCCACCGCCTGGCTCGAGAGTAACGATCCCCCGTCGTTTCCTTGCCAGCCGAGTGACGCTTCGGATCTGTCGCACGCTTAGATAAGTTTTCCGCTTCGAATCACGAGCATCAATGACTTAACTTTGTGGGGACAAACACCGGCTAATTCCATTATCAGTTTGCGCTGTCATTTCCCCTGATCGAAAGCGGGTATGGGCGGTAGATTTTCGTTACTCGCCTTGCATGGATTTCCATGAATAACCACTACCGGCCACCACGATCAGGTAAGCGGTCACTTGCAATGGCGGTCATCGCTCCGGTCGTGCTGGCCGCGGGAGCCTATGTGGCACTCGACCGGCCCACCATTCAGGTGCCGTCAGTAGTAACGCCACCCGATACGGCACAGCGTTTCACGAAAAGCGAACCGTTCTATGGGCCGTCGCCGATGCCAAAAGTGGCGCCTGCTGTCGTCGTGCCGCCAAAGTCCAGCGCACCGCGAACCTTCGGTTACGGCATTTTCAAATGCGAAGAAGCCGAACGGGGCGGTGACCTACTCGGAATACCCGTGCGGTGAAGGCAAACTCGTTGACACCAGGCCAACGTCAGGCGGCTTTGCCGATCAATGGTCGATCAGCGTCAAGCAGCGCTGACGAAACTCTGCAGTCCTAGTTCGAACACTCTTCTTTGCGTAGCCGCGTCGGCTGTTACTGCGGTTGGAAGCCGCTTTTCTTGATGATCTGAGCCCACGTCTGCGAGTACGCACGCTCGCGCGCGGCGAGCTGAGGCTGCGGCATGAACTGCACCGAGAGCCCCCAGCGGGTTAGCCGATCGCGCACTTCAGGCTGCGCAGTCACTTTCTCCAACGCGGCGGAGAACTGGTCGATCGCCGCTTGCGGCGTGCCGGCCGGCGCAAAGAAGGCGTAGTACGGAACGTCTTCGAACCCTGCAAGCCCGAGCTCTGCAAACGTCGGCACGTCCGGCAGCGCAGATTGCCGTGCACTGCCAAGTACCGCGACCACGCGAATCTTGGCCGCTGCATGGTTCTCGATGAAATCGGGTACTGAGCCGACGCCGGCGGGAATCTGGTTGCTGAGCATGTCGGCCATCATCGGAGCGCTGCCACGATACGGAGCAGACACCAGGTCGAGGCCGTATTTGTCGCCAATCACTTTGACGAGAAACTCGGGCACCGAAGCCGGCGCCGGAATGCCGATCGCGCTCTTGCTGCCCTGGCTCTTCACCCAGGCAACGTAGTCATTGAAGTTCTTTGCCGGTGTGGCGGCGGACAGCGCGAGCGCGTTGACGAAAGTGGCAAAGCCGGCGACTGGGACAAAGTCCTTCGAGGGATCGAACCCCGGGTTCTTCATCACCAACGGCAGGATGGAAATTGTGTGGTCGTGCGAAATGAAATAAGTCGTGCCGTCCGGAGGCGCGCTCTTCAGCGCGTGCGCGGCAATCTGTCCGCCTGCACCCGGGCGGTTCTCGACGATGACCGAAGTGCCCAGCTCATCCTTCAGCTTCTCAGCCAGAGTGCGCGCGATGGCATCGGTGCCCCCGCCGGGTGGGAAGCCCACCAGAATCCGGACCGTCTTGGCAGGTTGCGCAAGCGCGGCGCCGCTGAGCGCTGCGAGAAAAACGCCCGCAAATATCAAGCGAACGATGCAGGTGAAACGGGAAAGGTGCATTAGCTCTCCAAGTAAGCCGAGTCACGAAGACGCAAACCGCATCAGAGTCTGCGCATATGCCGGTGCCGTGGGCTCGTGCATGAAATACACGTAGATCTCTCGCCAGGCGGTCGCTGCGAGTCGCGCCGCCCATTGTTGAAGATCGGCGTCCGAATACGTTTCGAGGCGAAGACGAACGTAACCCCAGTCTGCTGTTTCGATCAGAGGCGGAGGTGCGTTGTCGCCGCCTTCCGATTCGCGCTCGGAAAGGCACAGTGAAGCGCCCGCGGCTTTCAGCGCATCGTAAACGTCGTCGTCGAACCAGCTGTCGTTGCGAAACTCGAACGCGGCGCCATGTCCCTCGGGCAGCAGCGCGAGAAATTCGCTCAGGCGCGGCAGATCCTTCTTCAGAAACGGCGGCAGCTGAAAAAGCACGGGGCCGCGCTTCGCGCCTAGCGCGGCGAGCGTGGTGTAGAGAAACTTAACCGAATCGGCGGCTGTATCCGCCTTTAGCCGCGACATGTGCGTGATGCGGCGCGACGCTTTGATCGCGAACTTGAAATCTTCCGGCGTCGTGTTCGCCCAGTTTTCGAGCACGGCCGCCTTTGGCATCTGATAGAAAGTGTTGTTGATCTCGACCGTCGGCAGACGTCGCTTGTACCACGCGAGCATCTCTTCCGGCTTCATCTTTTCCGGATAGAAGGTTCCCTTCCACTCCTTGAAGGAATAGCCGCTTGCACCCGCGACGATTCTCTGAGCAGTCATGTGTCTTGATCCTAGAATTCCCGCGTGAAGAAAAGCGAGCTCACCGAATATTCCGCCAAGCGCAGTTTTTCAGCCACTCCCGAGCCGGCCGCGCGCGTCCGCGAAGCCCACAGCGGGCCGCTGCTGTTCGTAATTCAGCAGCACTCCGCACGTCACATGCACTACGACCTGCGCCTGGAGTGCGATGGAGTATTGAAATCGTGGGCTATCCCGAAGGGGCCGTCGCTCGATCCTACCGATAAGCGATTGGCCGCGCAGACCGAAGATCATCCCTTTGACTATGCGTCGTTCGAGGGTGTGATTCCGCCCGGCCAATACGGCGCGGGAGAAATGATCGTGTGGGACTGCGGCGTCTACTCGCCCGATGAAGGCCAGCAGTATTCGTTTCACGATCGTGCGCAAGCCGAAGAGCGTGTCCGTACTGAGCTCGAAAACGGCAAGCTGAGCTTTCTGCTGCGCGGTGAAAAGGTCAAAGGTTCGTTCGCGTTGGTGCGCATGGCGGACCGCAAGAACTGGCTGCTGATCAAGCACAAGGATCGGTTTGTCGCGAAGACTGATCTAACCGAGCAGAACCGCTCGGTGCTTTCGAACGCATCGGTCGAGGAGATGAAGAGTGTTCCCGCGCATCGCATCGCGGCCGAACGGCTGGTCGTTGCCGGTCCTTCCGAGAAACTGCCCGCGACGCTCGCCCCGATGCAGGCCGAACTGGGCGATAAGGCGTTTAACCACGTTGACTGGATGTGGGAGCCGAAGCTCGACGGCTATCGCGTGCTCGCGTTTGTCGACGACGACACGGTCAAGCTTCGGACACGCCGTGGGCTCGATCTAGCTGCCGACTTTCCGAAGGTATGCGCCGAGCTTCGCAAGCAAGCCGTAAAGACGATGATCCTTGACGCAGAAATCGTCGCGTTCGATGCCGAAGGCCGACCGTCATTCAACGCGATGCAAAACCGCAGCGCGCAAACAGAGCGTGCGGTGCTGTACTGCTTCGACCTGCTGCACTTCGCTGGCGTCAACCTGCGCCAGGCACCGTACAGCGATCGACGCCGCTATCTCGCGCAGTCTTTGCTGCCGTCTCCGCTTGTGCAATTGGTGCACTCCGTCGATGACGGCGTAGCTCTGCAGGCAGCAGCCGCAGCAAACGAGCTTCGAAGGGGTGGTCGGCAAACGCAAGAACAGCCGCTATGAAGCCGGCAAGCGCTCGGCCGTCATGGCTCAAAGTCAAATCGATCACCAGCGCCGACTTTGTCATTGGCGGGTACACGCAGGGCAAAGGCGCTCGCTCGACGCTGGGCGCATTGCTGGTCGGCTATTGGGACAGCGGCAAGCTCATATACGCATCGCATGTCGGCTCCGGCTTTAACGACAACTCGCTTGTCGGATGTACGCCGGCAGCTCGAGCCGTTGCAGAGAAAAACCAATCCGTTCTCGACCAAGCCGGAACTGAATGCACCCGCAACGTGGGTAGCGCCGGAGCTTGTGGCAGAAGTGAAGTTCCACGACTGGACCGAAGACGGCCATCTACGGGCGCCTGTGTTTCTGCGCCTGCGCGACGACATCGATCCGAAGACTGTGCGGCGAGAGGTCGCGACGAAATCGGTGGCCGTGCCCGCCTCGGCGAGCGCGTCACGCGAGCGGCCGAAGGCAGGTTCTATTTCGCCCAGCGCGACGAGGCCAGGCACTCAGAGTGCGAAGAAGAGCACGAACAGCGAGGTCGACGATGTGCTGCGCCAGCTCGACAACGACAAAGCCAACTTCGCGATTGCTGTGGGTGCTCACACGCTGAAGCTGACCCATCTCGATCGCGTCTACTGGCCGGCCGATCCGGCGCTATCGCAAGCGGCAGTCACCAAGCGCGATCTGCTGCGGTACTTCGCGCAAGTATCTGCATTCATCCTGCCGCATCTTGCGGACCGGCCCCTGACGATGATCCGGATGCCAGACGGGATTCACGGTCAACGCTTTTTCCAGAAACACTGGGAGCAGGAGCGGCCCGCATTCGCGGAAACGATTACTGTCTTTTCCGGCCACAAAGACGAGAGCCATGACTATCTGTTGTGCAATAACCTGCCGACGCTGCTTTGGCTCGCGCAATCGGGCACGCTCGAGTTCCACGTCTGGCACTCGCGCGCGAAGCTTGGGTCCGATACATCTATCAAGAGCACGGACTACGCAAGTTCGCTCGAGTCACTCGAATGTTCTGTGCTCAACTTTCCGGATTACGTCGTGTTCGATATCGATCCGTACATCTACTCGGGCAAGGAAAAAGCCGGCGACGAGCCGGAGCTGAACACGATTGCGTTTGAGAAGGGCAAGGAAGTCGCGTTCTGGCTGCGCGAGCTGCTGCACGGCATGTCGCTTGAGCCGATCGTCAAGACGTCGGGGAAGACGGGCCTGCACGTGTTCGTGCCGATCAAGCGCACGATCGATTTCGACGCGGCACGCGAGATCTCGGAGCTTGTCGGTCGACATCTGATGCGCCAGCACCCGAAAGACATCACGATGGAGTGGAGTGTGCCAAAGCGAACCGGCAAGATCTTCATGGACTACAACATGAACGTGCGTGGCAAGACATTGAATGTCGCCTATTCGCCACGCGGCGCGAGCGGCGCGCCGATCTCGATGCCGCTCACATGGGACGAACTGGCCGGCGCGCATCCACTAGACTTCAGAATCACGAACGTCGGCGAGCGGCTGGCCAAGGGCGATCGCTGGCACGATGCACTGAAAGCGAAGCAGAGCCTCGAACGCGCTGTCAAGCGCGAGAAGAGTTAACACTCAATCACGCGCTTGGCGTGGGAGATACACAAATCGGGAGGAAGGCATGGCTGCACGATCTATCGGATCTCTGACCATCGCATTCGGATTGGTATCGATTCCGGCGAAGATGTTTTCGGCGACCGAAGCGAGCAAGGCGATCTCGTTCAACATGTTGCACAAGGACTGCGGCTCGCGGCTTAAGCAGCAGTATCTTTGCCTGAAGGAAGAGATTCCGGTCGCACGCGAAGACATCGTCAAAGGCTACGAATTCGCGAAAGACCAGTACGTGATGTTCACGCCCGAAGAGTTGAAGGCGCTCGAGGAGGCAGGTACACAGACGGCCGAGATCACCGAGTTCGTGCCGATCGAGTCGATCGATCCGGTGTACTTCGACAAGGCGTATTACCTCGCGCCAGACAAGGGCGGCGCCAAGCCGTATGCGCTGCTGACGCGCGCCTTGCAGGAGTCAGGTCGCTGCGCCGTCGGACGCTACGCTGCCCGTGGCAAGCAGTACATCGTGATGTTGCGCCCGATCGAAGGGGGTCTGGTGATGCAGCAGCTGTTGTATGCAGCCGAAGTGCGCTCGATCAAAGACATCGAAATCCCACCGACCGAAGTCAAGGATGTTGAACTGAAGCTCGCGCAGCAACTGATCGAGCAGCAGGCTTCCGATACGTTTGACCCGACCGTCTACACCGACGAAGTGCGGACGCGCGTTGAGGCCGCGGTGCAGAAGAAGGTCGAAGGCCAGGAGATAACGATGGCCGAGGCGCCCGAAACCGGCGGCGCACAGGTCATCGATCTGATGGAAGCACTGCGCGCAAGCTTGAACAAGAAAACGTCGGCGCCCGCCAAGTCAAGTGCGCCGGAAGCACCGGCTCGCGAAACTCGCAAGCCCGCAAAGCGTGCGGCGCAAGTTGAGCCTGCAGCGCGCAAGGTCGCAAGGAAGTAGGAAATAGCAAACAGAGCTGCGCGTGATGCATGAGTACGGCGTGCGCGACGTCGAGAAGTTGCTTGGCCTGCCGCGCAGCACGATTCGCTCTCTGATCGTCGCGGGATTCGTCTCGCCCGCGCGCGGCGCGCGCAATGCATGGCGCTTCTCGTTCCAGGATTTGATCGTCCTGCGGACGGCACGGGCGCTGGCTGTCGCCAACATTCCGAGCAAGCGCATCACGCGATCAATGCGTGAGCTTCGCCGCCATTTGCCGAAGTCGATGCCACTGTCGGGTCTTTCGATTTGTGCAGTGGCCGATCATGTCGTCGTCAGAGAGGGCAGCAGTCGCTGGCAAGCAGAATCGGGCCAGTATCTGCTCGCGTTCGAAAGCGATGCGGATGGCACGCTCAGCGTGATCGAGCAAGCAGGCGCGCAGGCCGGAGGCGAGCGCTGAGTCTCATTTCGCCGACGGTGCCGCGCTGGAAAACGAGGATGTAGACGCCGCCGTGGACGCGTATGAGCACGCAATCGCTGCAGACCCGACGCTGCTTGACGCGCATATCAATCTGGGAAGATTGCTGCATGAAAGCGGGCGACACGCGCATGCCGAGCGCGTCTATCGCAACGCGATTGAGATTTTCGGCGACGAGCCCTTGCTGTTCTTCAACTTCGGTGTGCTGCTTGATGACCGAGGTCGCAAGAGCGCAGCGATACAAGCCTACGAAGCAGCACTGCGAATCGACCCTTCGCTTGCCGATTGCCACTACAACCTGGCGTTGCTGTACGAGGACGTGAAAAATCCGAAGAATGCAATTCGCCATATGGCGCAATACCGTCGGCTGACCGGAACCAAATCGAGATAGTGAGCAGTAAGGAGGCGATCTGGAATACGTGATCGGCATTGTTGCCGTTCTTGTGCTCGGCTATGGAATCTGGGTATTCAACCGTCTGATATCCGACCGTAATCTCGTCGCGCAGGCTTTTGCGGATATCGACGTTCAGTTAAAACGGCGTGCTGATCTTGTCCCGCAACTGGTAGAGACGGTAAAGGCATATGCAGCATATGAGCGGCAGACGTTGCAAGCTGTTGTCGAGCTGCGCGCGCGTGCGAGCACGCTGGCGGAGCGCGAGCGACGGCCCAGTGCATCACGCTTCGGCGCGGAGAGCGAGTTGGGCGCTTCGCTGAAGAAACTCATTCTTCTGCAGGAAAGCTATCCGCAACTGAAAGCTGATCAGAATTTTCGCGACCTTTCGGCCAAATTGGTTGACGTTGAGGATCAGCTGCAACACGCGCGGCGCTTCTACAACGGCGCGGTCAAGCAATACATGACGCGGCTGCAGACGTTTCCGGACATCATCGTCGCGCGTCTGCTCGCATTTCGCGCCGCGGCGTTCTTCGAAACCGACGACCGCGGCGCGGTGCAGGTTTCGCTATGAAGAGCTTTCTATATGCCCTTGCGCTCGGGCTGTTCAGCAGCGCGGGCTTCGCACAGGAACGCATCGTCGACTTTGCGAGCGATGTTTCCATTGGCGCAGACGCCTCATTGCTCGTCGTCGAAACGCTCGTCGTGCAGGTCGAGGGTCAGCAGATCAAGCGCGGCATCTTTCGCGACTTTCCAACCCGATACGAGAATCACCGCGGCATTACCGTGGTTGTTCCGTTTGAAGTTCTGGATGTTCAGCGCGACGGAACTGGCCGAGCAGTACAAAGTCGAGCCGCTGACCAACGGGATGCGCGTTCGCATCGGCAATCCGGAGGTCATGCTGCCGCGCGGACAGCACGTCTACCGCATTTCCTACCGCACCGGGCGCCAGCTCGGCCTCTTCGAACAGCACGATGAGCTGTACTGGAACGCGACCGGGAACGGCTGGCCATTCGTCATTGATCGCGCGACACAACGCGTTCGGTTGCCGCAGCGCGTGCCGGCCGACAAGCTTAGTGCCGAGGCGTATACCGGCCCACAGGGCGCGCGCGGCCGCGATGCCAAGGTCAGTGTCGCCGATGGCGAATTCAACTTTGAAACGACGCGTCGGCTTGCCCCCAACGAAGGGCTAACGATCGTCGCGATGTTTCCTAAAGGCATCGTCACCGCGCCTTCCGGACTGACCAGGCTGCGCTGGACGATTGTCGACAACTTCGGTGAGCTGGTTGCCATCGGCGCCGTTGCGCTGCTGCTTGCGTTCCTGTTCGTGATGTGGTGGCGCATCGGCCGCGATCCGCGAAAAGGCCCAAAATTTCCGCGGTACGACGCACCAGCCAACATGAGCGCGGCAGCGGTGCGTTTTGTCGATCGCATGGGTTTCGACGTGCGCTGTCTCGCAGCAGCGGTGCTGGGCCTCGGCGCGCGCGGTTATTTAAAAGTGCATCAGCGTGACGATGGGTTCGTTGTTCAACAAACGGGCGCGACGGTTCCCTTTTTGCCCGGTGACAAACCGCTTGCCGAAGCGCTGTTTGGAACACGATCGCAGGCGATGCTTAGCAAGACCTACGATCCTTCAATCGCAACAGCGCAGAGCGAGCTGAGTTCGGCGCTCGCTCGACATTACAAAGGCACGGTCTTCAAGCGAAATCGCTGGCCGCTGGCGCTGGCCGTCATTGCAGGCGCTGGCGCGCTGGGATTTTCCGCGGCTTTGGCGGCGAATCCTGCGGTGCTGATCGCACTCGCGTGTGTCTTGCTGCTGGCACTGTTTGCATTTTTCCAGCTGATGCCTGCCTACACACGCGAAGGACGAAAGGTGCAGGACCATATCGAAGGGCTGCGGCAATACCTTAGTGTCGCTGAGCGCGACGATCTCGCGCGCCAGAAAGCGCCCGAGATGACGCCGGTCGAATTCGCCCGCATGCTGCCTTACGCGCTGGCGCTCGATGTCGAGAAGACGTGGGCCGATCGGTTTGCTGCGGTGCTCGGCGCGTCCGCAGTTGCTGCGGCGGTTTCGTCGTACTACGCAGGAGACACAAGTTCGTGGGGATCGAATTCGACCGATGGGTTCACCGATTCATTTGGCGCGCTCGACAGCACGGTAAGTTCCGCATCGACGGCGCCCGGCTCAACGTCGGGCAGCAGTGGTGGCGGTGGCGGCGGATCGAGTGGCGGTGGAGGAGGCGGTGGGGGTGGTGGCGGTTGGTAGGTACGTTCCTGCAGTCACCTGATTCATCTATCGCGTCTTGAACGTGACGACGAGCACGTCACGATACGCCGCGCGACTGGGGTCGATCGGCTCGACCGCAGTCACGCCGTGCATAACTCGTGCGTCGGCGACGATCGCAGTGTCGAGCGGTGCGGTCAACGTAAAGCTGCCGAGCGTGACGCTCATCGAGGTCGTGCACGGTCGTCGTACCGCTCTTGATATTGGTTCGATTGATCAGCAGCACCAATGCGTAGTCGACGCCGTCGCGATGCACGCCCTCTGGTGTCGGCTGTCCGGGCGCATCGGAGCGCGCTTCGATACGAAACTGATGGCACTCGACCCTCCAGTCCACATTCGGGCGTAGCGCGTCGAATAGACGACAGCAGAACGCAAGAACGCTCTGCATCGTGGGACCGTTCACCACTTCTGCTTGCATCGGTTCGAACCAGCGCTCGATGCCGCCAACCAACGGGTTGTATTTGACGCTCTGGTAATGCGGCTGGTGCGGCTCGAGCGTTACCTTTACTTCGCCACCGCGCGCCGACAACGTCGCATGCCGGCGACGGCGATAACGATGGCCATCGGGCAGATACGTGTCGAGCTGAAGATCGTTCCAGCTTTCGGCAAAGCGCATCCAGTCGGACAACGCGCCGCAATCGTCGAGCAGCAGACGCATAGTCGTCGGCCGCAACGAACGCAAATCCGTCTCGATCGACACGCTCACGCAGCGTATTCATGCGGGTGCCCGCGACGGTTTCCGTGGAGGCCGGACAACGATCGCCAGCAATGCGATCGCGCTAAAAATGGCACCGGCGATAAAAGTCTGCGGTGCGCCTAATTGATCCCATAGAAGTCCCGCAAGCGCACTCGCTATAAGCAACGCAACTCCGCTGACGAGGTTAAAAAATCCGAAGGCCGTTCCGCGCAAATCGACGGGCGCGGCGTCGGCAACCATTGTCGCCAGTAGCCCCTGCGTGATGCCCATATGCAAACCCCACAGCGACACGCCGAGCCAGAGCCAAGTCCAATGGTTGCTGTATGCAAGCACGATGTCGGCCGCGATCAGCACGGCAAGGCCCAACGCCAGCAGCCACGCATGGCTGATGCGATCCGAAAGCCGCCCAAACGGATAGGCGGAAAGTGAATAGATCACGTTCATGCCGATCAGCACCAGAGGCACCAGCGCGAGCGGGAGTCCGCCTTCCGCCGCGCGCAATACGAGAAACGCCTCGCTGAAGCGCGCCAACATGAACACCGCGCCGATCGCTACCACCCACCAATACGCACGAGACAGCTTGCGCAGGCTCTCCCGCTGAATCGGATTGATGGGTCGCGACGTGGGAGCGGGTGCCGGTTCGCGTACGCCGAAGACGAGCAAGACAACGGCCAGTGCCGCCGGGATCACCGCAATCCAGAACACCGCGCGGAAGTCGTTTGCCCATAGCAGCATCAATCCGAGCGCGAGCAAGGGACCGACAAAGGCACCGACTGTATCGAGTGATTGGCGCAGTCCGAACGCCGCACCCCGCATTTCGCTTGGAGCAAGGTCGGCAACCAGCGCGTCGCGAGGTGCGCCACGAATACCTTTGCCGATGCGATCGATGAAGCGCGCAGTGAACACCATGCCGGAATCGATGCGATGGCGAACAGCGGCTTTGATAAGGCTCCGAGCGTGTAACCAATCACGGCGAGCGATTTGCGCTTGCGCCAATAATCGGAGAGGGCTCCTGAAAAAACCTTGACGATTAGGGCGGTTGCTTCAGCGAAGCCTTCAATCAGTCCGACGGCGAGTGCGCTTGCACCGAGCGTAGTAACAAGGAACACCGGGAGCAGGCTGTGGATCATCTCTGACGAGATGTCCATCAACATGCTGACAAAGCCAAGCGTCCAGATCGCCGCGGGCAGGCGGGCGTTTTGCGTCACTTGCGTCGGTCATGCGCCGTCATCGATGCGAAATGTAGACGCAAATAAAAAGGCGCCGAAGATCGGCGCCTTTCTTTGTTTGGCTGCGCGACTATCTGCGTCGTGCCCGGCTCAATCCGAGTAGCGCGAGCAGTCCGATCAGGTTCATCCAGCCGAGTGCGCCCGCGCCGGCGTTCAACGGTGCGTTGGCTGACGAGGTTGGTGCAGTTGAACCACCCGCCCCGGTTGCAGTGCCTTGCAGTGTGATCTCACGTGCCGGCACGTTGCCGACAAACGTGACACGGAAGGTGGCGGTGCTGGCGCCGGCGGCGGTTGGAACAAACTCGAAGCCTATCGCGCAACTCGCGCCCGGTTGTAGGACTCCGCCATTGACGCAAGCTGTCTGGCCAGCGGCGACCGTAGCGCTTCTGAAATTGGCGACCTGTCCGGTGCCGGGATTGACTGCCGGATTTCCGAGCGTGACGGCGGTGCCAGCACTGTTCGTCAGCAGAACCGGGATCTGTGCACTGGTGGCACCCACCGCTGTGCTTGGGAACGCAACCGGGCTCGGGGTTGCAGCCGGTGTCGGCAACGGCGCAAACGGTGGCGGTGGCGGCGGCGTCACCGCGACAACGAGGTGAGCCGCGACGTCGGAGGTTTTCTGCGCCGACCAGGGGGCGGTCCGAAACGCGGCCATCGCGTCCTCGGCGGTGATGGCGGCTTGGATGGCGGCGCGGATTGTCGCTTCGTTTGCACCGGCAAACTGCAAGTCACGAAAATTGCCGGCGAAGCCATGGCAGTCCTGGCAGCTCGCGCCGGCGACTCTTTCTGTGTAGGCGGTTGCGCCGTTTGCCGGATTTCCCGCCTGCGCGAACGCGTTCGTCGCAACGCCGGCAGTAAAGGCCAATACCGCGTGCAGCAAAGTGCGCAAGCTAAACAACTTTTGGCGAGTCAGCATAGGAGGGACGGAGCCGGAAACTGATAGATGGCCAGTCTATCGGCGCGGCGCAGCGCTTACCGTCGTGCGAACGGCTTAGCGCCTCCCGTGCAAACGCAGAATTCAGCGGCTATGTAACCGCTTCTCGCTCGATAAGTGCGCGCTTGCGATCCACGCCCCAGCGGTAGCCGCACAGCGAGCCATCGGTTCGAATTACTCGATGGCAGGGAATTGCAACAGCCAGCGGATTGGCGCCCACTGCAGCGCCGACGGCACGTACCGCTTTCGGCGCACCGATGCGAGTGGCTATCTGCAGATAACTGGCTGTCCGGCCGGCGGGAATTTCGCGCAATGCTTGCCACACACGCTGCTGAAACGCGGTGCCGCGAACGTCAAGCGGCAAGTCGAGTCCGAGCGCCGGCGCTTCGACGAATCCCACCACCTTGGCCACCAGATGCTCGAACTGCGAATCACCGCCGATCAACTGCGCGCGCGGGAATCGATCCTGCAAATCGCGCGCAAGCGCCTCAGGATCGTCGCCGATCAAGATTGCGCACACCCCGCGCTCACTGGCTGCTACCAGGATCGAACCCAGCGAACACTCGCCGATTGCAAAGCGAATCTCGGTGTTCACGCCGCCTGCGCGGTACGCGGTTGGTGTCATGCCCAGCACCTCATTCGATTGCTCGTAAAAGCGACCGTTCGAGTTGTAGCCCGCCTCATAGATTGCTTCGGTCACCGTGTTGCTGCGGCCAAGTTCGGCCTTGACGCGGCGTGTGCGATGCGCGGCCGCATACTGCTTCGGTGTCAATCCTGTGATCGCCTTGAAGACTCGGTGCAGATGAAACGTGCTCAGTCCTGCGCTGGCTGGCGAGTTGAGCAAGAGTCGGCGTTTGCTCCGCACGTTCGATCCAGCGGCACAACTCGGCGACCGTGGCCGCGTGCTGCTCGGCCAGCGGCAATTGGTTTGGCCTGCAACGTTTGCAGGGTCGAAACCCGGCACGCTCGGCAGCCTCCGCGGACGCGTGGAACTCGACGTTCTCCGGTCGCGCGGCACGCGCGGCGCATGACGGCCGACAGTACACGCCCGTTGTCTTGACCGAATAGAAAAATTGACCGTCGGCGCGCGGGTCGCGCGTTGCCACTGCTTTCCAACGAGGGTCGCTGACGACGGCCGCCGCCAGCATCTCTGATTTGGTTGCCATGTTCACTTCGAGCTCTCCAGACATCTTAACGATGTCAGAAGATAGATCGTGCGGAGCCTGGCCGAACTCCGGGTCTTGCTTTCAAACTGGACGTGTCAGATAACCGTTGCAGCGCTCGCCGCTAGTTGCCCTTTCCCTTGCCCTTGCCGTGGCCTTTGCCGTTCGATGAAGGATGAGCTTTTTGGTAGTGCGGCACGTAGACGTTGTTGTACCAATCGTCCTTGACGAAATAGACCGGACGGCTGCAGGCGTCGTACTTGTGGCAGTGTTTGCTCCACTTCTGTGCATGGCCGGGAGGTACATGCAAGTAAAGCGGTGGAGGTGGCTGAGCTACATAAACCTTCTGAATGACCACCGGCTGCGGGTAGATGAGTACCGGAGGCGGCGCATTGCCGATATCGATGCGACCGTAAAAGCCCGGCTGTCCGACACTGACCGAGACTCCGACATCCGCCGCAAGTGCGGGCAGGGCCGAGGCGGCAAGCAATAGCGCAAGGAATTGATGTTTCATGGGAAGTCCTTCATAGGAGGATTTGACCCTATTAACGTCCCGGATGGCTCCAGGTACACACCTACGCGCGGTATTGCGGTGATCAATTAGGCTGATTCGGTCGGATCGAAATCGAGCTCCACCTTGGCACCACTGGGGTCGTAGCAAAACAACTGCCAGGTGCCCGCGCCGCGCTGACGGCGCAACTCATAGCTGATCTTCTTCGCGTCCAGTTTCGCCTTAACCTCCGCCAGGCCGCTCGCCGAAAACGCCATGTGATCGAGCACCCCGGCACGCTGCTCGGGCAATGCACGCCCGGCGATGATGTGCAACACGGCGCTACTGTCTGCGTACAACCATGCCCCTGGAAAACCGAGATCGGGGCGTGGTCCCGGCTTCAGACCGAGCAAATCCACGTAAAAGCCGAGCGTCTTGTCAAGGTCGTCGGTCAGGACCGTGAAGTGGTTCATCCCATGAATCATTCGTCACCCCCGCGTGCCAAGCGTCAATGATCGCATTGCATGAATATTCGGGTTGATTTTTTACCGCCGACAGCGGAGGCTTTCAATACGTCGAACTCTTTGCATGGAGGTGCTCGATGGCTGAACGAGCGAAGGTTTGTACCGATCGAGTCCTGCCGCGCGAACTGATGCGGCTGCAACGCACGACGCGTGGACCGCAGGGTCGTACGCGTGCGATATCGCCGATCGGCAAAAGTTGGATGAATGGCTCGACGTTGCGCGTGCGGTTCATCGGCGGCACGGCGGCCGAGCAGCAAACTGCACGCGAGCAGGCCGGTTGGTGGTCGCAGGTGGCTAACCTTAAGTTCGATTTCAACAATGCGCCGAACGCGGAAATCCGAATCAAGTTCGATCCCAATGATGGCGCCTGGTCATATGTTGGCACCGACTCGCGCAGCATCCCCGTCAATGAGGCAACAATGAATCTCGGGTTTCTCGACGGCGGCACTGCGGCGCATGAGTTCGGTCACGCGATCGGTCTCGCACACGAACATCAGAATCCTGCCGGCGGCATTGAGTGGAATGAAGAGGTCGTCATCCGCGAACTTGCCGGGTCACCCAACTTCTGGGACGAGGCGACGACTCGTCACAATGTTCTACGCAAGTATCAGGCGGATCAGATCAACGGAACGGCGTTCGATCCGGATTCGATCATGCTGTACTTCTTTCCTGCCTCCTGGACCTTGAACGGTATCGCCACCAAGGCGAATGATGTGTTGTCGCGTCTCGACAAGGAGTTCATTGCCGGCGCGAAGATGTATCCGAAAACGGGCGGCGTGGTGTCGAACGCGGTCGAACTGAAGGTCAACGCGGTGCGCCGGACAGCAGCGGCGATTGGCAAAGTCGGCGAGGAAGACTTGTTCACGTTCACTGCCGCGACCGATGGAACCTACGTGGTCGACACCCGCGGCCCGACCGATGTAGTGATGAAGCTCTTCGGACCTAATAGCGAAACGGCGTTGATTGCCGAAGACGACGATTCGGGCGTTGACACGAACGCGCGCATCTCCTCGGACCTGGTTGCCGGCAAGTACTGGGTGCAAGTGCGGCACTACAACCGCAAAACGGGTATGGGGAACTACACGATCAAAGTACGCAAGCGCGTGATGGAACTTCGGTTACTACTTACGTAGTCAGGCCTGAGCGCGGATCAACGCAGCACCGTGTAATTCGCCGGGATCCAGTCATAACCCTTGCCGTCAGCGCGCAGATGGCCGATACCCGGAAAAGGCAAGTGCGCAGCGGCGACCCAGTGCCCGCGTTTGGCGGCGTCAGCGTATTGCGCCTTTCGCTGCGCGGCGGCGGCCTTGGAATCGGTGTCGAATTTGATCGTTACCGACGGTTCCAGAAATTGCACGGCTGCCGAGTGCATTAAATCGCCCCATAGCACCAGACGTTGACCGTTGCTCTCAACCACGTAAACGGTGTGGCCCGGTGTGTGCCCGTGCGCTGCGACTGCCTTGATGCCAGGTATCAATTCGGTGTTTGCCATTAAACGGCTTGAATTTGCCGGCGGCCGCGTATGGGTTGATCGAAGCCATTGCACCTTCGAAAACCTGTTTGGCTTCTGTGGGCGCGGTGTCCATGTTGGCCTTGCTCAACCAGAAATCGGCTTCGCGTTGATCGGCGCGCACGATCGCATTTGGAAACGCGATCTGACTGCCCGCAACCAGACCGCCGACGTGATCCGCATGCATGTGCGTGATGTAGATCTCGTCGACCTGCTCGGGTTGGTATCCGGACGCTTTTAGGTTCGCCATCAGTTTGCCGACCGTCGGCCCGAAGAACGTGCCCGCACCGGCGTCGATCAGCACGAGCTTGCTGCCGGTGTTGATCAGGTAGGCGTTAACCGAAACCTCGACGGGATCCTTCAAGTGATGCTTCGCCAGCGCGCTGTGAATTCTTGCTGTGGGAATGTTCGTCAGCAGGTCGGCCATTTTTAGATCGACCGTGCCATCCGATAGCGCGGTGACCTCGAAGTCACCAAGCATCATTCGGTAGTAGCCAGGTGCCGAAGTCTTCAGCTGTGGAGCAGCCGCAGTTGCCATCGAAAAGGGGGCCAGCAACAGAAAGAAGCCGGCGACAGCGGTAGCAGGCGCCTCGCAGCCACAGGTGAGCCTTCATTGCAGTCCTTCGGTGAATGTTCAGGAAAATAGCTGTCGAATCCGTGCGAAGCTACCTGCATCCTTGGCACGTGTCGAGTGTTTCAACAACGCTATGCCCTTGCGCAACATTCTGTCCCTCGCCGATTTCGAGCTGGCTGCTCGCCGTCATCTGCCGCGGCCGATTCTTGGCTACGTCGCAGGCGGCGCCGAGGACACTATTGCGCTGCAGGCGGCCGCGGCCGCGTATCGACAATGGGCGTTCGTGCCGCGTGTACTGGTCGATGTTTCGCAGCGCTCGCAACAGGCCGAGCTTTTCGGCGAGACGTATTCGTCGCCGTTCGGCATCGCGCCGATGGGTATCAGTGCGCTGATTGCCTACGAAGGCGATCTCGACGCTGGCGCGCGCGGCCGAGGCGGCCAACATTCCGATGATCGTCAGCTCGACGGCGTTGACGCGGCTTGAGGATGTGCGTGCCGCTGCGCCGCGCTCGACCTGGTTTCAGGCGTACCTGCCCGGCGACGCGGCGAAAATTGACGCGATGGTGCAGCGAGTTCAGAGCGCCGGGTTACCGAACGTTGGTTCTGACCGTCGATGTCGCCACGTTGCCCAGCCGCGAAAACAATATTCGCGTCGGCTTCACGATGCCGCTGCGGCCGAGTGTGCGGCTCGCATGGGACGGCATCGTTCGCCCGCGATGGACTATCGGGACGCTGCTGCGGACCTTGCTGAAAAATGGCATGCCTCACTTCGAAAACTCGAGTGCGGTTCGCGGCGTGCCGATCTTCTCGAGCGCCGCCGTGCGCGAATTCGGCTCGCGCGACACGCTGTCGTGGGCGCATGTCGATCAGATCCGGCGTATGTGGAGCGGCAAGCTGGTGTTGAAGGGGATCTTATCGGCCGAAGATGCACGTATCGCCGCAGATCGTGGCGTCGATGGCGTGATCGTTTCGAGTCACGGCGGGCGTCAACTCGATGCGTCGATCGCGCCGCTGCACGCGCTGCCCGCGATCGTGCGTGCCAAAGGCGCAATGAAGGTGATGATCGACAGTGGTATTCGCCGCGGCAACGATGTCCTGAAGGCGATCGCGCTGGGCGCGGACTTCGTGTTCATCGGGCGACCGTTCATTTACGCGGCATCGATCGGCGGGCAAGCGGGCGTTGCGCATGCCATTCGCCTGCTGGCGCACGAGATTCAGCAAGACATGGCGTTAATCGGCGTTAGTTCGCTGCGCGAGCTCGCACCGCATTCGCTGGCGTCGGTCAAGCCTTGACGGACGCCGTCCGCACTTCGCTCCACCAGCGCTCGAACTGATCGCGCTTCGGGATGCCGGCTCGGCCGCCGAATCGCGTGCACTTCATCGCTGCGACTGCGGTGGCGAACTCGATCGCGTCGCCCAGTTCTTTGCGCTCGGCCAGCGCCAGGGCAAACGCGCCGTGCCATGTGTCGCCGGCTGCCAGGGTGTCGACTGCTTTGACCTTCGGTGACGGCGCACTTGAAATGCGCTTGCCGTCGAACCACATCACGCCGGCTGCGCCGAGCGTCACGCCGCAAACTACGTTGCGGCCCCCGAAAAATTTGGGCAGCGCATGCTCGGGCTCACCCAGTCTGCACGCTTTGCAACATTGATTGCGACAGAAACGGATGGGTCGCGAGTCGTGCAGTCTCGCGTGCTTGTTGTGGGTCCCCCCCATCACCGTCGAACACACTCGGCTTGCCCGCCATCGCAGCGGCATCGAACAGCCGCTGCGCACCGGCCGGCCAGCGCGTGTCGGCCAGCACCGCATCGGCGTCGGCGACGCGCTCGACCGGCAGCCACGACGCATCGGGCGGATACCCCTGCGGCTGTACGGAGACGACCAGTCGCTCCCCGCGCGAATCGATCAGGATCGTCGCGATCTTGGTGCGAAAGCCGGACAGACGCAGCAGCGTCGAGACGTCGACACCCTCATGCTTCAGGAGCGCGATGACCTGGTCGCCGGTTTCGTCGTCACCGACGCGGCCCCAGTAACTCGCGCGCCCTCCAAGCCGCTGCACCGCCACGGCGGCATTGGCACCCATGCCGCCGCCAGTTTCGACGAAGTCGGTTGCGGTGATCTTCACCGACGGCAGCTTGACTTCGTCGACCAGAAAGATCTGGTCGATCGTCGCCGAGCCGCCGACGCAGATAACGCAGGGCTTGCGATTCTCGGTCGAGACAGTCACTCCCGCCGCATTAGTGAATGACTGCGCGTTGGCGCTGTCCCCTTGCGCACCAGTTGCGTGACGATCACGCCAGCCAGCAGCGCGATGCCGATCGCGTCGAGCCACGGGCGCGGATAGATCAACAACAGGCCGCGGCGATCAACACGCCACGTTCAATCATCGTTGTTCTGCTGAACAACCAGCCCTCAGCTGCCCCGGCAAGCGCAACTAACGCGATTACAACCATTGCAGTGATCCAAGCGACATCCCACCATGAGGCCGCCCTTCGGCAGCGCAAGCAGCAGCCCGACGCCCAGCGGATCCAGCACGAACACGAACGGGACAACGAACGCGGGCAGCGTGTACTTCCACGACTGCAAGGTGGTCTTGTAGGGATCGCCGCCGGTGATCGCCGCCGCGGCGAATGGCGACAGCGCGGTCGGGGGCGACACTTCGGACAATACAGCGTAGTAGAAGATGAACATGTGCGCAGCGAAGTCTGGCACGCCGAGCTTGATCAGCGCCGGAGCCGCGACTACGGCGCAGATGATGTAGCTTGCAGTGACTGGCACCGCGAGGCCGACGACCCAGACGATCAGGGCGGTGTAAATCGCAGTCAGCACCAGACTGCCGCCAGCATAGGAGATGACGATGTCGGCGAAGCGCAAGTCCGAGGCCGGTCAACGTGACGACGCCGACGATGATGCCGGCCGCCGCGCATGTTGCCGCGACGCTCAGCATTCCGACCGAACCTGCCTCAAGCGCCCTCATCAGTTTCGAATGCCGCAGCACCTCGCCGCACCCAACCCTGCGGCCGGCGCCTGAACAGCGAAACATCCAGCAGCGCGCAGTCGCTTGTTCAGGAAACTGATCAGCAACGCCACCACCGTCGCCCAGAACACCGAAGCGATCGGTGAGAAGCCGAGCAGCAGGAACACGATGATCGCGACGAGCGATATGAAGTGAAACCCCATCGTTTTCGTCAGCTGCCATACCGTTGAGCTCGTGCTCGATCACCACCTGTCGCATCGCATGTTTGCGCGCGTCGATCTCCACCATCAGCAACAGCGAGAAGTAATACAGGCATGTCGGGATAATCGCCATCGGATCACGTCGAGATACGAGATCTTCAGAAACTCCGAGATCAGAAACGCTGCGGCGCCGAGCACCGGTGGTGAAAGGATCGCGCCAAGGCCGCCTGCGGCGAGCAATCCTCCAGCGGCGTTTTTCTCGTACCCCGCCTTGGCAAGCATCGGATACGCGACCGTACCGAGCGTCACGGTCGTCGCGACGCCGGAACCGGACGGCCCGCCGAGCAGAAACGATGCTGCCGTAACTGCGCGCCCCGCACCGGTCGCTTTGCGGCCGAACGCGGCGAGTGAAAAGTCGATGAAGAACTTGCCGGCGTTCGAAAACTGCAGGATTGCGCCGTAGATCGTGAACAGAATAATCAGCGAAGACGAGACGTCGATCGGAGTGCCGAAGATTCCTTCCAGCGTCATGTACATCGTGCCAACCAGCCGGTCGATGTCGTAGCCGCGATGCGTCCACGGCGGCGGCAGATGAGCCCCTGCCATTGCGTAGACGAGGAAAAGCACGCACACGAATGGCATGATCCAGCCGGTCGAGCGCCGCGCGGCCTCGAGCACGAGCACGATTAGTGCGACGCCCATCACCAGGTCGATCGTGTTGGGTGCCGTGCTGCGGTCCAGGAAGTCGTCGCCGCCGGCCAGCGCATAAACGCTGGTCGCAACTCCGATCACCGCGCAGATCAGATCGATCCAGCTGAACTTGTGCCGCAGTCGCCTTACGGCGGGGAACAACAGAAATACGAGGAACAGGATGAATGCCACGTGCACGTAACGCAGCGTGGTGGTGGTAACGATTCCGTACGCGGCGTACAGGTGGTACAGGCTCATCGCCACCGCGACGGCGAACAGAAACGTGCCCCAGGGCCCCACGAACTTGTGGTGGGCGCCTTCCTCGAGCGCGATGAACTCTTCGGCTTTGAGCCGTCTGCTCATCGGTGATGATCGGCACAGGAACTACCTGCGCCGATTGCACCGTGAGCTCAGCCATTAACCGCGCTACGAGTTGCTACTCGCTACTTGATCTTGATGCCCTTCTCGTTGAAGTACTTGATCGCGCCGGGGTGAAATGGAATCGGCGAGGCGTCGTTGCTCTGCAGCTTCAGGTCGAAGTTGGTCGCTTCCTTGTGCACCAGGATCAACTCGTCGCGCTTGTCAAAGATCGTTTTGACGATGTTGTAGGCGACTTGGTCAGGCATATCGGCGCGGGCGATGATCAAATTCTGGACGGTCGCGACTTGGTTGGCCTGGTCCTGCCCCGGATAGGCTTTCGCCGGGATGGTGTCGCGGACATAAAGCGGGCCGTACTTCTTGTTCATGCTGTCGACCACCTCGGCATGATCAACCAGCTTGAGTTTGGTGCCGGGCGTCGCGCCGAGGTCCGTGACCGCTGCCGTCGGAATTCCGCCGACCCAGAAGTAGGCGTCGAGTTTCCTGTCCTTGATTGCTTCGGATGACTTGCCCGGGTCGAGGCGCTCGCGGCGAATGTCTTTTTCCTGATCGAGGCCCGCCGCCTCAAGAACGCGCGCCGCCATCAATTCCGTCGCGCTGTTCGCTGCGCCCGTCGAAACGCGCTTCCCCTTCAAGTCGGCGATCTTGTTGATACCCGTCCCTTCGATGGTGACGATGTGCATCCGGTTCGGGTACGCGATCATCAACGTGCGTATTGGGACTGCGCCGCGCCGCAAATTTTCCCTGACCCTTGAAGCCATCCCACGCGGCATCGGCCATCGACAGCGCGAGGTCCGATTTCTTCTGGCTCATCAGCTGCAAGTTGGCGACCGAGCCGGCTGTCGTCTCCGCGTTGGCCGCATAACCGGGGATGTATTTGGACAAAATGTTAGCGATGCCGCCACCGAGTGGGTAGTACACGCCGGTCGTAGGTCCGGTCGCAACCGATAGCGTGACCTTCTCCTGCGCCTGGCTGCCGACGGCGAGGACCAGTGCGCCTGCCGCGACAAGGGCGCGTGTTGTGATCTTCATGTTGTCTCCTTCATGTGAACTTCTGATATGAGTCGCAGGATTGTATGCGGGCACCGCGCCCGCGCGTAGCGCGGGTTTGCCCCTTGGTTTCGGAATACTGCAGTACGGCAAATTGCAAAGAAAGCGTCCGCGGCTCGTGCGCGCCTCTCGCGAAAATTGCTTACTGCAGCTCCACCCCAGCCTTCTTGACCAGCTTCGCGTACTTGCCCATTTCATCGCGGAAAAATTTGGCGGCAAATTCCGGCGTGCTGACGTTGATCGTGTTGCCCTGCTTGGCCATCGTCTCGCGCACCTCGGGTGTCGCAAACGCTGAGACGAAGGCAGCGTTGATTCGCTTCACGTCGGCCGCGGACATCTTGGCCGGCCCGATTACTGCGAACCAGCCCTCGACCAGATAGCCCGGCATGCCCTGTTCAGTCATTGTCGGAATGTCAGGCGCCGCTGCGAGCCGTGTCGCAGTGCCGGTGCCGATCGCGCGCAACGCGCCGCTTTTCAGATGCTGCTGGATCGATGGCAGCGACAGCGTGCCCATCTCGACCTGCCCGCCGATCAGGTCGGTCAGCATTGGCCCGACACCCTTGTAGGGAACGTGCGTGGCCTTGACCCCTGCTTCATCCATGAACATTTCGGCCGCCAGATGCAGGATCGTTCCGTTACCAGATGATCCGTAGTTGTATCCGCCGGGCTTCGCCTTCAGTAGCGCGACCAGCTCCTTCGCATCTTTCGCGGGCACTTTCGGATTGACGACGAACACGATCGGCGTGGATCCGATCACTGCGATCGGTGTGATGTCGTTGATCGGATCAAACGGCACCGACTTGTAGACGCTCGGATAGATCACGTGATTGTTCGAAACGATGCTCAGCGTGCTTCCATCCGGCGGCGACTTGATCATCGCGGCGTACCGACGATGCCGCCGGCGCCGGGCTGGTTTTCAACGACAACCGAGGCGCCCAGCGCGGTCGATAGCGCCTGCGACGCAGCGCGCGTGATCGTGTCGACACCGGAGGCGGTGGCCACCGGCAGAATGAAGCGCACCACCTTGGTCTGGCCCTGCGCAATGCTCGACCAGATCGTCGATGCGCCTAGTGCGAGCCCGGTCATGCCGATCAGGGTCCGGCGCTTTGAACGTGTCGTCTGCTTGATTTTCATTTTTCAGTCTCCTTGTTTCACTACGCGACCGCTGCCTGTGCCAGCAGCGCGTCGATCTTTTCCTTTGAGTAGCCGATGCCGTTCTAGCAGCTCGCGCGTGTGTTCGCCCAACTTCGGTGGACTCATGCGCACGCCCAGGCGCTGGCCCTGCAGCGTGATCGGAAACAGCGTTGTTTTGACTGTTTCGCCGGCGCGATCGCCGTCTGGCAACGAGATGTCAGCTAATCCGCCGGTCGCATTCAGATGCGGATCGTCATATAAGTCTTCAGGCTTGCGAATCGGTGCGAACGGCAGTCCGACTTTCTCGAACAAGGTGGCAAGCTCATCTGCAGTGTGCAGCGCAAGCCTATCGTTGATCGTCTTCAGCAGTGTCGGCCGCTGATGCACGCGTTGATTGTTGGTCAGCAGCGCCGGGTCGGCCTTTAAGTCCGTGTAACCCAGCGCATCGCAGAACGTTATCCATTGCGCATCACTGACCGCAGCAAGAAAAATCTGCTCGCCGTTTTTTACCGTGAACACATCGTAGATCGCCCATGGACTGACGCGCGCCGGCATCGGCGCCGGATGCTTGCCGGTGACCGCGTACTGCAGCATGTGCTGACCCATCAGGAACACATTGTTCTCGAACAGTGCCGACTGCACCTCCATGCCCTTGCCGGTGATGCCGCGTTGAATCAACGCACCGAGCGTGCCAATCGCGCCGAACATTCCGCCCATGATGTCGTTGACACTCGTTCCCGCGCGCAATGGATCTCCGGGACGACCGGTCATGTACGCAAGGCCACCCATCATCTGCACGACTTCATCGAGCGCTGTGCGGTGTTCGTACGGTCCGGGCAGAAATCCTTTGTGTCCGACGTAGATCAAGCGCGGATTCGACTTCGACAGCGCCGCATAGTCGAGCCCATACTTGTGCATCGTGTTCGGCTTGAAATTCTCGAGCACGACGTCGGCACTGGCAGCCAGCTCACGCGCCGTCTGCGCTCCGACGGCATTTCGCAGGTCGATCGCGATGCTTTTCTTGTTGCGGTTGAACATCGGAAAGAAGCCGGCGCCAGCGCCCAGCAGGAAGCGCGTGCGGTCGCCATCGATCGGTTCGACCTTGATCACTTCGGCTCCCATGTCGGCGAGCACCATTCCGCACGTAGGGCCCATCACCATGTGCGTGAACTCGACGACCCGCAGGCCGTTTAGTGGCTGCGGAACCGGCTGTGGGACTTGATCGCCACTCATGCGGTCGCAGTGAGCATCGTCTTGGGGAGTCCGGCGCGCCATAACGAGCCGTGCAGCGTTTCACCCTCGAGCCATCGAGCAACCTTCGCGCGCAACGCGATCAGCCGATCGAAGTCCTGTCCGGTCGACACGCCCATGCTGGCGAACATGTAAACAACATCTTCAGTCGACACGTTGCCGCTTGCACCGGGAGCGTGCGGACACCCGCCAATACCCGCGAGACACGCGTCGAAGCGGGTGATGCCGGCTTCCCAAGCGGCGAACACGTTAGCCATGCCGAGTCCGCGTGTGTCGTGGAAGTGACCGCAGTTCAGGCGATCGCCTGCTATCGGCAGCGCCTGCTCGAACAATTGCCGCACCATCGACGGATCGGCATAGCCGACCGTATCGGCCAGTCCGACGCGATCAACGCCAACATCGAGCACCGCGCGCAACAAACGCAACACTTCGGCCGATTCGACCTTGCCCTGCAAAGTGCAGCCGAACGCGGTGCTGATGCCGACTTCGATCAGACACTTCGATCCCTTCGCATCGCGCAGGTCACGAATGCGAGCAATCTCGGCGATGACGTCATCGGGCGTTTTACGCAGATTCGCCAGACTGTGTGCGTGACTCGCCGACAGCGGCACCAGCATCGCGTCTGCACCGGAGTCGATCGCGCGCTCTGCGCCTTTCAAGTTCGGAACGAGCACCGAAACGCAAAGCCCCACCAACGTCTTCGCGAAGTCAACCAGCTGATCCGTATCGGCCAATTGCGGTAGCAGCCGCGCAGGAACAAACGATCCGACTTCAATCTCGCGCTGTCCCGCCGCGTATGCATCGCGAATCCATTCGATCTTCTGTGCCGTGGGCAACACGCGTGAAATGCTCTGCAGGCCGTCGCGCAGGCCAACTTCACGAACGATCGCGGATGGGGTTCCAGGTTTCATCGCATACCAGAACAGCAAATGTTAGACGCGTGAGCGTTTGGCCGCCGCATGCACCTGCCGTCGCAATTGCTCGACTTCCTCGATCAGATCTGCGACGAGTGCGGCGACCTCCTGGTTGGCGTCGAAACGGCGTTCGGTCGTCACCATGCGACGCGCGCGCACCAGGTGCGCGCTGGCAAATCGCATCTCGCCGCCGGATGAATTGCAGGTCAGCAAGCCCGCTTCAACACGTTCCACCACCCAGGTCGGCGGCACCGCACATGCAGATGCAAGTTCATGAAGGTCGAGCGTTTCTTCGTCGATCAACACAGCGTCTACTGCATGTTTGTTCATCGTTGACCTCCCATTTGCTCGCGCGGATTAAATGAAGAGAACTCGCGCGCCATCGTCCGGAAGACTTCGCGCTCCTTTTCAGTGCTTGCGGAAGGCGACGCCAGTTCGAGCTCTAGATACAAATCGCCGGGCGGATCGCCTGGAATTCCACGCCCTTTGAGTCGCAACTTGCGCCCGTTGTTGGAACCTGCCGGCACTTTGACTTCGACGTGGCCGCCCGGTGTGGGCACTTCGACCGTTGCGCCCAGTGCCGCCTCCCACGGCGAAATGGGCACCGTCTGCGTCACATCTCGACCTTCGACGCGATAGCGTGCGTCAGGCTCAAACTCGATTTCGAGATATAGATCGCCCGCTGATCCGCCATTGAAGCCCGGGCTGCCCTGACCGCGCAGGCGAATGCTTTGACCTGCTTTGACGCCTTTGGGTATCCGCACATCGAGTACGCGCTCGGCGTTGACAACATTGCCTGATTCATCGAGACGGGCCTCGCGCAACGCGAGCGAGCGTGTCGCACCGTGATACGCGTCGGCCAGACTGATCGAGATCTTCGCGTGTTGATCGCCACCGCGCATCTGCGCACGCGCTCCGCCTCCCTGACGCGCTCGCGCGGCGCGACCAAATATCGCGTTGAAGAAATCGCTGAACTCGCCATCGTCACCAGCCGGTGAGCCTGCATGCGAGAAATCGAATCCGGCGTCCCAACCCGGCGGTGGCTGAAAGTCCTGGCCCGCCGCGCGGCGTTGTGCGAGCTTGTCGAAGGCCGCACGCTTTTCCGGATCCGAAAGCACCGCATAAGCTTCGTTGACCTCCGCCATGCGCGCGGAAGCATTGGATTCTTTGCTGACGTCCGGGTGATATTTGCGCGCGAGCTTGCGATATGCCGTCTTGATCTCATCGGCATTCGCGGTCGGTTCAACCCCAAGCGCCTTGTAATACTCCTTGAACTCCATGGTGATCCTGTCTCACTGTCGGAGCATGCGAAAATGGGCTCCCAACCTGTATGTTAAAGACGCCGCCCCTGACGATTGACATCATTTCCGATGTCGTATGTCCGTGGTGTTATGTCGGCAAGCGTCGGCTAGAGGCTGCACTGGAGCGACGCCCCAGCAGTGATGCGGCGCCGATTCGCGTGCGCTGGCTCGCATTCCAGCTCAATCCGGATATTCCACCCAGCGGCGTCGATCGCCGCAGCTATCTCGAACAAAAGTTCGGTGGACCCGCGCGCGCGAAGCAGATCTACGCACGCATCAAGGCGGCAGGCGAAGAAGTTGGGATCGCATTTGACTTCGACCGCATCGTGCGCCAACCAAATACGGTCAATGCACACCGACTGATCGCCTGGGCACAGGACGTCAGCCTGGACCGAGTCAGACGCACTGGTCGAAGAGTTGTTCCGCGCCTATTTCGTTGAGGGAGCGGACATTGGCGACATCGACACGCTCGCGCGCCTCGCAGGGAACGCAGGATTCGATGCAGCCGCTGCGCGCGCTTGGCTTGCTTCCGACGCTGGCCGAGCGGCAATTCACGCGGAAGAGCAACATGCACGTGCACTGGGTGTTACCGGTGTTCCGTTTTTTGTGTTCAACGAGCGACTGGCGGTCTCTGGCGCGCAGCCACCTGAGGTGTTGCTAGCGGCGATGGAACAGGCTTCGATGCCGGAGCTTGAGAGCGGTGCTGCCTAAGGCACCCACCAGTATCTGATCACGTGAAAGAAGACCGGCGCTGCAAAAATCACTGAATCGAGCCGGTCGAGCATTCCGCCGTGGCCTTCGATCATCGTGCCCCAGTCCTTGACACCGCGATCGCGTTTGATCGCCGACATCACGAGGCCTCCGAAAAAGCCCATCACGCAGATCGTGAACGCGATCAGTGCCGCTTGCCACGGCGCGAACGGCGTGATCCAGTAAAGCGCGGCACCGAGCGCAGTGGCGCTTAGCACGCCACCGATCAGCCCTTCCCACGTTTTTGACGGCGACAGTTCGGGTGCGACCTTGCGCTTGCCCATCAGCTTGCCCCAGATGTACTGCAGGACGTCACTTCCCTGCACAACCAAAACCAGAAACGCGATCAGCAGCAGATGGCGTCCCTCGTAGCCCGGAATGTTCAGCGTCAGCAGAGCGGGCACGTGGCTGATGCAGTAGACACAGATCATCAAGCCCCATTGCACCTTCGCTGTCCGCTCGAGGAACCGTTTGGTGTCGGCGGCGAGCGCCGACAGGATCGGCAGTATCAGAAACGCATAAACCGGGATGAAGATCGAGTACATCCCGTACCAGTCGATCCATATCAGGAAGTACTGCACCGGCAGCGCAATGAAGAACGCGGCCGCCATCGCGTTGTGGTCGGACCGCCGCGTGTACGCAAGGCTCAGGAATTCGCGCAACGCATAGAACGAAATCAGGAAGAACAGCACATGCACGCCGCGCTTGCCGAAAATGAACGCGAGTCCAATCGCGATCACCATCACCCACCAGGCATTGATGCGGCTGACCAGGTTGTCGATGACCGAGTGGGGTTGTCCATCGGCGACACGCCATTTAAGCAACGCGGCGACTGCTCGATGCGACGACCAGTACGCCACCGATGCCGGCGAACAGCAACATCGTGTCGCTGATGTGAAGTGACGAGGGCTGCATCATTCAGGTTTCGCGGTCGTATTCGGGACGCAATGCCAGCAGCGCAGCGCGCGCTTCGGATAAAAAGGTCTGCTTGGCGTCAGTGCCATCTGCATTGGGCGCCTGAACCGGGGCGCCGAACGTCACTGAGCACGCGAGCGGCAGCGGCACGATCGCACCCTTTGGCAGCACGCGATGAACGTTGTTGATCCACACCGGAACGCAGCCGCGCGTTCGGGCACCGTCTTGCAAGATGAAACAGTCCACTCTTGAATGGCAGCAGTGCTTCGTCTGATTCGTTGCGGGTTCCTTCGGGAAACAGGATCAGTGAGTCACCCGCGTCGAGCGCAGTGGCCATCTGAGTGATCGGATCGCCGCGATCGCCTGCGCCAGTCCGGTCGATCAGTACAGCGCGAAACACGTCGCAGCCGATGAACCGGCGCGTCGGTGATGCGAGCCAATAGTCGGCCGCGGCGACCGGGCGAGTCAGCGAGCGCAGGTCGGGCGGCAGCGAAGTCCATAGCAGCACGAAGTCGCCATGACTCCGGTGGTTGGCGAAATACACGGTTGGAGTGGACTGCGGTGCGCCGACGAGCCAGATCGCGCGTACTCCGGTCAGCGTGCGCGCCAGAGTGATGATCAACGCAGAAGCAAGACGCGTCAGCATTCTTTTCGATTGTCAACGCGGTGCAGTTTCAACTTCCCGGAGTGCGCCGAACACGCGATTGGCCAGCGTCCAAATAAGCAATACCGCCAGCAGCGGCATCAGCCACTTCGTCCAATCCGGCAGCGGCAGCGCGAGTGCGATCCACAGCCCAAGAAGTCCAAACACGAAGGCGCGGTCGCTCTTGCCAAGCGGGCCGTCGTACCGTCGCGAGGCGCCTACGGTGGGTCCGAGCGCGCCGGCGAATTCAGTCAGTCCCGCGAGCGTGATGACGACGGCAACCCAGAACGGCTCAAACGGCGCGACGATGGCGAAGGGCAGGTACAGCGCCGCGTCAGAAATCACATCCGTCAGTTCGTTCAGGAACGCACCGAGCGTTGACTTCTGATTGAACTCGCGCGCCAACATGCCATCGACAGCATTCAGCGCCATTCGCAGCAGCATCCAGATGGGAATCAGCGCAAAAGCGATCGCGGCGGGTCGAGCGAAATACAGCCATAGGCCGATCGCCATTGAAAGCAGGCATGCGAAGATGGTTACCTGGTTTGCAGTGATACCCGCGGCATGCAGTCGTGCTGACCGCGGGCCGTAGAACAGCCTGGAATCGCGGTTTGAGTTGGTAGATCGACAAGGTGTCCCCGACCTTTCGATGTTGACACAGCGCGGCGAAGGTTAGGCGAGTTCTGTCGGGATGTCGCAGACTCGTTAAGCTTCGACCGATCAAACGCAACACTAATTTGCAATGAGTTCCAACTTCGCGGCGCCTGTATGGCGACGCTACGTTGCGCGCGCGGCTTCGCAGCTCCGACTCGCGCCCGACGATCTTCTGCGCGATGCCACATATCGCCGCCTGTGGTCATCGATCCTGATCAGCTCGTTCGGTGGTCAGGTGACGATGCTCGCGTTGCCGCTGACCGCGGCCGTGTTGCTGCACGCCACGCCGACGCAGATGGGCCTGCTGACCGCGATGGAAGTCGCGCCATTTGTGCTGTTTTCGCTGCCCTCGGGCGTGTGGCTCGACCGCGTGCGAAAGCTGCCGGTATATGTGATCGGGGAATCGTTGTTGTCGTTGATAGTTGCCAGCGTTCCGCTGGCGTGGTGGCTAGGCTGGTTGTCGATGATGTGGCTCTACATCGTCGGCTTCGCCATTGGCACCGTGGCGACAATAGCCGGTAGCGCGGCGCAGATTGTTCTGACGCAAGTCGTTGCACGCGAGCGCTTGGTGGAGGCACACGCGAAGAATGCGTTGGCACACTCATCGGCCGAGGTCGCCGGTCCGGGCGCGGCCGGTGTACTGATCAAACTGGTCGGTGCGCCGATGGCTTTGCTGGCCGACGCGGTGTTGCTGGCTGTTTCCGCTGCGATCTTGCGTGGGATTCAAGTGCAGGAAGGCGCACAGCTAGCGGCAGCGCGGTTCTGGCCCGCGATGCGCGCCGGACTCGTCTTCGTCATGCAACATCGGTTGTTGGTCACTATGGCGTGCGTCGTCGGCGTCTGGCAGATGTGCCATCACGCGGCGCTGGTGGTGCAGATCCTGTTCGCGACTCGCACGCTCGGATTGTCCGAAGGCGCGGTCGGACTGTCCTTTGTTGGACTCGGCGTCGGCACGATTATGGCCAGCATCGTCGGCAGTCGCATTTCGCGCCGCTTCGGCCCGGGCCCAACACTGGTGCTTGGCGTGGCGATTTGCGGTGCCGGTTGGTTGCTCGGCGCAATCGCACCGGCCTCTGCGTTAGGGATCGCGATGTTTTCAGCGATGTTGATGATGTTCGGCGTAGGCGCCGTGCTGATCTTCATCACGTTCCTCGCAATGCGACAGGCGGTCACGCCTGCGCCGATGCTGGGACGCATGACCAGCACAATGCGCTGGTTGATATTGCTGCCCGCGGGACCGGGTGCATTGCTTGGTGGTTGGCTGGGAGAGCACGTCGGATTGCGCGCGGCGCTGGTGTTTGCGGGCGGCGCTGCACTAGCTCTCGCGGCGCTCGCATGGCGCCAGCCAGTGATTCGCAATACGCGAGTACTGCCGAGCGTCGAAGCGATGCCGGTGGACCCGGTGCCGGACGCCGCATGAGTGTCCGATTCAACTGAAATCAAGGACTAGGCGCGAATCGCAGCACGCTCGCGCAGGGTTTGACGCTCGCGCGCAATGCGTTCGCCACGCCGCTTGCGCAACCAGACCCAGAGGCCGGTAAACACCAGCAGCATCGGCACGATGCCAGTGGCACACATCGCGATCTGGCCGGCGATGCCGAACGCGGTCCCGCTGTGCAAAGGAAACAGCCAGTGCATGAAGCCTTCGCCGGCAGTTCGCGTGCGGGGACTGCGCTCGATCATCATTTCGCCGCTGAGCGGATTGATCCACGCAATCGTGTCGCCAAGCCGATGCACATCGCCCGCTCGCTTCAAGTAGTAGAGATGCCCGGCCATCTGCCGCGGTGAGCCATGCACTTCAAGCAGCGTGTGTTCGGGGAAGCGGCGCCGGACGTCGGTTATCACGCGGTCGAGCTGCATCGGCTCGTTAGCATTCTGCGGTTGCCATGGCACCGTCGGAAACGGTGCAACTTTCGAAAACACGCTGACCAGATCGCGGACGTAGTTGACGTACACCAGCGTCGCGCCGGTCAACGTCGCGAGCAGCAGAGTGATCGGCGAAAATGATCCCGGTGGAGCGATGAAAGTCGTACGCGATCCGCGTGACCGACGTGCGCGGATTGATCCATACGATGCGTCGCAGCGCTGCGCGCGTGCGCGGCGCAGCCAGCACGAATCCGGTAATCGCGGATGTCAGCAACAGCAGTCCGGCGATGCCCACGATGTTCGATCCGGCGTTGCCGAGCAGCACGTTGCGGTGAAACTCATACAACGTGCGCAGCAGATCGGGTGCAGAAAGACTGAGCGCTTCCATCGAACGCGCGCCTAGCTGAGCGCCGCTGACCGGATCGAACATCGCCTCGATCCGCTCGGCCCCGACGCGGCGCGGCTTCACGCGCAGCGTCAGGCGATACACCTCACCCTCGGCCACGGGAAACCGGATTTTTTCGACCAGCCCGAGTGGGTACGCGGATTCGGCGCGTTCGACGACCGCCTGCGCACTCAGATGCGTGCCGTGCGAGGCGCTTGTGAGCAAGCCGGGGTTAAGCCATGCATCGATCGGATCCTCGAACACAAGGACGGCGCCACTCAACCCCACCAGCGCAAACCACACGCCGAGACCGATACCAAGCCATCGGTGAACGGTGAACCATTTCGAACGCGATCGCACGCACCGCTCCCAACGTTGCGCTCCAAGCGCACGTCACTGTGGCAACAGCCGGTCGAACTCCTTTTTGACGACGGCGTAGCACTCGCACACCCGGGCTTCGAGCCGCGGCCGGTCGAGAACGCTAATGTGGCCGCGGCTGTAACGGATCAGCCCCGCAGCCTGCAGCTTGCCCGCCGCTTCGGTCACGCCTTCGCGGCGCACGCCGAGCATGTTGGCGATCAGCTCTTGCGTCATCGTCAGGTCATTTGACGCGAGGCGGTCCAGGCTCAACAGCAGCCAGCGGCACAGTTGCTGATCCACCGAATGATGGCGGTTGCAAACGGCGGTCTGCGCCATCTGCGTCAGCAGCGCCTGCGTGTAGCGCAACAGCAGATGCTGCATTGCCCCGGCCCGAATGAACTCCTCCTTCACCAGTTTGCCGCTCAGCCGGTACGCGTGGCCGGCGCTCTGCACGACGGCCCGGCTGGGCGTCGATTCGCCGCCCATGAAGAGCGCCACGCCTACCATCCCCTCGCAACCGACGATCGCGATCTCCGCCGACGCGCCGTCTTCCATCACGTACAGCAGCGAAATGATGCAGTTGGTGGGGAAGTAGACATGTTCCAGCGGGCTGCCAGACTCGTAAATGACCTCGCCCAGCCGCATCGGGACGAGCTCGAGATGGGAAAAGAGATGCTCGCGTTCGCTCTCGTCGAGAGCGCCGAGTAAATGGTTCTGAGTCGGGCTTAATAACTTGGGCATAACGCGGCGCAAGTGCTTGGCGGCGCGATTCACATGACGGTCACGCCCTGCCCGCAGCATAACGCCTGGCCGGCCTTGTTCGCCCGACGCTTTGCCCAGCACATTTCGTCGCCCGAAAATGGGATGCCGGTATTCCCGTCGTGCGCCAGCGAACAGACGACGCCTGCCGGCAAGTCTTAAGTTGCAATTGCGCCAGATGAGCACCATAAAGGGCCGGGTCGGCGCATGTCGCCCAAACGGTAAAGCCGCATCGCTGATTGGCCAGGGTAAACGCATGAGCAGCAACGGGGAGCTTCAATCGCGCGGATCAATTCAGTGACCCAGCGGCACACATGGGTCTTGAGCCGGCGCGCTTTCATTGCTGCCGAAGCCAAGCGTTGCGGGGATGCGATCGGCCGCGCGTCGGCGCCCATCTTGACGCTGGCTCCGCAGCCGCAGAGCTTACGCTCGGATCGCGATGAACCATGGTCAAACCAGGAAGAGTTTCTTGCGATACTGGCGCACGAACTGCGCAATCCGCTGATGCCGATTCGCTGCGCGCTTGAAGTTATCGACAACGCTCGAGGCGACATCCTTGTCGTGGAACGGGCACATGCCATTGTCAAACGACAGTTCGCGCTGATGGTGCAGCTTCTCGACGACATGCTAGCCGCGGGCGCGGTCGCCAACGGCAAGATGGTTATAAACAAGGAAAGCGTCGACTTGCACAGCGTCTTGAAATCCGCTGTGGAAGCGGTGAAGCCGCTGATCGATGCGAAGCAGCACAAGCTCGAACTGCTATTGCCGCTGACACCCGTGCATTTGCAGGCCGACGCGACCAAATTGACCCAGATTGTCACCAACCTGCTGACCAATGCGGTGAAGTACACGCCCGCCGGCGGATTCATCCGGCTTTCGGCGCAACGCGATGGCGAGCGTGGCGAAGTCCAAGTCAGAGTACTGGACACCGGCATCGGCATTGCGGCCACGCAGCTTCATCGCATCTTCGACATGTTCGTGCGTGGCAACGATCCGAACGCGGAGTCTTGTGCGCGGGCTGGGCATCGGGCTCGCGTTGGCGCGTCAGCTGGCGACTCTGCATGGCGGCAGCATCAGTGTCGCATAGCGATGGGCCGGGACTTGGCTCAGAGTTCGTGCTTACGCTGCCAGGTCGAACGGGGGAAGCGCACGACGATCAATCTCCGCAGCGCGCCTGTTCTCTCGGTGCTAAGCGTAGCGAGACGCTATTCGTCGATCACCCGCTTCCTGCGCCACACATCGAGCAGTGCCTTGAACTTGTCGAGTGCAGACACTTGCTCGTCGGACAGCACATCGAGAAAGTCCGACAGTCGCCGCGACTTGACGATCGTATAGAACGTCAGAAACGCTGTCGGCAGAAAGATCAGCAAGAAGAAAACGACCTTTTCGATCATCGGAATTTCGGTCAGGCCGATCAGGTTCATACCGATAAACCCGGTCGTCACGGTGCCTATCAACCCAAAGGTAGTCACCACCGTCAGCCGCAGCACGGTGTTCGTGTGACGGCGCGTGGTGTCGGTCTCAAGGTAACTGTTCATGCTGTAGATGCGTTCTCTGACCTCGTCATACAACGCATCGAGTTTCAAGTGGCGAACGGTGAGTTCGAACAGTGATCGCGACTGCGATTGTTCCGACACTTCATGAAACCAGTAGCGATGCGTGAACCGGAGAAAGATCTCGAAGTTCTGTCGCACGCTGCGTTTGAAGCGCCGCACCGAATCGGCAGTACCAATGTCGAGCCGCTTCAGCGCCTCGGCAAGTCTGTCCGCGAACATCAACAATGCCGCGCGGTGAAAGTGCGCGATTAAAAACAGCAGGAATTGCTGATGCCTGAATTGCCCGAGCACGCCGCTTTCATTGTCCAGGAAATAGCTGGATTGCGCGTCACCGATGACGATCAGCGTGCGCCCACTCGCCAGATAGCGTGTGTTCGGTGATGGCCCGACGTCGCACCAATAGCGGTCGTCACAATATTGTTCTTCAAAGTCCGCGACATGGCTCTCCGAATACGGCATGTCGTATTTGTCGCTTGCACCGATGCCGAGTCCGAGCCGAATGAAATCATTGCGCTCCAGCTTGCGCGGCTCATCGACCGCGACGAAGCCCATCACCGGCATCCGGTAGTACTCGATTTGCCGGTAGCGAATCGCACCCGGATCCTCGACGTGGTCGAGTACCAGCGGTCGCATCAGAAACGCCCAGTGAGAGCTGATGCGCGGTGCCCGATGCTTTGATACGAACGACAGAAATTTGTCGCGATCGCCGGAGTCCGACTGCGCCAGTACGGTGCCGTCCGTTGCAAGCCATTGCAACGTTTGCAGACAGTGCAGCCCGTCACCATTCTCGTCCCAGCCGGCCGGATACGCGCGGCCGAATCGATAAAGCAATTCCTGCGCTTGAGGCAGCGTCAAGTTGTCGCCGTGCACCTCGACGTTCAGAAGGACAACGTCGATGTCGTAGAAGAAGTACAGATCAACGTGCGCAATCGACAGCACGATCGGTTCGGCGCCCTCTCGCGGGACCATGCGCACCGACGCGATGTCGTGGCGCCGATAAACACGCATCGGGGAGCTGCCTGGCTCTTCGTCCTTGTTGCCGATTTCTTTCTTCAGCCGGCTTTCGCCGTAGATAAATCGCTGCACGTACGGCAGGAACGTGACGAATTCGCTGTAATGGCGGAGTTGGAATTCCTTGCCTTCCGGCGTGAACTCGTCGAGCAATTCACGCCATGGATTTTCAGCGATCTCCTGATCGAGCAGCTCCCAGTGTTCCTGAATCTGCGTGCCGGGGCGGATCGGCATCAACTGCAGCGGCCACAGCAGAATCTGCCTGAAGTGGCGTACTACCGTCGTAGGACTCGCTGATTTCCCAAACACCATTGCCTCCACCGCAGCGCCGGCGGAGTGTAATTCGCAGCAGTGAACGGTGGGCGTTTCGACCTACACTTTAAGCGGTGTGATGACTGATTCCGCGCAGCTGCAAAAGGATCTTGCCCGCGTCGCCTTGGGCGATCGCGCCGCGTTTGCACGCGTTTATCAAGCTACCAGTGCGCATCTGTTTGGCGTCGCGCTTCGTATATTGAACCGGCGCGATGTGGCCGAGGATGTCCTGCAGGAGGCATTTGTGAGCGTCTGGCATCACGCCGGCAGTTATCAGGCGGCGAGCGGGCAGCCGATGACGTGGATGATTTCGATCGTTCGCAACAAGGCTCTCGACGTTGTGCGCAGTGCGGCCGTGCGTCATGAGACTGCGATGCCTATAAGTGCTGATGGCGAAGAGATCGAAGTTCAGGATGAGCGGCCGAGTCCATTGCAATTGCTTACACAGGCGACCGAGGCGCTCGCGATCCGTGGCTGCATGGAAGCGCTCGACGCGTCGCATCGGCAGTGTCTCGCACTCGCGTATTACCAAGGCAAGTCGCACTCGGAGGTGGCGGCGCATATGCGTGCGCCGCTGGGCAGTGTCAAGGCATGGGTGCGGCGTGGACTTGAACGATTGAAGAAGTGCTTGGAGGATGGTCAGTGAATTACCACCGCGCCGATCTGCTGGATCGTCTGGCGTCCGAGTACGTTCTTGGCACGCTGCACGGTGCTGCGCGGCGCCGGTTCGACAAGGTGTTGGTCGAGTCTTCTGCCGCGCGCGCCGCGGTGCATGCATGGGAGCAGCGATTGGCAGTACTGGCGGCGTCAGTGCCGCCGGTCGAGCCGCCGTCGCGCGTGTGGACGGCGACCGAAGCGCGTATCGCATCAGCGGCATCGGCCACAGCGAGACGTGCAACGCAGCGTTACTGGTGGTCCAGCTTTTGGAAACCCGCGCTCGGCTTTGCATTCGGCGCCGCGCTGACGCTCGCACTCGTGCAACTGATGCCCGGGGCCTTCGTATCGCTTGACGGCCTCGCGCAACGCGAGCAGGCGCTGCCCCAAAGCTACGTGGGTCTGTTGCTCGATCGCGAAGGTCTGCCAACGGTGTTGATCAGTTCGACCCGCCACGGCACGCGCGTTACCGTCAAGTCTTTACGTCCAGTGACTGTTCCGGCCGGCAAGGTTGCGCAGATATGGGCGCTGCCGAAAGAAGGCGCTGCTTTTCCACTCGGAGTTGCAGTCCCCGCCAAGCCACCCGGCAGCACTTCCTTTGAGATGAGCGCAACGTCGGAGAAGCTGCTCTCCAATGTGACGCGGCTGGCGGTGTCTTTCGAAGATGCACCCGCGCGCGCCGGTGCAACGGCTGGCGAGTTCGTTCTGATCGGGCCATGCGTGAAACTTTGGTAAAAAAATTCGGGTGAGCTGCATCCGGTTCGCGGTCGGCTGCGTATGTGTGGCAGGTGCTCGAGGAGCACCACTACAACGCAGAGGAAACCGATGAAACACACGATGATGTTCGCCGCGATCGCGGTCGTTACGCTGGCCGTTCAGGCCAACCCAACGCAATTGTCCAACGGCGTGTTAGCGAGCAAGGAAGGCAAGACGCTATACATGTTCGATAAGGACGCAGCGGGCAAGAGCAACTGCAGCGGCGCGTGCGCCGCGGCCTGGCCTCCGTTTGCCGTTGCAAACGCTGCACTGGCAGGTGGCGACTTTTCAATCGTCAAACGCGACGACGGAACATCGCAATGGGCGTTCAAGGGTATGCCGCTCTATTTTTTTGCAGGTGATGCCAAAGCGGGCGACGTAAACGGCGACAACCAGGGCGGCGTCTGGCACGTGCTGCGCGGCGAGTCGAAGAAGACATCAGCTGCACCAAACACCGGCTACAGCGCGGGCTACAACTACAACTGATGTGAATGGTGCCCGGCTCTTGACGGCCTGGGCGCTGTCAGCAGACCTCGACACGCTAACGTTGCAGCGGCTCGCCGTGACACAAGACGTGCTCTTGCATTGGATCACGGCGATCTATGCGCTTTGTAACGTAATACGACTGCTGTTCTATGTACCGCAGCTGCTCGCTGTCATTCGCGATCCGCTCGGCGCTTGCGCGATCTCGATTTCGACATGGGCGTTCTGGACGGTTAGCCACGCTGTGACCACTGTGTACTGCGGTATGGTAGTTAACGACCCACTGCTCGCGGCAATGATGCTCGGCAATACGCTTGGATCGTTCGCGATCGCGGCGCTTACGGCTCGCAAGCGATACGTCTATGGAAGAGGCCGCACGTCGCTGCTTCTCGGGCGGTAAGATGTTCGCAGACTTCAACGAACATGCGGACCACCATGTCAAACACGTTGCGTTTGTTGTTTCATGCTGCAATTGCGGCCGCTGTTGCGTCGGCAAACAGTGTTGCATTGGCGCAAACCTATCCATCGAAACCGATCAGATTGATCGTTCCGCTGGCGCCGGGAAGCACCGCTGATATCGCTTCACGTTTTACTGCGAACGAACTCGGCAAGGTGCTCGGACAAACAGTCATTGTTGAAAACAAAACCGGTGCGGGCGGCACGATTGCAATGGCAGAACTTGCGCGCTCTGCTGCCGACGGCTACACGATTGGCTTCGCATCGCAAGGCACACTCGTATTCAACCAGGGCATTTACGCGAAGCCGGGCTACGACTCGCTAAAGGACTTCGCACCGATTGCGCTGCTCGGCGGCGTCTCGAACGTGATGATCGTCCATCCGACTAACAAAGCCACTGCGCCGGCCGATGTGATTGCTGTCGCAAAGGCCAAGCCGGGCGAATCGACGTTCTCGTCAGGGGGTGCGGGCACCAGCCATCATTTGTCCGGGGTTCTGTTCGGACGAATTACCAACACCGAGCTGGTGCACGTGCCGTACAAGGGCGCTCCGCAAGGTGTGCTCGCCGTGATGGCAAACGAAGTGACGATGGGTTTCTTCAATACTCCGACGGTCATCAGCCAAATCAAGGATGGCAAGGTCAAAGCGCTCGGCGTCACAAGCCTTGCGCGCTCCCCACTGTTACCGAACGTGCCGACGCTCGACGAGCAGGGCGTTAAAGGGTACGAAGTCAACACCTGGTTCGGGTTTGTTGCGCCCGCCGGTACTCCGCCGGAAGTCGTCAGCCGTCTCAACTCGGAGCTGAATAAAATTTTTGCGAGCGCAGAGGCAAAGGAAAAGTTGGCGCCGCAGGGTTTCGACCTGTCGCCACCGCTGACACCGACCGCTTTCGGCAAACTGATTGCCGATGATCTGACGCGCTGGGTACCGATCGTCAAAGCGTCAGGAGCAAAGGCAGACTGATCCCTCGTGAACGTCCGCTGCGCTGCGGCCCATCGTCTGTCTCATCGCCGTAAACGGGTTAGTCATCGCCGCACGAATCCCACACGACTGCTGTCACCAACAAGCACCGCGGCATGACGCCGTTACCGCGCGGCGTCACCCTGATTGAGTTGATGGCGGTTGTGGCGATCATCGCAATCCTGGCGTTGATGGCTGTTCCAAGCTATCACGACAAATACATTCGCGAGCAAGTCATTGAGGCAATGCGGCTGACGGACATCGCCAAAGCGCCCATCGCCTCCGCCTGGTCAACCACCAAAACTTTTCCTGATGACAACGCCGCGGCGGGTTTGCCAGTGCCCGACAAGGTCGTCAGCAACTACGTCAAGTCGCTGACCATCGAAGCCGGTGCCATCCACGTGGTGTTTGGCAATCAAGCCAACGGTGCGCTGCGTGGCAAGACGGTGAGCCTGCGTCCTGCGGTGATCGAAGATGCGCCCATCGTGCCCGTCGCCTGGGTATGCGGCTTCGCGCCGGCGCCCGAGAAGATGACAATGGTGGCGGTCAACAAAACGGATTTGCCCAAACACTGGCTGCCAGTCAACTGCCGCTAAGCAGCGCAATTGTCCGTCGTGGCTAACGCGACAAAGTGACATCTGACCAGCATCCAGTCGAGATTAGCTAAGACATTGTCGAGGGTCTCAAGCCAAAGTGCGCGCTGTGCCTTGCGCTTGCGCGGTGCAACTAGGCGATAGATGATCGATCACACACTCGATACGACGCACTCCATTCTTCTTGTACATGCCACAAAGCCTTTCGAGCAGGGCGACTTCGCTGAGCTTGCAAAAACAGTCGACCCACATATTGAGCGAACGGGAGGTCTGGCTGGGATCGTGATCGAGGCCCCGACGTTTCCGGGATGGGAGAGCCTTGGCGCAATGGCGGCCCACTTCCGCTTTGTGCGAGATCATCACAAACACATCAAGAAGATCGCCGTGGTCACCGACTCCGCCATGGGCACCGTCGCTGAGCGTTTGGCTTCGCACTTTGTGTCGGCCGAGCTCAAGCGCTTTTCTGCCGGCCAGGTCGAGGCGGCAAAGCAATGGGTCATGAATCATCCTTGAATGGAATACCCATGAAAGCGCTTTTGGCCATTGTGGTCGCCAGCCTGGCAACCGCTGCCTTTGCCGGCATGTATGACCAGCCGTATGCAATCGTCGAGTCGGGTAACGCGTCGGAGCTGCGCAAGGAAGCCCGCGTCGCGATCAGCCACGTGGATGGTCGAAACACTCGCAACTCTCGCAAGAGCGATCCGATCACTCCCGGCAAGCACCGCATCACCTTGCACTTCGAGAGCGCGCGGGGAATCTTCAGGCCAACGACTCTAGATCTCGAACTCGACCTGCAGGCCTGCACGCTCTACCGCATCGTCGCCAATTACGAATCCAAGACGGGAGGCGACTGGAAGCCGAAGATCTATTCCGAGCCTCTTGGCGAATGCGTGAAGAAATTCAAGAAGTGAGCTTCCAGTAGAACACTGCAGAGATCAGTCAACGACGCCGACGCTTTCAACGCTGCGCGCAGGATCCTCGCGCCGCGCGAACTGGGCCACGGCCACTCCGATCAATGTCACCGCCGCGCCAACGAGCTTGATTGCGCCGTAACCCTCGCCGGTCACCCACCATGCCACCAATCCGGCCGCCGGCGGCATCAGGTACATCAATGGCGCAGTGCGCGCGACGCCCCACGTGGCATTGACCCATCCCCAAACGATCCAGCCCACGAACGAGGAGAGGACAACCGCCCACAGCAGTCCAGCCCAGATCGTCAGCGGCACCGCGCGCCACTCGACATCAAGGCCAGCAGGCAAGTTGAGCAGCACCAGCGGAATACTGCCCAACAGCGTCGCGTAGGCCATCACCAGGACCGCGCCGTGGCGCTCGATCAGCGGCTTCGCTTTAACCGTGTAAGCCGAAAAGAAGAACGCAGCCAACAGCAACATGAGGTCGCCGCCGCTGGCGCGCCACTGCGCGCCAAGCAGCTTGTCCGAGAGAAAGATCAATACGCCGATGCAGGCGATCGCCACGCCGACGATCTGCGCTCGTGTCAGCACTTCAACACCGAGACCGCGCAACAGCAGCAGCGTGAACACCGGCCCGCAGGCGAGTATCAGCGAGCTCGAGAAAGCAGTGGACCAGTGAATCCCGAAAGTCACCAGCCCGACGTGCAACAGGTGCCCAAGCAGGCCGAGCCGCAGCAGTGCCCAAAGATCGGCGCGAGGCAGGCGCGGCCAATGTCTACCGTAGCGCTGCCAAAGTAGCGCAGCAGCGCAGAGCGGCATGATCAGGTACCGAATAAATAAAAAGCCACTGGGCGTCAGCGCTGCGAGCACAGCCTTCAGCACGCTGAAGTTGATGCCCCAAACCAGAATCAACGCGCAGGCGCAGCAAGCAGCGCCGCGCGCTGCCTTGAACTCTCCCGGTCCCGCCGCGAGTCGCCTGTATCCAGTTCAGTCATCGAGCGATCGGGACGCAGCCACGCTGCCTGAACTCATAACCCGACAGCTTCGGCGACAAGATGCTTCAACTCACTCCTGAGTTTGTCGCGCACCGGCGCGAGCTTGCGGCTGCGATTCAGATTGGCGAGCTCGAATGGATCGCGCTCGAGGTCGTAGAGCTCATCGAGCTCGCCGGCCTTGCCGCGATTGACCCAGTGAATATATTTGTAGCGGTCGGTGCGTACGGCCTTGTAGGTCATGCCGACAAGCCACGGCATCGCCTGCTCAGCCCAGTATTCGATCAGGATCGACTTGCGCCATGCTGCACGCCGAGCACCAAATAACGGCAGCAATGATCTTCCCTGAATCTGAGGGCCTGGTTTGCCTCCCGCCAGTTCGATCAGCGTCGGCGCGAGATCCTGGCAGATGACGAGTTCACGGCGGCGTGAACCGGCCTTGACCTTGCGCGGGTAGCGAACGACGAATGGCGAGCGGATGCCTTCTTCATAAGCAAAGCGTCGCTCGGGTCCGAGCGCGTGCTCGCCAAAGAAAAAGCCGTTGTCGCTGAAGAAAACGATGAACGTGTTGTCCAGCTCGCCGCTTTGCCTCGAGCACATCGATGATTGCGCCAACGCCCTCGTCGACGGCGGCCATCATTCGTGCGCGCAGGCGAATTTCCTCCTGCTCCCCTGATTGCAGCGCGGAGAGGATCGCTTGCGACGCAGCGCCTGATTTCATCGCGAAGCTGTCGGCCCACGCCGGCTTGCTTTTGATCACCTCGCTGGGGGGCAACATGTTTGGCGTACGCGGAAACATGGCGTCGCGATATAAATCCTTGTGGCGCTCGGCGACGACATAGCCGCCTTGTGCCGAGATGCGCAACGTGCCGTCAGCCGCCTGCTCCGCATCCGGGTGCACCGCCTTGTGTGCGAAGAAAAGCGAAAACGGCTTCTTGCGCTTGCGCTTCAGAAAATCGACCGCCAGGCCATTCATGATGTCGGTGATGTAGCCGTCGTGCTGCACGTATTTGCCGTCATGATTGAGCCGCGGGTTGTTCAGCTTTCCATGCCCGTCATAACTGATCCAGGTGTCGTACCCGGGCCGCGGCATGCCGTCATTGCCCATGTGCCATTTGCCGATGTGCGCCGTGTCATAGCCAAGCCGCTGCAGCTCCAGGTGGTAGTTGGGTAAGCGATGGCTCATCGCATCGCGCGCAACGTTGTCAATGATTCCGTGCCGGCTCGCGTACTGGCCGCTGACGATCGAGGCACGGTTCGGTGAGCAGATCGGCGTCGTGTGAAAAGCGCGCTCGAAAGTCGCACCTTCACGCGCAAGCCGATCGATGTGCGGCGTACGCATGTACGGATGACCGCCGGCGCCAAACTCGTCATAGCGCAGATCGTCGATCAGAATCACGAGAAAATTGGGCTTCATGCGAGCGGGCGGTTGGTGGACGTGCGGCGCATCGTACGTCACCGTGTGCCGTGTAGATTCCAAGCACGTATGCGCCAGACACACACTCGTTTGCAACTACAAACGCCCGGCCGTGCGTTCATCGAGATCACGCGTGACATTCAGCAATGGGCAAGTGGCTGCGAGATCACCCAGGGGCTGTTGACCGTTTTTATCCGGCATACGTCAGCCAGCCTTTTGATTCAGGAAAACGCTGATCCCGAAGTGCTGCGTGATCTGGAGCGATTTTTTGTGCGCCTGGTGCCCGACGGCGATCCGTTATTCGAGCACCGGGCCGAAGGTGCCGACGATATGCCAGCACACGTTCGCGCTGCGCTGACTCAAACGCATTTATCGATTCCGGTGATCGACGGCGATCTTTCTCTCGGTACATGGCAGGGCATCTATCTCGTCGAGCACAGACTTCGTGCGCATCGACGCGAGGTCTTGCTGCATCTGATCGGGGAGTAACGGCCATGCGATTATTAAGGACTGTGCGGGAGGCATGATGAGACGACGCGACTTATTACTTGCAGCACCCTTGCTGTGCACCAACACCGGACTATTTGCGCAGACCTATCCGGCGCGCCCGATTCGCTACATCGTTCCAGTTGTCGCCGGTGGTGGAAGTGATTTCGTTGCGCGCACCGTCACCGAACGATGGAGTAGGGCGCTCAATGGCACGTTTGTGGTCGACAACCAAGGAGGCGGTGGCGGTGTTATCGCGTGCCAGACGACGGCGAAAGCCACGCCTGACGGCTATACGCTGATGCAGGGTTACGTTGCCACGCACGGCACCGCGCCCGCTACACGCAAGGTGCCGTATGACGCGGTCAAGGACTTCACCCCGATCGGGATGATTGGCGGTACCCCGAACGTGCTCGTGGTGAATTCCACGCTTGCACCGGCCAGTCTGCGCGAGTTCATCGAGTATTTGAAAAAGAATCCTGGCAAGCTGAACTACGGTTCGGCCGGCGCCGGTTCGTTGACGCATCTGACGATGGAGTTGTTCAAGCAACAAGTCGCGAGCTTCATGGTGCACATCCCGTATCGCGGCATCGCACCGGCGTTCACCGACCTGATCGGCGGCCAGACGCAGGCGATGTTTCCGGGCCTTGCAGCTGCGATGCCTCACATCCGCTCCGGTCGGGTGCGACCGCTTGCGGTAACCGGCATTGCGCGTCACCCGTTGCTGAAGGACATACCGACGATGATCGAGTCGGGTTTCAATGGATTCGATGCACTGCAGTGGTACGGCGTCGTGGGTCCGGCTGGCATACCTGCGCCTGTGGTCCAGCAGCTCAATGCTTCGCTGGAATCTGTACTGAAGGCCCCCGACCTGAGTGAACGGCTGGCAGCCGAGGCGGTTGAGCCGATGCCAATGACAGCGGAAAAGTTTGGCGAGTACATTCGCAGCGAAGTGGCGCGCTGGACAAAACTGGCCCGAGATAGAAACATCCAGCTCGACTCGTGACTGATTGCAGCCGTGTCAGCGATGGTACGTAACACTCAAGTTGCCGCTGACCCGGATGCGCCGCCGGTCACCCAGATTCTGGCGCGCTTTGTTGCCGATCATCCGTCAATGCCCGGCCAGTAATCATCATCGTCTGCCCGACTTGCTGCATGCATTGGCTCTGCCTCATACGGCCACTTGTCCTAGGCGACCAACCACGTAATCACTCATCGAACGCGCCAGCTCGCTTTCGCCGACGAACACCTTGCCCGCTCCGTCGCGTTCCAGCAACGCCGCTTCTTGCTCGTTATGACTGCGCACCACGACATCGATGTCGGGGTTCAACGTGCGCGCTGTCTCAACCATCTGCCGAACTTCGATTGTCTGCGGCGTCGCGATGATCAGCATGCGTGCGTGGGCGATGTGGGCCTGCACGAGTGTCGTCGGGTCTGTGGCGTTTCCGAACACGGCGGCCTGACCTGCGGCACGCAACCGCTCGACGACCTCGCGGTTCTCTTCGGCGACCACAAACGGGATTCCACGTTGATGCAACGCTTCAGCAATATGGCGTCCCACCCGGCCATAGCCGACCAACACGACCTGCTCGGCGAGATACTTACGGTCGGTTGATTGCGGCAGTTCGGCGAGCGGATCACCGCGGCGCTCCAGGTCACGCGCGAGGCTCGAGCGTTTCAATATCCAGCGCCGCGCCGGCTCGACGGCCGAGAACACCAGAGGGTTCAACGCGATTGATATCAGCGCGCCGGCCAGGATCAGGCTTTGCCCCTCGGCGGGCAGCAACCCGAGCGCGAGCCCGAGTCCGGCCAGAATGAACGAAAACTCCCCGATCTGCGCCAGGCTCGCAGATACGGTGAGCGCAGTGTTGAGCGGATATCGCAACAACAGGACCAGCAATGCCGCTGCCATCGACTTGCCGATCACGATGATGGCGACCGTGGCGAGCACGCGCAGCGGCTGCTCGAACAGGACCACTGGGTCGAACAGCATGCCGACCGAGACGAAGAACAGCACTGCGAATGCGTCACGCAATGGCAGCGTTTCCTCGGCAGCGCGCTGGCTCAGTTGCGATTCGCGCAGCACCATGCCGGCGAAGAAGGCGCCGAGAGCGAAACTGACGCCGAACAATTGCGCCGAGCCGTAGGCGATGCTGACCGCCGCAGCAACGACGCACAGAGTGAATAGCTCGCGCGAGCCGGTGCGTGCCACTTGCCAAAGCAGCCACGGGAAAAAGCGACGGCCCACTACCAGCATCAGGGTGATGAACGCCACGACCGCCAGCACCGTCCTGCCGAGTGTGAGCCAAAGATTGCTGCCTGATGGGCCGCCGCTAATTACTTCAGCGAGCGGTGGCAGTAAGACCAGGACCAGCACCATCGCGAGGTCTTCAACGACCAGCCAGCCGACTGCAATCCGCCCATTGACCGATTCGACTGCGTTTTTGCTTTCGAGCGCCTTGAGCAAAACGACGGTACTTGCCACTGATAGCGAGACGCCGAACACGATCGCACCGCCCAACCGGCCAACCCCACGCGATCGCGATACCGGCGCCAAGCGCGGTGGCCACACTCATCTGCACGACCGCTCCTGGCAGCGCGATCTTGCGCACCGACAACAAATCGTCCAGTGACAGATGCAAACCGACGCCAAACATCAGCAACATCACGCCGACTTCGGCGAGCTGGCTGGCAAGCTCGACATCAGCGACAAAACCAGGAGTGGCAGGGCCGATCAGGATCCCAGCGACCAGATAGCCAACAATGGCAGGCAGCTTCAGTCGGGCCGCAATGAATCCAAGAATCAAAGCCAAACCAAAAGCCGCGGCGAGCGTGGTGATCAGCGGAACCGAATGCTGCATTGATCGGCTACGGAAAGATCGCAAGAAAGATAAATGCAGCGAACAGCACCAGATGCACAGCGCCTTGCAACACAGTGGCTGTGCCACCGGCCAGCGTCAAAGCAGAGACCAGCAGCGTGATCGCCAGCAGTACGGTTTCTTTTGGTGGCATACCTAGGACGAGCGGAAGCTCGAACAGAATCGACACGGCGGCGACCACCGGAATGGTCAGCCCGATCGCCGCCAGAGCCGATCCGAGCGCAAGATTGAGACTTGTTTGCATTCGATTATGGGCAGCAGCCCGGATCGCCGCTCCGGTTTCAGGCAACAACACAAGCAACGCAATCGCGATGCCGATCACTGCAACCGGTAAATCGGCTGCATCAATTGCGGCTTCAATGGTCGGGGCCAGCATTTTCGCGAGACCGACCACTGCTACCAAGCTGACGCAAAGCAGCGCGAAGCTAATCCACGCCTGACGCACTGACGGCAGGACGTGACTCTGGTCGTCACCTGCGTCAAGCGCCAGAAAATAGTCGCGATGGCGAACGGTCTGCACGAACACGAACACGCCGTAGAGCGCGAGCGACATTACGCCGGCGAACACCAGTTGCGCCGGCGAGAACGAAGGGCCGGGCGTAGTAGTCGTGTACATCGGCAGTACCAGCGTCAACACTGCTAACGCAGATAACACCGCGAGCACAGGACTGGTCCCCTCGACTCGGAAGGCCGTGACATGGTGGCGCAGACCGCCGATCAACAAGCACACGCCGACAATGCCGGTCAAAATAATCATCACTGCCGCGTACACCGCATCGCGCGCCACGACTGCGGCGGTGGGACCGCCCGAGACCATCATCGAGACGATCAACGAGGCCTCAATTACGGTGACTGCAACCGCGAGTATCAACGTACCGAACGGTTCGCCGACGCGGTGCGCCACGACTTCGGCGTGATGGACTGCGGCAAAAACAGCAGCGATTAATGCTGCCGCCACAACTAGCACCAGCACCAACGACAGCGGGCGGTTCCAGATGACCCCCAGCACAACCAAGGCCGCGATCGGCACAGCAATGCTCCAACGCGGAAGTGCATGCGAAAATTGAGCGGTCATCGTTTGTTTCGCTGAGAGTGTTGTGCCAACCAAGGATACCGTTGCGACCGTTTGGCCGGAGCTTCCGCTCGCCGCGTGGAGCGACACGTACAAGACGTTGCATCTGTGGCTGCAGATCGTCGGCAAAGTGCGCTTGACACGAAGCGCGTGGGTGAATCACTCCTGGCATGTCACGCTTTACGTCACGGCCAAGGGACTGACGACTTCACCGATCGTTGCCGACACGCGGACGTTTCAGATCGACTTCGACTTCATTGATCACTGGTTGATGATTCAGACAAGCGACGGCACAGCAGAGAGATTTGCTCTCGAGCCGATGTCGGTCGCGACGTTTTACGCACGCCTGGCAGAGCAGCTCGAAAAGCTGAACATCAGTCTGCGTATTCATCCGCTGCCGAATGAAGTCGAGAATCCGATCCGCTTCGATCACGATCAATTGCACTGCGCCTATGAAGCTGAATACGCAAATCGATTCTGGCGCGCTTTGGTGCAAGCCGATCGGGTTTTCAAAATCTTTCGAAGCACATTCATCGGCAAAGCAAGTCCGGTGCATTTGTTCTGGGGCGCGCCCGATCTCGCGGTCACACGATTCTCGGGGCGGCGCGCACCGCTGCATCCGGGCGGCATTCCACACCTGCCGGACCGGGTCACCCGTGAGGCGTATTCGCACGAAGTGAGCAGCTGCGGGTTTTGGCCAGGCGGCGGAGCAATCGACTATCCGGCGTTCTATTCGTACGCGTATCCGGAGCCGACTGGTTTCACGCAGGCCCGCATACGGCCGGATGCTGCGTTCTACAGTGACGAGCTGCACGAATTCATACTTCCGTACGACGCTGTGCGGCAGTCGGCATCGCCAGATCAGGTGCTTCTCGACTTCCTGCAGACAACGTACGAAGCAGCCGCGAATTTGGGCAACTGGGATCGCGCGTCGCTTGAACGCGACGATGCTGCAATTCCGGAACTTGCTACGCGAGGAACTTGAGTGTCGCTGGTACCTGCCGGCGCAGCAGTGCATTGCGCGCGGCCCATTCGGCTTCGGGCTCGAGTTGCTCGAGGAAGCGTGCTTCGCCGGCGACCAGCAACGCGATCGGCACGCCATCGCGGTAGAGAACGCGGTTACCTGTAAGCGCCGGCAATCGCCCGCCCGGACTGAGAATGCCAACGAGGTTCAGCGGATCGGCGCCGCTCAAGCTCACCAAGGCCCCTGATGGCTCGCGCCGCCGCATGTCGCGCAACAGACCAATCGCTTCAGGGACTGCGAACTGCTCGCCCGATGGGCCTGCAACGAAACGCCCGCCGCGAATTTCGCCACGCGCCTCGAGCCGCCGATAGCATCTCAACAGATCGCGCCAGGGTGGCAGCCACTGCGCCTCGCGCGCAATCAAGCGCCAGAACACGACGCCGTAACGCCGCAACAGTGTGCGCGCGACATGTTCGACAATGTCAGCGCCCTCTAGTGCGCGCCGTTTTCGCACCAGCGCCCAACGTCCTGCGTCTTCAATTCCGAACAGCGCGGTCCGGCGAAGACGCTTTTGTCCGTCGAATGTGCGGCGCCGATCGGACGGCACGAGCAATGCGCGCAAACCACCGAAGCTATCTGCGTTGATCAAGCCCTGCGCAACCAGTTCGGCAAGCGCCTGCTCGACCTGGGTCCGCAACAGGGTCGTGCCTTCAACAATCTCCTCGAAAAAAGATGCGCCATGCGTCGTCAGCAATTCGACAACCTGCTGCGCATTCGACGTCAGCGTGACGCCGCTTCCGTCGGGCGCCAACGCCGCCCAGATGGCAAGGTTGCGCCGTGACGCCAGCGCGATTGGTGTCGTGCGCACGGGGCTCGGCGCGCGTTCGCTGCCCGTGCCGTTGGTCTTAGTGGCGAGCGGTGCGATGCGCGTCCACACCACTCTGCCGGCGCGGCTTAGCTCGTCCAGCCACGCAGGATCGTATTCGTTGACGCGCGCAGGAAGAATCTCGGTTTCCCACGCGGCGGCCGGCGCTTCGAAGCCTTCGAGCTGCGACACGATATTGGCGACTGCGTCTGCGCCCTCGACTCGCGCTTCCGGTGCGACGCGCTGCCATTCGAACAAGAAGCGCACGAAGTCGCGCGCTTCGACCGGTTCGATTTCGCGGCGGAGCCGATTCACCGTGTAGCGATGGATGCGAGCCAGCAGGCGCCGCTCGCACCATTCGGTCCCACTGGCGTCGGGGCTGAACTGACCGCGCATCACCGAGCCTTCGGCTTCAAGCCGCGCCAGCGTCGCTTCGACCTCGCTCGCTCGCAGGCCGATGGGCGCCGCAAGAACATCCGCGGTCACCGGCCCCAAACCTTGCAGGCGGTCACGCAGGATCTCGACGATCGCATCGTCTCGCGTCCACGTCTTCTGATACTGGACCGGTGCTTCAATCGCGGGTGCGTGCTCCGCTGTCGGAAACAGTGCGTCGAACTCCGGCAGGCGCTCCGCAGCAACCCAGATCGCGACATTCGCTGCGTTCACGTTTTGCACAACCCGCGTCGCGCGCCTGGCGTCCGCCAGTTCGTCAGTCAGCGCGCTCCACTCGGACTGCGCATTGATCTCCGCCTGACTGAGAAATCCAAAACTCATCAGCGCATCGTGCAGTTCGTCTGCGTTGCGAGGCTCCGGCCACATCTCTTCGCGCACGCGCCGGATTGCCTCGACGTCGAGCTTGCCCAAATCGCCTGCGGTTTCGGGATCGATCCAGCGGCGTGCCAGAACCGCCTGCGTGCGGCGCTCTTCGAGCGGCGCATCGTCCAGATATGCATACGGCCGCGCGGCGAGAATTTCGAGCGCCAGCGGCGACGGCTCGGTGAGGTCACGCGCCAGCACCCTGATCTGGCCGAGCTCGATCGCGTTCAGCACGCGCTCGAGTCCATCGATATCCATCGCTTCGTGCAGGCAATCGTCGATCGTCTGACGCACCAGAGGATGGTCCGGGATCTCGCGGTCGCCGACGATGTTTTCGCCGCACGCCACCTGGTCCGGGAAAATCGAAGCCAGCAAATCCTCGGACGCCATGCGCTGCAATTGCGGCGCAACTTTGTGCCCTCCACGAAAACGCAGTAGCGCCAGTGCAAAGCCGGCGTTCCAGCGCCAGCGCGTGCCGAACATCGGCGCATCGAGAAGGGCCTGCACGAGCAACGGACGCACGGTCTTCGCGGAAAGATAGTGCGCGACATCCGCGAGCGGAAAACTGTGGCTGCTGGCGAGCGACAGCACGATCGCGTCCTCGGTGGCGGCGGCCTGCAGTTCGAAATCGAATTTGCGGCAAAACCGTTTGCGTAAAGCCAATCCCCACGCGCGGTTGATACGGCTGCCAAGCGGTGCGTGAACGACGAGCTGCATGCCGCCGGATTCATCAAAAAACCGCTCGAGAACGACGGTGTCGCAGGTGGGGAGCTCGGTCAGTGCCGCTTTGGCGGCGGCCAGATAATCGACGATCTGCCCGGCCGCGACGGCATCGATCCGTACCGACTCGGTCAGCCATGCGAGGGCAGCGTCTCTGCCGCCGGCGTCGAGCTTCGTTGCAATGGTCGCGCGCAAACGCGACAACGATTGCGAGACCTCTTCGGTGCGCCCCGGCGCCTCGCCGAGCCAGAACGGGATGCTGGGCGGCGCGCCTTTCGCGTCTTCAACACGCACCGTGCCGCGCTCGACGCGCATGATGCGATACGACGTGTTGCCGAGCTGAAACACGTCGCCGGGCAACGACTCCACCGCGAAGTCTTCGTGCACGGTGCCGACGACCTGCGCCTGCGGGTCCAGCATCACGGTGTAGTCGGCCGTATCCGGAATCGCACCACCGGAGGTGACAGCAGCGAGTCCTGCTCCACGCCGACCGCGCAGCACACCGTTGACTGCGTCGTGGTGCAGATGCGCACTACGCCGCCCGCGCGCGGTGTGAAATCCATCGGACAGCATCAGCACGAGCTCGTTGAACTCCTCGCGCGTGACGTTTCGATATGGATAGGCGCGCTGATAGAGCTCCAGCAGCTCATCCTCTTTCCAATCCTGCAACGCGACTTCGGCGACGATCTGCTGCGCCAACACATCGAGCGGCTTTTCCGGTACGGCGATTCGATCAAGCTCTCCGCGCCGCACCGAATCGAGCAACGCCGCGCAGTCGCAAAGCTCGTCGCGCGACAGCGGGAACAATCGGCCCTTGGGCGTACCGCCAATGGAATGACCGGAGCGGCCGACGCGTTGAAGCAGTGCCCCGATCGAACGCGTCGAGCCGATCTGACATACGAGATCAACGTCGCCGATGTCGATACCGAGCTCGAGCGACGAAGTGGCGACCAACGCACGCAGCTCGCCGCGCTTCAGTCGCTGTTCCGCATTAAGCCGCTGATCGCGAGCCAGACTGCCGTGATGCGCGGTGACATTCTCGCTGCCAATACGCTCCGACAGATGACGTGCGGCGCGTTCGGCAAGCCGGCGTGTATTGACGAAGATCAGCGTCGTCCGATGCTCGCGCACGAGCTCGGCAAGGCGGTCGTATACCTGCGTCCATACGTCACCCGACATCACCGCTTCGAGCGGCGACGGTGGAAGCTCGATCGCAAGATCGCGGTGTCGTACGTGGCCGGTATCGACGATCGTGCAATCTGCCGCATTTTTCGTACCGGCTCCGACCAGAAACTTCGCAATCTCGCTGATCGGCTTTTGCGTCGCCGACAGCCCGATGCGCACGAGCTCGCGGCCCGCAAGCGCCTGCAGCCGCTCGAGCGACAGCGCCAGATGTGCGCCGCGTTTGTTCGGCGCTATCGCGTGGATCTCGTCGACGATCACGGTACGTGTTGTCGCCAGCATCTTCCGCCCTGATTCGCTGGTCAACAGGATGTACAGCGATTCCGGCGTCGTCACGACAATGTGCGGCGGGCGCCGCCGCATCTTCTCGCGCTCGCCCTGCGGTGTATCTCCGGTGCGAACGAAGGTGCGGATGTCAACGTCGGGTAGTCCGAGACGCTCGAGCTCCGCACGAATGCCCGCGATCGGCGCTTCGAGGTTTTTCTGGATGTCGTTCGACAGCGCCTTTAGCGGCGAGACATACACGACGTGTGTTTCATCGCGCAGACCGTGTTCAACACCGTCACACACCAGGGTATCGATCGCTGCCAGAAATGCGGCCAACGTTTTGCCCGATCCCGTTGGAGCTGCGACAAGTGCATTCTGGCCCGCCTTGATCGCTGGCCACGCGTCAGCCTGCGCGCCCGTTGGCTGCGCAAAGGCCGAGCTAAACCACGCCTGGACGGCGGGATGAAACAGTTCGAGGACGGACGGGTGCATCGGCTGCTGATATGTGACGGGCAGCGGAAACAACCGCCACGCTTTTAAGTTTATCTGTCTTCGATACGTCGGCTGCCGACTATTGCGGCACGGGCAGGCGCCCCTGGACGACAAATCCGCCTCGCGGCTGCGGCGTGACAATCAGCATCTCGGCCGTACCAAGCGAGACACCCGCCAGCGCTGAGATTGTTGCCCCATGCGAGACCAGCACGCGGTTTCCTGCCTTCGGCGCGTCGATCAGTGCGTTCATCTCGCCCACCTGCCGGTCGCGATTTTCCGGATACGTAAACAGATTGCTGAGCGCAGTCGAGGTCTCGGCTTTGCCAAAAGCGAGGTTCGCCGTTTCGATACATCGGCACCAGGGACTCGTGAGCACGCGTTCGATAGCAATACCGCGCGCGCGAAACGCCGCGCCGACCCGCTTCGCGTCCTGTCTGCCGCCATCTGTCAAGTTGCGTTGCGTACTGCAGTCGTCGAGACGAAAGCCGGGTGGATCACCGACTCCCGGCGTTGTCACCGCGTGCCGCATCAGCACAACGTGCCCGCCTTTTTTCAACAGCGCCCAAAGCGCCTCGTTGGCGGCTGCAGCGGATGGCACCAGAGCGAGAAATGCGCTGCAGGTTGCCGCTAGCCACCGCTGATTCAGTGCTTTTTGGATCGATCGTAGGTCCATTGGGTATGGCGGTTGCCGGCGTGCCGTGATCGACGAAAGGGATGGCTATGACCGACAAGCGTACGCAGCAAATGGCTGATCAAAGTAACACGGAGAAACGGCCCGAAGACTGGACCACAGGCGACGAACCGATGACGGGCGCTCAGCGCTCGTACCTGAAGACGCTGTCCGAGGAAGCGAAAGTCGAGTTCGAAGAAGACCTGACGAAGGCCGAAGCATCGATCCGAATCGATGAATTGCAGCAGATCACTGGACGCGGTCAGCAGCGCAAGGCGGAAGTTCAGCGCACAAACGAGTCACATCAGGCAGAAGCTGACGCCCACGGTGGCGACGTGCGCGGAGTCTCTGATCGCGAGTAGATCGCTGCAATCACATCATGCCCGACGGCACTGATCAGCTGCGGGCTGCGAAGTATATTTTGCGTTCAATCTGCCGGAGATCAGGATGATCGATCGCATAACGCGCATTACCCGACGCCGCTTACTCGCTACCGCGGCGGCTGTCACGCTGTCGCCGTCGACAACAGTTTTCGCACAAGCGTATCCGGCGAAACCCGTGCGCTGGATCGTCCCTTATCCGGCCGGTGGCGGCTCTGATTTTCTGGCGCGCACTGTCAGCGCGCAAATGGAAAAGCAGCTGGGCCAGCCGCTTGTGATCGAGAATCGCCCGGGCGCCGCGACGATGATCGGCGCCGAAGCCGTTGCACGCGGAACTGCCGATGGCTACACGGTGCTGAGCGGTGACAACGGCACGTTCGTCTTTAACACTGCGCTTTACAAGAAAGTGCCGTATGACCCGGCGAAAGACTTTGCGCCGGTAGGGCTGATGGCGCGTTTTCCACTGATCGTCGTCGCAAACCCGTCGACGGGATTCAAGACGATGCGCGATCTGGTGGATGCCGCTAAGAAAGATCCTGGCAAGCTGTCGTACGCATCCGTCGGTGCCGGCAGTCCGCATCATCTCGCGATGGAGCTGATCAAGGATCGCACCGGCGCGTTCATCGTTCACATTCCGTATCGCGGCGCAGCGCCCGCTGTGCAGGACGTGCTCAGCAATCAGTTGCCGGTGATGGTGATCGATACTGCCGTCGGCTTGCCGCACATTCGTTCGGGCAAGCTGGTGCCGCTCGGTGTGCTGAGCCGCCAGCGGCTTGCCGCACTTCCCAATGTGCCCACGCTGGACGAGCAGGGTATTCGTGACACCGAGGTTTATGCGTGGCAGGGAATGGCGGTACCTGCTGCAACACCGCGCGAAGTGACTGCCAAACTCTCGACTGAACTCAACCGCGCGATCACAACGCCTGAGGTGACTCACAAGCTGCAGGAGTTCGGGCTCGAGCCGATCTCCGGGAACCGCGGATCAGATGGCGGCCTACATTAAGAGTGAGACGGCGCGCTGGCATGCGCTGATCAAGCAGCGCAATCTGACGTTGGACTAGGTCACTAGCTAAGTCGTCGCCAGCGGGCGCTTGCGCTTTGGCGGCGGAAACGCCGCGTCGACCTGCGCCAGGTCTTCGGACGTCAATTCGACGTCTGCAGCCGCGAAGTTTTCGCGTAGATGGGCAGCGCGGGACGACATTGGAATCGCGATGATGTCCGGTTGCCGAAGGACCCACGCGAGCGCGGCAGCCGACGCACTGATGCCATGCCGCCGGCCGATGGCGGCGAACGTCGTGTCACGCGTCAGTGCACCTTGATCGATCGGCGAGTAGGCCATCGTCACCACGCGATGATCGCGTTGCCAGGGCTGCAGGTCGAACTCCGGCCCGCGCTCGCTTGCCGAGTAGTAGACCTGATTGGTGACGCAATGCGACCCGGGTGCAAGCTTCCAGAGCTTCTTCATGTCGGCCGTGTCGAAGTTGCTCACGCCCCAGTGACGGATACGGCCTTCGCCGCGCAGCTGCTCGAACGCCGCGATGGTGTCGGCAAGCGGCGCCGAGCCGGGCCAATGCAGCAGGTAAATGTCAATGACGTCCAGCTTTAGCCGTTTGAGACTGCGCTCACAGGCGCGCAACACTCCTGCACGACTGGCATTGCTGGGCAGCACTTTCGACACGATCGTCAGCTCTTCGCGGGAAACGCTGCCCGCGCGCATTTCATCGTGAAGCGCGGCGCCGACGACCTCCTCGGCGCCACCGTTCCCATACATTTCCGCTGTGTCGATCAGGCGATACCCCAACTGGAGTGCGGCCTTTATGGCAGCGACGTCAGTCGTGCGGGAGCGGTTGTTCTCGCCCATGCGCCAGGTACCCAGGCCAAGCGCAGGGACCATTTTTTCGCGAGTTAATTGAACAAATCGCATCTGACCCTTGCAAACCAGCTTCACTGGCGCAACTAGGCATCTACCTTGCTTTAGCCACTTGCTACGCCATTCGGCGAGCAATTATTTCAAATGATCCGGGCATTCTGGTTTGCAGCTCTTGCATTTCTGTTCGCTGCGACGACATCGGCTGCGCACGCATTCGGTTTCGCGGATGTCGATCGACGCGCACGCGAGCTCGCAAATCGGCCTTACACCAAGCCGGCGCTCGTGCTGCCGAAGCAACTGAAAGACCTGAGCTATGACCAGACCCGGGACATACGCTTCGATCCGGCGCATTCGCTGTGGCGCGCGCAAAAGCTGCCATTCGAGATTCAGTTCTTTCACTTGGGCGGCATCTTCGACCAGCCAGTTCGGATCTACGAGGTGGTCGGAAAGGAAGTTAGCGAGGTCAACTTCGACCCGGCTGCCTTCAACTATGGCAAGAACAAGCTCGACCGGTCGCAGCTGGGCAAGCTGGGTTTTGCGGGGTTTCGTATTCACTTTCCGCTGAATGTTGTTCCAAGCGCTCCTGGCTATAAGGATGAGCTTGTTTCATTTCTTGGCGCTAGCTACTTTCGAGCGTTGGGCCAGGGCCAGCGCTATGGCGCCTCGGCGCGTGGACTGGCCATCGACACGGCAGAGCGCAGCGGCGAAGAATTTCCACGCTTCGAACAATTCTGGATCGAGCGGCCGGCAAGCGGCGCGCGGCAGCTGGTGATGTACGCGCTGCTTGATTCGCGGCGCGTTACCGGCGCTTATCGCTTCACGATCCGGCCCGGCGAAGAGACGGTGACGGAAGTGCAGTCGCGACTGTATCTGCGAGAACCGATAGCGAAGCTCGCTTTCGCGCCGTTGACCTCGATGTATTTCTTCGGTGAGAACCAGCGCGCACCGTCGGAGGATTTTCGTCCCGAAGTGCACGACTCCGATGGTCTTGCGATTCATACAGCCGCGGGCGAGTGGATCTGGCGCCCGCTGGTCAACCCGCGCCGGCTGTTGGTGACGTCGTTTGCGCTGACCGATCCGCGCGGCTTTGGATTGATGCAGCGGGACCGGAATTTCAGTAGCTACGAAGATCTGGAAGCCCGTTATGAATTGCGTCCGAGCATTTGGGTGGAGCCCGCTTCAAAGTGGGGCGCTGGCCGCGTTGAGCTGGTGCAGATCCCAACGCCGAACGAGGCGAACGACAACATCGTCGCGTATTGGGTGCCAAATGCGCCGCCGTCACCGGGCACGCCGATTGATTTCTCTTACCGCATGTACTGGCTGAAAAACACCGATCGTCGGCCTCCCAATGGTTGGGTCGTACAGACACGGCGTGGCCACGGGTTCCCGAACGCGTCGGCTAACAATGCAGCGGGACCTGACAGCGTAAAATTCACCGTCGATTTTGACGGACCGGCATTGCGCAAGCTTCCGGTCAACGCACCCCTTCAAGCAGACGTTGCGATCGGCAACGGTCAAAGCACCGATCTCGTCATCCATCGCAACGATGCCACCGGCGGCTGGCGCATGGTGGTTCAGATGCGAACTCAAGACAAGGAAAAACCGATTGAAGTGCGTGCGCTTTTGCGTAACGGTACACAAGTAATGGGCGAAACATGGAATTACGTCGTTCCGTTGACGCAATAGCCGGCGCCTGCGCAACCCCTGCCGAGCACCTCCGGCCTGATGAGGCGACGGCAGTGTCTGCTGTGCCGCCGGCGGCGCCTCCGATCATGCGCACGCCGATGTCGCCGCAGCCGTGGGGGCGTATTGGCCCGGTGTCGTGGATGTTGCGTCGATTGTTTGGCCTGGATCGTCGGCTGCCCGACATCAAGGGGCCAGCCCACGGCGCCGGGCGCCGTCGCCGCTTTGTTCTGCTAACGCTGTCACTGTTGCCCGCTCTCTATGCAACGTATGTGCTGAATGGGCTGCTGCCCAATGTTGTCACGGCAAATGAAACCGTGGATCTGGCGATTGCGTGGGGCGAGACTGCGCTGCTGGTCGTGTTCGCTTTACTTACCTGCTGGCTGGCCGCCGGGTTTTGGACAGCGATACTCGGATTTTTCGTGCTTGCCGTTGGCGGCGATCGCCAGTTGATTTCGCGTTCGGCAAAGGCCGATGTCATACCTGAGCGGTGCGCGAACTGCGATCGTGATGCCCATCTGCAACGAAGACGTGCGCCGTGTATTTGCCGGGTTGCGCGCCACGTATGAATCCGTGATGCGCTCCAATGCCCTTGAGCATTTCGATTTCTTTGTGCTGTCCGATACCGCCAATGCCGATGTGTGCGTAGCGGAGCTGGATGCATGGAACGCTTTGCGAGAAGAGTTGGGTGCAGAGTCGCGGCTCTTTTACAGACACCGCCGCCGCCGGGTAAAGCGCAAGAGCGGCAACATCGATGACTTTTGCCGGCGCTGGGGTGCAAAGTATCGATACATGGTTGTGCTCGACGCCGACAGTGTGATGACCGGCGAGTGCCTGACCACGCTGGTGCGTCTGATGGAGGCGCGCCCTGATGCCGGAATCATCCAGACCGCGCCGCGAGCGGTCGGGCGCGATACGCTGCACGCTCGGATGCAGCAGTTCGCCAACCAGGTTTACGGGCCGGTGTTTACGGCGGGGCTGCACTACTGGCAGCTCGGCGAATCGCACTACTGGGGCCACAACGCGATCATCCGGCTCGAGCCGTTCATGCAGCATTGCGTATTGGCACCGCTACCCGGCCGCGGCTCACTTTCCGGAGAAATTCTTTCGCACGACTTTGTCGAAGCGGCATTGATGCGACGTGCCGGTTATGGAGTGTGGATCGCGTACGACCTTGATGGCAGCTTCGAAGAGACGCCGCCCAATTTGATTGACGAGGTCAAGCGTGACCGGCGCTGGTGCCACGGCAACCTGATGAATGCGCGCTTGATGTTCGCTCGCGGTATGCATCCGGTGCATCGCTGGGTGTTTCTGACCGGCGCGCTTGCGTACTTGTCAGCGCCGCTATGGCTCGGATTTTTGGCGCTGTCGACGTGGCTGCTGCTGGCACACGCCAACGCCGAGCCGCAGTACTTCGTAATGCCGCATCAGCTATTCCCGCTGTGGCCATCGTGGCGGCCCGAGCACGCCTGGGCGCTGCTGGCCGCCGTCGCCTCGGTACTGTTTATTCCAAAAATTTTGGCGGCGCTGCTGGCTGCGGTGCGCAGTGCATCATCATATGGCGGCGCATTTCGACTTATGTTGAGCGTGCTGGTTGAAATGCTGATGAGCGCTCTGCTCGCGCCTGTGCGCATGCTGTTTCACACGCAGTTCGTCGCCGCCGCGTTTCTCGGGTGGTCGATTCAATGGAAATCACCGGCACGCGCCGACAAGTCGACGTCGGTCAGGCAGGCGCTGCGTCGGCATGGGCTGCAAACGGCTATCGGCATTGCGTGGATGGCCCTGGTGGCATGGAAAGCACCTAACGTGCTGCCATGGATCGCGCTGGTCGCCGCGGGTCTGCTGCTGTCGATACCTGTTTCAGTTCTGACGAGCTCCGCTCGGTTCGGCCTGTTGATGCGCAAGGCCAAGCTGTTCATGACGCCCGACGAGATCCGACCGCCCAGAGAGGTCATCGCGACCGCGCAGTACGCGCGTAGTGCCAGAGCGCTACCGCGGTTCGCGGACGCCGTGATCGATCCCGAAGTTCACGCCGTGGTTCGCAGCGCAGCGCATCGGTCACGATCAGCGCATGCGGCTGCGGCGCGCGCGCTGCGCGTCGATCGTGCGATTCAGTTCGGGCCTGACGCCTTAAGTGCTGCCGAGCGCTTGGCATTACTGCACGACGGTGCTGCACTGGACCTGATGCGTCGGGCCGCGCGAGTCGCTCCGATCCATGCGTCGTGGTACGCGAGTGCCGCGTCGGCACGCCGCGCGACGATTCGTGTTTTTGGCCGTCCGCCGAAGACTCAACACGCAACCGTAGCCACGATGGCACGCGTGCGCTAGCGCTCGTGCGGGGACCGACGTTGTCGTTTCATCGTGTCGCGATGCGACTGCAAAGCATTCCCCGGCACTTCCCCACTTTGCTCGCCAAAACCTCGTACGTCAGCCGATGACCTGCCAGGCCCAAACTACCCCTACCAACCAGATGGTGGCGGCGACACTGGTCGACGCGATGCCAATTCCTCGAATACGCCGCCGCGAACTCAGAGGCGCTGTTCGGATTTGATTGCTGCGCACTTCAGGCGACTCGGTCCGAGGCGCGCCCGCGCGCGTGACTTCGTCCCGCGCCTGTGCTTGGGTGTCCATTCCAATTTCTGACTGTCTTCGCTCAGCCGTGATACGACACACCTTCGAGGCTGCGCAGCGCGGGTTCGAGTAATGCGGGCTGCGTCTCTTCCGATGCGGAGCTTCTTGCCGGCGGCGACGCGGTTGTAGCTGCGTCGGGCAAGCTGTAATCGTCTGCGGAAAAAGGCGCAGACACGGCGAAGGCAAGGGCGCAGACCAGAATGACGGCGACCGCTGCCACCACGTGAACCTCTAACTTCTGCAAAGTGCTATCGATTTGCATGGTGTTCTCCGAATAGAGTTGGTGACGACGCTTCAAGGCGCTCATTGGGACATACGGAACCCGTGCGCGAAACCGGCCATTCGTTATTTTGAGAGCCGAAAATTCACGTCACTGGCGGATTACGCAGCCCACCGCCACGACCGGTTGATGGCATCTTTGTCGTTTATGCACGCGTTGCATGTTGATTCTTCACCTAGGCGCAACGCCTCGAGCGCGGCCTAATACACGCAAGGGTCGCGAACATCGCGAACGCTTCCGCGAAAGGCGCAGCGGATCAAGCGCCGATATTCGAGTGAGGTTGCTATGAATCGATTCAAAGCAGTTGGCTCAGCTTTTCTTTTAGTTCCAACGCTGGCGCTGTTGTCAACCCAGGCACGTGCGGAATTCAAATGCAACTCGCAGGCCTTTACTTTCGACCGGGTCGCATGCGAGAAAGCTAAAGAAGGACCGGATGCACTGCGCCGATACATTCAGCGTATGCAGGGGATCGCCAGTCTTCAGTTCTCGGACTACGTCAGCGAGGCACAAGCGGCGGCGTGGGCGCAAAACGAGGCGAGCCGTGCTCCCAAAAAGTCGCCCGTTCAATCGGCCAAGATCGTGCAAGAAAACCCGGGTGCGTAACGATGATCAGGCTTCGCGCGGCAGCTCGATGCCGCGCACTTCATGCGCGAGACGCTGAAAATACGCAGCGAACTCCGGGTCTTCACCCTTGAGAAGATGGGGCAGCCGATAGAAGAAAGCGTCGCGCTGTAGCCACTCGCGCATGAAGTCCTCCCATGAATTCCAACGGCGCCGTTGAGCCGGTGTCATGTTGTCGCTATGCGCTGTCAAAAAAGCTCGCTCGAGTAGCGAGATCAGCATGTCGAAGATCAACAGCATGCGTTCCTGCTGCTCGGGCGAAAGGTCGGGTGTGACCGCATCGCTGCGCAAGTGCAGGTCCGGGTTGTCGATCGCGACGCGCAGAAAGTCGTTGTAAGCGTCGGATAGCAGCTGATACACCTCGTCTTCTTCGTTGCGCCGCTCTCGGCGCTGCTCAAGCAAAAACACACCGATCGCCAGCGGCAAACCGATCACGGTCACGACATAGCTGGCGATCTCCCATCCCTCGACGCTCATCGCTCAGCCTCCATAACGCCGCAGCGCCGCCAGGTCGAGGATGCGGACGCTGCCGTATTCGACCTCCACCAGCTTCGCCCGCGCCAGTACCTGCAGTGCCTGATTGACTCGCTGCCGGGATACACCGGACAAATACCCTACTTCCTCCTGCGAAATCTCAAGCTCGCTTCGATGGCCGGGATACAGATGCGGATTGAACATTTCCGCGAGGCAGCGCGCGACGCGGGCATCGGGCTCGAGCATTCGCTCGTACTCCACCAGACCGATGAACTGGCCGAGGCGCTCGTTCAATTGCAGCAACAGAAACCGGTTGAAAGCGATGCTGCCGGAAAGCAACCAGTCGAATGTCGAGCGCGGCATCCATGCGATTCTCGTGTCGCGCAGGGCGACGATGTCGTACTTGCGTGCCTCGCTCTTTAACAGTGAGCCTTCGCCGAACCAGCCACCGGCGCCGATGCCGGTGAACGTCACGCTCTTGCCTGCGGCCGAGACCGAGCTCATCTTGACCAACCCCTCGATTACACCGGTCCAGGCTTCGACAACTTCGCCCCTGCGCATCACCACGGTCCCGCCGTGAAATCGCCGTTCTTCGACTTCGGCACCGACGCGCCGACGTTGGCCAGGCTCGAGCCCTCGCCACCATGCGCTGGCGGCCAGCATGTCGACTAACGGAAGGGGTTGCGGATCGAGTTCCGACATCGTCCCGCCATTCTCGCGCAGACTGTCGCTGAAACGACAGTTCGCTAGGCGGCGCCGTTCTACCGTTCGGGATTGTCCGCAACCGCGTGCGCAATCCGTGCAGTAAGCTAACTTGTCCAAGCGACGCGATACGAATCGCGCAATCAGGAGACAACCGTGAATCCGCCGCCCAGCGCTGATACTTTTCCACGGCTGCTCGCGCACCACGCGAAAGCGCGTCCACGGGCCACGGCAATTCGCGAAAAAGATCTAGGCATCTGGCAGAGCTGGACATGGCAACAGATGCACCAAGAGGTCAGTGAAGTCGCGGCCGGGCTCTTGCAGGCCGGTTTCAAACGCGGCCAACACCTGGCGATCATCGGTGAGAACCGCCCGCGGCTGTACTTCACGATGACAGCAGTGCAGTGCCTCGGCGGAATATCGGTGCCCCTGTACGAGGATGCCACCGCCCCCGAGATGGCGTTCGTATTCGATAACGCCGAAATCCATTTCGCAGTGGTGGAGGATCAGGAGCAGGTCGACAAGGTGCTCGAGATCCGCGAAAAAGTCCCGCACCTGAAACAGATTTTTTATGATGATGCCCGTGGGTCTGCGCCACTACCAGCAGCCGGGTCTACAGTCGTACGACGCACTGCGTGCGAGTGGCCAGAAGTTGTTGAAGCAAACAGCCGGCGGTGATCGAAGACGAAATAGCAAAAGGCCGTGCGACTGATACTGCCGCAATGTTTTACACATCGGGCACCACCGGCAACGCCAAAGGTGTCGTGCTCGGGTACGACAACCTGATCGCCGCTGGACGCGCCGGTGCCGAAATGGAGGCGCTGAGTTCGAACGAAGAAGTGCTTGCGTACCTGCCGATGGCGTGGGTTGGCCAAAACATTTTCTCCTATACGCAATGGCTGGTGTGCGGATTTACCGTGAACTGCCCGGAGTCGGCCGCGACGGTGACCGCGGACATGCGCGAGATCGGGCCCACCTATTACTTTGCTCCGCCGCGCGTGCTCGAAGCACTGCTGACGCAGGTGATGATCCGGATGGAAGACGCCTCTGCGATCAAGCGGCGCATGTTTCACTACTTCATGCGGGTGGCGCGCAACGTTGGCGGAAGGTTGCTGGACAGGGAGCCGGTTGGCTTTGCCGACCGCCTCCTGTATTCGCTCGGCAACTGGTTCATTTACGCGCCATTGCGGAATTCGCTGGGCATGAGTCGCGTCAGGGTTGCGTACACCGCAGGCGAAGCGATCGGGCCCGACCTGTTTACTTTCTATCGCTCGCTCGGCATCAATTTGAAGCAGCTATATGGGTCGACCGAGACCTCGGTGTTCGTGTGCGTGCAGCAAGACGGTGGCGTCAAGGCCGACACTGTCGGCCCGCCGGTCAAGGGAGTGGAGATCAAGCTGACCGACGCCGGCGAAATCCTGATTCGTTCGCCCGGGTTGTTTCGCGAGTATTACAAGGCGCCCGAGGCGACCCAGCAAGCGAAGGACGCTGAGGGCTGGTTTCACACGGGCGACGCCGGCTATTTCGATCAGGGCGGGCATCTAAAGATCATCGATAGAGCGAAGGATGTCGGCAAGCTCGCGGACGGGACGCTGTTCGCCCCGAAATACATCGAGAACAAGCTGAAGTTTTTTCCGACGATCAAGGAAGCAGTGGCATTCGGTGATCAACGTTCGATGGTCACTGCGTTTCTAAACATCGACATGGAAGCGGTTGGAAATTGGGCCGAGCGTCATAACCTGCCATACGCCGGTTACACGGATCTTGCGGCGAAGACCGAGGTTCTCACGCTGTTGCGCGAGGCCGTCAGCAAGGTCAACGCTGACCTCGCCAGCGATCCGGCGCTCGCCAACGCCCAGATTCATCGCTTCATCGTGCTGCACAAGGAGCTCGATGCGGATGATGACGAACTAACGCGCACGCGCAAGGTTCGTCGCGGCTTTATTCAGCAGAAGTTTGATCAGCTCGTCGCTGCTATGTACAGCGGGTTGAGCGAGCAGTACATCGAAACCGCGGTCAAGTTCGAGGACGGTCGCGTCGGGAAAATCAGCGCAACGCTGAAAGTCATCGACGCCGAAGTTTTCCCCGCGTTGAAGAAGGCAGCATAAGGATGACTGCCCGTACGGTGGCGGCTATTGCATGCCTGGTAGCCGGCGTGGGTCTTGCCGCATGGTCGTTGGCGAATGCCCAGCTGCTGCTCGCCATCGTCGGTTTTGCCTTGATCTTCACGTTTCTGTATCTGGTGATCGAGGCCGCGAACAAGGCGGGCAAGCCGAAGCACGAGATCAAGCGCGCGGCGAATTCTGCCTGGAGCATGAAAGATCAGTCAGCGGGAACAAACGAAGAGGGCAAGTCGTGAGCCGCGTGCGTGCTGGCAGCGCGGGCAACGTGTTGCTTAACGTCGAAGATGTTTCCCTCGCATTCGGCGGCGTCAAAGCGCTGCAGCAAGTGTCGTTCGACGTTTTTGAGCACGAGATCCGCGCGATCATCGGACCCAATGGAGCTGGCAAGAGCTCGATGCTTAACGTGATCAACGGCGTCTACACACCGCAGCACGGCCGCATAACGTATCGCGGCAAAGTGCGCGACAACATGGACACTCACGAAGCCGCCGCTGCCGGCATTTCGCGCACCTTCCAAAGCTTGGCGCTGTTCAAGGGAATGAGCGTGCTCGACAACCTCATGACGGGTCGTAACCTGCGCATGAACACCGGCGTCCTGCTGCAGGCGCTGCATCTGGGGCCCGGCAGGCGCGAGGAGTTGCGGCATCGCGAGTTCGTCGAACACATCATCGATTTTCTCGAAATTCAGGCATATCGAAAGACCGCGGTCGGACGACTGCCGTATGGGCTGCAAAAGCGCGTCGACCTGGGGCGCGCGCTGGCGATGGAGCCGCAGTTGTTGCTGCTCGACGAACCGATGGCGGGCATGAACCTCGAAGAGAAAGAAGACATGTGCCGGTTCGTGCTTGACGTCAACGAAGAGTTCGGCACGACGATCGTGCTGATCGAGCACGACATGAGTGTCGTAATGGATCTCTCGGACAGAGTCGTGGTGCTCGACTACGGTAGGAAGATCAGCGATGGCTCGCCGGACGAAGTACGAAACAGCCAAAATGTGATCGACGCGTATCTGGGGGTAGCGCACTGATGGGTACTTACCTCCAACGAAACTGGGCGATTGTTGCGTTGATCAGCGCGATCGCAATCGGCATGGTGCTGCCGGTTGCCACCGGCATCAGTGCTCCGGGCTTCTACTTCGAAGTGATGCTCGGCGGCTTGATGTCGGGCGTGCTGTATTCGCTGGTCGCTCTGGGCTTGGTGCTGATTTTCAAAGCGTCGGGCGTTTTCAATTTCGCGCAGGGCGCGATGGTGTTGTTCGGAGCGCTGGCGGTTGCGCGCATGAGTGAAGTCATGCCGTTACCGGTCGCGTTCATCCTGGCGATCGGCGTGATGGCGATTCTCGCGTGGCTAATCGAGCGGCTGGTATTGCGGCATCTGGTCAATCAGGATGCGGTGGTGCTGCTGATGGCAACCTTGGGTGTTTCGTTTTTCCTCGATGGCTTCGGCCAGACCGTTTGGGGCAGCGACATCTATCAAATTGACACCGGGTTACCGAAGACACCGGTGCTGGTCGCCGAAGGTATTTTTCAAGGCGGCATTCTGGTCAACACCGAAGATCTGGTGGCAGCCGCGGCGGCAGCTTTGTTGGTGATTGCGCTGGCGTTGTTCTTTCAAAAAACGCCGACCGGACGCGCGTTGCGCGCGGTCGCCGACGATCATCAAGCCGCGCAATCGATCGGTATTCCGCTGAATCGTATCTGGGTGATCGTCTGGACGGTCGCCGGCTTTGTGGCATTGGTGGCGGGCGTCGTATGGGGCTCAAAGCTTGGAGTTCAATTCTCTGTATCGCTGGTCGCGCTAAAGGCGCTGCCGGTTGTGATTCTCGGCGGCTTTACATCTGTGCCGGGCGCGATTCTGGGCGGGCTGATCATCGGAGTCGGTGAAAAATTCGCTGAAGTGTTCCTAGGGCCGATTTTGGTCAAGCAGTTCGATCTGGCCGGCGGCGGCATCGAAAACTGGTTCGCGTATGTGCTGGCGTTGCTGTTCCTTCTGGTCCGGCCGGAAGGCTTGTTTGGTGAAGCACATTGACCGCGTGTAGCGGTCAATTGCTTTCGGGGAGGCTAATGTGAGCGAAGCGAACGTTAAGCGAGCGATAGCGAGCGGCCGGTGCCAAAAGCACATTGACCGCGTTAACGGTAGAGCCAAGAAACCCATCGATCGCATCTGATGCTCTACAGAGAAAACGGCCAATTCAAATCCACCTACGCCGCCGACCAGCAGCTGCTGCCGATCGCGCAGGACCGATGGTTTGTGATCGGGCTGATCGCATTTGCGTATCTGGCGGTACCAGCGCTCGCGAGCGACTACATGTTTCGCGCGCTGATCATTCCGTTCGTGATTCTGGCGATCGCGGCAATCGGCCTGAACCTGCTGGTGGGTTACTGCGGCCAGATATCGCTCGGAACCGCGGCGTTCATGTCGGTCGGCGCCTACGCCGCGTACAACCTGATCATTCGCGTCGACGGCATGCCGTTTTTGATTGCGCTGCTTCTGGGGGGCGCGATCGCCGCGCTGGTCGGAACGCTGTTTGGGATACCGAGCCTGCGCATCAAGGGCTTGTACCTCGCAGTCGCAACCCTGGCCGCGCAGTTCTTCATCGACTGGCTGTTCGCGCGAGTCAGGTGGTTCACCAACTATTCATCGTCGGGTTCGGTGTCGACCGCTCCGATCGAAATGTTTGGGTGGACCATCGACGCGCCGGTCGAGAAGTACCTGCTCGTTCTATCGATTGCCATCCTGCTGACTCTGGCAGCCAAGAATCTTGTGCGCGGACATATTGGAAGGGCCTGGATGGCGACGCGCGATATGGATGTCGCCGCAGAAGTGATCGGCATCAAGCCTCTGACCGCCAAGCTATCCGCTTTTGCCGTGAGCTCGTTTTATGCCGGCGTGGCCGGTGCACTCTGGGGGTTTGTCCACCTAGGCGCGTGGGAGCCGTTGGCGTTCAATATCAATCTTTCATTGAATCTGCTGTTCATGATCATCATCGGCGGCATGGGCTCGTTGCTCGGCGCATACTTCGGAGCTGCGTTTATCGTCCTGCTTCCGATTCTGTTGAACCAGGCTCCCGGCTGGTTCGGTGTGCCGATCTCGACCGCGCTGGCGTCGCATCTGGAGGCGATGATCTTCGGCAGCTTGATTGTATTTTTCTTGATTGCTGAGCCGCATGGGCTCGCACGTCTTTGGGCAATTGGCAAAGAAAAGCTACGGCTTTGGCCGTTTCCGCACTGAAGAGGTCCAAGGCGGAATGGCCTTCATCTAATCGAACCGGACCAATGGAGACAACGATGGCAGTTTTGAACATAACGAGGACAGGCGCAATTTCTGCTTTGGCGGCAATCGCTGCCGCCGTCACGCTAAGCGTGTCGACACCGGCTTCGGCGCAAACAAAAGGCAGCTGCAGCCGGCAAGGGTGAGCAGTTCTTCCCGGTGCTGGTGTATCAGAACCGGTGCCTATGCGCCAAACGGTACCCCGTGGGCAAACGGGTACGTTGACTATCTGAAGCTCGTGAACGCGCAGGGCGGCATCAACGGCGTCACGATTACGTTCGAGGAATGCGAAACGGGGTATGCAACCGATCGCGGCGTGGAATGTTACGAGCGCCTGAAAGGCAAGGGCCCGACCGGCGCGACGCTGTTCCATCCGTTGTCCACCGGAATCACATTTGCGGTGACCGACAAGACTTCGCCGACAAGATTCCGATTATCACCGCCGGCTACGGACGGGCTGACTCGGTCGAAGGCGAAGTCTTCCCCTATAACTTTCCGCTGTTGGGGACGTACTGGAGCGCTGCCGACATCCTGGTTCAGCACGTCGCCAAAATCAACGGTGGCTTCGACAAGCTGAAGGGCAAGAAGATCACGCTTGTGTATCACGATTCACCCTACGGCAAGGAGCCGATACCGCTGCTCACCGAACGGTCGAAGCTGCACGGTTTCGAGCTGACAGACGATTCCGGTGACGCATCCTGGCGTGGAACAGAAGGCCGCTTGGCTGCAGATTCGACAGAACCGTCCTGACTACGTGTTCCTCTGGGGTTGGGGCGTTATGAATTCCACCGCGGTACGCGAGGCGGTCGCAACCGGGTTCCCGCGTGATCGCATGTACGGCGTGTGGTGGGCGGCGGCCGAACCTGATGTCGTACCGGTCGGCGCTGACGCCAAGGGCTTCAACGGCTTGGCGCTGCAACACAGCGACGACCGCGCCAAGATGCATGAGGACATTCTGAAGCTGGTCCATGATAAAGGGCAGGGTACCGGGCCTAAAGAAGAGGTCGGCACGGTGCTCTACACCCGCGGCATGCTCGAGCGCGATGCTAGGTGTGGAAGGTGTTCGGCAAGCTCAACTGCGTTACGGCGTTAAGCCGCTGACCGGCGAGCAGGTGCGCTACGGGCTCGAGAACCTCAACATCGATGCAAAGCGGATCGACGCACTTGGACTTACCGGGGTGATGCGCCCCCTTGCTACTAACTGCCGCGATCATGAAGGCGCGCGAGTGGCACGTATCCACCAGTGGGATGGCAAGCAGTGGAATTACACATCCGATTGGTACGAAGCCGACATGCAGATCATTCGCCCGTTGATTCGAGACACTTCGACGCGCTATGCAGCGGAAAAGAAAATCACACGCCGCAGCTGCGAAGCCGAGATGAAGAGCCGTGGAGGCACCCGCAAAGGCGGCGCCGACCGCAGCGAAGAAGTAGGTTTAGAACCGGAGTCACGGGCGTGCGCGAAGCACGCCTGTGCTGCGTCGTATGACCACTCTTCTATCAGTGAACGGCATCGAGGTCATCTACAACCATGTGATCCTGGTGCTGAAAGGCGTGTCGCTTACCGTCCCGGAGGGAGGCATCGTGGCGCTGCTCGGCGCCAACGGCGCGGGCAAGACCACGACTTTGCGCGCTGTATCGAACCTGCTGCAGGGTGAGCGGGGCGACGTCACGAAGGGGTCGATCGAATATCGCGGCGAGCGAATTCAGGGGTTAACGGCCTATGACCTGGTCAAGCGCGGGGTCGTGCAGGTGATGGAAGGCCGCCGCTGCTTTGCGCATCTGACGGTCGAAGAAAATCTTGCTGACCGGCGCGTATTCACGCGGTTCATCTGGCCGCGGAGCATCGCGCGCCGACACGGCAGCCGATCTCGATAAGGTCTATTCGTACTTTCCGCGTCTCAAACAGCGGCGCAGCAGCCAATCCGGTTACACCTCGGGCGGCGAGCAGCAGATGACCGCGATCGGACGCGCGCTGATGGCGCGTCCGTCGATGATCCTGCTGGATGAACCTTCGATGGGATTGGCGCCACAGCTGGTCGAGGAAATTTTCGACATCGTGCACAACCTGAATGCGAAGGAAGGCGTGTCGTTCCTGCTGGCGGAACAGAACACCAATCTTGCGTTGAAATATGCCAAGTATGGGTACATCCTCGAGAATGGCCGCGTAGTGCTGGATGGCGAGGCCCGTTCGCTGCGCGAAAACGACGACGTGAAGGAGTTCTACCTCGGCCTTTCGACCTCCGGACGAAAAAGCTTTAGGGATGCGAAATTTTATAAACGACGCAAGCGCTGGCTGGCGTAATCCAGCACGATGGACGCGCGCCTTCTCCTTTGGATAGCGGTAACCGCTTTGGTGGCGTGCAATTCGCGCGAAGCGAGCGAGCCTGTAAAGACGCCGCTGCCCACGCGGCAGACGACGATAGATCCCGTCAACAAGAAGCTTGACACCGCGCGCGAGGACGCAGAGCGTCGGCGTGCCCAGGTCGATGAGACGGCCAAATGAAGCGAACGTCAAATGACTGAGCATCTTGATAACCGCGAGGCGCGCGACCCGCAACGCCGCGAGCTGGATCTAATGGGCCACCTGCCAGGTGTGATCGCGAAAGCATTGAAGTCGCCGGGTTGGCAACGGCATCTTGGCGACATAGACGCTTCGCAAATCAATAGCCGGGCGGCACTTGCGAGACTGCCTTTGCTGCGAAAATCTGAACTGCCGGCGCTGCAAAAGGCGAAGGCACCGTTAGGCGATTTCATCTCCAGTGATCTTGAGCGATTCGGGCGACTGTTTGTGTCGCCCGGGCCGATCTACGAGCCAGAGAGCAAGCATGACGATGCGTGGCGCGCGTCACGCTCGTTGCATGCGGCGGGCTTCGTCGCTGGCGACATCGTGCTCAACACCTTTTCATATCACTTGACGCCGGGCGGCTTCATCATGGACGGCGGTGCGCGCTGCCTTGGATGCACGGTCATTCCCGCCGGCCCGGGAAACACCGAGCAGCAGCTCGACGTGATCGAACATCTGAAACCGGCCGCCTACACCGGGACCGGCGACTTTCTGAAGATAATTCTCGACGCCGCCGACGCCGGTGGCCGAGACGTGTCATCGATCAAGAAGGCGGTCGTCTCGGGTGCGGCATTTCCGCCGTCGCTGCAGGCGAACATCCATGCACGCGGTATCGACGCCTATCAGGCTTATGCCATCGCCGATGTCGGCGTGATCGCATACGAGAGCCGGTCGCGGGACGGGCTCATCGTCAATGAGGACGTGTTGATCGAAATTGTCCGACCGGGCACGGGTATTCCGGTGGCTGATGGCGAAGTGGGCGAAGTGGTTGTCACATCGTTTGACCCGGATCGGCCCTGGATTCGGCTGGCGCTAGGGGACTTATCGGCGATCCTGCCGGGCGTATCGCCGTGCGGTCGCACCAACGCGCGCATTAAAGGCTGGATGGGTCGCGCTGACCAGACAACGAAGGTCAAAGGTATGTTCGTTCGCCCCGAGCAGATGGCGGAGGTGGCGCGCCGTCATGCGGAACTCAAGCGCCTGCGGCTGGTGGTCACACGCGCTGGGGAGGTCGACGCGATGACATTGCGTGCAGAGTCGGTGTCGAATGATCCGTCGCTGCAGCGCGCTGTCGGCGAAACGCTGCGCTCGATTACAAAGCTGGGGGGCGCAGTCGAATTGCTTGCGCCTGGATCACTGCCCAACGACGGAAAGGTGATCGAAGACGCGCGCAGTTTCTAGCGAGCTGGTCCGTCTTCTGTAACGCAGGTTGCGGCTCAGCGCCGACGCGCGGCAACCGATCCCTTTTTGGAAACTTTCTTCGGTGGCGGACGCTTAGCGCTTTTATTCTTACCCGTTCGTGCGGTGGACTTTTTGGCAACCACCTTTTTCTTTGCCGTCGCGGACTTGATCGGCGTCTTTCCGTTACCGGTGGCGATACTGCCGGTAGCAATATCGATCGCAGCCACCATGGCGTCGCGCATCGAATGTGCCATTGCGTTAATCGCATCGGTCATCGCAGTTGCCGGCTTGCCGATCGCGAGTTTGACCGTTTTCGCCGGGGGCGCTGCATCTTCTTCCTTGATGTCCCACAGCTTCAAAAGCTCAGCCTGTGTCGGTACAGAGCCTGAAGCCACTCGCTGCCTGCGCGCCGCCACCGAGTCGCGCACGATCCGTTCGACGACATCCAGCGGCAATCGGTTCAGATCCGAGAACTTGATGAAGCTCTTGGCCGCGTTAACCCCCGTCAGCGCATCTTTGTGCTTCAACACAACATCTTTTTCGGCCACGTAGAGCGACATATGCCTGCGGCCGGATTCGAGCGCGAACAGCGGCCCGTCCAGTTCATAGAACGCCAGGCCGTAGCGCATGCTTTCGCGGACCCCGCGCGCAGAGCGCCGGATCATGCTGCACAAACGCGCCATTGCCACGCGACGATCCGGCGGCAGATCGCGCAGATAGGCGCCTACCGTCGAAGCAGTCGAGGTCATGTCATTTCCTCCGGGACAACCCACGCAAACGGGCGATTTTACCGCGTTCGCACAGTGCGGTGTGTCACTCGGGTCGCGGGCCGTAGAAAACGAAGTCGGAAGTGAAATCGACGCGCAGCAGCTGATTCAGTTGCGCGGCCTCGCATCGCGGAGGTGGCATGCCGCCTGAGGTGTTGATTCGCTGCACATAGGCGACGCTTTCAAGCGCTCCCTTGCCAAAACTGCGGGTTGTCAGCAACAGCCAGCGCAGATCAGTCGGCTTGGGCGCCTCGTCATAGGCGGCGATCGTGGAAACTAGCCTGCTGCCGTCGTCGTGCTCGAAGGAGAAATTGGCGCCGTGCTTGCCCACCGGTTTGCCGGCCGCATCAAGCAGATCCGCCTGTGGCTGGCGAAATGCCCAGACCAGAGCGCCGTCCCGCTTTTCGCAACGGAATATCTGAACTCCGCGCGACGCCAGCTGGAGCGTTGGGGTATGCGTCGATGGGGCTTTGATCTTCGAAAAAAAACCAAGGCTCGGAGCGGAAACTTGTGCGCGTGCGGATGAGGGTGAACCCGAGGCCGATGGTAAGACCGGACGCGGTGTTGCGCATGCAGTGACGAGCGCCACGCAGACCAGGCCGATAGTCGATGAGAGTCGATTCATAAAATCAATTTTCAATCAATAGGAGATTACACAAACGGCCGTTTGGTTATTGCAATGCAATATGGCAATGAAGTTGAAGGCGTTGCTCAGCGGGCATATAGTGCGCGCGGCACTATATGTTTTATGGCGCACTGATGTGTGCTTGCGCTGACGGTTATGCAAGTTTCTTGCGCAAGCGGCCAAACAATTAAAAGTGCGGCAGCATCAACACCACCGGGAGATTCAATGAATGCACCACTGAGTCGACGCCAGTTCTTCCGAATTTGCGCGACAGGACTCGGCACGTCTTCGGCTGTCGGGCTCGGCTTTTCGCCGCAGCTTGCATTGGCCGAAGTGCGTGCTTTCAAGCTCGCACGTACCAGCGAAACGCGCGGCACGTGTCCTTACTGCTCGGTCAGCTGCGGCGTGATCATGTACACGCTCGGCGACAAGTCGAAGAACATCAAAGAGCGGATCATTCACGTCGAAGGCGATCCTGACCATCCGGTCAATCGCGGCACGCTGTGCCCCAAGGGCGCTGCACTGCTCGACTTGGTGCATTCACCGCATCGCCTCCAATATCCGCAAGTCCGTGAGCCGGGCGCCAGTGAATGGAAACGGATCTCCTGGGATGATGCGCTCACCCGCGTAGCCAAGCACATGAAGGCTGATCGTGATGCCAACTTTGTCGAGAAGAACGACAAGGGCGTGACGGTCAACCGCTGGAATACGACCGGCATCCTGATTTCGAGTGCGATCTCGAACGAGCCGGGTTACCTCGCAGTCAAGATGGCACGCGCGCTGGGGATGGTCGCGCTCGATACCCAAGCGAGGGTTTGACACGCGCCAACGGTGTCCAGTCTGGGCCCGACATTTGGCAGAGGTGCGATGACCAACCACTGGGTTGACATCAAGAACACTGACCTCGCAATCATCATGGGCGGCAACGCCGCCGAAGCACACCCATGCGGCTTCAAGTGGGTGACTGAAGCACTCGAGCACCGCAAGGCCAAGCTGATCGTCGTGGATCCGCGCTTCACGCGCTCGGCCGCCATAGCCGACGTGTATGCGCCGATTCGAGTCGGGACCGACATCGCGTTCCTAGGCGGTGTCATCAATTACCTGGTGTCGAACAACAAGATTCACCAGGAGTATGTCAAGGCGTATACGAACGCGTCGTTCCTGATCAAGGACGAGTTTGCGTTCAACGACGGCTATTTCACCGGGTACGACGCGGATAAGCGCACCTACGACAAGACAAGCTGGGGCTACCAGATCGGCGCCGACGGCTTCGCAGTGGTCGATGAGACTCTGGAGAATCCGCGCTGCGTGTATCAGCTGATGAAGGCGCATTTTTCGCGCTACACGCCGGACATGGTCGCGCAGATTTGCGGGACGCCGAAGGAGAAGTTCCAGCAGGTATGTGACCTGATTGGTTCCACCGCGACGCCAAGCCGTGTGATGACGATTCTCTACGCGCTGGGTTGGACGCAGCACTCGGTTGGATCGCAAAACATCCGCACCATGGCGATGATCCAGCTGCTGCTCGGCAACATGGGGCGGTCTGGCGGCGGCGTTAACGCGTTGCGTGGACACGCCAACGTGCAAGGCATCACCGACATGTGTGCGTATTCCGAAGTGTTGCCCGGCTATCTGTCCGCGCCGACCGACGCCGACGACACGCGCGAGAAGTACACCTCTGCGCGCACACCGAAAGCGCTGCGACCGAACCAGATGAACTTCCCGCAGAACTTCTCCAAGTGGCACGTCAGCCTGCAGAAGGCGTGGTACGGAGACAACGCGACCAAGGAGAACGACTACGCGTACGACCTCGTACCGAAACGCGACGGCGCGTACGACGTGCTCGCGATTTTCGAGCGGATGTATCAGGGCCGCGTGAACGGCTTTATCACGCAAGGCATGAATCCACTGGCGGCGCTGCCGAACAAAAAGAAGCTGACCGCTGCGTTGTCGAAGCTGAAGTATCTGGTGATCATCGATCCGCTACGCACCGAAACCGGCGACTTCTGGAAGAACTACGGCGACTCGAACAACGTCAATGCAGCGGACATCAAGACCGAGGTCATCATGCTGCCCGCCAACGTTATTCACGAGGAGGCAGGGTCGTTCACGAACTCGAGCCGCGTGGCGCAATGGCACTGGGCTGCGGCAGATCCACCGGGTGAAGCCAAGATCGATCGCGAAATTATCGGCACTCTTTTTACGAAGTTGCGTGAGATGTACGCGAAAGACGGCGGCAAGTTCCCGGACCCGATCATGAAGATCACCTGGAACTACAGCAATCCCAGCTTGCCAAGTGCCGAGGAGTTGCTGCGCGAGATCAGCGGGCGTGCGCTGACCGACGTCGTCGATCCGAAGGACAAGACGAAAGTGATCGTGCCTGCCGGCCAGCAGCTCGCCGGTTTCGGTCAGCTGCAGGACGACGGCTCCACCGCTTGCGGCAACTGGCTGTATTGCGGTTCATGGTCGCAGGCCGGTAATCTGACAGCGCGTCGTGATTCGAGCGATCCGGGCGGCTTGGGTAACAACCTGAACTGGGGCTACTCATGGCCAGCCAACCGGCGCGTCTTGTACAACCGCGCCGGCGCTGATCCGAGCGGCAAACCTTGGGATCCGAAGCGCGGAGGCATCCGTTGGGACGGCACTCGCTGGGTCGGCATCGACATACCCGATATCGCCCCGACGCTTGGCCCGGACAGCGGTGCCGGTCCCTTCATCATGACCAACGAAGGGGTGGCACGTCTGTTTGCGCCAGCTATGAACGAAGGGCCGTTCCCCGAGCACTACGAGCCGTTCGAAACGCCGATCGGCACTAACCCGCTGCATGCCAAAGTCATCAGCAATCCGGCAGCGCGGGTATTTAAGGGTGACATGGAGTCCTTCGGTAAGTCCGAGCAGTTCCCGTATGCGGCGACGACTTACCGCTTGACCGAGCACTTTCACTTCTGGACCAAGAACGTCGAATCCAACGCGATCGTGCAGCCGGCTCAATTCGTTGAGATTGGCGAGAAGCTCGCGAAGGCAAAAGGAATCGGCAATGGCGACTGGGTCAAGGTGACCAGCAATCGCGGTGACATAAAGGCCAAGGCAGTAGTTAGCCGACGCATCGCTGATCTGACCTGCAACGGCAAAGAGGTGTACACGGTGGGCATCCCGATTCACTGGGGTTTCGTTGGGGTTACGAAGAATGGCTTTCTAGCCAACACTCTGACGCCATACGTGGCCGACGCCAATTCGCAGACGCCGGAGTTCAAGGCGTTCCTGGTCAACATCGAGAAAGCGTAGGAGGAAACCATGCCATCTATGCAATCACTCGATATTCAAAAACGTTCGGCCACAACCACCGCGACGCCGCAGGTTCGTATCGCGGAGCAGGAAGTCGCGAAGCTGATCGATATTTCGAAGTGCATCGGCTGCAAAGCGTGTCAAGTCGCGTGCATGCAGTGGAATGACTTGCGCGACGACATCGGAACGACGGTTGGTGTGTACGACAACCCGATCGATCTCACCGATCAATCGTGGACCGTGATGCGCTTCAGCGAAGTCGCTCGTAGCGACGGCAGCATGGAGTGGCTGATCCGCAAGGACGGCTGCATGCACTGCGAGGATCCGGGTTGTTTGAAGGCATGCCCGGCGCCCGGCGCGATCGTCAAGTACGCCAACGGCATTGTCGACTTCATATCCGAGAACTGCATTGGCTGCGGCTATTGCATCGCCGGCTGCCCGTTCAATATTCCGCGCATAAGCAAGAAAGACAACAAGGCCTACAAGTGCTCGTTGTGTTCGGATCGCGTTGCGGTCGGAATGGCGCCGGCGTGCGTGAAAACGTGCCCCACGGGTGCGCTGCAGTTCGGCTCCAAGGTAGACATGGTGCAGCGTGGCGAAAAGCGTGTGCGCGACCTGACCGAACGCGGTTTTCAGCAGGCGGCGTTGTACAACCCGGTCGGAGTTGGTGGCACGCACGTGATGTATGTACTGCAACATGGCGACCAGCCAGGGCTCTACAACAACCTGCCGAAGGATCCGACAATCAGTCCCTGGGTCAGTCTTTGGAAAGGTATTGCGAAGCCGTTGATGGCGCTTGCTCTGGGCATTGCCGCGCTCGGCGCTTTCTTCCACTACATCACGCGCGGTCCGAAAGAAGTCGAAGAAACGGCCGACGGTGGCCACCGAAATAGGGAGGTTTGACCGATGGCGGTCGTGATGAGAAGTGGAGAGATCCGGCGCTACGACGCAAACGAACGCCTGACTCACTGGGCGGTCGCAATCCTTTTCGTTCTGCTCGCAGCGTCGGGGCTTGCTTTCTTTCACCCAGCGTTCTGGTTCCTGAGCGCGCTGCTAGGGGGAGGGAACTGGGCGCGCATCCTGCATCCATTCTTGGGCGTACTGATGTTCGTGCTGTTTTTGGTCATGGCGATGCGTTACTGGGATGACAACAAGATCCAGCCGTACGATCGAGAGTGGGGCAAGCGTTTATCCGACGTCATTAATAACCGCGACGACAATCTGCCGGCTATCGACAAGTACAACATCGGACAGAAGCAATTGTTTTGGACGATGGTCGTCACGATGGTCTTGCTGATTGTGTCGGGCATCGTGATGTGGCGGCCGTACTTCGCAGGCGCGTTCCCAATTCCGTTGATAAGGATTGCAGCCGTCGTGCACATGTTGTCCGCGTTTGTGCTGATCGTGGGCATCATCGTGCATGTTTATGCCGCGTTATTCTGGGTACGCGGTTCTTTGCGGGCGATGACGCGCGGCACGGTTTCGCGTGCGTGGGCGCGGCATCATCACCCGCTGTGGTACCGGCGTATGACGGGCGGCAACGCCGAATAGCCGGAGCGCTGAGTTGGTAAAGGCGGCAGGAGCGATCCTGCCGCTTTTGCTTCACACTTGAGCTTATGGCAACCCCGATCATCACCGATGGCAGCCTCGATCGCGTGCGCAAGACGCCGCGCGTCGTGCTGCCCGTTCGACCCGATCTATTTGCCGACCGTGCGGCGCGCTTTGCGAGCGTGGCTGCCGGCAATGCGATGTCGGGCTACCTGCAACTAATGGCCAAAGTGGCGAGTGCGCAGCAGTCGGTGCTTGCAAGCCGCACGGCTGACGCCGTGCCCGAAGCTGCGCTCACCGCCAGCCGCGAGTACGGAATGCCACCACTATCGGCGCAATCACACGAGCGTTCGCCGCAATGGCGTGCCGATCTGACCGATATCGTCAGCCAAGTGCGCGCTCAATCGACCAATGGAGTGCAGGCTGCGCTAACAACGCTCGAGGTGCTCGACGAAGCTGCGCAGGAGTCGCTGGCGGACCGTGTGTTGGCCGGCACTTCACTGGATGACGAAGCCGCGCTCGTGCCGTTCGTCGGTGCCGCGCTGCAAACCTATTTCACTCGGCTCGCTGCAACGCTCGACGTGCCGTTGGTCGAGCATTGCGACATACCCGGCATCTGTCCGGTGTGTGCATCGCGGCCGGTGGCCAGTGTGCTACGCATCGGTGGCGAGCAGGCGAACTTGCGTTACTTGGTGTGCTCGCTGTGCGCGACCGAATGGAACGTATCGCGCATTCAATGCACGTCGTGCGATACAGACAAGGGGGTCAAGTACCTGGTGCTGCAAACCGAGGGCGACACGAAGAGCGAGCCCGCTGCGCGAGCTGAGACGTGCGACGAATGCAAGAGCTACCTGAAGATCTTTTACCAGGAAAAAGATCCGTATCTTGATCCGACCGCCGACGATCTGGCCACGCTTGCGCTTGACCTGCTGGTCGATGAACAAGGGTACGCGCGCTCGGGCCCGAATTTGCTGTTTCATCCCGGAACGTCCTAGTCATGCCGAACTTGGCTCTGCCCGGTACGGGCGAATCAAGCGAAGGCAAGCCAGGCGGATCCAAACCCGACTCCTCGCCCGGTGCAGTAGCACGCCTGCCGGCGGTTGACCGTTTGCTGGCATCGCCGCAGCTAAATGCCGCGGCGGCGGAGCACGGCACCTTGCAGGTCAAGCGTGCGGTCCAGGAAGTGCTGGCCACACATCGCGCAGCGATAGTTGCTGGCGCCGCGGTCCCGCACAACGACGATCTGATAGCGCAAGTGCGGCTTCGTCTGTCGCAACTCAGCGCTTCGAGGCTGCGGCCCGTATTCAATTTAAGCGGCACGGTGATCCACACCAATCTTGGTCGCGCGCTGCTGGCCGAAGAGGCAATCGAGGCTGTCGCCGACGCCATGCGCAGCTATACCGCGCTCGAATACGACGTTGCGAGCGGCGGTCGAGGCGACCGTGATTACATCGTCGAAGATTTATTGCGCGAGCTGACCGGCGCCGAAGCCGCAACAGTCGTCAACAACAACGCCGCCGCGGTGCTGTTGTCACTAAAAGCGCTCGCTACGCGCAAGGAAGCGATCATCTCGCGCGGCGAGCTGATCGAAATCGGTGGTGCGTTCCGGATGCCAGACATCATGAAAGCCGCGGGCTGCAAGCTGGTCGAAGTCGGTACGACCAATCGCACTCACGCGCGCGACTACGAAGATGCGTGCGGGCCGAGAACCGGCATGATCGTCAAGGCACATTGGTCCAACTACGCGATCACCGGTTTCACGGCGACGGTCGACGATGCAACATTGGCGCAGATCGCACACGCGCGCGGCGTGCCGTATATGGTGGATCTGGGCTCAGGGGCATTGATTGATTTGGCCCGCCATGGATTGCCCAAGGAGCCGTTGCCGCAGGAATCGGTAGCCGCGGGTGCTGATGTCGTCACCTTCTCTGGCGATAAGCTGTTGGGAGGGCCGCAGGCGGGACTGATCATCGGCCGCACCGATGCGATCGCAAGAATCAAGAAAGACCCGTTGAAACGGGCGCTGCGTGTTTCGAAGCTGACGATGGCAGCGCTTGAGGCGACGTTGCGGATCTACGCAAGCGGTCATCGGCTTGCAGAGCGGTTGCCGACGCTCGCGCTGCTGACACGCCGGCAGCCGGAAATCCGCTCAGCGTGTGACCGGGTTGCGGGCACATTGAAGACCAGGTTGGCTCCGGCATTTACCGTCGCAATCGAGGACTGCGCGAGTCAAATTGGGTCCGGCAGCATGCCCGCCGAACGCTTGCCATCGGCCGCTTTGGTCATTCGCGCGGCAGGCAAAGCGAGCGGCCGGGCAATTGAACGGCTGCAAGATCGGTTGCGGGCTTTGCCGACGCCCGTAATTGGCCGCATTGCGGACGGCGCGCTATGGCTTGATCTGCGCTGTCTGTTGGTTGGCGACGAGACCGCTTTCATCAACAACCTGAAGGCATTGTGATGCTGATCGGAACCGCCGGTCACATCGATCATGGAAAAACATCGCTGATCAAGCGATTGACCGGACGCGATACCGATCGACTGCCGGAGGAAGTGAAGCGCGGTATTTCGATCGAGCTCGGCTACGCCTACGTTCCACTCGGCGCTGATGGCGATGACGATGCGCTGGGTTTCGTCGACGTGCCTGGCCACGAGCGCTTTGTTCACACGATGCTCGCCGGAGCTACCGGTATTGACTTTGCGCTTCTGGTGGTCGCCGCCGACGACGGCGTGATGCCGCAGACCGATGAGCATCTGGAGATCCTGCTGCTGCTTGGTATTGATATCGGCGCGGTTGCGCTGACGAAGATCGATGCCGTGTCGGCCGAGCGCATCGATGAAGTTCTGCTTCAACTCGATGAGCGTGTGCGCAACACGGCGGCAGCAAGCTGGCCGGTGTTTCCCGTCTCCTCTGTGACGGGCGATGGCGTGGCCGAATTGCAGGCGCACCTGCTCGATGCCGCATCGCGCCGCGCAGCGCGACCGACGGTCGGGCACTTTCGAATGGCGATCGATCGTAGCTTTACGTTATCCGGTATCGGCACCGTTGTGACGGGCACCGTGCACGCGGGCGAAGTTCGTGTCGGCGACTCGGTGACGGTCGGACCGACGCCCCATCGGGCAATCACCGCGCGCGTGCGCACGATCCACGCGCAGGATCGGCCGGCCGCGAATGGGGTCGCAGGACAACGCTGTGCACTCAATCTCGCAGGCATCGAAAAAGCGCAAGTGGAGCGCGGCATGTGGGTGCAAGCGCCACTGTTGACGAATACGACCGAGCGATTCGATGCGACGCTGACTCTGTCGCCACGTGTCGTTAAGTCTCTCGGCAACTCGTCGACCGTGCATTTGCACCATGGCACCGAAGATGCAATGGCGAAACTGGCGGTGCTGGACGCGACTCGCATCGAGGCAGGCGAGACCGCGCGAGCGCAGCTGGTGTCATTGACGTCCGACCGTCCGCTCGCCGTCTGTCGTGGCGATCGCTTCGTGATTCGCGATGCATCGGCGCAGCGCACGCTCGGGGGTGGCACGGTCCTCGATGTGACGCCGCTTGGCTCGGCCGCGCGACGCGGGCGGCGGTCGCCGGCGCGGCTGCAATTGTTGGCGGCACTGCGTGACGGTTCGCCGATCGATGCTTTGAGCGCATGGCTGCAGCGCGAACCCGTGGCACTTTCGCGTCTGGCTTCGGCCTGGAATCTTCGCGACGCTGACGTGCGTGAGCTGATCGACACTTGCGGCGCCCACGTCGCTGCCAGCGTGGCTCTCTCGGCTGAACATTGGCAGCGATTGCGCAACGAAGTCCTCACGGCCATCGGACTAGCGCATCAAAAGGAACCCGAAATGCCCGGCGTCGAGCAACAGAGGCTTCGGCGCATGCTCGCGCCAGCACTCGACATGGACGTGTTCAGTTCGCTGATCGAAGAGCTGCTTCGAGAGTCGTTGCTGCAGCGGCGTGGCGCATTTCTGGCGCTGCCCACGCATACGGCCACGCTGGGAAAGGAGCAGCGTGCGCGATGGGAGCGTATCAAGCCATTGCTGGACGAGCGCAAGTTCGATCCGCCGCGCGTGCGCGATATCGCGCGCGACACCGGTATTCCGGAAGTGGAAGTGCGGCATTTGCTGAAAACCGTTGCGCGTACCGGTGACGTAGCGCAAGTAGCGCACGATCATTTTTTTCTGACGAGTTCGCTTGCCGAACTCGCTGACATTGCAGGAAGTGTTGCGCAACGCCATGGCGCAGCGCGTGCGGCCGACTTTCGTGATCAGATTGCCACTGGCCGCAAGCTGGCCATTCAGATTTTGGAATTTTTCGACAAAGTGGGGTACCTGCGCAGAGTGCGCGACGATCATCTGGTCCGGCGCGCGAATCCATGGCGAGCTTGATCGGTGCTCGTACACTCGTAACGCTTCGAAACAGGAAGAGTGTCGTGTCCCGGTGGGCCGGCCAGACTTCAAATCTGGTAGGGGTTGCCAGCAATCCCTGGTGGGTTCGACTCCCATACTCTTCCGCCAGTACAACGCCGTGCGTTGTACTGGCGGTAGCGGCGCTTTGCGCCGCCCGCATGACTAAGAACGAGGGGGCTCGGCTGGCCCCCTCGTGCTCCCTGAGCCATTAGAAGGGGTGCCGAGAGGTGGATTCGATGCTTGACCAACTCGCTACGGACGTGCTGTACGCACCCGAGCAGGATATGTGGGTGCGTTTGGGCACCGATGGTCGCGCGCGCGTCGGTGCCACGCATCTTGTCTCGGCACACGGCCAGTTCATGCTGTTCACGCCACGCCCAGCGGGCAGCACGATTGAACGCGATCGCTCGATGGGGGTGATGGAAACCGGCAAGACGGCGGTGGCGATTCACGCTCCGCTATCGTGCCGCATCGTCGAGGCGAATACATCGGCGGTCGACAACATTCACCTGATCATTACTGACCCGTACGGCGCAGGCTGGCTGTTCACTGTTGAACCGACTGCTCTGGAGACCGAGCGTGCGGAGTTGATGGATGTGACCGCCTACCGCGAGTGGCTGCAGCCGCGCTTGGCCGAAAAGCTGGTGCCGCCGATCGACGACTTCTATACCGAAGATTTCGACATCGATCCGAATCGTGGCTACTGAGCAGTCGAGTGTCGACAAGCTGGTCATCGTGCTGTGGTCGGCAGGCCCGGAGCAGCCTGCACTGGCGGCTGCGCCATTCGTCTACGCGCTGGCCGCGCGTGCGCTCGAAATCCAGGTCGACATGCATTTCACATCGACCGCGGTGCGATGGCTGCTGCCCGGTGTCGCGGATGCCGCGCATACCGATACGGAGCGGACCAAGACCGTGGGCGATTTCATTCGCGAAGTGAAAGTTGCAGGTGTAAAGCTGTATGCATGCAGCATGGCGATGCACGAACACGCGCGCGGCGCATCGCTGATTGCCGAGTGTGACGGGCACGCAGGTGCGGCTACCGTCGTTTCCGAAACTCTGAACCCACGAACGCGAACGTTGATTTTTTGAGCTAATCCCTTCATTTGCGCCGTCCGTCGGGACGATTAAATCCCGCAACGCGGACGCCGATGTTTCAGTTAGGTCGCGGGCAATGGAGGCGGTAATGCCGGAAGATGTCAAAAGCGGTTCTGATCCGGGCGACGATCTGAACTTGTTGGCGGGTGTTGTCGCTCTCGTATCTCTTGCGCTGATGGCCACGGCTCTGCTGAGCTAGTCAGCGCTACGGATCTCGATTAGCGACGACGCCGTTGCTTAGCAGCAGCGCGCCACCTGCCACGAGCTCCGCGACGTTGCGCGAAATGAACTCCGTAAACGACAATCGAAAGTAGCGCTCGTTGATAATCCGCGCATAGTGCCATCCGCCGCAGCGTTGGATCAATTCGTCCAGCGCGACATGGCGCACGATCAGCAAGTGGAACTTAAGCAGCGTCTTGATCACGCTGCGCGCGTTGCGTTCGGGGCTCGCCTCGAGCGCATCCAGGCGCGCGAACGCGCGTCCGAGCGCCTGATCGACTTCGGTAAATGGCGCGCCGTGCCCTGGAATGACCAAGCGCGGCTTCAACTGGCTGATCAGCTCCAGGATTGCACGCTGTTCTGCAAAACCAGACTCTCCTTCGACTTCGGGAAATATCGCGCCGAAGCCCTGCTCCCATAGTGCGTCTGCGGAAATCAGCGTGCGATCCTCGGCATTCCAAAGAATGATCGAGTGCGGATCATGGCCGGGTGATGCAAGTGCTTGCCACTCGGAGCCTCCGATAATCTGGCGCTCGCCAGGCCGGAGCACACTGTCGAAACTGAAGCGATCGCATGTCTGGCCGCATGCGGAGTAGCCGAGCGTCGCGTCGTCCCAGCGGTCAACGGCTTCGGCGTGCCCGGGCGGAATCGCGATCGTCGCGTTCAGTTCGCGGCTCAGCAGCGCGTTGCCACCACAGTGGTCCGAATGCAAGTGCGTATTGATGATGCGCGCCAGTCGCCTGCCCTGCAGCGCATGACGCACCAGCGCGAGCGTTTGCTCGCTATGCGTGACATAGCCAGTGTCGACCAACGTCGCCGAGTGATCGTCGTCAAACAGCAGAACATTGTTCGACGATACCCAGCCACGTTCCAGTACGCGCATCGTCAAAGCCGTACCCGAAGCAGTGATCACGAAGCGCTACGCCTGGCCAGTTGTGCCCACACCGCGCGCTTTTCGTCTTCGCCCATCTGCGACCACCGTGCGATTTCGTCGATTGAACGCCAACAACCTTTGCACCAGCCGCTGCGCGCGTTCATCTCGCAGACCGAAATACACGGCGATGGAACCGGCGATTCGATGGGTACGAGAGGTAATGCGTTCAAACCGTCGCGCTTCGCTTCGATTGCAGCCTCTGATTGAAGCGCGCCGCGTCGATCACGACGCGTTCGTGCGTGCCCTCGGATATAAGGTCGTGGCCGTCGTGCGCTTGCGCGCGAAACGTAACCTTGCGCCCGTCGACACTAGTGACTTCGCAGTGGACACGAACCGTCAGCCCGGGCGGCGTTGCAGCCAGGTGCGAAAAGTTGACGTGTGTGCCGACGGATTGCTCTCGTGGCCAATCGAGAAATGGCTTGATGGCCAATTGACAAACGCCTTCCATCAGCCCGATCAGATATCCGGTGGCAAACACTTCAGGCATCTCGCCAAACTCCCGCCATTCGGGATACAGGCGCGGCACCGTCTTGCTGTCAGGCACCTTGTATTCGAAGTCAAACTGAATACCGGCTTTCAGATCGGGTGACATGCTGGTCGATCCGAAAACTCACGCGGCGAGCTTTGCGGTAACCGCGTTACCTGCACGTGAGTGTGCTTTTCGGTTAAGAATGCCGCTGATCCATTGGCCGGTTGCAACCGCCTTCGCGAAGTCGATGCCGGTCTCGATGCCGAGGCCGTTGAGCAGGTAGAGCACGTCCTCGGTGGCCACGTTCCCGGTCGCTCCTTTTGCATACGGACATCCGCCAAGGCCGGCGATGCTCGAGTCGAAGCTAGAAATGCCGATCTCGAGGCACGCGTAAACGTTGGCAGTGGCCATCCCGTACGTGTCGTGAAAGTGGCCGCTGATGTCATTCAGACCGTAAACGGAGAGCACAGCGTCCATCACACGTTTTGTGTTTTCCGGCGTACCGGTGCCGATCGTGTCGGCCACACCCACGTGTTGCACACCGATGTCTTTCATTCGCCGGGCGACATGGGCAACGGCTTTGGCTTCGACTTCGCCTTGATAGGGGCAACCGAGCGCGCATGAAATGGCGCCTCGAATCCGTATTCCCTTCTGCTGTGCTTGCTCAGTCACCGGGCGAAAGCGTTCGATCGACTCATCAATTGAGCAGTTGATGTTTCTCTGTGAGAACGCTTCACTGGCAGCGGCGAACACGACGATTTCGTCGGCCTTTGCCGCGAGTGCACCTTCCATGCCTTTCGCATTCGGTACCAGCACTGAGTAGGTGACACCTGGTTTGCGGTGAATCCTGGCCATCACTTCGGCGGCGTCACTCATCTGCGGCACCCACTTGGGTGAGACGAAAGACGTCACTTCGATGTTGCTAAAGCCGGCGTCGGTCAGGCGATCGACCAGCTCGATCTTTACATCCGCCGAAATCATTTGCTTTTCATTCTGCAGCCCGTCGCGCGGACCGACGTCGACGATACGAACGCGTTGCGGAAGAGCAGTCACAACGAGTCTCCGAGGCCGAAGTTCAGACAGGGGCAATGTTAACGCTCGTTATCGGCTTCGCCGCTTCGAGAGTGGCGCGTTATTTGCTTGGACAAGAGGGTCGAGACAAGGACAACGATGAAGGCAGACAAGATTCCCAACGGTGCTCTCGTTGTAGTAGCCGATGGCGCAGGCGCGCGATTTTTTCGCAATGCCGGTCATGACAACAAGATCTCGCTGACAACCGACGGTGAACTCAAGCCTGCCAATCTTCTCGACGAAGGCGCTTCGCGTCCGTCCGAGTCGTCGGATAAGGAGGCCGACGAGGCTACCTTTGCAAAACAGCTGGCAAACGAGCTGTACCGACGCGCCCACGGTGGAGACTTCGCGGCCCTCGTTCTGGTCGCCGATCCGCAGACGCTGGGCCAGATCCGCCCGACATTGCATAAGGAAGTGAAGGATCGACTGATTTACGAGATCGGTAAGACGTTTACGAACGCATCGATCACGGATATCCAGAAGGCGTTGGCTAGATCTGCCGTGTGATGGCATTCGATGCGCCGCGTATGCGTTGTCGACCGCCATGATCATTAACGCTGTGTTCGGATCACGGATGCCATTGTGCCCACATTGTTAGAGCCGTTACCCCGAGCACGGATTCCTAGCACGCCGGGGTCGCAACTGACGACCATGGTCGCCTTCGTGTTGGTGACCGGCATTCTGTATTTCGGTCGTGACGTGTTGGTTCCGCTCGCGCTCTCGGTGCTGCTCACCTTCCTATTGGCGCCAGGCGTGCGTTGGTTGGAGCGGCGCCGCTTTCCCCGCGTGCTGGCGACGACCGTGATGGTGGGACTGGCGTGCTGCGTTATTGCCGGCCTTGTCTGGATAACGGTAGCCCAGTTTCTAAACTTCGCCGCCAGCCTGCCGGAATACAAGAACAATATTCAGGACAAGATTTCGCTGCTGCGATCGGATCCGCGAGGCAGCCTGAGCAAAGCACGCCAGACGCTCGACGAGATCGGAACCGAAATCGCAAAGCAGGACGCAGCTGCCACTGCAGCGCCAGCACCGCGCAGCTCGCCACGATCGTCGCGTTTGCCCGCGCCGGGCGACCGTCCAGTTCCGGTGACGATCGAAGCGAGGCAGCTGACTCCGTTCGAACTGATGCGCGAGGTGATAACCCCGCTGATCGTGCCGCTCACCGTGGCCGGCGCTGTGATTTTGTTCACCTTCATCATGCTGCTGCAGAGAGAAGACCTACGCGATCGCATGATTCGCTTGGTTGGGCATGGCCAGCTCAACGTGACCACGCAGGTGTTCGAGGAAGCGGCCAATCGCGTGAGTCGGTATTTGCGTGTGCAACTGATCGTCAACGTCAGCTACGGGCTTCCGGTCGGCATTGCGTTGTACTTGATAGGAATACCGAACGCGGCGCTATGGGGCGTGTTGGCGACTGCGCTGCGCTTCATTCCTTATCTGGGCGCGTGGATCGCGGCAGCGCTGCCGATTGCGCTGGCGTTTGCAATATCTGATGACTGGTCCCTCGTCGTTTGGACGGTGGCGGTATTCGTTGTCCTCGAACTCATTAGCAACAATGTGATCGAGCCGTGGGCGTATGGCGCGAGCACCGGCATGTCGGCGCTGGCAGTGATCGTCGCTGCAATCTTCTGGACGTGGCTCTGGGGCGCGGTCGGCTTGCTGCTCGCTGTCCCGCTGACTGTCTGCCTGGTTGTAGTAGGACGCTACATCCCGCAGTTTTCCTTTTTAAGCATCATGCTTGGCGATCAGCCGGTGTTATCGCTGCAAGATCGTATCTATCAGCGCCTGCTCGCCCGCGATCAGGAAGAAGCCGCCGAGCTTGCCGAAGAGTTCGTCGGCGAGAAAGGACTCGAAGCGCTTTACGAAGACGTGCTGATTCCGGTGCTCGATCTGGCTGAACGCGATCGCCATAGCGATGCGTTGTCGGAGGAGCGCACGCGATTCGTCTTTGACAGCACGCGCACACTTGCGGAAGACGTGTACGAACACCCAAACCAAGAAAAGGAGCTCACCGAGTCAGCCGAGGCGAAAGACGCACAGCAGCCGGAGGCGCCGCTCGGGCCTATCACCGCCTGCATCGTGCCTGCGCGCGACGAAGCCGACGAGATCGTCGGCGCAATGCTGCGGCGATGCCTTATTCGCCGCAAAGTGGCAGCAGAATTACTGACGATTGATGTGCTTAAGAGTGAAGTTATGGATCGATTGACAGAGCTCGCACCGCAGGTTCTGTATATCTCCGCCCTTCCGCCAGCCGCGGTCCTGCACGCCTCCTACTTTTGCAAACGCTTGCGTCCGCGATTTCCGCAGCTAAAGATTGTGGTCGCGGTCTGGCACGCCGAAGGAGACATGGAAAAAGGGCGAAGCCGCCTACTCGCAGCCGGCGCATCCGAAGTTGTCATGACCTTAAAGGGCGCGATCGAAAAGCTGCCCCCGGCCGCGCTGGTTACCGCGATGCGGCTGACCGAGCCTCAGCCAGATTCGGTAGCTGGCGAAAACCGCACGAGTTCAGCACCTTCGACGACTTGATCGCCGACACCGTACAAGACTTCGCTGACGACGCCCTTCGATGGGGCGACGATCGTATGCTCCATTTTCATCGCTTCCATTACCAGTAACGGCGTGCCGCGTTCGACGCTGGCCCCTGCTGACGTGTGAACAGCGATCAGCTTGCCGGGCATCGGTGCAGTCAGCTTTCCGGTTTCAACCTCTGCCGCTGCCGACTGTGCGATCACATCCGCAAGCGCTAGTACGCGGTGCCGCCCGTTGTGAAAGACATGCAGCTCGTCGCCCGCACGTACCACATCGGCCGTCAGCGTGTGCTCGCCAAAACGAATCGACATGCCGGAGATGGCATTCGCGGTGAAGGCGAGCGGGATGCTCTGACCGCCATGGTGAAACACGTAGCCGTCGCGTGCGTATTCAATAACAACCTCGTGCGCGGTGGCTGCCGAGTTCAGCGTCATCGTGCGGCGATAGGTCGTGTTCAGCCGCCAACCGTGGGCAGAGCTCCATGGATCGGGCGCTGCGCTTCGCGTCTCGTCGGCCAGGATGCGAGCGCAGGCTAGCGCGAGCATCGTCTGTATTTCAGGCGACTGAGCTTGATCACCACTGGTATGAGGAAAGAGCCGTTCCCGCTCCTGTTCGATCAGGCCCGTATGAACGTCGCCTCGCGCGAACGCATCGTTTGCAACCAGCCGCGACAAAAAGTCGACGTTGTTGGCGACCCCAACGATATGGAAATCACTCAGCGCGGCGTGCATGCGCGCAAGAGCATGCGCCCGGTCCTCACCCCAGACGATCAGCTTCGCGATCATCGGGTCGTAGTACGGCGTGATCTGATCACCGGCGCGGACGCCGGCATCGATTCGGACCGGTGCGGGATCATGGAACCCGTTGTCATCCTGGTTGCGTCGAAATTCGACCGCGGTGGGTTGCGCCAGATGCAAAATTCTTCCGGTCGCTGGCAGAAATCCTTTGTCGGGATTCTCGGCATAGATGCGTGCTTCGAACGAGTGACCACGAATCGCAAGTTGCTGCTGCAGATCGGGGACCATATCGTTCAATGCTTCGCCGTCCGCCACGCGTAATTGCCATTCGACGAGGTCGTAACCGGTGATCATCTCGGTGACCGGATGCTCGACCTGCAGGCGCGTGTTCATCTCCATGAAGAAGAACTCGCCGCTTGGATCGGCGATGAACTCGACGGTGCCGGCACCCACGTAGCCGACCGCCTTCGCCGCCGCCACCGCCGCCTCACCCATGGCCCGTCGACGTGCTGCGGTCATGCCGGGCGCAGGCGCTTCTTCAATGATCTTCTGGTGCCGGCGCTGCACCGAACAGTCACGCTCAAACAAGCTGACGGCGTTGCCATGACTGTCGGCAAAGACCTGAATCTCGATGTGGCGTGGCCGCTGCACGTACCTCTCGATCAGCACGTGATCATCACCGAACGAGGCTTTCGCTTCGCGCTGGCACGAACCGAGTGAGGCGATGAATTCGTCGGATCGTGTCACGACGCGCATGCCTTTGCCGCCACCGCCTGCACTCGCCTTGATCAGCACCGGGTACCCGATGCGATTCGCTTCCTTCTGCAGCAGATCGGGCTGCTGCGCGTCGCCGTGATAGCCGGGAACCAGCGGCACCTTCGCGCGTTCCATCAGCTTTTTTGCTTCGCTCTTGCTGCCCATCGCGTGAATCGCAGAAGGGGGTGGGCCGATAAACGTGACCTTTGCGTCGGACAGTGTTTGCGCAAACGCTTCGTTCTCCGAAAGGAAGCCATACCCGGGATGCACTGCATCCGCGCCTGTCGCAGCGACCGCGGCCATGATCCGATCACTGCGCAGATAGCTCTCGCTCGCGGGCGACGGACCGATGCGCACCGCTTCGTCGGCCATCGCTACGTGCCGGCTGTTCGCGTCCGCATCCGAGTACACCGCAACCGTGCGAATTCCCATCCGCCGCGCCGTGGTCATCACGCGACACGCAATTTCTCCGCGGTTAGCGATCAGAATTTTGTTGAACATGGTCACACGCGGAGAAATCGCCTGCATGCTGCGCATGCCAGCGTCATGAAGCTCGCAGCCAAGGCTGCTCGGTCCCCCCGGTTAGCGATGAGTATTTTGCTGAACATGGCGATCGGAGGGAATTGCGAATAGCTTGCGGACGATGCGTGCAACGAAACGCATCAGCTTGGGCAACAGCCAGATCGCAAGCGTCAGTAGCACGATGACGACGCCGAGCGCGATCAGCGGATAGCTGAGAACGAGCCACATCAGTCCCGCCGTGCCGATATCTTCCACGACCGACAGGCCAAGATTGGAGAACGGCTCGGGCGAAGTATTCGCTGCAGCGCGCGTACCCGCCTTGGTGAAGTGGCTAGTCGCTGCCAGCGAGCCGCCGACGATCGCGGCGACGGTCGTCCAGACGGCGCTGTCCATGCCGCCGAACACGCCAGCCGCCAAGGCAGCGCCCGCTGGAATTCGAACAAAGGTTTGAATCGAGTCCCACACTGTGTCGACACCCGGGATCTTGTCGGCAACGAATTCAACGACGAACATCGCTCCCGACGCCGCGAGCACCCATGGGTGCTGCAGAATTGCCAGACCGCCCGGCAGCTCAACCCAGCCCGCGTAGCCGACCAAGCCTGCAATTAGCAGCACCGCGTACAGCCGGATGCCGCTCGCAAAGCCCAGCACGGTCGCCAGTGCAATCAGTTGCGGAATGTCGAAGGTCTGCATCACTGTTGCGCCGTGTCGTCCTCTTCGGCCATCGCTTCGTAGTCGAGGACCCAACGTGGCTTGCGCTTGTCAAGAAACGAGCGGACACCTTCGCGTCCATCAGGACTGGTGCGAATGTCTGCGATGCGCTTTGCTGTATCGGCGATTAACGTGTCGTCGATCGTCCGTGCAGTCAGGTCGCGCACCAATCGCTTCGCTTCGGCGACCGCGTGTTCACTGGTCAACATCAGCGCGCCAAGGATTTCGTTGACCTTGCCGTCAAGCTCCTCGGGCGGTGTTATGTCATGCACAAGTCCGATCCGATACGCTTCCGCCGCAGTAAATTTTTCGGCCGTCAGGAAGTAGCGCCGTGCAAGGTTCGGGTGCATCGCTCGCAACACATACGGACCCACCGTGGCGGGAATCAGCCCGAGCTTGGTCTCGGAAAGGCAGAAATTCGCGTCCAGTGATGTCACCGAAATATCGCATGCTGCGACCAGCCCGACCCCGCCTGCATACACATCGCCGTGTATACGGGCGATCACTGGTTTCGGGCACTCGTAGATCGTGCGCAGCATCGTTGCCAGCTTCATCGCGTCGGCCTGATTCTCGGCGTTCGAGTATTCCGCCATGCGACGCATCCAATCGAGGTCCGCGCCGGCGCAGAACGCGGAGCCCCGCGCCGCCAGCACGATCGCACGCACCTCGTCATCGCGTCCCAACTGTTCGAACACCGACGTCAGGTCCGCTATCGACACTTCGTTGAACGCGTTGCGTACCTTTTCGCGCGCGAGCCAGATAACCGCAACGCGATGATTGACGCTGACTTCCAAGGTTTCGAATTTCATCTCGATTGCAGACACGTGCTGAGAAATGTATCGATGACAACAAGCGAAGCGTTTCCCGGACAAGGAGTACGAACGCAACTAGGACTCATAACAATCACGCAGGCTGCCATCGCTTCGCGACCTCCTCGAGCATCACTTCGGTGGCACCGCCGCCGATCGACAATACGCGTGCATCGCGCACGAGCCGCTCGATAGCGCTTTCGCGCATGTAGCCCATGCCGCCGTGAAACTGCTGGCAGGTGTAGGTGACCTCGTTGACCAGCTCGCCCGTCAGCGCTTTCAGCATCGACACTTCGCGCACGGCATCGTGTTGCTGGTCGACCATCCATGCGCAGTGATAAAGCAACTGCCGAGCAGCTTCGGTCTTGGCGGCGAGCATCGAAAGCTGCTGCCGGACCGTTTGCTTTTCCCATAATGCGCCGCCGAACGCTTTCCGCTCGTTCACGTACCGGTAGGCAAGGTCGAGGGCCGTCAGACAGTGTCCGACCGCCATCGAGCCGAGCGCGATGCGCTCTGTCTGAAAGTTGCGCATGATCGCGTAGAAACCGGCGTTTTCCTCGCCAATCAACTGATCCGCAGGAATGCGACAGTTGTCGAACACCAGCTCGGCCGTATCGGAAGCGAGCCAGCCGCTTTTCTTCAATGCGCGGCCGACACGAAACCCCGGCGTTCCTTTTGCGACCGCGAAGATAGACAGGCCGCGCGAGCCTTTCGCGTTCGCATCGGTACGCGCCGCTACAAACACCAGATCGGCATGAACGCCGTTGGTAATGAACATCTTGCTGCCATTGAGCACCCAGGCATCTCCATCACGCTTGGCCTGCGTCCGGATGGCTGCCACATCCGAGCCTGCATCGGGTTCGGTCACTGCCACCGCAGTGATCAACTCACCCGAAATCACTTTCGGAAGCCAGCGCTCTTTTTGTTCCGTACTGCCCCCGTGAGCCAGATGAGGGCTCGCCATGTCGGTGTGCACCAGCACCGTGATCACGAATCCACCGGAAGTCGCGCGCGATAAAGCCTCCTGAAATACGACGTTGGTCGTCATATCGGCGCCCGCACCGCCATAGTCCGGTGAATACATCAGGCCAAGCCATCCGAGCTCGCCCATTTTTCGCAACACCTCGCGCGGCGTCGAGCCGGCTTCGTCCCATGCCAGTGCGTGCGGCTCGACTTCGCTCGCGATAAAGCGTGCAATTTGCTTGCGCAAGTCTTCGTGCTCGGGACGCATGTGAGCGGTGGTGGTCATTCCATCCGGTCCATCAGATACCGCATCACATCCTGAACACGCCGAACTTCGTTTCCGGGATCGGCGCGTTGATCGCCGCCGACAGCCCGAGAGCGAGACACATCCGAGTATCGAGCGGGTCAATGACACCGTCGTCCCACAGCCGAGCGCTCGCGTAGTACGGGTGTCCCTGATGCTCGAACTGCTCGAGGATCGGCGCCTTGAATGCGGATTCTTCGCTCTTGCTCCATGCGCCGCCGCGCGCTTCAATTCCGTCGCGCTTGACGGTGGCCAGCACGCTCGCCGCCTGTTCACCACCCATCACGTTGATGCGCGCGTTCGGCCACATCCACAAAAAACGGGGTGAGTAAGCGCGGCCGCACATCCCGTAGTTACCGGCACCAAAGCTGCCACCAATGATCACAGTGAATTTCGGGACCTGCGCGCACGCCACCGCTGTCACCATCTTGGCGCCATGACGCGCGATACCTTCGTTTTCGTATTTGCGACCGACCATGAAGCCGCTGATGTTCTGCAGGAAGACGAGCGGCACTTTGCGCTGGCAGCACAGTTCAATGAAGTGCGCCGCTTTCTGCGCACTTTCGGAAAACAGGATGCCGTTGTTCGCGATGATCCCGACCGGCATGCCTTCGATCCAGGCAAACCCGGTTATCAACGTGGTTGCGTAGCGCGCTTTCCATTCGTCGAGCTCCGAGGCATCGACGATGCGCGCAATGACCTCACGCACGTCGTAGGGCCGGCGCGTGTCCGTCGGTATCACGCCGTACAGGTCGGCAGGATCGTGCTTGGGTGGTCGCGGCTTGCGCAGATCCTGCGCGATCGGCTTGACGTAATTAGTGGTTGCCATGATGCGGCGTGCGAGCGCAAGCGCGTGCGCATCGTTTGCCGCAAGATGGTCAGCGACGCCCGACAACCGCGTATGAACGTCACCACCTCCCAGCTCCTCGGTACTGACAACCTCGCCGGTGGCAGCTTTGACAAGCGGCGGACCGCCGAGAAAAATCGTTCCCTGATTGGCGACGATGATCGATTCGTCGCTCATCGCTGGCACATAAGCGCCGCCCGCTGTGCACGATCCCATCACCACCGCGATCTGTGGAATGCCCGCGGCCGAAAGCGTTGCCTGATTGAAAAAAATGCGGCCGAAATGTTCGCGGTCCGGGAAGACTTCGTCCTGGTTCGGCAGATTGGCACCGCCGGAGTCGACCAGATAAATGCACGCTAGCCGATTGTCGCGCGCGATCTCCTGCGCGCGCAGATGCTTTTTTACCGTGATCGGATAGTAGGTGCCGCCTTTTACCGTGGCGTCGTTACACACGATCACGCACTCGCGACCAGCGACCTTGCCGACACCGGTGATGATGCCGGCCGACGGCGCCGCATCGTCATACATGCCATAGGCGGCAAGTTGCGACAACTCGAGAAACGGCGTGCCGGGATCGAGCAGCATCTGCACCCGGTCGCGCGGCAGCAGCTTGCCGCGCGCAAGGTGTTTGCTGCGGGCCGCCTCGCCTCCCCCGTCGGCAATGGCGGTCACCTTATCTTTGAGGTCGGCAACCTGCGCTCGCATCGCCTGCGCGTTAGCCTGACCCTCATCGCTCCGCGCGTTGAATCTTGTCTCGAGAACGCTCATGGCCGTATGTTAGTGGCAGGCTTGCGTGGCTCCTCGCGCTGCCGTCCAAACAAATCATCTTCGGTCCAACCGAGCGCAGCCAGGTCATCAGTGCGGAAATGGGTTTCGCTCGGCATCAGGAACTCGTCGAGCTGCGGCGGCTTGATAGCGGTGCCGGAAAGCATCGCGTGCGCCTGACCACGATGGTGAATCTGATGAGTCAGCAGGTGCATCAGCACATGCCGCGCCAGATCGCGTTGCACAAACGTTTCACGGTCCATCTCTACCATCGCTTCGAGGGCTGCATCGTCGGCCGCGTCACACCAGTCGATCAACCTCTGGTCTGACTTCACCTGGGCCGTGGCGAGCGCCTGCATGTCGTCATACGGTGTCTCAGACACGAATGCGCGCCGCATATCACGCTCGCGGTACAGCGCTGCGATGTAATACCAATCGACAATCAATATGTGATTCAACGTTGCCCACAGGCTGGGAAAGAAGCTGGTGCGGGCCGCCTTGAATTCGTCGCGGGTCAGCTGGCTGCAAGAGGCATGCAACCGATGATTGGCCAATCGATTCGCGTGTGCCAGCGTTCGAAAATGCTGCAGCAAAAGACTCATGGCGACGGCATCATCTGACACACCGGGCGCTGCAGCGACTCGGTCGAGCCACGCGCGGACGGCAGGATACGGCGCGAGATCAAAGCCGCCTTCGTCTGCCTTGTGCGTGTAGGCGAACAACGCCAGGTCGGCAATCGACAGCGCGTCCCCGACAAAAACGGCGCGCTCGGACAGATGCCGGTCCATGATGCCTAGCGCTGCATAACCTCGCTTCTCCAACGAGGGCAGACGCTCATCATCGAGCTTCTTCAAGAACACCCGTATATAGCGCGCAACCGCAATCGCCGTCTCGTGGCTGTACTGTTCGAAGAACATCCACTGCAGTACGCGTGCCCGGTGGAACTTGTCTTCAGGAACCAGCGATGTTCCTTCCCCGAGATACCAGAGAATTGCATTCGACTCGGACAAGAACGTGTTCGGGTCGACGGCTAGCACCGGTACCTGTCCGTTAGGATTCATCGCCAGAAATGACGGCGTTCGAGTTTCGCCTTTCAGCGTATCGATCTCGCGCCATTGGTACGGCAGACGCAGATGCTCAAGCGCCATCTTGACCTTGTGGCAGTTGCCGGACGACGCCATTCCATAGACAACGTAGCTCACGAGGCCTCCTTCACGCAGCGAAACTGAAATCAGACCGAAGTTTGCCACTGCGCGCATCAGGCAAACTTCGCCCGCTATGAGCACCCGGTCGGATTCCATCAGCGCAGGTTCAGTCGGCATCGTCACGCCCAGGCTGATTCGATTCGACGCTCCGCTGCAGTTATCGAGCGGCGCGGCGATCCATGGCTACTCGCTGATGTGCGAAACCTATGGCGAGCTCAATGCCGCGCGCACCAATGCCGTCCTCATTTGCCATGCATTGAACGCGTCGCACCATGTAGCGGGCACAAATGCGGACGACCCGGGTTCGCTGGGATGGTGGGACAACATGGTCGGTCCTGGCAAGCCGGTTGATACCAACCGCTTTTTTGTCGTCGGGGTCAACAATCTGGGGTCGTGCTTCGGTTCGACCGGGCCGATGTCGATCGATCCGTCATCTGGCAAGCCGTACGGAGCGAGCTTTCCGGTCGTAACTGTCGAAGACTGGGTCAATGCGCAGGCTCGGCTGGCCGACATGCTCGGCATCGAACGATGGGCTGCGGTGATGGGCGGATCTCTCGGCGCAATGCAGGCGCTGTCCTGGACGATTCAATACCCGGAGCGCATCGCACACTGTGTGGCAATTGCATCTGCACCGAAACTGTCGGCGCAGAACATCGCGTTCAACGAAGTCGCGCGGACCGCGATCCGCTCGGATCCGGACTTTCACGGCGGCGACTATTACGCGCACGGGACGGTGCCGAAGCGCGGCTTGCGAGTGGCGCGGATGATCGGTCACATCACCTATCTGTCCGGCGAAGACATGGCCGAAAAATTCGGCCGGGCGATGCGCGAGGCCCACTACCAGTTTCACTATGAGATCGAGTTCGAAGTCGAACGTTATCTGCGCTATCAGGGCGATAAGTTTTCAGAGTATTTCGACGCCAACACATACCTGCTGATTACGCGAGCGCTGGACTATTTCGATCCCGCAAAGGCCACCAACGGTGATCTGGCGGCGGCGTTAAAGCCGGCACGCGCGAAGTTTCTGCTGGCGGCATTCACCACCGACTGGCGCTTCCCGCCGGAACGCTCGCGCGAGATCGTCGAAGCGCTGATAGATAACGGCCGCGATGTTGCCTATGCCGAGATCGACGCGCCGCACGGTCACGATGCGTTTCTGCTGGATGACCATCGTTATCACCGCGTGGTGCGGTCGTACTTCGACAACATTGCGCAGGGGCCTGCAATGACAGCCCGCCCGCTTCGCGTCGACCTGCAGCAGATCGCCGATTGGGTACGGCCCGAAAGCCGCGTGCTCGATCTTGGGTGCGGTGACGGAATATTGCTTGCGCATCTGCGTGAACAGAAGCGCTGTCATGGCTACGGCGTTGAGATCAGCGACGACCAGGTTGCCGAGTGCGTGCGATCGGGCATCAATGTTATCCAGGCCAATTTGGACGCAGGCCTTCGGATGTTTGCCGACGCGATGTTCGACACCGTGGTGTTATCGCAGACACTGCAAGCGATGCATAACGCCGAAGGCATCCTGCGCGAAATGGCGCGTGTCGCGCGGCAAGGCGTTGTCAGCTTTCCCAACTTCGGCCACTGGACGCACGCGGTGTCATTGCTGCGCGGCCGGATGCCGGTAACCCGGCACATTCCTTATCAGTGGTACGACACGCCCAATATTCATCTGTGCACGCTAAACGATTTCGAGGCTCTCGCAACGAGGCTCGGATTGAACATCACAGGCCGCGCGGTGTTTACCAACGGCTCGCGCGTCACCACCTTGCCGGCGCTACGCGGTGCACTGGCGGTGTACCGCTTCGAGACGCAGTAGCGGACTTGTCGCTGCGAATGGCAGGGTCTACCTTTCAGGTTGCCTTCGACTTCAAAGGACTGCCCATGGTTCGTCTAGTGCTGTTGATCGTGGCAACGTTCGTCACCAATACTGTCGCTGCCGACGAGCTACCACGACGTAAATCCGGCCTCTGGTCAATGTCCGTAACGATGCCGGGCGCGTCGATTCCGTTGACGATGCAACAGTGCATCGACGAGAAAACTGACGATATAACAGGGACGATGGCGGATAAGAGCAAGACATGCAGAAATCAGACGAAGCGCACAGGTGACCGTTTGTCCTTCGATTCGATTTGCAAGACAGGAAAGACGACCTCAACAACTCGCGGCGTCTTCGTGGGGGATTTCAAGTCTGGCTACACGGTCGAATCAACCACGACGTTTGAACCGCCGGTGGCAGGCATGCGCGAGGGCGTTACCAAGGCCGCCGCCCAATGGACGGGCCCGTGCAAATCGGATATGAAGCCCGGAGACGTCGTGATGTCCAACGGCGCGAGGTTCAATGTGAACGACTACAAATCCGCCAAGAAAAAATGAGTCGGAGCTTCATATGAATCAAGGCTTGCGCGACAAATTGATCCGAAATATCGACGACGTCGAATGGCGCGCAGAAAATGCGCATTCGTCGTTGTATGAAGGCGTTCGATCGGCAAGCCTGGTCGGGCGGCGCGTCCCAAGCACCGTCGCCAAGAAGCTTGGCGCCTCGGTGGATTGGGTGCCGCCGGGCAAGGCCACCTGTCCGTACCACTTTCACTATGCGCAGGAAGAGATGTTCGTCATCCTCGAAGGCTCGGGCACGTTGCGTGTCGCGGACGAGCGCATTCCGGTGCGGCAGGCGATGTGATCGGTATTCCTGCCGGCCCGGAATATCCGCACCAGTTGATCAACACTTCAAATGAGCCGCTTAAATATTTGTCGATCAGCACTCAGGAATTCCCCGAAGTCTGCGAATACCCCGACTCGGGCAAGTACCTGGCGTTCACGCCGGTAGCCGGGCCGTTGCTCGCAAAGGGGCGCATGCACCGGCCTGACACGGATCTGGACTACTGGGACGGCGAGCCTTGATGGCGAGCGGTTTGCGCTCGACTCGCGAGCCAGACCAGTAGCAGTACGGGCACGCCGATCCACGCGGTGCTTTGAAAAAACGCGACGTAACCATACGCATCGACAAAGGCTCCGGAGAAACCAGCAACAAATTTAGGCAGCAGCAACATCACTGACGAGAACAGCGCGTATTGCGTCGCCGAGTAAGCCACGTTGGTCAGGCTGGATAGATAGGCTATGAATGCGGCCGATGCGATACCACCCGACAGGTTGTCCGCCGAGACCACGAAGATCAATCCTGTCATGTCGTGACCGCGTGTGGCGAGCCAGGCGAACAGCAAATTCGACGCCGCCGAAAGCACCGCGCCGGCAAACAGGACTCGCATCACGCCAAAGCGCAGCGCAAGTACGCCGCCGATGAACGCACCGGCAAGTGTCATTACCACGCCATAAATCTTCGATATCGCGGCCACTTCGTCCTTCGAGTAGCCCATGTCAACGTAAAACGGAAACGCCATTACGCCGATGACGACGTCCGAAATGCGATAGGTGGCGATCAGGGCGAGCAGCAGCAGCGCGTGCCAGCGAAAGCGACCGAATGAAGTCCGCAAAAGGCCCTATGACCGCTGTCTGCAACCAGGCAAGCAAGCGTGCTACTCGCAAACTTAGCCCGCGCTCGACAGAAGCTTTCGCGCCAGTGCCATGTTCTTCAACCGCGATGTCGTCGCGCGCCGCGTTGACTGTCGGTTCGGGAGCCAGAAACGTGGCAACGACTCCCACCATCATCGACGCCGCCATTACCAGATAGGCAGTGGTCCACGCAGATGACATCTGAATGCCGAGTCGACGAGGTACGCTGGTAACGTCGCCTGCGGCTCGAGCGGCGATCCACAGCACACCGGCACCAGCCCAGATCGTCGCTAGCCGGTATCCGGTTTGATACATCGCAGCCAGTGCAGCCTGCTTCTCGACCGCGGCCGACTCAATACGATACGCATCCAAAGCGATGTCCTGCGTTGCCGAAGCGAATGCAACGACCAACGCAAACACACCAGCAACTTCAGTCCATCCAGAGGATCACCAGCGCCATGCCGATCAGGCCCGCCGATCATCGCGAATTGCGATAGCCAGCAACCAACTGCGACGACGGCCCAGCGTCGTGTCAGACCCGGCAGCGGCAAGACGATCAACCAGAGGTGCCCACGCCCACTTGAATCCGTAGGCGAGGCCAACCCAGCTCAGGTAACCGATCGTGGTGCGATCGATGCCGGCTTCACGCAGACGGAAAGACAACGTCCCAAGCACGAGCAATAGCGGCAGTCCGGCCGAAAAACCGAGGAACAACATGCGCAGCGTTGCGGGTTCTGCGTACACACGCAATGTGTCGATCCAACGTGCGTGCCACGGTGGCTGGACGAGGATCGGATCATCGCAGCGTCGACGAGCTCATAGACGGCCGGTGTACTCGATCGTCAGTGGCGCATGATCGGAGAAACGTTGGCCCATGTAGATATCCGCAGTTCGCGCGCGTTTGGCGATGCCCGGCGTCGCAATCTGATAGTCGATCCGCCAACCGACGTTGTTCGCATAGGCCTGGCCGAAATTGCTCCACCAGGTGTAACGCTCGGGGCGTGGATCCAGCATGCGAAACACATCGACCCAGCCGTGCTGTTCGAACAGCGCGCGTTAGCCAGGCGCGCTCTTCGGGCAGAAACCCAGAGTGCTTCTGGTTGCTGCGCCAGTTCTTCAGATCGATCTCGCGGTGTGCGATGTTGATATCCCCGCACGAAATAAACTCGCGGCCGCTTGCGACTAGCCGCTTTAGATGCGGAAGAAACTTCGCCAGGAATCGAAACTTGGACTCCTGACGATGCGGGCCGGATGACCCTGACGGAAAGTACACGGAGATGATCGGTCACGTTCGAAAACTCGTGCCTCGACATACCGGCCTTCGGCGTCGAATTCCTTCGCTCCGAATCCAAGCCGAACTGCACGCGGGCGCTTGACTGAATAAAGTGCCGTCCCGCGTAGCCGCGCTTGGTTGCACAATGATACCAGGCGCGCATTCCGCGCGGGCCGGCTCGCGTCCGGAATGTCGCACTCATCGGCCTTCACCTCCTGCAGGCAGACGACGTCTGGTTTCGATCTGCTCAGCCATTTGAGTCAGCCCCTTGCGGGTCGCCGAACGAATGCCATTGACGTTAAGCGTTGTTACATGAAACATGGGAATAGCTACGGCATTGCAAGCTACGCCGAAAAATCACGCTAATTTTGGTCGTTCGCGGGGCGCGCATGCGGCAAAATCTGCGACGGCGATGCGGCATTGGGACGAGGTTATACGCATCCGCATCAACGCTGTTCGACCTAACGCAACGGATGCTCGACGTGGATTCACTGCAACAACGAATTTATCGAGTTTGCACTCGCCAGCAAAGTGCTGGCGTTCGGAGAGTTCAAAACCAAGGCGGGCCGTTTGTCGCCATATTTTTTTAATGCCGGGCTGTTTAATCGAGGCGCGACGCTCGGGCGACTGGCGAGGTTTTATGCGTTGACGCTTGTTGCAGGCGCGTGCGCAGGGACGCGTTGAGTTCGATATGTTGTTTGGCCCGGCGTACAAGGGAATCACGTTGGCCTCGGCCACTGCGGTGGCGTTGGCTGAGCTTGGCACCGATGTGCCTTTTGCGTTCAATCGCAAAGAAGCGAAGGACCATGGAGAGGGCGGAGTGATTGTCGGCGGCCCGCTCGCGGGCGGGTAGTGATTGTGGATGATGTCATCACCGACGGTGCGGCAAAGCGGGAATCCGTTCAGTTGCTCCGTGCGCATGGTGCGACGCCGGCTGCCGTACTGATTGCGCTCGACCGCGTGGAGCGCGTGCACGGTCACCGGTGGTGAACATGCCCTGTCGTCGCAGTCGGCGGTTCAGGCGTTTGAGCAGGAGTTCGGCATTCCGGTCATTTCGATTGCCAACTTTGGCGACCTGATGCAATTTCTTGATTCGGATTCACCACTCGCGCGGGATGCGCGCGCATTTCGTTCTGCGATGGAACAGTATCGGGCCACTTATGCAGCGTGATTCGCTCAAATCATTGATGTCCAGGCTGTCGGCACGGGTTTCGCCAGCGGCTGACCGCCGTGACTTTGGGTGCCTGCCTGATGGCGAGGGCGCTTGGTCCGCGCAGGGACATGCAAGGGTCGATCTTTACCTGCACCGTCAACGGCAAGACTTTCACTGCCGACCGTCCGCCTCAGGAGTGCGCCAATTCCGACATGCGGGAGATGAATCGAGACGGTTCGGTAAGACGCGTCATTGCGCGTCCACTGACGGTCGATGAGCAGCGTGCGCGAGCGCTGGAAGCCAAGAAGCGGCTGGAAGAGAAGACAAGCTGCTGGCACAGCGCCGTCGCGACAAATCTCTGCTGGAAGCCTACGCAAATGACGAAGAGATCGAAGCGGCGCGCGCCAAGTCTCTTGAATCAGCAACCAATCGATCGCGCGCGCCAATCAGCGTATCGACAATCTGAACGGTGAGCGCAAGAAGCTCGACGATGAAGCGGAGTTCTACAAGAAGCGAGTTTTGCCCGATCAGATCAAGCGCAGCTTTGTTTCGAATCGAGCAGGAAGTCAGCCAGGCGGAGAAAAGTCCGTGAGTGATGCGCGTCGCTGAGATCAAGCGCATCAACGAGCGCTTCGATGCCGAGAAAAAGCGCTTTCGCGAGCTGCTCGCGCAGGGCGCACGGCCGGTACAGCGCAACCCCGAGACCGATATCCTGCTCGATCCTCGCTTCAGCGGAAAATAAGCGTGGCAGCACTTGCTGCGGGATAAGCGTGCAAAATGAGCGTCGAAGATGAAACGCTGGGTCGTCCTGTGCGTGGTGTGCGATAACCAGCTGCCGCGAGCGCGCAAGGTGCCGGTGGCCTGTATGTCGCCGGTGACAACTTTGATTTCACGCAGGCCGTTGAGCGTGCTTTAGCGCAGCATCCCACTGCCCTCGAAGTTTTTCGTGTTGGCCACCGGCGACGCAGTGCGCGGCCTTTCCGTCGTGGCACCTCCCGAATTGGTCGAAGTCCGCAATCGGGGCGCTGCCCGCGGCGCGGTTTACCTGGTGTGCCGGCGCGACGTTGAGCGCGAGGCCTTCCAGTTAACCGACCTGATATCGGGCGTCGTAGCTGTCAAGGGCTGGCCGGCAGCCGGCAGCGCCGATTGCCCGAAGGCACCAAGTATTACCGCGGCGAGGATGCGTCGAACCTGCCCAGCTCGACCGAAGTCTTGCGACGCCTGCGTTCCACTTGCTCATGTAGCGCGGCATGCGAGTCGCGTGCCCTGCGTTTGTACGCGTGCGTAGCGCGCCGCTCCGAACGGGAGCAGCGCCTAGCTCCTCGCTTGCCAGCTTTCGACGCAAGATCTCGTTGACTTGCTGCGGATTGGCTTTGCCGCGCGCGGCCTTCATCGCCTGACCGACGAGCGCATTGAATGCCTTGTCCTTGCCGGCGCGAAACTCCTCGACTGAGCGCGCGTTGGCGGCAAGCACTTCGATCGACAATCTTCTCGATCGCCGATAGCATCGGAAATCTGCCGCAACCCCTCGTGCGCTCGATGATTGCGTCGGCACTCGCTGCCCGTGGCGCTTCGCCAAGAGTGCGGCGAATACGTTCTTCGCCGTCGTTGTTGCTGATCGATGCCGTCGATGCACATGGCGCAGTCAGTGCTGGCCAGAGCTGCGCGGCGACACCGGTGCTCTGCGATCGCGAGCCCGGTGTCGTTCAAGCGCGCTGACAAGCTCGCCGATCACCCAGTTCGCAGCAATCTTCTTGTCGGCGACCTGCTCCGCCACTGCTTCGTAGTACGCGGCAACTCGCGTGATGCAGTCAGCGCCTGGCGTCGTGAGCGGACAACTGTAGTCGCGCACGAATCGCTCTCGCATCGCGCCGGGCAGCTCGGGCATCGAACTGCGGACTCGCTCGATCCATTTGTCGGAGATCGCCAGCGGCAGCAAATCAGGATCAGGAAAATAGCGATAGTCCATCGCGTCTTCCTTGCTGCGCATCGGCCGCGTTTGATTGCGCTCGGCGTCGTATAGCCGCGTTTCCTGAGTGACCGTGCCGCCGTCCTCAATCAACTCGATTTGCCGACGCGCTTCGAACTCGATTGCGCGCTCGAGAAACCGGAAGCTGTTCAGATTCTTGATCTCGCAGCGGGTACCGAGTTTGGTGTCGCCCGCACGGCGAACCGAGACGTTGGCATCGCAACGAAAACTTCCCTCTTGCATGTTGCCGTCGCAGACGTCGAGCCAGATCACGAGTGCGTGCATCGCCTTGGCATACGCGACGGCTTCTGCGGCCGAGCGCATCTCTGGTTCGGAAACAATCTCCAGCAGTGGTACGCCGGCACGGTTCAGATCGATGCCGGACATGCCTTCGAGACCGCCTTCTTCATGCAGCGATTTGCCGGCGTCCTCCTCGAGATGCGCGCGCGTGAGCTTGACCGTCTTGATATACGGCTCGCCCGCGGAGTCAGTCTCCGACCTTGGGCTGAACGATGAAAGTCAGCGCGCCACCCTTGCACCACCGGAGACTCGTACTGACTGATCTGGTAGCCCTTCGGAAGATCCGGATAGAAATAGTTCTTGCGCGCGAAGATGCTGTGCTCGGCGACCGTCGGCGCCGATTGCGATGCCAAAGCGAATCGCACGCTCGACAGCGCCTTGGTTTAAGCACCGGCAGCGTGCCGGGCAGTGCGAGATCGACGACGCTCGCCTGGGAATTTGGCTCGGCGCCGAAGGCGGTCGACGCGCCCGAAAAAATCTTGCTCGCAGTCGTCAACTGCGCATGCGTTTCGATACCGATAACGACTTCCCACTGCATCGGTTCGGCCTCAGTGCAGCGTGGTCGCTGCGGTTTCGTGCAGAAGCCGGCGCGCCTCGCGCTGCTCATGACTGTGCGTCGTCCCAAGCCGCCTGTGCCATTGTGCGATGCTGACCCGCTTGCGAAGACTGCTTTGCACGCTGTCGAGTGCCGCCGCCATATTTTCGTGCACGATCGCACGGATGTCCGCCGGTGCGGCCTCGTCGAGTCGGCGCAGTGAAGCAACCGCTTCGGCATAGCCATCGTCGATCCTGCCGAGCTGCAGCAGGCAGTGCGCTCGATCGGCCATCGCCGCGGTGATCTCGTGCAGGAATCCTTCTCCTTCGCACTGCGGAAGGTGGAAGTCGTACAGCTCGAGCGCCAGTTCGTATCGTTTTTGCAGCACGTGCATCTCCGCCAGCAGCAGTTAGTCGAGCGTCGTCTCAGGACCGTCCGGCACCTGCTCGGCGTAATCGATCCCGCTGCTTGATCGCCTCGATCGCCTCTTCGAGGCTGCGCTTGTCGAGTTCGCCCGAGCCCGCCGTCTGGCGCGCAAACGCAGCCTTGGCCAGCGCGGCTCTCTGCAGCGAGCTTGCCATCGCGATCTCGTCGTTCAAGTCCTTGACGACTCATACGTTTCGCGATACAGCCGATACGCTGTTTCATGGTCGTGCGCGTCCTGGTGCAGCGACGCCATTGCCAGCGAGGCGCGATAACGTGCTTCGAGTGTGGCCTCCGAGTTGGCCAGCACCGAGCTCGCGAGCGCGAGCGCGGCACGAACATCGCCTTCCCTCTGCATGAAAAGGGCGAATGCCGATTCGCACTCGGCGACAGGCTTTCGCTCATTCGACATACGTGCCTCCTTCAGCGCGTCGTGCATCTTGTGTTGCGCGTCGGCGAATCTCTTTGAAAAGTACGCGTCGATCGCGCGTACATAGGCAAACCGCAGACGTCAGCGCCGCCGGCGCGTCAGCCGGCATCTGACTGCTCGGCGTCAGATAGCGTTAGCTCTGCTTCGGCCACCCTGCCCAGGCGAGCCAGCAGCACTGCACGGTCCTGCAGCAGCCGAATGCGATCAGCCACGGCGGCCGCCGCGGCGACTTTGAGTTGATTAGCTTCCAACAAACGCTGCGACAAGTCAGAGCTCAGTACCCGTCGGGACGACGTATATGCCAATCGGTAGCGCGCTGATAAGCGTGCGCCACACCCAGCATGCGCGCTTCGTCAAAATAATTTGCAATCAACTGCAGCCCCACCGGACGTTTCCATTGACCGGACCGGCGCCGAAACCACACGGAATGCTCATCGACGGAATACCCGCCAAGCTGCCCGGCACCGTGTAGTAGTCGGCCATGTACATCGCAACCGGATCGGCCGCTTTCTCCCCGAAGCCGAACGCTACGCTTAACGTCACCGGTCCGGCGATCACGTCACATTGGGAGAACGCCCGGCTGAATTCGTCGGCGATAATCCGGCGCACTTTTTGCGCCTTGATGTAATACGCGTCGTAGTAACCGTGCGAAAGCACGTAGGTGCCGACCAGAATTCGACGCTTTGGCTCAGCACCGAACCCCTCGGAACGCGACTTCTTGATCATGTCAGCAAGGTCGCTGTACTTCCTCGGCGCGATGCCCATAGCGCACGCCGTCAAAGCGCGATAGGTTGCTCGACGCCTCGGCGGGCGCGACGACGTAGTAGACCGGAATCCCCAACTCGGCATTCGGCAGCGAAATTTCGACCAGCATTGCGCCGAGTCGCTGGTATTCGGCCAGCGCTTCGCGTACCGCAGCTTCGACGTCCGGCTGCAGCGGTCCGCCAAAAAACTCCTTTAGGCACGCCGATCTTCAGCCCCTTGATGTTGATGTCCAAATGTCGCGTGTAGTCCTCGCGCGGCCGATTAGCGCTGGTCGAATCCTTGGGATCGAAGCCGAGCATCTGATTGAACACGAGCGCTGCGTCCTCCGCTGAGCGCGTCATCAGCCCGGCCGTGTCCAGGCTCGATGCAAACGCAATCATTCCCCAGCGCGAGGGGCGGCCGTAGGTGGGCTTGGTGCCGGTAATGCCGCTGAACGCTGCCGGCTCGCGAATCGAGCCGCCGGTATCGGTGGCCGTGGCGACCGGCGCCAGGCGCGCGGCTACCGCGGCCGATGAGCCGCCTGACGAGCCGCCGGGGACAGCCGCATCGGTCCCACGGATTCAGCACATTGCCGAACGCACTGTTTTCGTTCGACGAGCCCATTGCGAACTCGTCGCAGTTGGTCTTGCCGACCGTCACCATGCCGGCCTGTGCCAGGTTGTCGACGACCGTCGCGTCAAACGGGCTTTGATAACCCTGCAGGATCTTGCTCGACGCGGTCGAAAAGAAATCCTTGGTGACGAAGATGTCCTTGTGCGCGATCGGGACGCCAGTCAGCGGGGTGCGCGTTGCCCTGCGCAAGTCGGGTGTCAGCCGCCGCGGCCTGCGCCAGCGTGACTTCAGGCCGAACGTCCAGAAACGCATTCAGATTCGCGTGCGATTCAATGCGGCCCAGATGCGCGTGCGCAAGTTCCGACGCCGACACTTTCCTGTCCGCCAGCGCGCGCGAAAGCTCCGCAAGCGATGCGTGTGCGATCTCCATACTATTCGACCACGCGCGGAACGATGAAAAGCCCGTCGACTTGTGCGGCGCGTTGATCATGACCGCTGCGCGCTGGTCGCCTCTCTGTCACAACGTCATCGCGCAGCCGCTGCGTACCCCCAAGCGCATCGGCCATCGGCTCAATACCGGTGGTGTCGACCGCCTGCATGCGCTCGATCATCGCGAAGATGTCGATCAGCTGCGCGAGTGTGTGTTCGGCCTCCTCGTCCGTGATCTCGATGCGCGCGAAATGCGCGATGCGGCGGACCTGGTCGAGATCGAGTGACATGCGTACGGGATGCTTTTGAGGAGGTTTACGCGGGGAAAAATGGGGTATATCGAGCAGATCACAAGCGAAAAAAGTTTATCATTCGCCCCACTTTTGAGCCTGGGTAGTCTAGTTTTTCGCTGCTGCCCCACCATCTCTCATGTTCGGTTTTCTTCGCAGCTACTTCTCCAACGACCTTGCAATCGACCTCGGCACTGCCAACACGCTGATTTATGTGCGTGGCAAGGGCATCGTGCTCGATGAACCTTCGGTGGTCGCGATCAGGCAGGAGGGCGGCCCGAACGGCAAGCGCACGATCCAGGCGGTTGGCAAGGAAGCCAAGCAGATGCTCGGCAAGGTGCCCGGCAACATCGAGGCCATTCGCCCGATGAAGGACGGCGTGATCGCCGACTTCACCGTCACCGAGCAGATGCTGAAGCAGTTCATCAAGATGGTTCATCCATCGAGTCTGTTTGCGCCTAATCCGCGCATCATCATCTGCGTGCCGTGCGGCTCGACGCAGGTCGAGCGTCGCGCGATCAAGGAGTCGGCCGAAGCCGCAGGTGCTTCGCAGGTATACCTGATTGAAGAGCCGATGGCGGCGGCGATTGGCGCTGGCTTGCCGGTGTCTGAAGCATCGGGTTCGATGGTGGTCGACGTCGGTGGCGGCACCACCGAAGTCGGCGTGATCTCGTTGGGCGGAATGGTCTACAAAGGCTCGGTGCGTGTCGGTGGCGACAAGTTCGACGAAGCGATCATCAACTACATCCGCCGCAACTACGGGATGCTGATCGGCGAACCGACCTCGGAACTGATCAAGAAGCAAATCGGATCGGCATTTCCCGGCTCCGAAGTGCGCGAGATGGAAGTCAAGGGCCGCAACCTGTCCGAAGGCATTCCGCGCAGTTTCACGATCTCGAGCAACGAGATTCTGGAAGCACTGACCGATCCGCTGAACCAGATCGTGTCGAGCGTAAAAATTGCGCTTGAGCAAACGCCGCCTGAGCTCGGCGCTGACATTGCGGATCGCGGCATGATGCTGACGGGCGGTGGAGCGCTGCTGCGCGACCTTGATCGGCTTCTGATGGAAGAAACCGGGCTGCCCGTGGTCGTTGCTGAAGAACCGCTGACCTGTGTCGTGCGCGGCTGCGGCATCGCGCTTGAGCGGATGGATAAGCTCGGAACGATCTTCGCCACAGGCTAACGTCTGCGCAATCGCGACGCTGCAGCATGTCCCTTTCGTCGCAGTTTCCTCAAAAAATCGTGTGGCTTTGCCACCGATTTTTTGCTGACTAATCGTGCAAAAGTAGGGGTGTACTTTTGCGCGCTGATCGTTTTGATGGCCCGCCGCCGCTATTTAATCAGGGCGTCTCAGCGCGCGCGCGTGTCGCGTTTTTCTCTTTTCTCGCGATCGCGCTGATCATCATCGATTCGCGCGTGCGCATGCTCGAAACGGTGAGGGTTGGGCTTGGTGTCGTGCTGTACCCAGTCCAGCAGGCGCTGCTGGTTCCAAGCCGCCTGACAGACACGGTCACCAGCTATTTCACGTCGGTCACCACGCTGACGCGAGAAAACGACGAGCTAAAGCGGAAGCAGTTCGAAACTGCGCAATCGTTGCAGCAGGCACGTGAGCTGGTGGTGGAAAACGAGCGTTTGCGGAAGCTGCTCGGCGCACGTGAACGAAGCGGCAATGCGACTGTACTTGCCGATGTGCTGTACGAGTCGCGCGATCGCTTTGCGCGCAAGCTGGTTCTGAATGTAGGCAGCAACGAAGGCGTACGTGCCGGCAGCCCGGTGATCGACGAGGCCGGTGTGGTCGGCCAGATCACCCGCGTGTTCAACGACAGCTGCGAAGTGACGCTGCTGACCGACAAGGACCAATCGATCCCAGTGCAGATTTTACGCAATGGCCTACGCGGTGTGGCCTTTGGCGGTGCGGAGCCTGGAACGCTCGACCTGCGCTTTATGGCGGCCAATGCCGACATCGTAAACGGGGATGTGGTCACCACTTCGGGTATCGACGGCGTCTATCCATCGGGGTTGATGGTCGCCACCGTGAGCCGCGTTGAACGCGCAGCCAAGGATCAGTTCGCACGCATCGTGATGTCGCCGGTCGCGGGCATTGAAAGCAACAAACATTTACTGGTGCTGCTGGTCGAGCCCGCCAAGTCATCGGCGCCGCCGGCAGTTGCGCCCTTACCTACCCGGAAAGGGCGCGCGCAAATGACGGCGAATGTGGATCACCGATGAACGATTCGTCTCGCTCTGCAGCGCGTCGCCCGACCGGAGTTCGTGGCTGGCTCGGCAGCAACTTCGCGTTGCGACCGAATGATCCGATTGAAATACCCGGGCACGCGCATCGGATATCGACCCCAGTATCTGCTGCGTCCGGCCAATCCGTTGTTCATCTGGGCATCGCTGATCACGGCATTGGTGATCAATCTACTGCCATGGGGCCGTACACCGTTGGTGCCCGACGTGCTGGCGATGACCATCGTGTTCTGGAACATTCATCAGCCACGCCGCGTCGGCATCGGCGCGGCGTTCGCCTTTGGCCTGTTAATGGACGTGCACGAAGCGGCGTTGTTCGGCGAGCACGCGCTCGCGTACACGCTGATTTCATACGGTGCGATCACGCTGCACCGGCGCATTCTTTGGTTTCCGCTCGGCGCGCAGGCGTTGCATGTGTTCCCGCTGCTGCTGGTTGCGCAGCTCGCTTCGCTGGCGATCCGGATGTGGGTTGGCGGCACGTGGCCCGGCTGGATCTATTTCGGCGAAAGTGGCGTCGGCGCCGTCCTATGGCCGCTGATTTCGTGGCTGTTGTTGGCACCGCAGCGACGACCGACGGATCCCGACGAAACTCGGCCACTTTAGTGATGCGCTCCGGGTGTACGTGACCCTGCGGGTCGCACGTGCACTCGTCGCGACTAGTTGGGCGCGCTGCCTTCGGAGCGGCCGCGCGTACGCGCGCAGTACAAAGGCAGGGTGCGGACGACTTCGATTGCCGCCAGCAAATTAATGGCCCCGAACCCGCCACTATCCTTCATCAATCGCGCATACCTCCACTATGATGCCGCGCCATGGCCTCCAGGCGCATGTTCCGTCGTCGTCGCTCGACGGGTGACGAACTTTCGTTCGGACCCCGTTCGACGGCGATGCGTAATCCCGAGCGCGAGGTCCACTACTTTCGGATCCGCATTGCGGTCGCGACGGTATTCGTGCTGGCGGCGTTCATCACGCTGCTGGCTCGGCTGGCATGGCTGCAGGTCGTCAAGCATGACGCCTACATGGCGCAGGCCGAGCTCAATCGCATCGCGATTTTGCCGGTGGCGCCGAACCGCGGGCTGATCAAGGATCGCAACGGCAAAATCATTGCTCGCAATTATTCAGCGTACACGCTGGAAATTACGCCTGAGGGTCTGCGCGACCATGAAAAGACGATCGATGCGCTCGCCCAGGTGATCGAGGTACAGGGACGCGATCGTCGTCGGTTTAAGAAGCTGCTGGAAGAAACACACTTCGATGCGATACCGATACGCACCCGGCTGACCGACGAAGAAGTCGCGCGGTTCACTGCACAGCGTTATCGCTTCCCGCATGTTGAGTTGCGCGCACGTCTGTTCCGCGACTATCCGCTGGGTGAGATCGCATCGCACATGATCGGTTACATCGGCCGCATCTCGCCGGATGACATGAAGCGGCTGGAGAAGCGCGGAGAAGTAACTGCGTACCAAGGCACCCATCACATCGGCAAGGTAGGCATCGAGCAGAGCTATGAAGCCGAGTTGCATGGCATTGCAGGCCACGAGCAGGTTGAGATCACCGCGGGGGGCCGCGCGGTGCGCACTTTGTCTCGCAGTCCATCGACCCCGGGCAACAATCTCGTGCTGTCGGTCGACATCGAGCTGCAGAAAATCGCGGAGCATGCTTTCGGCAACCGTCGCGGTGCGCTGATCGCGATTGAGCCGAAGACTGGGGATGTGCTGGCGTTCGTCGCTAAGCCGACGTTCGACTCGAACCTGTTTGTCGACGGTATCGATCCGAAGAGCTGGGACGAGCTGAACAATGATCCCGACAAGCCCCTGCTGAACCGCGCTTTGCGTGGCACGTATCCGATTGGCTCGACCTACAAGCCATTTTTGGCGCTGGCGGCGCTCGAGACCGGCAAGCGACGGGCAGATCAGGTGATCCAGGACAACGGCGTGTTCGTGTTTGGCAATCGGCGTTTTCGTGACTCGAACAAGGTTCCGCTGGGTCCGGTCGATTTGAAGCGCTCGATCGTCAAGTCAAGTGACGTGTATTACTACATGCTCGCGAACGATCTCGGCGTGGACACGATGCACGACTTCATGAAGCCCTGGGGCTTCGGGCAAATCACCGGCATCGACATCGAAGGCGAACAGATGGGAATCCTGCCATCGGTCGCGTGGAAGGAAAAGCGTCTTAAGCAAAAGTGGTATCCGGGCGAAACGATCTCGCTCGGAGTCGGGCAGGGCTATAACTCGTTCACGTTGCTGCAGCTGGCGCACGCGACAGCGACGCTGGCCAACGACGGCGTCGTAATGAAACCGCATTTGGTCAAGGAAATCGAGGATGCGCGCACCGGGGAAAAGCGCCTGACGGTGGCAAAGGAAAGCTATCGCATTCCGATCAAGCCCGAGCATCTGAAGCTGGTCCGCGAAGCGATGGTTGAGGTCAATATCAGCGGTACTGGGCGGCGTGCGTTTGAGGGCGCGCCCTATAAGGTGGGCGGCAAGACCGGCACGGCTCAGGTGATCTCGATCAAGCAGAACGAGAAGTACGTCGAGAGCCGCGTTGACGAGCGTCATCGCGATCACTCACTGTTCATCGCGTTCGCTCCTGCCGACGATCCAAAGATTGCGCTGGCTGTAATCGTGGAGAACGGTGGGTTCGGTGCACGCGCAGCCGCGCCGATCGCCCGCCAGGTGATCGACTATCACTTGCTGGGCAAAGTGCCGAATGCACCTGCCAAAGAAGGGCCGGATGATGAAACACCGTTGCCCGGCGCTGCACTGCGTGTACAGGCGATGGCGCCAGCACCGAGCAATGCAATGGCGAAGGCGATCCAATGAACAACGCGACCGTTGCGCAGCGCATCGGCGGCATTGCCCGGCCCTATATAGCGGTATTCGACCCGGTATTGATGGCGATCGTCGGCAGCCTTGGCGTGATCGGCTTGGTTACGTTGTATTCGGCGGGCAACGACTTTCCATGGCGCGTGACTGATCAGATTAGGAATTTCGGCATCGCATTCGCGGTGTTGTTCCTCGCCGCCAACGTCAGACCGCAATGGCTGATGCGGCTTGCACTTCCCGTCTACGTGATTGGCGTGGGCCTGCTGGTCGCAACCGAAATCAGTGGCGAGACAGTGAAGGGCGCGACGCGCTGGCTTGACATCAAGGTGACGCGGATTCAGCCGTCGGAGATCATGAAGCTCGGCGTGCCGATGATGCTGGCGTGGTACTTCCACAAGCGCGAAGGTGCCCTGCGCGGTTACGATTTTCTGGTGGCAGCGGTGCTGCTTGCAGTGCCGGTTGCGCTGATTCTGAAGCAGCCAGATCTCGGCACCGCCGTGCTTGTGCTGGCCGCCGGTGTGTTCGTGATTTTCTTCGCTGGCTTGCCGTGGAAGTGGCTGGCGGTGATGCTGGTCAGCGGCGTCGCGATGCTACCGGTGGCGTGGACGATGCTGCACGATTACCAACGCGAGCGCGTGATGACGCTGATCGATCCGTCCACCGATCCGCTGGGCAAGGGATTTCACACGCTGCAGGCGATGATTGCGATCGGCTCGGGTGGTGTTTTTGGCAAAGGCTGGATGCAGGGCACGCAGGCGCATCTGGAGTTCATCCCGGAGCGCACCAGCGATTTCATTTTTGCCGTTTACTCCGAAGAGTTCGGGCTGGTCGGCAACGTGGTGCTGGTGGTGCTGTTCTTCGCGCTTGTATGGCGCGCGTTCGCGATAGCGATCAATGCGCCGACGTTATTCGCGCGCTTGCTGGCCGCTGCGATCGGGCTGATCATGTTCACGTATGCGTTTGTCAACATGGGCATGGTGAGCGGCATCCTGCCGGTAGTGGGTGTGCCGCTGCCGTTCATCAGTTACGGCGGAACGGCGCTCGTCACGCTTGGCATGGCGTGCGGACTGTTGATGGCGATTTCCGCGCATCGCAAGTTGGTTCAAAGCTAACGCACGAAAGTGCAAACCTCCATACGTGCGATTAGTTTAAAAAAAATCGCTGGCAAAGCCAGACGATTTTTTGAGGATGCAAGGCTAGGTAAGAGCGTAGGTGGATGCTGTGCGGTGTTTGTGATTGCGGCGCACATCTTGGGTTGCGGCACCACGCCGCAGCGTGGCGGCTATTACCAGAATGACGGGCCGCCCGATCGGGCGCCGAGTGATGTTGCATCTACCCCCGATGCGGTGCCGAAGGTCGAGCCTTTTCTGGCGCGCGCGAATCGCCCGTACGTTGCGCTGGGCCGCAGCTACACGCCGCTGACGACCGACGTTGCGTTTCGCGAGCGCGGCGTTGCATCCTGGTATGGCAAGCAATTCCACGGCAATCGCACCGCGAGCGGTGAGATCTACGACATGTTCGCGATGACCGCCGCGCATCCGACACTGCCGCTGCCGAGTTATGTACGAGTCACCGGCGTTCGCAACCGGCAAAGCGTCATCGTGCGAGTCAACGATCGCGGCCCGTTCAAGTCGGATCGCATCATCGACCTTTCCTATGCGGCCGCGTCCAGGCTGGGCTTCGTCGCTGCTGGCACTGGCCAGGTCGAGATCGAGCGGATTACTCATGCGCAGATCGCGTCGGGCGACTGGCGCAACGAGCCGTTGGCGCCCGCGCCGCTTCGCCCATTAGGCGGACTTAAGCTGCAGCGCCAGTGCGTATAGCGCCGGCTTCGGTTGACCGCTCGCCTTCGCCGCGATCGCCGCCGCACGGGACGGCGGCATCTCATCCAGCAAAACCGTGAGCCAGTGAACGACGGACGGATCGATCTCGTCTGCTCCGCTGTCAGCGGCGGCGACGTCGACCAGGACGACATATTCGCCACGCTCTTCGAGGCGCAGTGCAGCCAACTCCGACGCCTTGTGCACCGACACGGTTTCGAATTTTTTCGACAGCTCGCGTGTCAGCACGACGCGTCGCTCCGGTGTAAGCACCGCGGCCAACAGGCCGATCAGATCCGCTATCCGATGCGGCGCCTCAAACAGCATGAACGCCTTCTTGTCCGCGGCCAGCGCGCGCAGGCTTCGCTCACGCTGTTGTGCGCCGGTCGGCAGAAAGCCGGCAAACACGAATGGGCCCGCACCGAGGCCTGCCACTGACAATGGCAGCGGTCGCGCTGCTGGGCCCCGGAATCGGAATCACACGCCTGCCGGCATCCAGAGCTGCGCGCACGATCAGTTCGCCGGGATCTGAGACGCCTGGCGTTCCGGCATCGGTGACCAACGCGATCCGATCGCCGCGTGCGAGCCGCTCGACGATCTGCGGCGCGATTTCACGCTCGTTATGTTGATGCGCGGCGATTAGTGGCGTGCAATTCCGTAGCGCGCCAAGAAAGGCCGCGTGACGCGCGTGTCTTCCGCAGCGATGGCTTCGACGTTAGACAACACCCATAGCGCGCGCAGCGTGATGTCGGCCGCATTGCCGATCGGCAAGCCGACTACATACAATGAGCCAGCGGGCAGATCCTGTGCCGCCACTTCCGACAATGCAATCAATCGATCCTGTTGCAGGTCTTGCGTGATTGTTCCCATCGCCGCGCTTCGCTTGCTGAACTTGCGCCTGGCGTTGCTGGCAAGTGTGGCATGCAGTCTGGGGACGCACGCTTTGCACAGACCGCGCCGGCAATTGATACGACTCAGCCAGTGTCAGCGCCAGCAATCGCGCTGGTGCTGCCGAACCAGCAGGGCATTTTCGCGGCTGCCGCCGAAGCGGTGCGGCAGGGATTTTTCTCCGCGCACAAGGCCAGCGGAAGCACTGCGACGATTCAGGTGATCGAGATCGGCGACGATGTCCAAGAACTCGGCGCGGCGCTTGCCGCCGCGCGCGATCGCGGAGTACGCGTAGCCGTTGGGCCGTTGCGGCGGGATCAGGTCAATGCCATCGTGGAAGGCGGGCGCGCGGTGCTGCCGCTGGTGACGCTGAATTTTCCTGACCGCGATTCGAGCGCACCTGCCGACGATGATTGCCCTTGGCCTCTCGGCCGAAGCCGAAGCCGAACGCGTCGTGCAAAGCGCGCTCGCAAGCTTTATCAATCTGCGGCCCGGCGTATCGACCGGCGCTCGCATCATGGTGCTCGCCGGCGCCGGCGCGCTCGATCAAAGGATCGCTCAGGCTTATGTCAACGCGCTGCGCGCGGCGGGCGAATTGCCGTTGGTGGTTGAATCAACACCCGCCGCGCTGCCCCGCCTAGGCAGGCAGTTTGAAACGGGCAACTACGATGCAGTGTTCCTTGCGCTTGGCGCGCGCGAGGCGTCACTGGTGCGTCCGCGTATCCCGCGCGGCGTTGCCCGTTTTTGGCACATCGTTGCTCAACGTTGGCGACCCGTCGGCGTCGCCGGCCGCATCCGCGCTTGCTTTTGATCTCGAAGGCGTGCGGTTCGTCGATATGCCGTGGCTGTTGCAACCCGATCATCCTGCCGTGATGGTCTATCCACCGGCGGGACGGCCGATGACGCTTGAAACCGCGCGGCTGTATGCGCTGGGAATCGACGCATTTCGAATCGCGCAAGTCTGGATGAAGGGCGAGCTGCGCTTCGAGATCGACGGGGTTACCGGACGGCTGCGCGTCGATCGCGCGCAAAGCGTACGCGTCGAACGTATTCCGGTGTCGGCCATTTACCGCAACGGAACGATTGAGCGCGAAGAGGTAGCGCGCTGATGGCGGCACCTCCAGTGCCATCGGCGCGAACGCCAAAGCAGCGCGCCGGAGACGTGGCCGAAGAGGCAGCCGCCCGGCACTTGATGGCCGCGGGTTGCCGCATCGTGGCGCGCAATGCGCGCTATCGCGACGGCGAAGTCGATTTGATCGCGCGTGAACGCGAGATGCTTGTGTTTGTCGAAGTTCGCATGCGCACCGGTTCACGCTTTGGCGGCGCGGCGGTCAGCGTTGATTTGGTAAAACAGAAGCGAATCGCGCGCGCGGCCCAGCATTGGCTCTTCACCGCATACGGAGAGCGCTGGCCCGCGTGCCGGTTCGACGTCGTCACCGTCGATGGCAATGGCACAATCGAATGGATACGCGATGCGTTTCAATCCGAGTAAGCAAGTGAATTGCAGGAGATTCAGATGAAACTGATCGATAGACAATTGCTGGGGGTGCTGTTGATGGCGATGGCTGCGTTGACGGCGTGTGCTCCGCTGGTCATCGGTGCGGTGGCAGCAGGCACGGCAATCGTCGCTACCGATCGCCGCAGCACCGGCGCGCAGCTCGACGACAAAACCATTCAGGTCAGAGTCGCCAACGAGTTGAAGGATGCGCTGCGCGGCAACGACATTCACATCAATGTCAACAGTTTCGACAAGCGCGTGCTGCTGACTGGCGAAGTGAATAGCGAAGCAGTCAAGGCGCAAGCCGGTACTGTGGCGGCCGCCTCGAAGGACGTTCGTATGGTCAATAACGAACTGGTGATCGCGGCGCCGTCCAGCTTTGGTGATCGCACCGAGGACAACACACTCGGAACGCGGGTGCGCGCGGCGTTCGTAAATACGCGCGAAATTGCATTCAACTCGATCGACATCGTTACCGAGCGGCGCACGATTTACCTGATGGGCGCGGTCACGCAAAAGGAAGCCGATGTCGCCGCGCATGTCGCCAGCCGCGTGCCCGGTGTGAAGCAGGTCGTCAAGCTGTTCGACGTCGCTTCGGCCGAGGAGATCAATCGCGGCCGGGCTGCTAGCAGCGGGTCAGTCGCCAACGGCGACATCAGCCCCGGTAACGACCGCGCCGGCGACGACACCACCTGCGCCGGCTCGCTGACGAACGTGATGACGGACGGAGCAGGCACCGTCCGTCACTCAGGCCTTGCGTGCGCGGGGGTTTGTCTTATAGTCCGCGCGCCTTGAACTTACGGCGATAGCGGCGGGCCGGGCAAATGCCGTCTGGTAGTTTGACTGGAGGAGAATTCGATGAGTTGGATCATCACGCTGGTCGTCATCGCAGCAATTGTCTTCTGGGTGGTCGGTGCCTATAACCGGCTTGTCAGCCTGCGCAACAAATTCAAGAACGCGTTCGCGCAGATCGATGTGCAGCTGAAGCGCCGCTACGACCTGATTCCGAACCTGGTCGAGACGGCGAAGGCGTACATGAAGCACGAGCGCGAGACGCTCGAAAACGTGATTCGCGCGCGTAACTCGGCTGTGAGTGCGAATACCGCAGCCGCCGCGGATCCGGGCTCGGCACAGGCTATTCAGGGGCTGGTGGTTGCTGAGGGAGCGCTCAGTGGCGCACTGTCGAAGCTGTTTGCCCTGGCCGAAGCCTATCCCGACCTGAAGGCGAATCAGAACATGATGCAGTTGACCGAAGAGCTGACGGGGACCGAGAACAAGATCTCGTTCGCGCGCCAGGCGTTCAACGATTCGGTGATGAGCTACAACACTGCCGTTCAGCAATTTCCAACCAACGTCATTGCGGGCGCGTTCACGTTTACGCCGGCCGAGTTGCTGCAGTCGACTGAAAGCGAAGAGGAGAAGCAGGCCGTTCGCGTTCAGTTCTAGTTTTCGCTTGGCCGAGACTCATGGTCGCAATGTGGGTCCTGTTCGCGCTGGGCGTCGGGCTGATTGCGTGGGGTGTAATCAGTATCCGGCGTGGAACGGTGTGGGACAACGACGTTGCCGGCGATTGGATCAGACGCGATGATGATCCGACGATGTTCTGGACAACGGTGTCGCTGATCTTCACGCTGGCGGTGCTTGCGATCGGCGTCGGTGCGATGGCCGGCTACGGCGCGCGTCCGCTTTAGCGCACACCACTTCGTGGACTTTTTCCAGCACCAGGAGATTGCTCGTCGGTCAACGCGCCGGCTGGTGGTGCTGTTCGCGATTGCGGTCATTACGATCGTTATCGCGGTGAACTTCGCCGCCACCGCTATTTATTTCGGGTTGTTGATGCCCTCCGGGACGGCTCGAATAGCCAGCGCACTGCCTAACGGGTTTTATTTTTTCAATACCTGCATCGTGCTTGGTCTGATCGGCGGCGGCACGGCGTACAAGGTGAGCGCGCTGAGCGCGGGAGGCGCTGCGGTAGCCAACCTGGTCGATGCGCGCGAGGTCGACATGACCACCGGCGACCTGCTCGACCGGCGACTGATCAATGTCGTCGAAGAAATGGCGATTGCATCGGGCGTGCCGGTGCCGCGTGTCTACGTGATGGACAACGAAGCCGCCATCAATGCTTTCGCCGCCGGACATTCGATCAACGACGCGGTGATTGCGGTCACGCGGGGTACGTTGACGCGCCTGTCACGCGACGAACTGCAGGGAGTCATTGCGCATGAGTTTTCACATGTGCTCAATGGCGACATGCGGCTCAATCTGCGGCTGATCGGCGTGCTGCACGGATTGCTGATTGTTGCGCTTGCCGGTCGCCTGCTGCTCGAAGTCGGAGGGCGCAGCCGAGGCGGAAGCAGCCGCAGCGGAAACGCGATGGCGATCTTGTTTTTTGCCGGAATAGCGCTGTGGTTGCTCGGATACATCGGCGTTTTCTTCGGTCGCCTGATCAAGGCGGCGGTTTCGAGACAACGCGAATTTCTTGCCGATGCAAGCGCGGTGCAGTTCACGCGCAACCCCGACGGTATCGGCGGCGCACTGCGCAAGATCGGCGGGCTTACGGAAACGACCGGGCTCGGCACTCGCATCGATCATCCACAGGCCGAGGCACTGTCGCACCTGTTTCTGGGAGCGGCTCGGCCCAGCTTCGTGCGAGGCCTGTTCGCAACGCATCCGTCACTGGAAGAACGGGTGCAGCGCATCTATGGACGCAAGCAGGCGTTTCTGCCGGCGCCGGAGAACGCGCTGGCGCTCGCGATGAGCGGACAGGAAGCCGTCCCCGCTCGCGAGCTTCCGCGAGCACCGGGGTTGAATGCGCTGTCACCCGTTGCGGGTTTGGTCGCGGCCGCAGCGGGCGGTGCCGCAGCGCAAGGTAACGTTGCGGCAGCGGTGGGCACCGTCGCGCCACCCGGGCATCGCGAGTTTGCCCTCGATGAATCGCAGCGCGCGACTGTCGGGGCACTGCGGGGAGCGGCGAACGACGCGATCCATGCACAGCTGATCGCGTTTGCATTGCTGGTTGAGAAAGACAGCGAGCTACGTGCGCAGCAGTGCCAACTGATCGCTGAGGCGTACGGTACCGAAGCCTCGCAGCTTGCCGAGCACTATCACGGTCTGATCCACCAACTGCCCCCTGGCGCACGTCAGCCGCTGCTCGACCTCGCGATGCCGGCGTTGCGCAAGCTTCCAGCACCCGCTCAGCAGCGCGTCTTGAAGCTGGCTCACCTGCTGATTGTTGCCGACGGGCGGGTATCGGTTCGCGAATTCCTGCTGTTCACGATCTTGAACCGGCGGCTTGGTCCGGACGCCACGAAAGCAGTACCGGTGCGCTATCGCTCGGTCAGTGAGCTGCCGCAGGATGCGGCCCTGGTGCTGTCGTTGATCGCAGTGGTCAGACTGCCGAAGCGCCCCGAGCACGCGTTCAACGCTGGCGCTGTGCTGCTGCCGCAATCGAATGTCGAATTTGTAGGCGCTGAAGCAATCAAACTGGACGACGTGTCGGCTGCACTCGATCGGTTGAACCAACTGGCTCCGCTTGCCAAGCCGCAGCTGATCAAGGCTGCAACTGCCGCTGCCTTCGTTGATAGTGAAACCAACTGGCGTGCTGCCAGCACGCTGCGCATGATTTGTGCTTCTCTCGACGCGCCGTTGCCGCCGCAGATCGCGACAACGGAAGCCGCAGCCTGATAAGTCTGTTTGTTTGCAGCGGCTATACAGAAGCAATGGCAATGTCATTATCCAAGGAGAGGCCATGGCAACGAAGAAAAAATCCAGCAAAGCCAGCAAGACCGGCAAAGCCAGCAAAGTAGGAAGGTCACGAAGAAAGCCACGAAGAGGCGAGCTGCCAAGCGCGAACTGATTGCACCGCGCGGTGACAAGCGCTACGTGCGGCGAAGCAAAACCGGACAATTCACGGAGAGCGACGACCAAGGTCGATCGCTGGGCAGCGACGTCAGGCGCAAGGCCAAAACCCGTTCGAAGCCGGGTCAGGGTGACAAGGGGGACCGCAGCTAGTGCGAACCATGAGGCCCGTCTGTCTGGCATGCGTTTCGTTTGACGTTGAAGACGTTGTCGACGACGAGCGAGCCGAGGTTCAATTGTTCGCCTGCTTCGAATGCAGGGATGTGTATTACTTCATGGCGGACGCGCAACCGCGCCGGCGGCGGAGACTCGGTCTGTTCGAAGTCTACGAGTCCGCCTAGCCACGCGGGCGTGGCGGCCGTGAATTGCAGCTAGGCTGCGATGCCGGCAGCGTGCGCCTGCTGGTCGGCGTGGTAGCTCGACCTCACCAGCGGGCCGCACGCCGCGTGCGAGAAGCCCATCTGTTGCGCTTCCGACTCGAACATCCGGAATGTGTCGGGATGGACGTAACGCAGCACCGGCAAATGATGCGTCCTCGGCGCCAGATATTGCCCGACGGTCAACATATCGACATCGTGCGCGCGTAGATCACGCATCACCTGCAAGATCTCGTCATCGGTCTCGCCCAAGCCGACCATCACACCGCTCTTGGTCGGCACATCAGGCACGACGCGCTTGAACTCCTGCAGCAGTTTCAGCGAGTGCGCGTAATCCGAGCCTGGCCGAGCATGGCGGTAAAGCCGCGGCACGGTCTCCAGATTGTGATTCATCACGTCGGGCGGCGCGGCTTCGAGAATTTGCAGCGCGCGATCGAGACGCCCGCGAAAATCGGGCACCAGGACCTCAATTCGCGTCGCTGGTGACAACTCGCGTGTCGCGCGAATGCAGTCCACGAAATGCTGCGCTCCGCCATCCTTCAAATCATCGCGATCGACTGATGTGATGACGACGTACGAAAGTTTCAGCGCGGCGATGGTCCTGGCCAGATTAAGTGGCTCATCGACGTCGAGCGGATCGGGGCGCCCGTGGCCGACGTCGCAAAACGGGCAGCGCCGCGTGCACTTGTCACCCATGATCATGAAAGTTGCGGTGCCTTTGCCAAAACACTCGCCGATGTTCGGGCATGACGCTTCTTCGCACACCGTATGCAGGTTGTGCTGGCGAAGAATGCTCTTGATCTCGTAGAAGCGCGTGGCCGGCGAGCCTGCCTTGACCCGAATCCACTCGGGCTTTTTCAGCATCTGACCGATCGGCACCGGCGTAATGGCGAACTTCTTGAAGACCTTGCCGGTCTTGGCTTCGCCTTTTTTCTTTGCAAAGTCGCCTGTCGGCGTGGAGGTGTCCATCAGGCCGTGATTCTAGCCAATGCAGTTTGATGAACCGGCGACGGCGACGATAGATGCGCTTGCAGCCGTCTTGCTGAGTCGCATTCCGACATCTTGGCAATCGGCCTTGACGCCAAGAGTGGCGAGATCGACGACGCGCAAACCGGCGTAGCCGCAGGGGTCGATCAGTGCATACGGAGCCAGGTCCATCGCGACGTTCAGCGCCACGCCGTGATAGCTGCATCCACCGGCGACCTTGATGCCGAGCGCGGCGATCTTTGCAACGCCGCGAAAACGGCGGCGACGCCTCAGCCCGGCCATGGCGCGAATACGCCCGGAGCGCCGCTATGCGTCGGCCCTGCACACCCAACGCATCGAGCGTCTGAATCACCGACTGCTCGATGCGAAAGACGAGCTCCTTGACGTAGATACGAAGCCGCCGCAGATCGAGTAACGGATACGCAACGACCTGGCCAGGGCCGTGATACGTGATCTGCCCTCCGCGATCGGTCGTCACGACTGGAATGTCAGTCGCTGCAAACAGGTGCGCGCGACGGCCGGCCTGACCCAAAGTGAAGACGGGCGGATGCTCGACCAGCCACAGTTCGTCATCGGTATTCGGCTCGCGCTGCGCATTGAACTCCCGCATTGCGTGCCAGGTGCTGACGTAATCGGCGCGCCCAAGATGCCGAACGATCATTGCGGCTAAAGGACGACTTTCACCAGCGGATGGCTGGTCAGGGCGCGATACAGATCGTCCAGTTGCTCGCGCGATGTTGCGCGGATCGTCGCGGTGACCGACAAATAGTTGCCGTCCTTTGAGGTCCGCATCTCGAGCGTGCTGGCGTCGAAATCGGGCGCATGCGCCTGCACGACTTCGACGATTGCCTGCGCGAACTCATCGACCCGGCGGCCCATGACCTTGATCGGGAAGTCGGTCGGAAACGTCAACCCCGGCGGGCGAGGCGTCAGGTCGGAAGGTTTCGGTTCGTTGCTCATTGATGAGCCCTTCGCACTTCGAGGAACTTCCGGCAGGCGAAGGCTATGAGCGCCCAGGTCGGCCTGGTTCTCATGCAATTCGTTCGCTTGCCCGGCCTCTGCGCTGCTGCACGTCGCGCTGTGCCGCCCAGCTGCGCGCATCTTCGAGTTTGGCTTGCTGAAACCATTGATGCATGCTTCCGATACATGGGGCCGGGTTTGCCGGAATCGCCCCTCACCCACCGCCGCGCCGTCCAGCGAGACGATCGCCAATACTTCGCGTCCCGGACGAGCTGAGCCAGATTTCATCTGCCCCCTTAGCTCGTGCTGCTGCGATGGGCCGCACTCGACTGTGACGCCCGTGTTGCGCCGCAATGTGAGCAATGCCGTCGACGGTTATCCCGGGCAGCAGCTGCACGGTCTTCGGGGGCATGGCGATCACACCGTTCTTGATGACGCTGATGTTGGTACTCGAGCCTTCGGTTAAGAATCCATCACGCAGCATCACGGTCTCACTCGCACCATGGTCGATCGCGTACTGCTTCATCAGCACGTTGCCAAGCAACGAAGTGCTCTTGATATCGCAATGCAGCCAGCGCTCGTCGGCATGCGTGACCGCGCCGACTCCGCGTTCAATCTGCTCGGTAGGAATCGGCGGCCACGGAGATGTCGTGACGAACACTGTGGGCGCGACGCCGGCTGGAAACGGATGGTCTCGCTTCGCGACGCCGCGAGTGACCTGCACATACACCAAGCTGGCGTGGCCACGGGTGACGCTCGATGACTTCGGCGGTCAGGTCGAGCCATTGCTCGAGCCCTAGCGGATTTTCTATGCGCACCGCATCGAGGCTGCGCTGCAGGCGGGCGAAATGCTGGGACGTGCACGAAATGGCGCACGTATGCCGCCGAGCGTGTCCACGGAAATCACTTCGTAGACGCCGTCGCCGAAAATAAATCCGCGATCGAGCACTGACACCTTGGCGTCGATCAGCGCCGTCCATTCGCCGTTCAGGTAACAAGTTGCGTGTTGCCAGTCGGCGCTCGTTCCGCGATTTCAGCCATTGCGCTTCCTCCACCACAGGCATGATGGCATCGTACGCGCGGCGTAACAAGCCGCCCGCCTCGACCCGCTCGAGCGCGACGACTGGCACCTCGGCAACGGCCGCCCTCCGGCGCTGATCATCATGCGACCGACCGTCTCACCCTGTTGCAGCGGCGCGACCAGTGGATCGGGCCGCTCGATCGATGACTTCAGCGGCTCGGCGCCAAGTGCGCGCAGCTCGTTTGACGGAACGGTAACGTACACGTCGCGATCGACGCCGACCGGCACGGCGCCGCGCTCACCCTTCCAGATTGCGGGTTTGGCCAGCACATCGCCACGACGATAAACCTGCACCGTATCAAACGCGGCGTAGCCGTGATTGATCAGACGCAAAGTCTCCTGCGTGCGCGACGAATCGCTCGCCGCGCCAAGCACCACCGCAATCAACCGCCGCTGAAAGGCGCGCTCACCCTCGCCCTGAGCGCGGGCAGTAGTTGCGACGACGGACCAACCGGCGGCCGCCAATTGGCCGGTCTTCATGCCATCAACATGCGCAGTCAGTCCACAACAGCCGGTTGCGATTGGCTCTGGGACACATTGTTATACTCAAACTCGCGCTGAGCGAACAGCGGCGCATGCTGCGGAAAATCCGCGAGCAAACGCCGCGCCAGAATCGCCATATCCTCGGCGCTCGAATAGTTTTGTGCGTCTGACTGCCCGGTAGGATTCGGAGAAGTGCGTGTTTGCCATACCCAGCCGGCGTACCTCGGCGTTCATGCGCTCAACGAAAGCGCCGACACTGCCAGCTCTGTGCTCCGCCAGTGCGATCGCCGCATCGCTGGCTGAGACAGTCAGCATTCCGCGCAACAACTGATCGACGCTGACCTCGCGGCCAGGTTCGAGATACATGCGTGCCCCCAGCTTGCCGGGAACAGCAAATGCTGCTGCGAGACACTGTGACCGTGTCGGTGAGTGCGATGCGATCTTCATTAAGCGCCGAAAACACGACATACGCGGTCATCAGCTTCGTCAGTGATGCCGGCTCCAGACGCGCCGACGGCTCAAATGCCGCCAGCCGCGTACCGCTGGTGGCATCAACCAGAACCCAGGCACGCGCAGCCAACATGGGCGCAGGCTGCGCGATCGCGCGGTCGACGATGCCCAACCGTTACGAACAAACAGAAAAACGGCAAGGCGCAAGTGGGTTACTGGGTACGTGGTTAGATGGGAACTAGGATAGCGAAGCGGCACTGACCGAATGCCGCATCGAGGTTGGAGCACAAAGTCCGGTCGCGGTTCAGTGCGCACGGTTGCGATTTGCAGGACAAGCACTTATCCGCGGCGCCGCAGTTCCTTCAGATACTCCTGGGCGGCGCCGGCACCCAGCGCGGTTGTGATCAGGCGCTCGGCCTCACGTACGCGATATCGAAACTCTTCGATCGTGCGGCAGCTTTCGATGCGCATCGCCAACGTGTCGGCCTCCGGACCGAGCCGGTCGTGCAGTCCGCGGACGGCGCGCCGCTTGACTTCCTCCAACGTCATTGGGTTCGGCTCGCGCTCGTCGAGGTCAGCCGCTGGTGCTGGGTCCGCCGAGCGCGTTAGAAAAGCCGGGTTCAGTGTCACGCCCGTTAATCGTCGGAACGTCGATTGCGCGCCGGTACGCGACGCGCTGAATCAGCCCGCCGTCTTCCAGGCTGGCAATCAGCGTTTCGATTTCATCCTGCTTACCCGAAATGACAAATCGTCGATCGTGCGCTTGCCGTCGATCATGATCAGCACGCGCCGCGCCGCCATCGACACTGCGCGCTGCGCAATGAGATTTCGCGACACCGATGGGGTTTTCGAATAGACGAGTGTGCCGTCCGCTGATTGTCGTGCGCACTGTGCGCTGCCATTTCCGAGTGAGATTGGGAGAGTGCCGTCGGCTACTGGGCTCGGGCCAGGATAAACCTCCTTGAATGAGCCCTTTTTAGACAGTTTGCGCAGTGGCGTCAATTGCGGGCATGCCGTGAATATGCGCACTTATCAGGCGCTTTAGCAGGCCCAGCCGACGGTGAAAAAAATGCTCCGCACCCGGAACGACGATGATCGGCAATTCCTGCGGCCGCGCCCACTCGAGCACGTCGATCAACGGAATTGTTTCGTCCAGCTCGCCGTGAATGACGAGTGTGTCGTCAGCTACGTGCGGCATCGGCCATTTGCCGGCGGCTGCACCGATAAGTACACGATGTGCTTACCGCGGTCGATTGGCCGCAGAAAGTGCTTGTGCAGCCTTTGCTGCGACAAAGCTGCCGAACGAAAAGCCTGCGACAGCAATCGGCAGTGACGCCGGGACTCTTCGAACTGACCGTTGAGCAGCGTCGGTACCGTGTCGACCAAGTGCAGGAAGTCTTCGGTTTCGCGACTGCCTTCGTCATGCTCACCGGCTGGAGCGCGCCGACCCCGCGAAAGTTAAAGCGCACCGCAAGCCAACCCAGGCCGGCGAATGAGCGGGCGATTGTGGAGACGACTTTGTTTTCCAATGTGCCGCCGAAGAGCGGATGTGGATGTCCGATGTAAACAATGCCCTGCGGCGTCTGCCACGTCAAGATCCGCAGGCCAGTCGAGTGCAATCTCAATCGGCGCCGCCGGGACCGTCGACCAGCACTTTCTCGATCGACGCCAGCATCGGTTGCCTGCCGCTTAGCTAAATGCGAAAACGCTCGACGATCTTCGCCCTTGACCAGATGGCGGTCGACGATCTCGTCAATGTCGTGCGCATCGACGTAGGTGTACCAGACGCCTTCGGGATAGACGACGACGCAAGGACCTTCATGGCACCGATCCAGACAGCCGGACTTGTTGATTCGAATCTGGCCTTCGCCGTTCAGGTCGAGCGCTTTGATGCGCGATTTGGCGTGCTTCTGCATTTCCTGCGGCGTTATGGTTGGCGCAGCATGCCGAGCCATCGTCGCGCTCGTTAAGACAGAAGAAAACATGGCGCTGGTAATAGCTCATTAAGCGCAAATTATAAGGACGCGGGGACGCGCGTCGCGCCGCAGCGCCGGCCAGCGGCGCAAGGACGAGCCCGCATGCCAACGCATACGGCCACAGCAGCGACAGCCACCGCGCCAGTGCATTGAAGTTCAGCAACTTGCCCTGGCGCCAGTCGCTGATGGCATCAACGTAGTAAGGATTTTCGGGCACCAGATTGACGGCGACGACCAGGGCAACAAGTGCCAGCATCGCAAAGCGCGCCGACCAAACCCGCGGCCCGGCGCTTGCCGCCAATAATGACAGCACGCCGATTGCGAGCCCACCGATACGCACCGGGCGTCAGCCATGCCAGCGCGCGATCGGGCCCAAACTGCACCGATTGGCAAGCGTCTTGGACAACAAGCGGCCACCATCAGCGCCAGTAACAGCTTCACTGTCGGCGCATGCGGTCGCATGGTCGAAGCGAACGTCGAGCCCGACCGCAAGAACCGCGGCCGCGACCACAAATGCCTCAGCCAGTACGAATTCGGCCACTTCGAAAGAATCCGCAAACTCGGTCACCGCGAACACGGCGTCGTCGATCGGCAGCACCGCCCCGATTGCGGTCACCAATGCGCTTAACACGTCGCTGATATTTCCATTGCCGAACAACATCGGCTCCGGATAGATCTGCGCAGCAGGCCAAGCGCGACCAGCAGCAGTAACAGCGATGCGTCGCGCTCGAACCAGCGCAGCCGCCAATCGGCCAGCCGCCCGCGATCGATCAGCTGGATGCGAATGGCGCCGCGATCAACGCACCCAATGGCGCCGGCGGTGTTTGCCAGAAGATCGAGATTGGACGGAATACGCGTCTGTAAGAAAGGTTTGCGCGGCCTCGATCAAGGCGGCCAGCAGCAGCCCAAGCGACGACGCAATCAACACCACAGTTAGCCCACGCTTTGCTGGGTGCAGCGCCAGTACCAGCAACGCACCCAACGGCAGGTAGGCGAGCACGTTGACCGCGAGATCGAAGTTGGTGACGTGCGCCGGGAATCGGCGCCGCCAGATAGGCGAATGGGTTCAAGCCCAGATCGCGCCATCCGGTCCACGGCGCCAACCCGGAATAGAGCAACAGCAGGGCATACGTCGCACAGGCAGCGCGAGCCAGCGGGGAGCGCCGCGAATGCCAGGGTTTCCCCGTCAATTGCAAAGGCGTCATTGAGTCCATTGTCGAATGCTTGCGTTAGAGGTGGCAACCACGCGAAACGACAGCAGGCGATGTTAAATTCGATCGCCCGTCAGAACGATCAGATTGGAAGGCCACCGTTTGGTTGCAATACTGAACTCTATGCGACCGTCGGTTCAGTCAGCGCCGCTGTCGGCATCGGCGATTGTCGAAGCACTGGCATCCGAGTGGCGGCACGAGTGCACCGTTGAAACGGTGGCTGCAACCGTCTCGACCAATGAGGATCTGGTCACTCGTGCAAGGTTGCATCAGCCAGCTCGACATCTTTTGCGAGCGGCTGATTTTCAAAGCGCTGGCCGCGGTCGGAAACAGCGGGCCTGGCATGCGGCCCCAGGAAACGCGCTGCTGTTCAGCGTTGCGATTCCGCTTACGGAGACTACGCACTCGCTGCCACCAGTGACGCTCGCATGCGGAGTTGCCCTCGCCGAGAGCCTCCGCGGACGCGGTATCTCGGTTATGTTGAAGTGGCCCAATGACATTCGAATCGACGGGCGCAAGCTGGGAGGAATTCTGACTGAGCTGGTGACGGACCGAAGCGGAAGTCAAACACTCGTAGTTGGTGTTGGTATCAACCTACGTTTGGACGAAGACGTGCGAAGCAAGATCGGGCAGCCTGCGATTGCGCTCAATGAGCTGGGCCATGCTGCCCAACGAACGCGCGAGCAGTGGATTGGAGAGCTCGGCAGCGCGATTTTCAACGCCTCGGCACAGTTTCTGAAAGCGGGTTTTGACCCGTTTCGCGCGCGCTTCAATCGGCTGCTCGACTCGCGCGGTGAAGTTGTCGATGTGCTGCACGATGCAGCAGCCGCACCGTCGCTCAGCGGCCGCGTCATCGAAGTGGATAACGACGGACGCTTGGTTATCGATGCTGAAGGACAACGTCACGCCATTAGCGTCGGGGATGTGTCGGTGCGGCGATGACGCTTCTGGTCGATGTCGGCAATACGGCAATCAAGTGGGCGCAGATGTCAGCTGACGGTCAGCTGCATTCAACGCATATGCAGTTGCATCGAGGCATTGAGGGGATCGCCACCCGGCTCGCGGATCATTGGCGACAACGTGCCGCTTGGTACGCCCGTAGTCGGGTGCAACGTGGCCAATGCGCAGGTCGTAGCCGCGGTCGAACAGGCAGCGTTAGCTGTTCAGCAGTACGCCGTGCGTTGGGTGCGATCGCAGAGCAGCTTCGATGGACCGCTCGCACTCACCAACGGATATCGCGACCCATCCCAGCTAGGTGCTGATCGCTGGCATTGTCTGCTGGGTGCGTGCTCATCGATGAATTTGCAAAACGACGTGAGATCGCTCGTCGTTGTGAACGCAGGCACAGCGACAACAGTCGATTGTGTTGATGCGGAGGGAGATGAAAGCCCGCGGACGAAGTTCGTAGGCAAATTCATTGGCGGGGTCATCGCGCCGGGTGTACGCATGATGCTCGACTCCCTGGCACTTCGAACAGCGGGCTTGCCGACGGCAGACCCTGAATTTTCGGCTAATGTCGCGGAGTTTCCGGACAACACCGATGCCGCGATCGTCACAGGCGTGCTTGATGCTCAGGCGGGTCTGGTGTACCGAATCTGGCATCGATTTGCGGTGCACATGCTCGCGGAGCCACGCCTGATCGTGACTGGCGGTCACGCGCAAGCGCTTTTGATGCGGCTTTCGATGCCTGCAGACATCGAACATAATCTGGTTTTGCGTGGCCTTGCGCTGCGCGCGCAATTTGATCCGAAGTAACTATGAAGCTTGCGTTTCTCATTTTGGTACTGCTTAATCTCGCGCTGTTTGCGTGGCAGCAAGGGGTGTTCGGACGCGTTGGCGAAAGCGGACGCGAACCCGAACGGGTCGCTCGTCAGATCGAAGCCGAGCGTTTTCGCGTTCTTAGCGAAAGGGAAGTGCAAAAGCTGCGCGAGCGTGCCAGTCAGGCAAAAAGTGGCGGCACGGATTCGGCAATCGGCCAGTAGTCATGGCATTCGCCATCTGTCGGGCGGGCGCGCCGGAGCACCAACGGCAGACTAAACTGCTGTCGCGGACTGTTACTGTGTCTCACCTTATCTGGAGAACCAATGAATCCTAGCCTGCAAACTTCTGGCTATCGCGGTTCCGATGCGCTGGTTGTTGAGCGCAACCGGGTACTACGCAATACCTACTGGCTGTTGGCATTGTCGATGGTTCCCACGGTCCTTGGGGCGTGGATCGGCGTATCGACCGGGATCGTGCGGTCGATGTCGCCCGGCATCAGCCTGATTGTCTTTCTGGTCGGTGCATTTGGGCTGATGTTCGCCATTGAGAAGACGAAGAACTCCGCACTGGGTGTACCGATGCTGCTGGCGTTCACCTTCTTTATGGGGCTGATGCTGTCTCGGTTGTTGGGTGCCGTGCTTGGGCTGGCCAATGGTGCAAGCCTGATCATGGTGGCGTTTGCCGGAACCGGCGCGGTCTTTTTCGGCATGGCAGCGCTGTCGACGGTCATCAAGCGTGACCTGTCGACGATGGGCAAGTGGCTCTTCGTCGGCGCGGTCATGGTTTTCGTCGGCATGCTCGCCAACTTCTTCATACAGTCGAGCGCGTTGATGCTGACGCTGATGGTGCTCGCGATCGGCATCTTCACCGCGTTCATTCTGTATGACCTGAAGCGCGTGCGCGACGGCGAAGAGACGAACTACATCACGGCCACGCTAGGCATCTATCTAAGCCTGTACAACGTGTTCCAGAGCCTGCTTGCGCTGCTGGGAATTTTCGGCGGCGACGACTAAGAAGCTGTCCGCACTAGGTAACGCGCGATACGTTCTCCGCAATCACTTCGCGCAGCCGGCCTATTAGCGCGCGACGTACCTGCAGCGTCTGATCATCGGCGGTGCGCTGCGGCTTACCCCACACCGGCTGTGGGAAATGCAGATCGTCGGCAAAGCGCGCTATCACGTGCCAGTGCAAGTGTGGCGTCATGTTGCCGAGACTCGCGAGGTTAATCTTTAGCGGCGCAAGCACCTCACGCTGCGCCGATTCGACGGCGAACACCGTTTTCATCAGACGCTGGCGCTGCTCGTTGTCGAGTTCGGTCATTTCCCGCACGTGCTCGTTCCAGACAACACGGACGTAGCCGGGATAGTTGGCCTCGTCGACGAGCATTACGCGCAGCCATTCATTGGCGATGCACCAAAGTGCCGCCCTGGCTTTTACACAGCTCGCAGTCGGCCAGCTTCACGACTACACCAGCACGCGTTCGATGCCGCCGTGATTGGCGCGCTCGACGTATCTCCGGCATGCCAGTCAGCGCCGAGCACATGTCGCGCCATTTCAACGACGATGTAGTCGGCGTCGATGTTGGCATCGTGGTTGTAGCGCTTCAGACCCTGCAGGCAGGATGGGCATGAAGTCAGCACTTTGACTTCACCATCGAAGCCGTCGGCGCGCAGCCTGTCGGCGCCAGCCCGGACCTCGCGCTCCTTGCGAAAGCGAACTTGCGTCGCTACGTCGGGTCGCGCCACAGCGAACGTTCCTGATTCCCCGCAACACCGGTCGTTGTTCTCGATCGCGAAGTTATCCACCGTCTTCACTATAGCGTTGACCGTTTTCAGTGGAGCCTGCAGCTTCATCGGCGTATGACATGGGTCGTGATACATGTATCGCACTCCGGTGATGCCATCGACGCGGATATTCTTTTCCAGCAGATACTCGTGAATGTCGATAATGCGGCAGCCTGGAAATATCTCCTCGAATTTGTAGCCCTGCAGCTGGTCGTAGCATGTTCCGCAGCTTACGACCACCGTCTTGATGTCCAGATAGTTCAGCGTGTTGGCAACGCGGTGAAACAACACGCGATTGTCGGTGATGATTTTCTCGGCTTTGTCGAACTGCCCGGCGCCGCGCTGCGGGTAACCGCAGCACAGGTAGCCCGGCGGCAGCACCGTCTGCACGCCGGCGTGCCATAGCATCGCCTGCGTCGCCAGGCCAACCTGCGAGAACAGACGCTCGGAGCCACAACCCGGAAAGTAGAACACCGCTTCGCTTTCGCTGCTCGTCTTCTGCGGATCGCGAATGATCGGCACGTAGCGCGAGTCTTCGATGTCGAGCAGCGCACGTGCCGTTCTCTTCGGCAGATCCCCCGGCATTTTCTTGTTGATGAAGTGGACGACCTGTTCGCGTATTGGCGGCCGGCCGCCGGTCGTCGACGGCGGACGCCGCACCTGCAGCGCCGCGGCCGGCCTGAAAAACTGATTGCCAAAGCGCTGCAGCTTGAAGCCCCAATCGATCATCAACGTGCGAACGACCTTGATCGTTTGCGGATCCTTCGCGTTCAGGAAGAACATCGAAGCCCAACCGGCGGCGTTGAACTTCTTCTTGCCCATGCGGCGCAGCAGGTCGCGCATTGCCATCGACACGTCGCCGAAGTCGATATCGACCGGGCACGGTGACTCGCACTTGTGGCATACGGTGCAGTGGTCGGCGACGTCCGAAAACTCGTCCCAATGCCTGATCGAAATCCCGCGCCGTGTCTGCTCTTCGTACAGAAATGCTTCGATCAGCAATGATGTGGCCAGAATCTTGTCGCGGGGGGAGTAAAGCAAGTTCGCGCGCGGAACGTGTGTCGTACATACCGGCTTGCACTTGCCGCAGCGCAGGCAATCCTTGATCGCGTCGGCAATGCTCGCGATGTCGCTCTGCTGCATGATCAGCGACTCGTGGCCCATCAGGCCGAAGCTTGGCGTGTAGGCGTTCGACATGTCGGCGCCGGGCATCAGCTTGCCCTTGTTGAATCGTCCTTCGGGATCGATCGCATTCTTGTAGCGGCGAAAGCCTGAAGTCTCGTCGTCGGTCAGGAATTCGAGCTTTGTGATGCCGATTCCATGCTCGCCCGAGATCACGCCGCCGAGGTCGCGCGCAATCTGCATGATGCGGGCCACGGCGGCGTTAGCACGTTGCAACATCACGTAGTTGTCTGAATTGACCGGAATGTTCGTGTGAACGTTGCCGTCGCCCGCGTGCATGTGCAGCGCTACGAACACGCGGCCTCTTAAGCACGCGCTTGTGAATCGAATCGGCTTCCGCGAGCACCGGAGCGAACGCGTCCCCGGAAAAGATGCGATGCAGCGGCGCACGCACTTCGGTTTTCCACGAAGCTCGGATCGTGTGATCCTGCAGAACATCGAAGACGCTGACCGCGCTGTTCGCTGAGATGCGCCGTTCGAACTCTCCGGTGAGGTGCGTCAATCCGAGGCGCGACAACTCCGAGCGCGCCAATCGCAACGGGCGTGTCGAAATGGTTCAGCAGATAACGCCAGCGCTCGCGCGTGTATGCAAGCAGTTCGCGCGCTTCACCCAGGCGGTCGCCGAGGATTTCGTCGCGCGGCAAGCGGTCGAACTCCGCATCTCCCGTCTTGCCAAGTGGGAACGGTACTGTCAAGGTATCGAGCGAGCTCATCGAGCAGCTCGAGCTTGTTTTCAAGTGAAAGCTCGATATTGATGCGCTCGATCGAAGCGGTGTACTCGCCCATCTTCGGCAGCGGAATCACGACGTCTTCATTCAGCTTGAAAGCGTTCGTGTGCTTTGAGATTGCAGCGGTCTTCGCGCGATCGAGCCAGAATTTCTTGCGCGACTCCGCGCTGACGGCGACGAATCCTTCGCCATGCCTTGCGTTGGCGAGCCGCACCACTTCCGACGAGGCCCGCGCAACCGCCGCGTCGTCATCGCCGACAATGTCGCCGAACAACGCCATCTTCGGCAGGCTGCCGCGCTTGGACTTCGTCGTGTAGCCCACGGCGCGTAAGTAGCGATCGTCGAGATGCTCCAGCCCGGCGAGCAACACGCCACCCGGACGCTGCGCGAGATAGTCGGTGATCTCGACGATTGACGGAATCGCTTCGTGCGCTTGCCCGAAAAATTCGAGACAGACCGTACGGACGTGCCGCGGCATTTTGTGAACGATCCAGCGCGCCGACGTGATCAACCCGTCGCAGCCTTCCTTCTGCACGCCCGGTACGCCGCCCAGAAATTTGTCAGTGACGTCTTTGCCAAGACCGACCTTGCGGAACTGTGCTCCGGTGAGCTGCAGGCGTTCGGTACGCAGCACCTTGGCCTTGTCGGCCGGTTGTGCCCCGTTCTTGTAGGTCAGATCGAATATGGCTTCGGGCGCATCATGAATCTTGCCGAGGTTGTGATCGATGCGCTCGACTTCGAGCCAATTGCCCTCGGGATCGACCATGCGCCACCACGCCAGATTGTCAACCGCCGTCCCCCAGAGCACCGCTTTCTTTCCGCCGGCGTTCATCGCGATGTTGCCGCCGATGCAGGATGCGTCCGCCGACGTAGGGTCAACTGCAAACACGAAGCCGGCGCGCTCTGCGGCTTCCGCAACTCTGCGAGTGACTACGCCGGCACCCGACAGGATCGTGGGCACAGCCCCGCTGACACCGGCCAGCGCCACCGATTCCACTTCGGACAAGCTTTCGAGCTTTTCGGTATTGATCACTGCAGACAGTGGTGTCAGAGGAATCACGCCCCCGGTGTAACCGGTCGCGCCGCCGCGCGGGATGATCGTCAGGCCGAGCTCGATGCAGCTGCGAACCAGCCCCGGAATTTCATCCTCGTTGTCGGGGTGCAGCACCACGAAAGGGTATTCGACCCGCCAGTCGGTGGCGTCCGTCACGTGTGTGACGCGCGCATAGCCGTCAAAGCGCACGTTGTCGATACGCGTGTGGCGTGACAGCACGCGTCGCGCTTTCTTGCGCAAATCCCACATCGCTCGAAACTCTGATTCAAATGCTTGTACCGCTTTGCGCGCTGCATCTAGCAGCTGAACGACTTTCGCATCGCGCTGCACATCTTCGGGTTCGCGTCGTTTCTCGATCTCGTGCAGCCGATGGTGCAGCGCTTCGATCAATGCCGCGCGTCGCTTCGGGTTGTCCAGAAGGTCGTCTTCAAGATAGGGATTGCGACGCACCACCCATATGTCGCCCAGCACTTCATACAACATGCGTGCGGAGCGCCCGGTGCGGCGCTCACTGCGTAGTTCGTCAAGTACGCGCCAGGCTTCGGTTCCGAGCAGGCGCATCACGATCTCGCGATCCGAGAACGACGTGTAGTTGTATGGAATCTCGCGCAGCCGCGGTGGCAGATCGGCGGCTTGCGTGCGAATCGATTCCGGAGACAGCGGTGCGTTCATCTTCGTTGCCGAAGCGCTTATTACGCTTCGCGTGCAAGTGTAGCGACTCGTCATCGAGTTAGACGACGAGCACTTCCTCCTGCATTGCCGAAATTTGCTCGCGGAGTTCGAGGATGCGATCCTGCCAGTAGCGCTGCGTGTTGAACCACGGGAACGCAGCCGGGAACGCGGGGTCATGCCAGCGGCGCGCGATCCAGGCGGAGTAGTGCAGTAAGCGCAGCGTCCGCAGTGGTTCGATCAGGGTTAATTCGCGGCGGTCGAACTCGGCGAAGTCTTCATAACCTTCGACCAGATCTGCAAGTCTCTCTGCTTGCTCGGCACGGCCTGCGCCCAGCAACATCCAGAAATCCTGCACCGCTGGCCCCATGCGGCTGTCGTCAAAGTCGACGAAGTGCGGACCGATATTGCCTACTGAATCGGTCCAGAGCACGTTGCCTTCGTGGCAATCGCCGTGCAGTCGTAGTGAGTGATA